>CAVVHA010000007.1:0-147500 GCA_963747925.1 uncultured Acidobacteriota bacterium
TGTCGCCCCCCGACATGGCGGCCGACGGGGCGGAGAACGCGACGCAGGAGCTGAAGTTGTCGAGGGAAACCTGGATGGAGCCCGAACAGACCCCGGCCGAGGTCTGGCCGGTGAGCGATGCGGGATTCATCGCCGTGCTGAAAGTGACGGCGATGGCGCTGCCCGCGGGCGCGACGCTCCCGTCCGATGGGGAGGTGGCGACGACGGCGAGGCTGGCGATGCACACGCCGGAACCGTCGCAGGTGTCGCCTCCGTTCTGCGCGCAGGGCGATCCGGCGGGCAGGAACGGGTTGGAGGGGATCCCGCCGGTGCAGGTGTCCATCGTGCACTGGTTGCCGTCCACGGGGAGATCGGTGTTGTCGGCGACGTTCGCCGTTCCCCCCGCCCCGTCGCAGACAGTCTGCTGGCAGTCGCCCAGTGTCTGGGTGCCGGCCGGCGTGCCGGCCGGCGCGTACGTCATGCCGCAGGCGCCGGCGGTGCAGGTCCGCGCCTGGCAGTCGGTGTCGGTGCCCGGGCACTGCGAGGGGGCCGTGCAGTAGGCAAGGCAGAGGCCGCCGCCACAGATGCCGCTGCAGCAGTCCGATCCGGTGCCGCAGGCGGCGCCGGTCGGCTGGCAGCAGTCGGTGCGACAGGTGCCGCCGAGGCAGCTGCTGCTGCAGCAGTCGGTATCGGCCGAACAGGTCGATCCTGCCGGCGCGCAGACGGGCGCGCAGGAACCGGTGGTCTCGACCTCGCGGGGACCCGCCGTGGCGTTGCCTGGGGTCCCGGCACCGGAGAGATTCTCGGCGGTGACGAGGAACCAGAAGAAGCGGCCCACGGCGGGGGTGTCGGGGATCGAGGGGCCGGTCGTGGTGATCGTGTAGAGACCGTGGTCGCAGGAATCGAGCGCGGGGTTGAGGACGCAGGGCAGGCTGGCCCACTCGCCACGATGCACCCGGTACTGCGTGGCGCCGGTGACCGGGCTCCACTGCAGGCAGTTCTTCTGCCCCGGGCACCATTGCAGGTTGGTCACCTCGCCCGGCACGCTGAGGGTGGAGGCGCAAACAGCGCCCCCGAGGAAACCGAGCGACAGGATCGCGAGGCCTGTCGCGAGCGTCCTTGCCGTGAAGCGACGGCACGCCAGAGGTATCCGTTCCATGGGAACCCGCCCTTTCCTGCCTTGTTGCCTACTATCGATGGGAATGCCGGCGGAACCCGTGACCTCTCCCTCGTCCGCCGCTGCCGCGCCCCGCCCGAGGGAAACGCACACGCCGCCCCCCTTTCCCCGCTCTTGGGGGATGCCAGAAGTGTGCTTCGAGGACCCCGGGAATGCAATGCGAAATGTCCCAGGGATCGCCCGGACGGCGGGCCCTTCGGGCCTGGGTGGACCCTCCTACCTTCGCGTCGATCGTCCCTCCGCCGGCGCCCAATTCAGACAATTATGTGATTGACCGTTTTCCTCGATTTGCGTACTCTTTCCACGTATCGAAAACAGAATGCCGCGGTCGTCCGGGGCCCCCGATCCAGCCGAGGGGGACTGCGCCGCGGAAAACGGGGGGGGAGAGTCATGTCGATCCGGTTCAGCGTCCGCCGCTACCTGCCGCTGCTCGCGCTCGGTGTCTGCCTCGGAGCGCTCGCGCCGCTCGCCGCGGCTCTGCCCGGCTGCGACGTGCCGTTCAGCGTGCCGCTGAAGGCGCCGCAGCTCACCTTCGTGGAGGTCGCGTTCTCGACGAGCGACGGAGCGCATTTTGTCTTCGCCGATCTTGCCTACAAGCAGGACGGAACGTTCACCTGCCCGGTCGCGGCGGAGCTCGACGGCATCCCCGCCACCTGCTCGGGAAGCCAGACGACCACGGGCACCACGACGACCTACACGATCGTCGTGAAGGCGCCCGGGACCACCAGGAAGACCGTCAAGGTGATCGGCACCGTCGGGGCGGGCGTCGCGAAGGTCGTCTACATCCGCAAGAAGGGGTCCACCGTCCGGACGAAGACCATCCCGGGCGTGGGGGTGACGCTTGAAACCGAAGGGCCGATCACGGCGCACGCCACCTTCCTGCCGTCCATCAGCGGCAGCGGGGCCATCACTGGCGCCGGGCTCATCACGAGCGGGTTCGGGAACGATTTCGCGGGGCCGGCCGTCCTGACCGGAACACGCAGCGGCGCCTCGCTCTCCTTCACGCTGCGGCAGGGGCCCGCGACCGGCACGAACCAGAAGCTCGTCTTCCAGGGGACCGCGGACGCGACCGGCTACACCGGCACGCTCACCGTGAAGCTCCGGCCCGACCTCGAGACCGTCACCGCCTTCCACATGCCTTCGCTCGAGTGCCCGACCGGCCAGCCGGCCCTCTTCGTGGGGGGCGCGGGCTACATGTCGGGAACGACCCCCGTTCCCGCCGTCGGGGCCGCCGTCGTCATCCGCTCCGACCTCAACGGCGACGGCGCCTTCGCGCTGTACGAGACGAAGGCGGGCACGGTCGGCGCCGACGGGACCTACTCGATCGTCGCCGGCGTGGTCGAGGGGAACAAGGTCTCGGTCGAGCTCGACTATCCCCAGTACGCCACCCAGACGAAGGTTTACGCGTCGGTGGCTCCCGGCTCCACGGTGCGGACCGACGCGCTGCTCGCCCAGCTCGACGCCATGCCGCTGGCGTCCGGGCATGCCGAGACGGCCGACGGCCGCCTCGAGCTCGAGGACCTGCCGGCGACCGTCGCCTCGGTGCAGGGGCGCGTCTTCAATCCCGCAGACCGAGGCGAGCCAGTTCCCGGGCCGCTTCGCGGACGACCAGGGCTCGATGCTCGTCTCCTCCGTCTTCGCCACCATCCAGGCGGTGAGCCAGACCGGCGCGCTGATCACGAGCTTCCCGCCCGAGAGCCCCGTGAAGCTGAAGATGGAGGTCCCACCGGGAACGTGGGCGACCCTCAAGGACCTGCACGCGGGGACCGGCGGGATCGAGGTTCCGCTCTATTCGTTCGACGAGGCGTCGGGGGAATGGAAGCGCGACGGGGAAGGGTGGCTCGAGGACCACTCGGGCGACCTGATCCCCGAGTCCGCGCTCGCCTCGATCCGCGGCGGGACGTACGCGGGCCGGCTGTGGGCCGCGGGGCACATCACGCACCTTTCGACCTGGAACGTGGACTGGCCGATCGATTCGCACGCCTGCGTTTCGGGGGCGGTCGTGGACCTGGGGGGCCAGCCGGTCTCCGGCGTCCTCGTCACCGCGCGCGGGAAGAGCTACACGGGCACGAGCGAGGCGCACGTGACCGGCGCCGACGGCGCCTTCTGCATGGACGTCCTGCGCTCGGAGAACCCCGGCGAGGACGTGGACGGCAACGGCACGACGGGCGAGACGCAGCAGATCGAGCTGCAGGTCGCCAACGGGCTCTGCCTGTACCGGTTCGGGCCGTACCCCACGCCGGTCGACCAGGGCGAGTGCGGGCCCGGGCCGTGCCTGGTCCTTCCCCCGCTCGTCCTCGACCCGGCGAACTGCCTCCAGGCGACGATCTGCCAGGTGAGCGGCCAGGTGGTCTACAGCGGCGTCGCGCGCAACGGAACCCCCAGCCTGAACCCGGGCGATCCGATCCCCTACGCGTTCGTCGTCGGCCTCGACGCGGCCGCCATGGACGCGTGGGAGGCCTGCGCGGGACTCGGGACCTGCATGCCGTACGGACAGACCGACGAGCTCGGCAACTTCGTGATCACGGTGCCCGTGCTCGGGGATCTCTCGCTGTTCGCGCAGAAGTCCGACTACTCCCCGTCCGGGAACCTCGTGGACTACTTCGGGACGACGACCGTGTCGGGGTGCCCCGTGGATCCGGTGACGATCTCCGCCGACTACACCGAGCATCACCTCTTCGGCGCCGACCTCCTCGACGACCAGCAGCTGTCGGTCGGGTCCCTGGTCGTGACGGACGGCTCCGCGATCTGCTACGTGACGAACCAGACGGACTACTTCCTCGGGATGGCGACCGGCCTGGATGCCCCGCCGACGCAGCTCGGAGCGTGGACGAGCCTCCCGCTGGTCTCGGACTTCACCCAGACCCCGTCCGGCACGATCTCGTTCGACGTGACCGCCCTCGACCCGGGCGCGGTCGCGGGGACCTGGACGACGAGCACCCTCGGGATGTCGGGCACCTGGGTCCAGTACATGCTGGCGCCGCCGCAGAACCGGGACATCACGAGCCCGCGCTTCGTGGTCTCGCCGCGCCGGCCGGGCGCCGCGGGGGCCGTCGCCAGGTAGGAAGAGAACAGCCCCGGAATGACGGGCGGGATTCGCGCCGCGCGGGGCGCGGATCCCGCTACTCGCCCGCCAGCCCCTGCGGCCAGTTCAGGACGACCGAGAACGGGGTCGCGCCCCGGTCCTCCTCGCCGCCGTTGATCAGGAACCGCTTGCCGTCGGCGGTGACGACGTACCGGTTTCGGACGATGCCCGACTTCTCGGTCCTCCTGCGGAAGAGGGCCTTCGGCTGGCCGGCATCGAACGAGGCCCCGAGGGTCACCGGGACCGCGTAGAACGTGTCGTCGGGTCCCAGGTAGAAGAGCTCCTTCCCGTCCCCGCGCCAGCGGGGCGTGTTCCCCCCCCCGGTCGAGACGGTCCACTTGGCCCCGGTGGCCGGGAACGGCTGCACGTAGATCTCGCTCTTCCCCGTTTCGTTCGACATGTAGGCGACCCAGCGCCCGTCGGGCGAGAACGCGGGAGTGCGCTCGACCGCGGGCTCGGTCAGGAACGGCTTCGGCTCGCGAGGTCCCTGCGTCGGCATGACGAAGATGTCCGGCCGCGCCCCGAGCGGGAACATGCCGAGCGCAAGCCAACGCCCGTCGGGCGATACGTCGTCGGGGCCCAGGTTCGTGCCCTCCTTGCTGTACAGCGGCTCTTCCGCGCCGGTTCCGGACGAGGACTTCTGCATCAGGGAGAAGACCCCGGCCCGGTTGGACGTGAACCAGATGCGCGATCCGTCCGGGGACCAGGTGGGCCAGGCATCGTCCTTCGGATCGGAGGTCAGCCGCATCGCCACCCCCCGGCGCAGGTCCCGCACCCAGAGATCCTCCTGACGGCCGTCGGAGAGGCCGTAGGCGAGCCGGGTCCCGTCGGGCGAGAGCGCGAGGTCGCGGTACTCCCCGGGAGGGCCTTCCTTTCCCAGCTCCTTCCCCTCACGGTCGATCCAGGTGAGCAGGCTGTTCCCGCCCGAGCCGGCGGTCATGTACGCGAGCACGCCCGCCGCCGAGGCCGAGAAGTAGCCCGGCGCCGAGGAGGCAACCCCCTTGGCCAGCGGGACCGGATCGCCGATGGTCTCGAGGCGCTGCGGGTCGAACTTCAGGGCGACCAGCGTGTTCTGCTCGGCGTAGACCAGGTAACCGCTCCCGTACTCGACACGCGTGTCGGTGGGGGCCAGCTCCTTCGAGCCCGGCTCGTCGATCGAGCCGACGTGGATCATGGTTCGCGGCTTGCCGGCGACCGTGCTCTCCACGACGAACAGGTAATGATGCCCGTCCGGCAGGAAGAGCGGCCACGCCAGGTTGGACTCCCCCTTCTTCTCGTCGGGGCGCGCCTGCTCGGCCACCACCCCGCCCGAGGCCGAGCAGCGCCGGATCGGGTCCGTGCGCCCCCCGTCGAAGAGGATGACGCCCGCGGCTCCCCACGTTCCGTCCGATCCGCTCCCCGCCTCGCAGATCAGCTGCGCCGGGCCGCCCGCGACGGGGACCCTCATCAGCTGGCTGCCGGAGAAGAAGGCGATGTAGCGGCTGTCGGGCGACCAGAACGGGCGGCCCGCGTTCTCGGTGCCGCTCAGGGGGTAGGCCGCGAACGAATCGAGCGGCCGGATCCAGACGGCGGCCTTCCCCGCGGCGTCGCGCCCCAGGAAGGCGAGCAGGCGCCCGTCCGGGGAAAGGCGCGGCCAGCGCATGCTGGCGAGCTCTCCCGTGGCTCCGACCTCGAACCTCGTCACGCGCGGCGCCTCCTTCGGCGCGGGGCGCCGGAAGGCGACGAACAGGAGGACGACGGCGGCGACGGCGAGAAGCGCCCACGGGAGCAGCCGCGCGAGCGGGCTCCGGGGCGCGGCCACCGCCGCCGCTGCGGCGGGCGCGGCGGCTCCGGCCTCGGCCACGCCCCCGGCCGGGTTCTCGAGGATGATCCGCGCTTCGCCGATGTCGCGCAGGCGTTTCTTCGGGTCGCGCTCGAGGCAGCGGCGCAGCAGGGCGAGGACCCCGGGCGGCGTCGAGGCGGGCAGCGCCTCCCATTCCACGGGCGCGCGCAGGACCGAGGCGAGCGTGTCGGAGATCGTCTCCCCTTCGAACGCGCGCCTCGCCGTGAGCATCTCGTACAGGACCGCGCCGAAGGCCCAGATGTCCGCGCGCCGGTCAACCGAGGAGCCCCGCGCCTGCTCGGGGCTCATGTAGGCCGCCGTGCCGATGATCGCCCCGGCCATCGACCCGAGCGACGTCAGGGTCGGCGAGAGCGCGGGATCGGCCTGGCTCGAGAGCGGGTCTCCGGCGACCGCCTTCGCGAGGCCGAAGTCGAGGATCTTGACCCTTCCCTCCGGGTCGAGCTTCACGTTCGCGGGCTTCAGGTCCCGGTGGACGACCCCGCGGTCGTGCGCGTACTCCATCCCCTCGGCGATCTGGCGGGCCACGGCGATCGCCTCGTCGGCCGGCATCGCCCCGCGCGCGATCCGGTCCGCGAGCGTCGGCCCCTCCACCAGCTCGAGGACCAGCGCGGGCGAGCCGCCCGCGTCCTCGAGGCCGTAGATGGCGCCGACGTTGGGGTGGTTCAGGCTGGCCAGGACCTGCGCCTCGCGCTGGAAGCGTGCGAGCCGCTCGCCGTTGGAAGCGATCAACGGCGGGAGAACCTTCAACGCGACATCCCGCCCGAGACGGGTGTCCCGGGCCCTGTGGACCTCGCCCATTCCTCCCGCCCCGAGCGGGCCGAGAATCTCGTACGGTCCCAGCCTGGCTCCGGGGATCAAGCTCGTCATCCTCAGCCTCCTGCGCCGTTCACGGCCCCGGCGATGGAGGAGGATTCTAAGGGGAAACGACCCCCGTGCGGCCAGGAATTTCGCGGCGCGCCCGCACCCACGCGATCGCATCGTCGAGGACGCTGTACGCGGCCGGCACGACGAACAGGGTCAGGAGCGTCGAGACCGCCATGCCGCCCGCGAGCGCGAGCGCCATCGGCCGCTGGATCTCGGCCCCCGGGCCGATCGCGAGCGCGGGGGGCAGCGCCCCCGCTATTGTCGCGGTCGAGGTCATCAGGATCGGCCGCAGGCGGATGGGGCAGGCCCGCAGCAGCGCCTCGTGGCGCTCGACGCCCCGCTCGCGCATCTGGTTCGTGAAGTCGACCAGCATGATCGAGTTCTTCTTCGAGATCCCCATCAGGAGGATCATCCCGAGCATGCTGTAGACGTTCAGGCTCTGCCCCGCGATCCAGAGCGTGAAGAGGGCGCCGCTGATGCTGAACGGGAGGGCGAGCAGGACCGTGAAGGGGTGCGAGAAGGCGTTGAACTGCGAGGCGAGCACCATGTAGGCGACGATGAGGCCGAGGCCGAACGCGAACCAGAGCGACTGGAACGATTCGCGGTAGGCGCGCGTGCTGCCCGAGGGAACCGCGCGGTATCCGTCGGGGAGGACCTCGCGTGCGATCGCGAGCGAGCGCTCGACGGCCTTGTCCTGCGAGGCGCCGGGCGCCACGTTCGCGAAGATGGTGATGGCGCGCTCCCGGTCGCGCCGCGTGATCGCCTGCAGGGTCGGCTGCTGGGCGATCCTCACCAGCTCCCCCATCCGCACGAGCCCGCCGCCCGAGGTGCGCACGAGGAGGCGCCCGATGTCCTCCGGCCGCTCGCGCTGCTGGGCGAGGAGGCGGACCCGGATGTCGAAACGCCGCCCCTTGTCCTTGAACCGCCCGACGCGCATCCCGCCGATCGCCGCGTTCACGGTCTCGCCGATCGCCGTCATGCTCACGCCGAGGTCGGCCGCCCGGTTGCGGTCGGGGATCACCTGCACCTCCGGCATCCCCACCTGGTAGTCGCTGTCCACGTCGGTCACGAGCCCCGAGGCGCGCATCCGCTCGGTGATCTCCCGCGCCGAGCCGGCCAGGGTTTCCCAGTCCGGCCCGCGGACGTTGAACTCGATCGGGAAGCCCCCCCCGCGCGAGGGGCTGAAGCCGCCCAGCGAGATGTCCTGGAGCGTGACCCGCCCGCCGGGCACCGAGTTCGCATACTGGCGCACGACCGCCATGAACTCCTGCTGGGTCAGCGGGCGCCCGAGGACCGGGTCGCGCGGCCGGTCGCGCGGCTCCTTGAGGTTGACGTAAGCGTTGCCGGTGTTGACGTCGCTCCCTCCGAAACCGCCGATGCCGCCCGAGAAGAGCGTGACCTCGGGACGGGACAGGAGGAACGCTTCGATCCGGCGGAAATAGCGGTCGGTCGCGTCGAGGCTCGTGCCGACGGGCGTCTGGAACCGCATCGTGAACCGGCTCATGTCCTGGGACGGCACGAATTCCTGGCGCAGCAGCCGGACGATGAACAGCGACGCCACGAACAGAACGCACGAGCCGAGCAGCACCCAGACGCGGTGGCGCAGCGCGGGCTCGAGCGCGCGCAGGTAGGCCACAGCGAGCCGCTTGAACAGGCGGTCCATCCCGCGGCCCAGCCGTCCCCGGTGCTCCATCTCGAGGAAGCGCGAGCAGCGCATCGGGGCGAGCGTCAGCGCCTCGAGCAGCGACAGCAGGACCGCCACCGAAATCGTCACGCCGAACTGGAAGAAGAACCTCCCGATGATCCCCTTCATGAAGGCGACGGGCAGGAAGATCGCCACGATCGCCAGCGTCGTGGCGGCGGCGGCGAAGGTGATCTCGCGGGCGCCGACCGAGGCGGCGCGGACCTTCCCCTCCCCCTGTTCACGGTGCCGGTAGATGTTCTCGAGCACCATGATCGCGTCGTCCACGACGATCCCGACGACGAGGGTCAGGCCGAGGACGGTGTAGGTGTTGAGCGTGAACCCGAGGAAGTAGATGACGATGAAGGTGCCGAGGATGGAGGTGGGGATCGCCAGAAGGATGTTGACCGTCGTCGACCACGAGCCCAGGAAGAGCCAGCAGACGAGGCCGGTCAGGAGGGCGGCCAAAACGAGCGTGAAGAGGATCTCGCGGATGCTGCGCTCGATGAAGGTCGTCGTGTCCCAGTTGACGTCGAGGCGCAGCCCTTCGGGGAGCTGCGTGCGCAGCAGCTCCATCTTTGCCTTGACGTCGCGCCCCACCTGGACCGCGTTCGCCCCGCGCAGCTTGGAGATGCCGAAGCCGATCGACGGCTCGCCCATCGCGCGGCCGATCCGGCGCCGGTCCTCGAGGCCGTCCTCGACCACCGCGAGGTCCTTCAGGCGCACCGGCGCCCCCTGGCGGTAGGTCACCACGAGATCGCGGAACGATCCGATGTCGATCGCTTCGCCCTGGGCCCGGACGTTCATCTCCCGCTCGGCCCCCTCGATCCGCCCCGCCGGCACCTCCATGTGCTCGCGCTCGATGGCGCTGTTGACGTCGAGGACGGTCAGGCCGTAGGCCTCGAGGCGGGCCGCGTCGTACCAGACGCGCACGGCGCGGTCGCGGAACCCCATGACGTGGATCTCGCCCACCCCCTCGATCGTCTGGAGCTGCGGGCGGATGACGTTGCGGACGTAGTCGGCGAGGAAGGTCTGGGGGCGGCTCCCGGAGAGCGCCAGGCGGACGATCGGCTGGTCCTCGGGGTTGGTCTTCGAGATGGTCGGCGGGTCGAGCTCGCGCGGCAGGTGGCGCGCCGCCTCGGAGACCTTCGTCTGCACGTCCTGCAGCGCCGCGTCGATGTTGCGCCCCAGGTCGAACTCGATCGTGATCGAGGCCTGGCCCTGTCGCGCCGTGGAGGAGATCTGCTGCACCCCCTCGACGCTCGTCACGGCGTCCTCGAGGACGTCCACGACGTCGGTCTCCATGATCTCGGGGGAAGCCCCCTCCCACGACACGGAGACCGTCACGATCGGGAAATCGACGTCGGGGTTCTGGCTGATGCCCAGGCCCCGGAAGACTCCCCCGAAGCCCGTGTAGCAGATCGTGCCGAAGCCGATCAGGGCGAACATCAGGATCCAGGCGAAGACGTGGTTGCGGATCGAGATGTCCGCGAGCGTCATCCCGGTGGCGATCGCCTTCGGGTCTTCGACCGGCTCGCCGCTCATGGCCTGTCCGCCGGACCGCCGGCCTCGACGGCCATGCCGTCCGCGAGGCGGTCCGAGCCCTCGATGACGACCGTCTCGCCCGCCGCGATCCCGGACAGGATCTCGACGGCGCCGTCGCCCGTCCGCAGGCCGATCTGCACGGGCCGCTGCTTCGCGCGGCCCCCGTCCACCACGTACACGACGAAGCCGCGCTCGCTCGCCTGCACGGCGCTCTCGGGGACGACGACGGCGCCCTCGTGGACCTCCGTCGCGAGCGCCACCTCGGCGAAGAAGCCGGGCTTGAGGACGCCCGGGTTCGCCACCCAGGCGAGGACCTCGACCTGGCGCGTCGTCGGGTCGGCCACGTCGCCGACGTGGTAGACCTGGGCCTGGAACTCCCGGTCGCCGAGCGACGCGACCCGCAGCGTGACCGTCCCGCCCTCCTTCACCTTGAGCGATTCGGCCTCGGAGACCTTGAAGCGCAGGCGGAGCCGCCCGATGTCCACGAGCGTCGCGAGGACGGAGCCGACCTTGACGAACTGCCCCGTGTCCACGGCCCGGGTGTTGATGACGCCCGCCCGGGGCGGGCGGACGTCGGAGCGCCGGAGGTTCTGCAGCGCGATGTCGAGGGCCGCCTTGGCTCCGGCCGCCTGCGCCGCGAGCCGCTCGGTCTCCTGCCGGGAGCGGTTCAGCTCCTCGACCGCCACGAGCTCGTCGCGCGCGAGCACCTCGCGCCGCTTCATGTCCGAGTCGGCCCTCTGCCAGTCCGCCACCGCCTGGCGGTGCTCGGCCTCGGCGCGGGCCGCCTCGAGACGGTACCGCTCCGGGTCGATCCGCACGAGGACCGTCGCCGGGGTGACGTGGTCCCCTTCGTGGAACCGGACGTCGGTCGCCGCCCCCTCGACCTCCGCCGTGATCTGCACCAGCTCCTCGGCCTCGAGCGAGCCGAGCGCCTGGACGCGGTAGACGACGTCGCGCGTGGCGACCGGCCCCATCCGCACGTTGAGCGCGCGCGGGCCGCCGCGGCCCGCGGCTCCGCCCGGCGCGGCGCCCCCCGAGCAGGCCGCGGACAGGCCGGCAAGGAAACCCAGGACGAGGACGGGGCCTGCGCGCATTTCGGGTGCCTCCAGTTTCGCGGTCCGCCGACCCGGGACTCGATCGTCGCGGGGAACCGGAGCCGCCATTGTCCCGTCATCGGCGGGGCGCGCACAAACCCCTGCACGGGGCGGGGCAGGAAACGCGCGGACGGGGGGCGGGATGGAGGCGCCCCGCGGACGGTCGGCCCGCGGGGCGCGGGATGGGAAAAAGGCGGATTACTGGATGGCGCCGCCCGTCGGCACGCAACCGGTCGCCTTGGCGCAGGTCGCGTAGCAGAGGTTCGGGTAGGTGACGCCGTTGCTGCAGATGACCGGTGCGTAGATGTCGGTGCAGTTGCAGCCGCCGCCCGGAGGGGGCGGAGGCGGCTTCTTGCCCGCGAAGGCCATCGAGGCGAGCGCGAGGATCAGCGTCGCCATGAGCACGACGAACAGCGTGGTGACGATCAATCTCTTCATGAAGCCCTCCTGCCTGACATGATCGCCCCGGTCCTCCGGGGGCAGGAACGGGCGCGCGCCCGTCCGACCCGCCCGGCGAGGCAACCAACCCAAACGGGCAGATCATAACAGAGGTGCCGCCCGCCAACCCTCCTGCTATCATGGGGGACTTCACCGACCAATCCGTGGGAGCAGCCGGCGCCGCCGGCCCGAGGAGACGATACATGCTGAGCACCATCGAAGAACGGTTCCGGAAGATCGCGCCCAGGGCCGATTTCGTCTCGCTGCGCTACGTGGACGAGCGCTCCGAGATGGTCGCCGTGCGCCAGAACGTCGTGCAGCCCGTCCAGACCTCCGCCGACACGGGCGCGATGATCACCGTCATCGACAAGGGCGGGCTCGGTTACGGCGCGACGAGCGACCTGTCCGAGGAGGGGCTGCGGCGCGCCGCGGCCCAGGCCCTCGAATGGGCCCGGCGGACCGCCGGGCGGGCCGTCGCCGATTTCTCGAAGATCGAGATGCCGAAGCCCCGCGCCGAGTGGGCGAGCCCCGTCAAGGCCCCCTGGGAGTCGGTGCCGCTGGCCGACAAGATCGGCTGGCTCCGCGAGGAGAACGAGCGGCTCAAGACCGACCCCCGGATCGTGGACTGGGAGGCGTCGCTCTGGAACATCGAGTCCGAGACGCTCTACCTGACGGCGGACGGCGGGCGCGGGCACCAGAAGTTCTCCTACATCGTGCCGTGGCTGCGGGCGACGGCCAACGCCGGGGCCGAGACCCAGACCCGCACGCTCGGCGGGCGCGGCGCCTGCCGGCAGGGAGGGCTCGAGCAGCTCGACTCGGTCGGGTTCCGCCAGGCCTCCCCGCGGGTCGCCGCCGAGGCGCTCGAGCTTCTCTCGGCGCCCAACTGCCCGACCGGCAGGATGGACATCGTCATCGCCCCCGACCAGATGATCCTGCAGATCCACGAGTCGGTCGGCCACCCGCTCGAGCTCGACCGGATCCTCGGCGACGAGCGCAACTACGCCGGGACCAGCTTCGTGACGCTCGACATGTTCGGCACCTACCGCTACGGGTCCGAGCTGATGAACATCACCTACGATCCGACCCGGCCCTACCAGCTCGCGAGCTTCGGCTTCGACGACGACGGGCTTCCCGCGAAGCGGGAGTACATCGTCCGGGGCGGCATCCTGGAGCGCCCGCTCGGCAGCGTCATCTCGCAGAAGCGGGCCGGCATCGCCGGCGTCGCGAACTCGCGCGCCACCTCCTGGAACCGCCCGCCGATCGACCGGATGGCGAACCTGAACCTCGAGCCGGGCTCCTCGACCTTCGAGCAGATGATCGCGGCGGTCGAGCACGGCGTCTACGTCGAGACGAACTGCTCCTGGTCGATCGACGATTCGCGCAACAAGTTCCAGTTCGGCTGCGAGCGGGGCCGCCTGATCGAGAACGGCGTCCTCGGCGCCGTCGTGAAGAAGCCGAACTACCGGGGCATCTCGGCGAACTTCTGGCGCAGCCTGAAGCTGGTCGGCAACGAGGCGCACCTACGACGTGCTCGGGACCCCCAACTGCGGCAAGGGGGAGCCGAACCAGATCATCCGGGTCGGCCACGCCGCCCCGACCTGCCTGTTCACCGGCGTCGAAGTCTTCGGAGGGGAGTAAGCCATGGCACAGGAACGGACGATGACGGCAACGGGCCAGGGCAGCGCGGAGGCCCAGCAGTACTTCTACGAGCCTGGCCGACCACCTGAAGACGAAGCTCAAGGGCCAGGAGGTCTTCACGGCGTCCTACGCGGGCGAGGACTCGGACTTCGCCCGGATGAACCACGCCGCCGTGCGCCAGGCGGGGGCCGTGAGCCAGCGCTACATCTCGGTGGACCTGATCCTCGGATCGCGCCACGCGTCGGCCACGATCACGCTCTCGGGCGAGGCGCCGGCCGACCGCGCGCGCCTCGACGTCGCTCCTCGCCGACCTCCGCGGAGAAGCTCCCGCACCTGCCCGAGGACCCGCACCTCCTGTACGCGACCGAGGTCCGCTCGACCGAGCAGCACGGCGAGAACCGCCTCCCCGCCGCCGCCGAGACGGTGGCCGCCGTCCTCGACGCCGCGAAGGGAAAGGACCTCGTCGGGATCTGGGCCTCGGGGGCGATCTACACGGGCTTCGCGAACTCCCTCGGGCAGAGGAACTGGTTCTCCTCGTACACCTTCCACCTCGACTGGAGCCTCTACCTGCAGGCCGACAAGGCGGTGAAGACCTCCTACGGCGGCTTCGCGTGGGACCAGGCCGCCTTCGCCCGCAAGCTCGCCCAGGCGAACGAGCAGCTCGAGATCCTCGCGCGGCCGCCCCGGACCATCGACCCGGGCCACTACCGCGTCTACCTCTCCCCCGTCGCCCTCGAACGAGATCCTCAACCTGATGGCGTGGGGCGGGTTCGGCCTCAAGGACCACCGCACGAAGCAGACGACGCTCCTGAAGATGGTCGAGGAGGGGGCGCGGCTCCACCCCTCGGTCACGATCTCCGAGAACACGAAGGAGGGGGTCGCGGCGAACTTCCAGGGCTCGGGCTTCATCAAGCCGGACCGCGTCACGCTGATCGAGAAGGGCGCCTACAAGGACTGCCTCGCCTCGCCCCGCTCCGCGAAGGAGTACGGCGTGCCGACCAACGGCGGCTCCGCCGACGAGGCGCCCGAGTCGTTCGACATGGCCGCGGGCGACATCCCCTCGGCCGAGCTGCCCGCGCGGCTCGGCACCGGGATCTGGATCAACAACCTCTGGTACCTGAACTACTCCGACCGCCCGGCCTGCCGCATGACGGGGATGACCCGCTTCGCGACCTTCTGGGTGGAGGGCGGGAAGATCGTCGCGCCGCTGAGCGTCATGCGCTTCGACGAGACGGTCTACCGCGCGCTGGGCGAGAACCTGGTCGGCCTGACGAAGGAGCGGGAGATGATCCTCTCCTCCGACACGTACTTCAGGCGCTCCACCGCCAGCTCGCGCCTGCCCGGCGCCCTGATCGAGGGGTTCAACTTCACGCTGTAGGGGAGCGGCGCGGCTCAGCGGGCCGCGACGAGCGCTTCGAGGCGGGCCGCTTCGCGCCGGAAGAACGGCGACTGGCACTCGCCGGCCAGCGCGGCGAAGGCGTCGAGCCTCGCGCGCGCCTCGTCCCCCCTGCCGAGCGCGAGCAGCGACTCGACGTGCAGGGGTCCCGCCCAGAGACGGCTGATCCTCGGCTCCTGTCCCTCGGTGAGCTCCAGGATCTCCCGGCAGAGGGCCGCGGTCTGCTCGAACTCTCCCCGCAGGAAGCGCACGCGGGCCAGGCAGCGCCGGGCATCGGTCTTCATGTACAGGAGGCCGAGCGCCTCGGCCCGCTCGACCGTTTCGAGGGCGAGCCCGAGACCTTCGTCCCTGAATCCGCGCTCGGCACGGGCGACCGCGAGGTTGCCGTTCAGGAGCGAGGCCAGGCGCCGCTCGCCGATCGCCCGGACAGCTCGAGCCCCTCCAGCGCCTCGCTCTCCATCCGCTCCAGGTCGCCGAGGCGCCACAAGCAGAGGGAGGTGACGAGGTAGGTCCAGGCGCGGCGCTCGCGGGAGTGGATCCGAGCGGCGATCTCGCGCTCCCGCTCGGCGTACTCGAGTCCGGCCCGCCATTCGCCCGTGTTGCAGGCGTCCTCGCCGAGGAACTCGCAGGCGATCGCCTGGGCCAGGGGAACCCCCTGGTCGGTCCCGAATTTCGAGCGCCGCGGCGCGCCCAGAGGTCCGCGTCCTCGAACAGCCCCAGGTGCTGGTGCGCACCGGCGAGGTAGGCGTAGGTCTGGGAGAGGGTGGAGGCCGCCAGGCCCGTGACCCTCGTGGCCGGGCGGAGGGGGCGGCCAGCGCGACCACGCGCTGCAGCAGCTCGATCGCCTTGCGGTGCTTCCCGGCGAGGTGATGAAACCGCGCCTCGATCGACGAAGCGCGTGCGCGGTCTCGACCGGGCTGGTCTCCGGATCCAGGATGGCGAGCGCCTCGCGGACGTACTCGAGCCCGCGCGGATCGCCGAGGGCCACGAGCGGCGTCGCCGCCTGGCACTGCAGGCGGGCGCGCGCCGGCGGATCGGTCGTCAGCGCGAGAGCGCGCTCGAAATGCTCGCAGGGCCTGAGATCATGTTCCCGCTGGTGACGCGGGCCTTCCCCATTGCCTCTTCCAGGGCGGCCGCTCGCCGGTGAGACCGAGCGATTCCGCGCACTCCAGGGCGCGCCCGTACGCGGCGATCGCCTCGTCGTAGGCCAGCAGGCGCTCGGCCTCGGCGCCCGCCTCCTTCGCGTAGGCGAGGCCCCGCTCGTGCTCGCCGGCCTCGATGAAGTGGTGGGCCAGGGTCTCGACCGCGACGGGGGCGCGCGAGCGGCTGCGCTCGAGCCCCTCCGCGGTCCGCAGGTGCAGGCGGCGGCGGCGGATGGGGTTCAGCTCCTCGTAGAGGACCTCGCGGATCTTGTCGTGGGTGAAGGCGAACGAGTCGTCGCGGCCCGCGACCAGAAGCTGCGTGGCCACGGCCTGGTCGAGCGCGTCCAGCAGGGCATCCTCGCCGCGCTCGCCGGCCACCGCCAGCAGCTCCTTGAACTCGAAGGTCTTCCCGAGGACCGCGGCGGCGCGCAGGATCTCGTTGCACTCGGTGTTCACGCGGTCCAGCCGGTGCCCGATCGCCGCCTTCACGCTCTGGGGGATGATGCAGGTCGTGCAGCTCGCTCCGCCGCCAGCGTCCGCCCTCGCGCCGGACCGACCCCTGCTCGATCAGCGCCTTCAGCACCTCCTCGACGAAGAAGGGGTTTCCCTCCGTCTCCTTGTGCACGCGCGCCGGCGAACTCGGCGGAAACATCCTCCCCGAGCAGGGCGGCGAGCTGGGCGGCGTCTGCGAGGCCCGAAGCGGCCCGAGGGCGATGCGTGTGGTCAGGCGCTCGCGGTTCCAGTCCACGAGCGCCTTCGAGAGGGGGTGCGCGCGATCGAGCTCGACCTCGCGGTACGAGCGCGACCAGCAGGACGCGCTCCTCGCGCAGGTACGCGGAGCAGGTGGCCGAAGAGCCACAGCGTCGCCGCTGTCGGCCCAGTGAAGATCGTCGATGTAGAAGAGGAGGCCGCGGCGACCCGCGAGCGCCCGGAAGAGCCTGCGCCACCGCGTCGAGGAAGAGCAGGCGCTCCTCGTGCGGCCGGCAGCGCCTGCCGCTCGGGGAACGGCCCGAGGCGCGTCTCGATGTCGGGCGCGAGCCTCGCGAGGAGCGGTGCCCCCTCGCCGAGCGCCTCGCGCAGGACCGCGGCATCCTTCTGCCCGCGCACCCAGCGGCGGAACGCCTCGGCGAAGGGAAGGTACGGCGTCGCGGCCTCGTACTCGTAGCATCCGCCGGTGAGCACCGGGGCCCCGTCGAGCGCCGCCTGGATCAGCGACCTCGCGCGCGAGTCGCGTCTTCCCCGCCCCGGGCTCGCCGCTCAGAAGCAGCGCAGTGGCCGCGCCCTTCGCGGGCGCGCCGCCAGAGCTCGCGCGGCTTGGCCGAGCTCCTCGTCCCGGCCCGACGAGGCGCCCGCGCGACAGGGCGTCGAGCAGGGCGATCGGCGGCCGCCCGCCTCCCCGCGGCCGCCTCAGGAACCTCGAGCGACCGGCGACGAGCGCACTGCCGCGTTTCGGAGGCCGTCGCGAAACGCTGCGCCGGCTCCTTGGCGAGGAGCCTGAGGATGACCGCCTCGAGCGCCCGCGGGAGGTCGGGGCGCAGCGCGCGAGGAGGCACCACGGGGGCGTTCACGTGCTGGGAGACGATCGCCAGCGGGTGATCGCCCCGGAACGGAAGCCGGCCGGTCGTCAGCTCGTAGAGAACGACGCCGAGCGAGTAGAGATCCGCGCGGCCGTCGACGCGCTTCGCCGAGCGCCTGCTCCGGGGCCATGTAGGCGACCGTGCCGACGATCGCCGCCGGCCTGCGTGATGCGAGGACCGCTCCGCGCAGGCATGGCGAGAGCCGAGATCGGCCAGCTTCACGTTCATCGCCTCCCTCGCGCCGCGACGAGCAGGAGGTTGCCCGGCTTGAGATCGCGGTGGACGAGACCGTGGGCGTGCGCGTGCTCGAGCGCCTCGCAGACCTGGCAGGCCAGGGACGACGATCTCCGCGTGATCGCGCGGGCCGGTCCCTCGCGCAGGGTCGGGCCCGGCACTAGCTCCATGACGAAGAACGGCATCCCCCGGTGCTCGCCGACGTCGTGGACCGAGACGATGTGCGGGTGATTCAGGCCGGCCGCGGCCCGCGCTTCGCGCAGCAGGCGCTCCGCGGGCTTCGGGCGAAGACGAGGTCCCGGGCAGCACCTTGACCGCCACCTCGCGCCGCAGCTCGAGATCGGTGGCCCGGTAGACGATCCCCATGCCGCCCCGGCCGAGCTCGCCGTCGAGCCGGTAGCGGCGGTTCAGGACCTCGCCCGGCGCGAGCCGAAGCGGGGCTGACGTACGGAGCCGTAGGCTCCTGGGTTTCCTCGCGATGTCCTCGGACATGGCGATCGAGATTAGCACGGGCCCGCGGGGATCGGGTACCGACAAAAAGTCGTGGCTCCGGACCGACCGCGAGGGCCCCCGCCCAGGTGGGCCGAGCGGGGTCTCCCGCCGCGTCGTCGCGCGCCTGACCGCCGGCGCCCGCGGCGGCGACCAGGTTGTTCTCCGGGCTGCGGTCGATCAGCTTGTTGAACGGGTCGACCCCGGCCTTGACCGGCGGCTCGTCCACGACGAGCGTGAAGGTCTCCTTCGGGGCGGCGAGGCGCCGCTTCTCGAGCAGGAGCACCTTCCCCTCGGGCGGCGTTGCCCGCTCCCTTCGCGCCGAAGACGCCGACGTCCACCCAGTCGTCCATCGGCGCGGCTCGTCTCGGCGCCCGAGCCCGAGGCGTGGAACTTCGCGCTCGCGACCTCGAGTCGCACCTCGTACTTCCCGTCGGGCGCGCTTGCGTCCAGGCTCGCGCTGTCGGCGCGGTTCTCGTAGAGGGTGATCTCCTCGAAGAGGTCCTTCAGCAGGACCTGCCTGTCCTCCGGCACCGCCTCGCGCAGGTAGTCCATGAACTCGAGGGTCGTCGTGTAGGGCGGCTCCTGGAACTTCTTGTCGCGGACGAAGCGGGCGAGGACGCGCGTTCAGCGCCTCCTCGCCGATGCAGTCGCGCAGCGCGTACATGACCAGGCTGCCCTTGCGGTAGTGGATGTAGCCCTGGTTCTCGACGCGCATCAGCGGCAGCTCCTCCACGCGCTCGCCGCCGCGCCCGCGCAGGTACGCCTCCAGCTCGTACTTCAGGAACTTCCGCATCGTGCTCGCGCGCCGTACTCCTTCTCCATCACCATCAGCGCGGAGTACTGCGACAGCGACTCGGAGAGCATGGTGGCGCCCTGGCAGTTGGCGCCGATCACCTGGTGCGCCCACCACTGGTGCGCGATCTCGTGCGCCGTGACGTAGAAGACGTAGTCGATGTCCTCGGGCTTCGTCGATCCGCGCGATGAAGCCGATGCTCTCCGAGAACGGGATGGTGTTCGGGAACGACTGCGCGAAGCGCGCGTAGCGCGGGAACTCGATGATGCGCACCTGCCGGTGCTGGTAGGGGCCGAAGTTCTTCGTGAAGTAGTCCAGCGACTTCTTCGACGCCTCGATCATCCGGTCCACGTTGTAGGGGTGCGCGGGGTGGTAGTAGACCTCGATGGCGACGTCGTTCCAGCGGTCGCGCTTCACCTCCCAGCGCGCCGACAGGTAGCGACCAGAAGTCGAGGATCGGCGCGTCCATCTTGTAGTGGAAGTAGCGGCGGCCGCCCTCCGTCCACTCCTTCTGCAGGTAGCCGGGCGCGATCGCGATCTGGTCGGCGCTCGTGCTGACGGTCGTCTCGAAGGTCACCCAGTCGGCCTCGTGGCTGATGTAGGTGTTCTTCCGGGCCGACTCGTCCTCGAGCTTCGGGAAGCGCACGACCGGCTCCAGGCCGCGCTTGCGCCGCTCGTTCGGGTCCTCGAGCTGGCGCTCGCGCCAGTAGCCGAAGTGCGGGAAGTACTCGCTGTTGTTGAAGAAGGTGCCGTTCTCGACGATCTTGGTCATCGCGCCGTTCGCGAGGAACCCGTCGTTCACGACCGAGACCTCGAACGCGAGGGTCGTCTCCGCGCCCGGGGCGAGCGGCGCGTCGAGCTTGCGGATGATGAACCCGAGCTCGTCGTCCTGCATCGTGACCCGGCTCCCCGGGAGCTCGAGCGTGCGGATCTTCACGTCCGGGTTGATCGTGAGGTGGACCTCCTCGATCGGGTGGTCCGTCTTGTTCCTGAGCGTGTAGCGTGCCGCGGATCTCGGCGGCGCGCCGCTCGGGGTAGATGTCCACGTCCGCGCGCACGGCCGTGATGCGGGGGCCGTCGAGCTTCTCGTACTTCTTGTACTTCTTCTCGTAGGCCGCCTGGCGGTCCTCGACGACCTTCCGCGGCTGGTAGCGGTTGAGGATGTTCGTGTTGTAGTAGATCCAGCCGCCCGTTCCCGCGAAGCCGGCCAGGGCGCAGGCCGCGATCGCGCGCGGGGCCGCGCCGAAGCGCCCGCGCGCGATGCGCCAGGCGCTGGCGCAGCCCCGTGTCGACGCCCCGCACCCAGAACAGGTGGGTCGCGACGCCGAGCAGGACCGCGAAGAAGACCCAGTACAGGTCGAACGAGAACAGCTGCGCGCCGAAATGGCCGTACCCGTTCATGTCCGAGTAGGGGGCGTCGGGGGCCCCGCGTAAGCGGTAGAGCGCGGTGCTCCCAGCCGAGCGCCGAGAGGACGGGGTTGCTGATGAAGACCAGCACCATCAGCAGGTAGCCGAGGTACCGGTTGTTCAGGACCGACTGCAGGGCGATGGCGAGGACCGCGAAGAGGGCGAACGAGATCCCCTCGACGAGGAACAGGCCCTTCACGTACAGCATCGGCTCGAAGCGGAAGTAGCCGTGCGAAGCCTGGATCCCCATGGCGGTCAGCGCCGCCGCCCCGTACAGGACGACGAGGCTCGCGATGAGCGCGGCCAGCTTCGAGGACCAGAAGACCCAGGTCGGCGCGGGGAGGGCGTCCATGACCCCGTCCATCCGGTGGGCGCGCTCGCGCCAGGCGAGCTCGCCGCTGTACCAGGTCAGGATCAGCACGAGCGTGAGGCCGAACGCCCCGTCGATGGTCGCGCAGCATGAGGTGCGTCACGGGCCAGACCGGGGTGCCGAACATCTCCTCCATCGAGGTGGAGTTGCCGACGATGTTGATCATCCCGAAGCCGAGGATGACCATGAACGGCGCGCCCCTGAGGACGCCGAGGGTCTCGAGCCACGACCGCTGGAGGAACTGGCGCCAGGAGACCGCGCGGGTGAAGCGGGGCGGCGCGGGACGCGGCGGCGGCGCTGCGAGCGGCCGGCTGCCGGCGGCCGGCGGCCGGCCCGCGCCGGCGTCCCGGCCCGCGCCGTTGCCGTTCTCGAGGATCGCGCGCTTCGCCCGGCGCCGCCCGCCCGCGGTCGAGAAGCGGAACCGCCAGACGGTCCAGGAGAGGATCGCGACCGCCGACCCCCATCCAGAGCAGGCGGTTCCACGAGGAGGACGCCCGCCGATCGGGCAGGACCGCCGTGTTCTTCTCCGCCACGGTCCAGTACTTCGTCGCAAACTCGAACGCCGCCGAGCCGAACGGGTCGAGGATCGAGGCGAGCGAACTGGTTCTCGAGGTCCGCCATCAGCGACCGGCCGACGAAGTAGGCGACGAAGAAGCCGATGACCCCCGCGAAGGTCCAGAGCATGCTGCGCGTGATCGTCGCGAGGGAGAAGAAGATCGCCCCCGACAGGAGAGATGTTCGGCAGGACGATGACGGCGAGCGAGAAGAGGTACGGCGCCGCCGTCGATCGGGCCGATCCTCTCGGCCTCGAGCCAGGGCATCATGCTGCCGACCAGGATCGCGAGGACGACGCCCGACGAACACCGCCATCGAGGTCACCAGGGCGCCGAAGAAGCGCCCGAGCAGGTAGTCGCGCTTGCGCATCGGCGTCGAGAAGAGGATCTCGTGCGTGCCGTGCTCGAAGTCCCTCTGCACGGCGCTCGCGACGAAGGCGGTCGTCACGAAGACGCCCATGATGCTCATCACGAGGAGGATCTGCATGATGACGTAGGGGGCGTTGCGGTTCACGGCGCCGACCGAGCCGCCGATCGTGACGACGTCGGTGGTGACCGCGCCGAAGGTCAGCAGGAAGAAGACCGCGACGCAGACGGCGAAGATCGGCTGGCGGAGCTGGTAGACGCAGCTCGAAGCGGAAGATGGGGCCGAACAGGCTCCGGGCCCTGGCGGGGGCGGCGCTGGAGGCGGTCGGAGGCATGGTCACGCTCCCCTACGCCGCTTCCCGCGCGGCCTGGCCGAGCGTCGAGAAGTAGACGTCCTCGAGGTCGGGCTCGACCTCGGCTCGAAGCCGGCGTCGGGCCGCTCCTCGGCCAGAACGTGGACCACCGCGGCCGGCCGCCAGGCGGGTAGAGATGACGGTGTGCCGCTACTCGTGCTCGCGCAGCTCGTCTCGCCGATCGATCTTGCGCCAGACGCGCCCTCGCAGCCGCTCGATCGCGTCCAGCGGGTCGCCTGTCGAGAGGACGCGCCCGCGCGAGATGATCGCCATCCGGCTGCACAGGTCGCTGACGTCCTCGACGATGTGGGTCGAGAGGATCACGACGATGTTCTCGCCGATCTCGGCGAGGAGGTTGTGGAAGCGCATGCGCTCGGCCGGGTCGAGCCCCGCCGTCGGCTCGTCGACGATGATCAGCTTGGGGTCGCCGAGCAGCGCCTGCGCGATGCCGAAGCGCTGGCGCATGCCGCCGGAGAAGGCGCCGAGGTTGCGCTTGCGGACATCCCAGAGATTCGTCCGGTGGAGCAGCGCGTCGACGACTTCCTTCCGCGCCTGCGCGCTCGCCGATCCCCTTGAGGACCGCGAAGTGGTCGAGCATCGTCTCGGCGGAGACCTTCGGGTAGACGCCGAACTCCTGCGGGAGGTAGCCGAGGAGGCGCGCGGACCTCGTCCTTGTCGGCGGAGCACGTCGAGCCCGCCGAGGTGGATCGAGCCCGCGTCCGGCTCCTGCAGCGTGGCGATCGTCCGCATGAGCGTGCACTTGCCCGCGCCGTTCGGGCCCGAGCAGGCCGAACATCCCCGTGGGGATCGTCGAGCGAAACGTCCACCAGGGCGCGCACGCCGTTCGGGTAGGTCTTGGACAGGCCGTTGACGACGAGCTCGAGATTCATCGGGTCCCTCCTGACGCCCCGTTATACGTCCCGCCTCCGCAAAGGGTTCTCCCGTCCTTCCGCGATGGGGGAAGCGCAATGGTCGGCAGGCGTGAAGCAGTAAGATGCGCCCATGAGAGAGCTCTATCCGGCCATCCGCCCCTACCGCACGGGAAGGCTCAAGGTCTCCCGGCTTCACACCATCCACTACGAAGAGTGCGGCAACCCGAAGGGCAAGCCGATCGTGTTCTTCCACGGCGGCCCCGGCGGCGGCATCGATCCGGTCTACCGCCGCTACTTCGACCCGGCGCAAGTGGCGCATCGTCCTGTTCGACCAGCGCGGCTGCGGCAGGAGCACGCCGCACGCCGAGCTGCGCGAGAACACGACCTGGGACCTGGTCGCCGACATCGAGACGCTGCGCGAGCACCTCGGCATCGAGACGTGGGTCGGTCTTCGGCGGCAGCTGGGGCGAGCACGCTGGCGCTCGCCTACAGCGAGAAGCACCCGCGGCGCGTGAAGGAGCTCGTCCTGCGCGGCATCTTCCTGCTGCGGCGCGCGGGAGCTCGAGTGGTTCTACCAGGACGGCGCGAGCCGCCTGTTCCCCGACGCGTGGGAGAAGTACCTCGCGCCCGATCCCGCCGCGCGAGCGCGGCGACCTGATGAAGGCCTACTACAGGCGCCTCACGAGCCGAAGCCGCAAGGTCCGCCTGGCGGCCGCGCGCGCCTGGTCGGTCTGGGAGGCGACGACGAGCAAGCTGCGTGCCGACCCGAAGGCGATCGCGCGCTTCGGGAGAGGGCCGCGTTCGCGCGACGCGTTCGCCCGCATCGAGTGCCACTACTTCGTGAACGGCGGGTTCCTCGCGCCGGACGACCAGCTGCTGCGCGGCGTCGCCGGATCCGCCACATCCCCGCCGTCATCGTCCAGGGCCGCTACGACGTGGTCTGCCCGATGCGACTCGGCCTGGGCCCTGCACCGGGCCTGGCCCGAGGCGAAGCTGATCGTCGTGCCCGACGCCGGCCACTCGATGACGGAGCCGGGGATCCGCAGCGCCCTGATCGCCGAGACCGACCGGATGGCGCGGCTGTAGGCGGCCGGCCGGGAAGGCCCGCCGGCGGGGCGTTTCGCGGAAGAGCCTCCCCGATGGCACACTGTGCCCCGGAGACCCGGACCATGACCGTTCGAACCACCACGTCGCAGTCCCTCATCGACCTCGAGAACCGGTACGGCGCCCACAACTATCACCCGCTCGACGTCGTCATCGAGCGGGGCGAGGGCGTCTATCTCTGGGACGTCGAGGGGAAGCGCTACATGGACTTCCTCGCGGCCTACTCGGCCGTCAACCAGGGGCACAACCACCCGCGGATCGCCGCAGGCGATGATCCGCCAGGCCGGCAGGCTGGCCCTCACCTCGCGCGCGTTCCGCAACGACGTCTTCCCCCCGCTGCTGGAGAAGCTGTGCCGGCTGACCGGCTTCGAGAAGGCGCTGCTGATGAACAGCGGCGCGGAGGCGGTGGAGACGGCGATCAAGGCCGCGCGCAAGTGGGGGTACGACGTGAAGGGGATCCCCTACCCCGAGGCCGAGATCATCGTCTTCGACGGGAACTTCCACGGCCGCACGACCACCATCGTCGGCTTCTCCACCGACCCGGACAGCACGAGCCGCTTCGGGCCGTTCACGCCGGGCTTCCGCATCGTCCGCTACGGCGACCTCGAGGCGGCGCGCGCCGCCGTCACGCCGAAGACCTGCGCGGTCCTCGTCGAGCCGATCCAGGGCGAGGGGGGCGTCGTCATCCCGCCGCGCGGCTTCCTCGCCGGCCTGCGGGAGCTGTGCGACCGGAACCGGATGCTGCTGATCCTCGACGAGATCCAGTCGGGGCTCGGCCGCACCGGGAAGCTGTTCGCCTTCGAGCACGAGGGGATCCGGCCCGACGGCGTCACGATCGGCAAGGCCCTCTCGGGCGGCTTCTACCCGGTGTCGGCCTTCCTGGCCTCCGACGCGGTGATGAGCGTCTTCACGCCCGGCATCCACGGCTCCACGTACGGCGGCAACCCGCTCGCCTGCGCCATCGCGAGCGAGGCGCTCGACGTGCTGGTCGAGGAGCGGCTGGTCGAGCGCGCCGCGGAGCTCGGCGCGCACCTCAAGGCGAGCCTCGAGGCCCTCGGCTCGCCCGCTCGTCCGCGAGATCCGCTGCATCGGCCTGTGGGCCGGCGTCGAGCTGCACGAGTCGGCCGGGGGCGCCCGGAAGTACTGCTACACGCTCAGGGACCGCGGGATGCTGTGCAAGGACACGCACACGAACACGATCCGGCTCGCCCCGCCCCTCGTGATCACGCGCGAGCAGATCGACTGGGCCGTGACGCAGCTGCGCGAGACGCTCGCGAAGTAGCCGGGCCCCTCAGGCGCGCACGCCCGGCGCCTCGTGGCCGGTCCGCTCCACGTACTCGACGTACGAGCCGGGGTAGAGGTGCGGCTCGGCGTCGGTGCCGCTCTCCCCGCCCAGCTCCAGCACCCGGTTGCTGAGCCCGCGCAGGAAGGTCCGGTCGTGGGAGACGAACAGCATCGTCCCCTCGAACTCCCTGAGCGCCTCGACCAGCATCTCCTTGGTCGCGAGGTCGAGGTGGTTCGTCGGCTCGTCGAGCACCAGGAAGTTCGGAGGGTCGAGCAGCATCCGCGCCATCACGAGGCGCGACTTCTCGCCCCCCGACAGCGACCGGATCTTCTTCTCGATCTCGTCCCCCGAGAACTGGAACGCGCCGAGGAGGTTGCGCAGGGCGCCCACGGTCTCGTGCGGGAAGTCCTTCTCGAACTGCTCCCAGACCGTGAGGTTCGGGTCGAGCAGGTCGAGCGACTGCTGGGCGAAGTAGCCGAGCTTCAGGCTCGCGCCGAGGCGCACGGTCCCCGAGTCGGGGGCCAGGACGCCGGCCACCATCCGGAGCAGCGTCGTCTTGCCCGCGCCGTTCTTCCCCATCACGCACCAGCGCTCGCCGCGGCGGATCTTCAGGCTGAGCCCGGCGTGGACGACCCGCCGGCCGTACGCCTTCGTGACGTTCTCGAGGACGGCGACGTCCTCCCCCGAGCGCGGCGGGCGGCGGAAGTCGAAGCGGACCACCTTCCGCTTCTTCGGGAGCTCGATCTTCTCGATCTTCTCGAGCGACTTGACCCGGCTCTGGACCTGGGCCGCCTTCGCGGCGTGGGCCTTGAAGCGCTCGATGAAGCGCTGCTCCTTGGCGAGCATCGCCTGCTGGCGCGAGTAGGCCGCCTCGCGGTTCGTCTCGCGGATCGTCCGCTCGCGCTCGTAGAAATCGTAGTTGCCCGAGTAGGAGATGATCTCCCCGCCGTCGATCTCGACGACCCGGGTGACGATCCGGTTCATGAACTCGCGGTCGTGCGAGGTCATGAGGAGCGCCCCGGGGTACTCCTTCAGGAACGACTCGAGCCAGAGGATCGACTCGATGTCGAGGTGGTTCGTCGGCTCGTCCATCAGGAGCACGTCGGGCCGGCCGAGCAGGACGCGGGCCATGCCGACCCGCATCTTCCAGCCCCCGGAGAGGTCCCCCACGTCGCCGTCGATCCGCTCGTCGTCGAAGCCGAGCCCGTGCAGGACCTCGCGCGCCTGCGCCTCGAGCGCGTAGCCGCCGAGATGGTCGTACTCCTCCTGCACCTCGCCGAAGCGGGCGAGGATCCGGTCCAGCTCCTCCGCGCGCGCGGGGTCGGCCATCGCGTGGTGCAGCTCCTCGAGCTCGTGGTGGAGCGCACCGACCCGGCCGCTGCCGGCGATCGCCTCGTCCAGGACCGAGCGGCCCGCCATCTCCTCGACGTCCTGCCGGAAGTAGCCGATCGTCAGCTTGCGCGGGACGGAGACCTCCCCCTCGTCCGGGGACTCCTCGCCCACGATCATCCGGAAGAGGGTGGTCTTCCCCGAGCCGTTCGGCCCGACGAGGCCGACCTTCTCGCCGGGGTTCAGCTGGAAGGAGGCGTCCACGAACAGGATCTGCCGCCCGTACTGCTTGCCGATGCGCGCGAAGGAGATCATGGCGAGCCGCGAAGGGTAACATGCCGGCGCGGCGCGCGCCCGCGAACACTCCCGGACACCGGGACGCGCCGGACCGGCCCCGGGACGGGCCCGCGCCGTGGCAGGCCCGCATGGGCTGTCGTATGTTTATCGCGGCCCCCGGCCCCCCGGGGGGAAGGGGACCCGATTTCATGGGGATGTCACCGTGAGAGAAGACGCACTTGGAGCCCCCCGTTCCCGTTTCGCGCCGGCCCTCCTCGCCGCCGCGCTCGCGGCCCTCGCCGCCGGCCCCGCGGCGGCGCACACGGACGTCACGGCCGCCACGGCGCGCGCCATGATCCTCGCCGGCGGGGTCATCGTCGTGGACGTCCGCGAATACAGCGAGTTCTGCAGCACCGTCCAGCACATCCCGGACGCCCTCTGCCTTCCCGTACAGCTCGTCCGTCCTGCAGTCGCGGACCGCCGAGCTTCCCAAGAGCGCGACGATCCTCGTGGTCTGCGGCTCGGGCTCGCGCAGCAACGCCGCGGCGACCTGGCTCGACGGACAGGGGTACACGCACATCTACGACATGCTCAGCGGGATGTACGCCTGGAGCTACGAGAAGGAGGCGTGCGGCGCCCTGCCCGTCCTGCAGCTGCTCAGGAAATCCGGAGGGGTGGAAGCGAACTGGACGCCGGCCTACAGCGCGTCGAATCCGATCCAGGACTACGATCTGCTGAGGGGATCCCGGGAGAACATCCTGAACTACGGGAGCTACATCAGCCTCGGGCCCACAGCCGTGTCTCCAGAACGACTCCGCGTACACCTATCGGACGCTCTCCGAAACTCCGCCGCTCCCGGGCCGCGCCTATTTCTATCTTGCGAAGCAGAAGAACTCCACCTCGTGGGGTCAGTCCTCGGCCGGCCTCGAGGAGACCCCCAGCTCGCCGACCTGTCAGTAGCGCTGCGCCTGCTGGGATTGCCCCCGACGGACGCCGCCGGACCGCCCACGATCAGCCGCGGACGCGCAGCGTCCGGCGGCCCAGTCGCAGCGCGTGGAATTGCCCCCGACGGACGCCACCGGACTGCCCACGATCAGCCGCGGACGCGCAGCGTCCGGCGGCTGCATCAGGGCCGGGGCACGTGCCGCTTGTCCCGTTCTTCACAAGCGGGGCGCGGCCCTCCGGGCCCCCTCCATTGACAACCCCGGGAATACCGCGTATCTTGAGTGCATCGTCCCTTCCGGTTTGATCAATCCGATGGGTTGGAGACGAGACGCGCATGGAGGAGCAGGGACGGTCTCTGCCACCTCCGGAGTGCGCGAGGGAAAGCGGGCGATAAGCCCGCGGTTAGGAAGGTTTTTTGGACATGGCACAAGGTACGGTGAAGTGGTTCAACGACACGAAGGGCTTCGGGTTCATCAGCCTGGATGACGGTTCGAAGGACGTTTTCGTCCATCACTCCGCCATCAGCATGCAGGGCTTCAAGACCCTGGCCGAAGGGCAGCGGGTCGAGTTCGAGATCGTGCAGGGCCAGAAGGGCCCCGCCGCGCAGAACGTCCGCCCCATCTAACACAACCACGACACAGACTCAGGCGGACCCCGGCACCCCCGGTGGTCCGCCTGTTTCATTTCAGCCCCTCCCCCCGGCCGCTTCGATTCGGCCGTTCCCGTCCCTCCCCGGGAGAACGTTCGGCGCTTTCCGCCTCGCGCCGAATCACGATCGTGGATTCATTCCCTCCGCATGCGGGGGTGCAGTTGCTTTGTCCCCCGGAATTGCCGGTGCTAACATCCGGCACCTATGAACTCCTCCACGACGCAGACTCTTCCGCAAGCGTTCTCGGGGACGGTCATCCGGCGGGCAGCGACGGTGCTCGGCTCATCGATCGGCAGGAAGGTGGTGATGGCCGCCACGGGCGTCATCCTCTTCGGCTTCGTGACCATGCACATGATCGGCAACCTTCAGATCTATCTCGGCCCCGAGGCGATCAACCACTACGCCGTCTTCCTGCGCACCTTCCTGCACGGGGGGGGCATCTGGGTCTTCCGCGCGGTGATGCTCGGCTCGGTCTGCCTCCACGTCTGGGCCGCGACGATGCTGACGATCGACAACTGGTCGGCGCGCCCCGTGGGCTACCGCAGGACGAAGCACATCGAGTCCACCTACGCCTCGCGCACGATGATCTGGAGCGGACCGATCCTGGCACTCTTCGTCGTCTACCACATCCTCCACTTCACGGTGGGCGCGGTGCAGGGGACGACCGCCGGGTTCTCCGACGGGAAGTTCATCGAGGGGGACGTCTACCACAACGTCATCGCCGGCTTCCAGGTGATCCCCGTCTCGGTCTTCTACATCGTCGCGATGCTGGCGCTGGGGCTGCACATGTACCACGGCATCTGGAGCATGCTCCAGACGCTCGGGCTCAGCCATCCGCGCTGGAACAGGCTGCGCATGGCGTTCTCCACCGGCATGGCGCTCCTCGTCGTGCTCGGCAACATCTCGATCCCGGTCGCCGTCATGGCGGGGTGGGTGAAATAGCATGGAACTGAACGCCAGGATCCCCTCCGGCCCCATCGACAAGAAGTGGGACAAGCACCGCTTCGACATGAAGCTGGTGAACCCCGCGAACAAGCGGAAGTACACGGTGATCGTCGTCGGCTCCGGCCTCGCGGGCGGGGCGGGCGCCGCGGCCATGGCCGAGCTCGGCTACAACGTGAAGTGCTTCTGCTACCAGGACAGCGCGCGCCGCGCGCACTCGATCGCCGCGCAGGGGGGCATCAACGCCTCCAAGAACTACCAGAACGACGGCGACAGCGTCTTCCGGCTCTTCTACGACACGGTGAAGGGGGGCGACTTCCGGGCGCGCGAGGCGAACGTCCACCGGCTGGCCGAGCTCAGCATGAACATCATCGACCAGTGCGTCGCGGCCGGCGTCCCGTTCGCGCGCGAGTACGGCGGGACGCTCGCGAACCGCTCCTTCGGCGGCGCGCTGGTGTCGCGGACCTTCTACGCGCGGGGGCAGACGGGCCAGCAGCTCCTGCTCGGCGCCTACCAGGCCCTCATGCGCCAGGTGGCCGCCGGCAAGGTGACGATGTTCCCCCGCCACGAGATGCTCGAGCTGATCGTGGTCGACGGCCGGGCGCGCGGGATCGTCACCCGCGACATGGTCACGGGAAGGATCGAATCGCACCTGGCCGACGCCGTGGTGCTCGGCACGGGCGGGTACGGCAACGTCTTCTACCTCGCCACCTACGCGAAGGGGTGCAACGGCACCGCGATCTGGCGCGCCTACAGGAAGGGCGCGGCGTTCGCCAACCCCTGCTTCACCCAGATCCACCCGACCTGCATCCCCGTGCACGGCGAGTACCAGTCGAAGCTGACGCTGATGTCCGAGTCCCTGCGCAACGACGGGCGGATCTGGGTCCCCAAGAAGGCCGGCGACAAGCGGCCGCCGGACCAGATCCCCGAGGACGAGCGCGACTACTACCTGGAGCGCAAGTACCCGACCTACGGGAACCTCGCCCCGCGCGACATCTCTTCGCGCGCGGCGAAGCAGGTCTGCGACGAAGGGCGCGGCGTCGGCTCGACCGGCCTCGGCGTGTACCTCGACTTCTCCGACGCCATCGGCCGCCTCGGCGCGCCGGCGATCGCCGAGAAGTACGGGAACCTCTTCGAGATGTACGAGCGGATCACCGACGAGGATCCCTACAAGGTGCCGATGCGGATCTTCCCGGCGAGCCACTACACGATGGGCGGGCTCTGGGTCGACTACAACCTGATGAGCACGATCCCGGGGCTGCACGTGATCGGCGAGGCCAACTTCTCCGACCACGGCGCGAACCGGCTCGGCGCGAGCGCCCTGATGCAGGGGCTCGCGGACGGCTACTTCATCATCCCCTACACGATCGGCCACTACCTGGCGAGCACCAAGCAGGAGAAGGTCCCGCTCGATCACCCGGAGGTCAAGGCCGCCGAGGCGTCGGTCGGGGCGCAGATCAAGACGCTCCTCTCGATCAAGGGCCGGAAGACGGTGACGCAGTTCCACCGCGAGCTCGGCAAGATCATGTGGGAGCACTGCGGGATGGGCCGGAACCGGAAGGGGCTCGAGGCCGCCCTGCAGAAGATCCCCGCCCTGCGCGAGGAGTTCTGGAAGAACGTCACCGTGCCGGGCTCGGGGGACGACCTGAACCAGTCCCTCGAGATGGCGGGGCGCGTGGCCGACTTCCTCGAGCTGGGCGAGCTGATGTGCCTCGACGCCCTGGAGCGCGAGGAATCGTGCGGCGGGCACTTCCGCGAGGAGTACCAGACGCCGGAGGGCGAGGCCCTCCGCAACGACGAGCAGTTCTGCTTCGTGTCGGCCTGGGAGTACGCGGGCCCGGGCCGCAAGCCGATCCTCAACAAGGAACCCCTGAGCTTCGAATACGTTCCCCTGGCGCAGCGGAGCTACAAGTAATGGACCTCACTCTCCACGTCTGGCGGCAGAAGAGCGCCCGCGACCAGGGGCGCTTCGTCACCTACCACGCGAAGGGCGTCAGCCCCGACATGTCCTTCCTCGAGATGCTCGACGTCGTGAACGAGGATCTCACGCTGAAGGGGGAGGAGCCGATCGCCTTCGACCACGATTGCCGCGAGGGGATCTGCGGCACGTGCGGGGTGGTCGTGAACGGGGTGGCCCACGGGCCCCGCGACCGAACCACCATGTGCCAGCTCCACATGCGCACCTTCAAGGACGGAGACACGCTCACGATCGAGCCGTGGCGCGCGAAGGCGTTCCCCGTCCTCAAGGACCTGATCGTGGACCGCGGCGCCCTCGACCGGATCATCCAGGCCGGAGGCTACACCTCGGTGCAGACCGGGAGCGCCCCCGACGGGAACGCGATCCTCGTGCCGAAGGCGAACGCCGAGCTGGCCATGGACGCCGCCGCCTGCATCGGGTGCGGCGCCTGCGTCGCCGCCTGCCCGAACGCCTCGGCGATGCTCTTCATGGCGGCCAAGGTGTCGCAGCTGGGCCTGCTGCCGCAGGGGCAGCCCGAGCGCTACACGCGGGTGAAGAAGATGCTCGCCCAGATGGACTCGGAGGGGTTCGGCGGCTGCACGAACCACGGCGAGTGCGAGGCGGCCTGCCCGAAGGGGATCAGCGTCTCGTTCATCGCGCGCCTGAACCGCGACTTCATCGTCGCGGCCCTGACCGGCGCCGAAGAGGCCAAGTCCACGGGCGGCAGCGGCTAGGCCGCCGGGCCTCCCCGTTCCTCCCCTGCCCGCGGGGTCCGCCCGGGCCCGGCCGGTGTAGAGTGTCCTTCATGCCGCGCGCGCACGGCTCCGACCGTCTGAGCGAGGGACCGGAGGGGACGATCCTCCTCTCCTGCCGCCTGCCCAAGGGGTGGAAGCCCCGCGCCGGACGCACCCTCCGCACGCACGAGCACCCGGGCACGGCCGTGGACTGGGACGGCGCCTGGTACGAGGTGCTCGACGCGGGTCCCCTCCCGGGCGGGGGGGTGCAGTACACGCTCGCTCCCTGGCGCGACGAGCACGTCATCCGGCTCGCCGAGCGGTACGACGAGGAGGCCGAGCGCTCCCGCGCCGCGCAGCACCGCTCGCTCGCGGGCGCCGAGGCGAAGCGGAAGAGCTCCATCCTCCTCGCGCCCCTGGCCGGGCACCTGCCGGCGAACGTGCAGGAGCGGATGCAGGCCGCGTTCGGGGCCCCCGCGCGGCTGCTCACGCTCGCCTCGATCGTGCCGCCCGGCTTCTACGGGCTCGCCTGCCTCTCCTGGATGCTCGCGGAGCGGATCAGGGGGACCCGCCCGCCCCTGCCCGGGGCGCTGGTCTCGATCGGGATCCTCCTCCTCGCCGAATCGTTCCTGCGCCTGGTCCTCCTCCTCATGCAGAACCGTCCGGTCGGATCGTTCGAGGGGGCGGTCGCCTACTCGATCTGGTACCTGGCCAGGCGGGACCGGCGGGGGCTGGTGGAGCCTTCCTGCGTCCCGGAGGAGCTCCTGGGGCGCAGGCGGGCGGGGAACAGGGGATTCGCGGGCAGCCCCGCGCCGCCGGACGTCGCCGCCGCCGATCGCTACCGGATGACCGAGCCGTACCTCGCGTTTCTCTCCGCCGCCGAGCAGCGCTTCCTGCAGGAAAGGTACGGGTTCGACCCGCTCCGGTGGGGACGGCGCACCGCGTGGACCGTGCTCGTCCTCGCGGGGGCCGGGCTCGTCTCCGACCTCGCGGGGCTCGCCATCGGGAGGACCGATCTCGTCACGATCGCCTCGCTGTTCGCGGCGCTCGCGCTCGGCGTCGAGCAGGTGCTGCGCCTCGCAACGCTCAGGACCGGCCCCGCCGGATCGGTGCTCGGGTTGCTCGTCCGCCCGTTCGCGCGCCTGCTGTTCGAGGACCGCCCGGCGCGCTAACGCGCCGCGGGCATCCGCTTCGCCAGCTCCGGAGGACCAGTTCAGGACGAGGTTGAAACGGCGGAGCTCGTCCTCCTCCTCGCCCTTCTGGATCACGACGAGCCGCCCGTCGGGGAGGATGTCGAACGCGGCGCGCGGGGTGCTGATCCGGAGCGGCTCGAGATCGAGGACCGGCGCAGGCGCCGCGAAGGCGGCAGCGGGCCTGTCCGACAGCGCGACCGACATGAGGACGTTCTTGTCGGAGGCGTAGTAGAGCGTCCGCCCGTCCGCCGCCCAGCGCGGGCGCGTCCCCCCCTCGCGCGAGACGGCCGTCGCGGCCCCGGCCGTCCCGTCCGCCCGGAAGGGGACGACGTAGACCTCGAAGCGGCCCGATTCGTCCGAGGCATAGGCGAGCCAGCGCCCGTCGGGGGAGAGCGCGGGATCGACCTCGTTGAACGCGCTCGCGAGGAGCGGCTTCGCCTGCGTCGCCTCGCCCGTCCCCTTCGGGACCGGAAGGAGGACGACATCGGCCTTTCCGGCGCTCTGGCGGATCATGACGATGGCCGACCCGTCGGGCGTCCACTGCCAGGGAAGGTACTGGTCGGCCGGCGAGGCCGGCCGGAAGATCCGCCGGGGCGGGGCGGCGCCGTCGGCCGCCTGCAGGTAGATCCCGTCCTGGTCGTTCTTCGCCACGCGGCCGTAGGCGATCCGGTCCGCTTCGGGCGACCAGACCGGCGCGTAGCAGTCGGCGTCCGGCGCGGCGACGAGCCGGCGCAGCGCCGGGCGATCGCGGTCGGAGATCCAGATCTCGTAGATGGCGTTCGGGTTCGTGATCACCACCGCGACCCGGCGCCCGTCGCGCGAGAGGACGGGCCAGGTCTCGAAGGAACGCCGCTCCTCGGACCACGGCTCCACCTTCCCGGACCGGTCCGCGATGGCGATCCTGCGCTTCGCCCCGACCATCCCGCCCGGGACATAGCCGAGCGTGCCGTCGCGGGTGTACGAAAAGCCCCCCGGCGCCCAGGAGTTCTCGGTCCTCAACCCGCCCAGGATCGCCACGGGCCCTCCCGTCACCTCGAGGCTGTCGAGGTCGAAGGGGGCGGCGAGGAGCGTGTCGGCCCGCGCGAACAGGAGCTTGCCGGGCGGCATGTAGGAGGGGGCCCCGCCGTTCTCGACGAGGATCTTCGCCTTGCCGGTTTCGGGATCGATCAGGCCGACCCCGATCTCGAAGCCCCTCGGGCTGTACGACGTGACCTGGGCGAGAAGGCCCCGGTCCTCGGGCAGGGTCCGCAGCGGCACGAAGGTGCCCTGGAACGCCCCCGCGTCGATCTTCACCGGCGCCAGCGCCTTGCCGTCCGCCGCGGAGATCCTCACGATCGCATCGCCCTTCCCGTCGGTCGTGATGAAGTCGCCGCTCTCGAGCCAGACGAGCCCCTGCCAGGCGTCGCTCCAGTCCGCCAGCGCCATCGCGGGCGCGCTTCCGTCGACCGGGATCTTCATCAGCCTCTTGCGGGTCGTGCCGGGCGCGGCGGGCGAGATGAAGGCGAGCCATTTCCCGTCGGGCGAGCTGGCGACGCCGAGCGCTCCCTCGGTCCCCTTCAGCGGCTCGAAATCGAACGAGTCCATCCGCCGCACGTACACCTGCTGCTCGCCTGCCGGCTTCACGTCACGGGCCCTGGGGCGGCCGACGATCACGATCGCGCGCCCGTCGGCGGTGAGGCCGCCGCCGCCGCGGATCTCGAGGGTGTCCGGGATCTCCACCGAGACGCGCGAAACGGGCCCCTTCGGGGCAGGCAGGGTGGAGCCGCCGCGGGGCCCGAGCGCTCCCCAGAGCGTCGCGCCGAGCGCGAGCCCCAGCGCGAGCCACAGGGCGCGGGCCGGCCACGCGGTTTTCGAGGCGGCCCCGGCCCGGTCGGCGCGCGCCGCCCCGGCTCCGGCGCCGGCAGGGAGCGCGAGGCCCGGCGCGCTCACGCGGGCCGAAGTGCCGTTGGGCGAGGAGATCCGCGCGGCCGAGGCTTCCTGCAGCTCGATCCGCGCGTCGCCGATGTCGCGCAGCCGCTTGCGGGCGTCCTTGTCGAGGCAGCGGCGGAGCAGGTCGCGGACCCGCGCGGGGGTCGCGTCCGGGGAGCGCCGTCCAGTCCGGCTCGAGGTGGAGGATGGCGCCGAGCACGTCGGTCGCGGTCTCGCCCGGGAACGGAGGGGTCCCGGCGAGGCATTCGAACAGGAGGCAGCCGAACGACCAGATGTCGGCCCGCTTGTCCACCGCCTTGCCGCGCGCCTGCTCGGGGCACATGTAGGCGGCCGTGCCGATGATCGCGCCCAGGCGCGTACCGCCGGTCGTGATGGTCGGGGAGTTCCCGATGTCGGTGCGCGAGGGGCCCGAGAACGGGTCGAACGCCTCGGGCGCGAACGCCTTGGCGAGGCCGAAGTCGAGGATCTTGGCGCGACCGTCGGGGGTCAGCTTGACGTTCGCGGGCTTGAGGTCGCGGTGGATGATGCCGATCTCGTGCGCCGCCTCGAGCCCTTCGGCGATCTGCGCGGCGGCATCGAGGGCGTCGTCGAGCGGGAGCGGCCCCTGCTTGATCAGCTCGGCGAGCGTCTCGCCGGGCACGTACTCGAGGACCAGGACGGGCGAAACCCCCTGCTCGGTCACCTGGTGCTCGATGCCGTAGATCGCGGCGACGTTGCGATGGTTGAGCGAGGCGAGGACCCGGGCCTCGCGCTCGAACCGCGAGAGGCGGTCCGGGTCCTGGGCGAGCTCGGGCGGCAGGACCTTGATCGCGACCTCGCGGTCGAGGTGGGTGTCGACCGCCTTCCAGACCACCCCCATGCCGCCTTCGCCGAGCTTCCCGGCGATCCGGTAGTGGGCCAGCATCCCTGTATCCTCGCCCGCCATTGTCCTGCTTGTTCTACGCCTGCCGGTTGCGGAGAGTTTCGGGGATCGGGGCCGCCCGGCCCTTCCGGAACGGCCCCGATCCCCGTCTCTTGAGACGCTGCGGGAGTGACTTCGCTAGGTTATTCCCCCGCCTGTAAACCCCGGGTAAATTCCTGTAAACATTCGTTTGCCCCGGCCGGAGGCATCCCGACCCAGAGGGTTCTGCCGGATCGGTCCTTGCTTTCCTCCGGAGGCCGGAGTAAGGACGTAGAGAAGCATCGAGGAGGACCCCATGGACAGAGCGTGCGGGAACTTCACCGATCCGGCCGCTGCAGACCTCGTCGCGCATCCGGGGCGGCGCCCGCCCGCAGCCAGCGGGCTTGTCGTGGTCCTCATCATCTTGGGCCTGTGCCTTGCCACCCCCGCGATCGCCCGTGAGCTGAGCTTCGAGCAGCGGGTCGCGGCCCAACGGGAGATCGATCGGGTCTACTACTCCCACCAGCTCGGCGCCACGCTTCCCTTCGAGCAGGCGGTCCCCCTCGCGGCGACCGAGGCGAAGGTCCGCGCCTCACTTCAAGAGTCGCTCCTGCTCGAGACGGACTACGACACGCCGCTCACCGCGGAGGCTTTCGCCCGCGAGCTGCAGCGGATCGAGCGGGACACACGTTACCCGGAGCGGCTCCGGGAAATCTACGCCGCCCTCGGCAACGACTCCTTCGCTCGCCCAGGAGTGCCTGGTCAGGCCGGCCCTGGCGGACAGTCTGGTCCACCGATTCTTCGATGCCGACGAGCGGATTCACGGCCATGCCGGGCGCGTGAGCTACGAGAGCTGGTGGAGCGGCTCCGGGCGCACGCTCGACCCCTCAAGGGTCCGCCCTGTCGCGGATGAGGCGCTCACGCTCGGAACGTGGCTCGGCGCGAACGCCGCCAGGCCACCCCTTGAAGCCGGACTGGACGGCATCCCGGAGGAAACGGGCGTTCGCCCGGCAGGCGACGCGCCGGATGATCAGGGGCGCGAGCCCGCCGCGCAGCGGGCGGAGCCGCCCGCTGCCCCACTGTCCTGCCCCGGTGACGACACCTGGGACAACGGGACGATGGACGACCCTCCGGAGGAGCGCGCTTTTCACACCGCCGTCTAGACCGGGACCCTGATGATCGTCTGGGGCGGCGAGGGGGAGGCGTACGCGAATTACGGTACGGGCAAGCGCTATGACCCGCTCATCGACACCTGGACCTCGATGTCCCCCGTGAACGCTCCGGGAGCGCGCCGGTATCACACCGCGGTCTGGACCGGGACCGAGATGATCGTCTGGGGCGGCGACTTCGGCCTGGCGCGACGGCCACCGGCGGACGCTACAACCCCGCGACCGACACCTGGACGGCGACCAGCACGCTCAATGCCCCCCAGGGCGCGCAGCCGTCATACGGCCGTCTGGACGGGGAGCGTGATGGTGGTCTGGGGGGGCTGGACAGCAGAGGGAGGCACCTACCTCGCAACAGGCGGCCGCTACGATCCCGCCACCGATTCGTGGTCCCCGACCGCCACGCTCGACGCTCCCTCCGCGCGCACCCGGCACACGGCGGTCTGGACGGGCAGCCGGATGATCGTCTGGGGCGGGGAGAGCGGGGCCTCCCTGGCCTACGTCAACACGGGGGCCCGCTACGACCCGGTCGGCGACACCTGGAGCCCCACCTCCATGGTCAACGTCTGCGATCCGCGCGCACGTCATTCCGCCGTCTGGACCGGGACCCAGATGATCGTCTGGGGGGCGGGGTCTCGGGGACATGTGGTTCTTTCACAACACCGGCGGGCGCTACAACCCTGACATACTCCTGGACACGGACCTCGATCACGAACACGCCGTACCAGCGGGCGGACCATACCGCTGTCTGGACCGGCACGAAGATGATCGTCTGGGGCGGATACCAGGCTTACAACAGCGGCGGTCCTCTACGATCCGGCGACGAACTCCTGGACCTTGACCACGCTCGTCAACGCGCCGGTGGCGCGCAACTACCATTCCGCCATCTGGACCGGCTCACTGATGATCGTTTTCGGCGGCGAGACCACGCCGGTCCCCACCGGCCACGGGTGGCCGCTACAACCCCGCGACCGACTCCTGGACGCCGACCGCCACCGGCCTGCTCCCCGATGGTTTCACCCACCGCGCCGTCTGGAGCGGCTCCGAGGTTCTCTACTGGGGCATCGCGCAGGACAATCAGGTTCGGGGAGCGAGATACGACCCGGTTCCTCGAGACCTGGACGCCGATCCCGCTGACGGGCGCCCCCCAGACCCAGTACCCACCGCTCGTCTGGAGCGGGTCCGAGATGATCGCCTGGGGCGGCTACGACCTGACCGGCCACCCCACCAACATCGGGGGACGGTACAACCCGCGCACCGATCTCTGGACCCCGACGACGACGAACGGCGCGCCGACCCCCCGCATCCAGCACACCGCCGTCTGGACCGGCTCGCGGATGATCGTCTGGGGCGGGGCGGCATCACGGATCCTTCACCCGGCGCGTACGTCCCGCGGCGCGGCCTCGCTTCGCTGCTCGCGCAGCGCGGGGAGCCGCAGCCGGCCCCGTTGCCAAGACCGGCGGCCTCTACGATCCGCTGGCCGACACCTGGGAGGCGACGTCGACCGTCGGCGCTCCGGGCTCGGACTCCTCCCCGCTGAGTTCCTGGACCGGGACCTCGATGCTGGTCTGGCGAGTCTACTTTCCCCCCGTCGGCTCCCCCTACGGCGGCGCCCGCTACGATCCCGATACCGATTCCTGGCATCCTCTGAGCACCGTCAACGCCCCCCTGTCGCTTTCCGGTGTGGCCCCCATCTGGACCGGGCGCCACTGGATCATCTGGGAGGCGCCGCCACGAACACGTCCACCTCCGTCAACACCGGCGCACGCTACGATCCTGCGCTCGATCAATGGACTCCAACCACGACCCTCCTGGCCCCGGCGCGGCGCTCCGAGTATTCGGGCGTCTGGACGGGGAAGTTCCTCGTCGTCTTCGGCGGAGGGAACGAGTACCAACCTCAGGTACAACGACGGAGGGCGGTACGTCGTCAACACCGACATCGACGCGGACGGCGTCTGCGACCTGCAGGACAACTGCCGGACGACGCCGAACCCGGGCCAGGCCGACGCCGACGGCGACGGGGTCGGCGATGCCTGCGACAACTGCCCGGCGGCAGCCAATGCCGGCCAGGCCGATGCGGACGGCGATGGGCCGGGCGATGCCTGCGACAACTGCCCCGCACTGTCGAACCGCTACCAGGCCGACCGCGATGCCGACGGGATCGGCGATCTGTGCGACAACTGCCCCGCCGCCGCAAACGCCGTCCAGACCGACACGGACGGGGATGGGGCGGGCGATCTCTGCGACTGCCTCCCGCTCGCCCCCGGCGACCGGACTCCGGCCGAAGTGGCCCCCGTCTCCGTCGTCCGCTCGGGCAGCGCGACAGCCGTGCTCTCCTGGCCCGTCATTCCCGCGGCCGACACCTACTCCGTGTCCCGGGGCGACACCGCTTCGCTCCCCTCGGGCGACTACGGCGCCTGCAAGGTCGAGGACCTCGCGGGCACCTCGTGGTCCGACCCGGCCGTGCCGGCGCCCGGACACGGCTTCTTCTACATGGTCCAGGCGAAGAACGCCGACTGCGGTCTCGGCCCGCTCGGCTACACCTCCTCCGAGCAGGCGCGCTCCAACACGGATCCGCTCGCCTGCCGGTTCTTCATCGACCGCTTCGCCACCGGCGAGAGCACCGTGTACGGAACGGTGTCCGGGACCTGGACGAACACGCTGGCCTCGGACAACGTGTACGAGTCGATCACGGAGGTCTCGACAACCGGGGGCTCCCCTTCGACGCGCTACAGCCATCTCGAGCACCGCTGGACGGTCACGGTCGCGGCGGGGAGCCTCATCGAGCTGCACGTCGAAGGGTTCCGCTCGAACAGCCTCGACGGGGACAACTTCGCGTTCGAGTACTCGACCAACGGCGGGGGGAGCTTCGGCCCGATCGCATTCCCGACGCTCCCGTACGCCGACGACAACCTCGACCGGCAGACGACCCTTCCGGCGGCCCTGGCGGGGAGCGTGATCTTCCGCGTGATCGACACCGATCACACGGGGGGACACATCACCCTCGACACCGTCACCGTGGACCGGTTGTTCGTCCGCACGGTGCCCTGACCCTGCGGCGCGTCGGGCCGCCTCCCGGCCCGACGCGAGGAGACCGCCGGGGACGACCAGGTCTCGCCCCCGGAACCCGCGGCTCCGGCCCGGAGGCCGCTGCATCGAGCGCGGTTCCGTTCGGAGCGATCCCCTCCCGGAGCGGGTGTGTCGTGGCTCGACCCCCCATCGACCCGGCTGCGGATCTCCTTTCGACCTGATCAGGCCCTCGTGCCGATCAGGGCCGCCATTCATTCGGACTTTTGCCATGACTTCCGAACAATAGACGCCATGTGGTAGCATTTTCTCGTGAAAATTCGGCAGGCAACAGAATCGCTGTACCAGGATCGGCGCATTTTTTTCGCGTGATCCGATGAATTCTGGCGGAAGGACGCGGCGGCACGATCCGTGCTCCCGGGTGGACTCCCGCCCGCGCCGCGGGCTACAGTAACCAGACCGAACGGAGGAAATCGCCATGCAGGACGCGGTTCGCAAGCTCTGGCCCGAGCTCGAATGGATCCGCAGCGAGGATCTGAGGCGGAAGGTCGAGGCGACCTGGGTGAAGGCCTTCGAGCTGAGCCCGCTCACCCCGGACGACCTGAACCGGATCCCCTTCACGCTGCTCGTCCCCAACTGCACCGTCACCTTCATGGAGCACAAGCGGTGCGTCGTGCACATCGCGCGGCGCGCGGCCGAGTCCATGCAGGAGTACCTCGGCAAGTCGCTGCCGATCGACCTCGACACGGTGATCGCCGGGCGCGATCCTCGCCGACGTCGGCAAGCTTCTCGAATACGAGAAGGCCGAGGGGAAGACCCGCCAGAGCAAGCGGGGCGAGAACCTGCGGCACCCGTTCACGGGCGTCGCGCTCGCCATGATGTGCGGCGTTCCCGACGAGGTCTGCCACATCATCGCCGCCCACGCCGGCGAGGGGGACCTCGTGAAGCGCTCGACCGAGGCCTACATCGTCCACCACGCCGATTTCATGAGCTTCCTCCCCTTCAAGAACCTGGGAAAGTGAACGGAGAACCCATGAGCACGCCAGCCACCCCCGCCAAGGAAACGATCACCGCCCGGATGGCCCGCTGGGCCTCGACCCTCTCCTACGAGGACCTCTCCCCCGACGCCGTGCACCAGGCGAAGCGGTTCCTGCTCGATTCGCTCGGCTGCGCCCTCGGAGGGTACCTCCAGCACGACGTCCGGATCGCCCTGGACGTCCTCGGGCCGATGGCCGGCAAGGGCCCCGCGACCGTCATCGGCACCGGCGCCAGGATCGACCCCGTTTCGGCGTCCCTCCTGAACGCCCTGATGGTCCGCGTGATGGACTACAACGACATCTACTGGAAGCAGGACCCGTCCCATCCCTCCGACATCATCCCGGCCGCGATGGCCTGCGCCGAGCGCACGAAGCGCGACGGGCGGGAGCTGATCGTCGGGATCGTGCTCGGCCACGAGTTCGAGCAGCGGTTCTGCGAGGCGGCCTTCCCGGGAATCCGCGAGCGCGGCTGGCACCACGCCACGCTGACCGCCTTCGTGTCCCCGATCGTCGCGGGCCGCATGCTCGGCCTCGACGGGCCGCGGATCCAGCACGCGATCGGCATCTCGGGAAGCCGGCACTTCACCCTCGGCGCGGCCGTCTCCGGCAAGCTGACGATGATCAAGAACACGGTCGACCCGATGGCGACGCAGAGCGGCGTGCTCGGCGCGCTCCTCGCCGAGAAGGGATACACCGGCCCCGAGCACGCGATCGACGGCAAGGAAGGGATGGTCCACTGCCTCGGACCGGAGTGGAAGCTGAACATCCTCGAGGACGGGCTCGGCGCGTCGTGGCGCATCACCGAGTGCGGCATGAAGGCCTACCCGACCGAGGCGCTCACGCACACGCCGATCTCGGCCGTCCTCGCGCTCGTGCGGGAGAACGACCTCGCGCCGGACGCGATCGCGAAGGTCCACATCCGCTCCCTCGCCCGCGCGGCCGACATCCTGTCCGATCCGTCGAAGTACGACCCGCGCACGAAGGAGACGGCCGATCACAGCCTCCCCTACGTGATCGCGGCGGCGATCGCCGACCGGCAGGTCACGCCGGCCCAGTTCACCGACGCCAAGATCATGGACCCCGATCATCCGCGCGCAGCTCCCGAAGGTCGAGGTGGTCGCCGACCCGGAGATCGAGGCGGTCTTCCCGAAGCTGCAGCGCGTCATCGTGACGATCCACACCACCGACGGGCGCGAGCTCACCAAGCAGGTCGATTTCCCGAAGGGGGACCCGCGCAACCCGCTGACCGACCGCGAGATCGAGGAGAAGTTCGAGGCGCTGGCCGGCCCCGTCCTGTCCAAGGGGGCGCAGCAGAAGCTCAAGAGCGCCGTCTGGAGCCTCGAGACAGCTCGGCTCGGTGTCGGCCCTGATGGCGCTCGCCCGGTCGGACCGGGGACGGGCGGCCTCGAGGGGCGGCGGGGGCGCGGCGAAGGCAAGGCCGCCGCGAAGCCGCGGAAGTCCGCCAGGAAGGCCGCCGTGAAGGCGGCGAAGGCGAAGTCCGCCGCGAAGAAGCCCGCGAAGAAGGCGGCCGGGCCGATCCGCAAGGCCGTGAAGAAGACGTCGAAGCCGGCCGGCCGCAAGGCGAAGGCGCGGCGCTGACGCTGCATCCGGAGACCACGATGGGCCAGAACATCGTCGAGAAGCTCACGCAGAGCCACATGGCCGAAGGCCCCAAGGGGCGGCCGGTGCGCGCCGGCGATTTCGTGTCGATCCGGCCGCGCCACGTCATGACCCACGACAACACTTCGGCGGTCATGAAGAAGTTCAAATCCCTCGGGGTCGCGAAGATCCTCGATCCGCGCCAGCCGGTCTTCGCCCTCGATCACGACATCCAGAACACGGCCGAGGACAACCTCAAGAAGTACCGCTCGATCGAGGCGTTCGGCAGGGAGCAGGGGGTCGCGTTCCACCCCGCGGGCTCCGGCATCGGCCACCAGATCATGTGCGAGCAGCTGTACGTCGTCCCCGGCTCGTTCGTGGTCGCCTCCGACTCGCACTCGAACATGTACGGCGCGCTCGGCGCCGTCGGGACCCCCGTGGTCCGCACCGACGCGGCGGCGCTCTGGGCCACGGGCGAGTTCTGGTGGCAGATCCCGCCGACCGTGCAGGTCGTCCTCGAGGGGACCCTCGCCGGGGGGACCAGCGGCAAGGACGTCATCATCGCGCTGTGCGGCCTGTTCGGCAGCGACGTCCTCAACGCCGCCGTGGAGTTCACGGGGCCCGGGGTCGCGAGCCTCTCCATGGACGCCCGGATGAGCATCGCGAACATGACGACCGAGTGGGGCGCCCTCGTCGGCTGGTTCCCCGTGGACGGCGTGACGCTCGCGTGGATCCGCGCGCGGCGCGCGGCCCTCGGCGCCGCCGGCGCCGGGCGCGTCTCCGACGCCGACCTCGCGGGCTGGGAGAAGAACCCGCCGGTTCCCGACGCCGACGCGGCCTACGCCGCGCGCATCCACCTCGACCTGTCCCAGGTCGTCCCGCACGTCGCGGGCCCCGACACCGTGCAGGTCGCCACTCCCCTGCCCGAGCTCGAGGCCAGGCAGATCGCCATCCACAAGGCCTACCTCGTCTCGTGCGTGAACTCGCGCCTCGAGGACCTCGAGGCGGCGGCCCGCGTCCTGGCCGGGAAGAAGATCGCCCCGTCGGTCCGCTTCTACCTCGCCGCCGCGAGCCGCAGCGTCCAGGAAGAGGCCGAGAAGCGCGGCGTCTGGAAGACCCTCCTCGACGCCGGGGCGGAGCCCCTGCCCGCGAGCTGCGGGCCCTGCATCGGGCTCGGCACGGGGCTGCTGGAGGCGGGCGAGGTCGGCATCTCCGCGACGAACCGCAACTTCAAGGGGCGCATGGGCTCGCGCGACGCGAAGTGCTACCTCGCCAGCCCCGAGGTGGTCGCCGCCTCGGCGGTGGCCGGCTACATCCGCGGCCCGCGCCCCTCGGGCTCGGCCAGGCCGGAGCGGCGGATCGAGCTCCTCGCCCCGCCGGCGGCCGCCTCCGAGAAGGTGGCGATCCTGCCGGGCTTCCCCGGCCAGGTGCGGGGGCGGCTCGTCTTCGCCCCGCAGGACAACCTCAACACGGACGGGATCTACGGCAAGGACTACACCTACCGCGAGGACATGTCGCGCGAGGAGATGGCGCGGGTCGTCATGGAGAACTACGACCCCGACTTCTCGAAGAACACGCGCGCCGGGGACATCCTCGTGGGCGGGTTCAACTTCGGCACCGGCTCGAGCCGCGAGCAGGCGGTCACGGCGCTGCAGGCGAAGGGGATCGCGCTCGTCATCGCGGGCTCCTTCTCGCAGACCTACCTGCGCAACGCGTTCAACAACGGCTACCTCTGCGTCGAGGTCCCGGAGCTCGTGAACCGGCTGAAGGGGCTCTTCTCCGCCGAGGTCGCGGCGAAGGCGAAGACCATCCTGCCGGGCGACGAGCTCGACATCGACTTCTCCTCGGGCTCGCTGGTCTACCGCGGCGAGACCTGGCGTTTCCCGCCGCTCGGCAGCGTGCCCCAGTCGCTCGTCGTCGCGGGCGGGGTGGAGAACCTGGTGAAGCGGAAGCTGGGCCTTGGATAGGCGTGATCGTGCACGGACCGCGGCGGCCGGGAAGCCGGCCCCGCGGCCTCTGAACCTGCAATAGGAGAGAGCAATGGCGCGCTACACGGTCGTCACGATGCCGGGCGACGGCATCGGCAAAACGGTGCTTCCCGAATCGGTCCGCGTTCTCAAGGCCGTCGGCTTCGACGCCGAGTACGTCCACGCCGACATCGGCTGGGACTGCTGGGTGAACGAAGGGAACGCCCTGCCCGAGCGGACCATCGAGCTGCTGACGAAGCACAGGCTGGGCCTGTTCGGGGCGATCACCTCGAAGCCGAAGAAGGCCGCCGAGGCCGAGCTGAAGCCGGAGCTCCGGGGGAAGGGCCACCAGTACTTCAGCCCGATCGTCACGATGCGGCAGAAGTTCAACCTGGACGTCTGCCTCCGCCCCTGCCGCTCCTTCCCCGGCAACCCCCTGAACTTCATCCGCAAGACGGTGGACGGGGGCTTCGAGGAGCCGGTGGTGGACGCCGTGATCTTCCGGCAGAACACCGAGGGGATGTACGCGGGCGTCGAGTGGACGAACCCGCCCGACGCGGTCCGCCAGGCGCTCGGAACCCATTCGAAGTTCAAGGCGTTCGCGTCCGTGCCCGGCCCCGAGCTGGCGATCTCCGTGCGGATCATCACCCGCACCGCCGCGCAGCGGATCGCCCGGGCCGCCTTCCGGTACGCCGAGAAGCACGGCTACAAGGGCGTGACGATCTGCGAGAAGCCGAACGTCCTGCGCGAGACCTCCGGGATGATGGAGGAGGTCGCGAAGGAGGTCCAGAAGGAGTTCCCCTCGATCCCGCTCTGGTCCACCAACATCGACGCGCAGATGATGTGGCTCACCAAGAACCCCGAGGAGTACGGCGTCATCATCGCGTCGAACCTGTTCGGCGACATCGCCTCGGACGCGTTCGCCGGCCTCGTCGGCGGGCTCGGGTTCGCCTGCTCGGGCAACATCGGCGAGCAGGTGGCCGTGTTCGAGCCGACCCACGGCTCCGCGCCCAAGTACGAGAAGCTCGACCCCCCGATCGTGAACCCGATCGCGATGATCCTCTCCGCGGCGATGCTGCTCGACCACGTCGGCGAGGAGGCGAAGGCGAAGAAGGTCCGCGACGCGGTGGCCGCGGTCGTGCGCGAAGGGAAGGTCCGGACCTATGACATGCTGCGCCTCCCGGGCGGCCCCGACGTCTTCAAGAAGGGGGCCGCCACGGCGACCCAGATGACGGACGCCATCCTGGCGGCGCTGCGCTGAGGAACAGGTCCATGATTCCATCGCAAGGCGGTCCGGCGCCCCGGCGGGGCGAGGCGGGAAGAAAAGGGGACGACGTGCGCTCCGACCTGCACGCGGCGGTGGAGCCGCGCGCCGGGGGAGGGATCGAGGTCGTCCTCAAGTCGCGCGTCGAGCCCTACTACGGCGAGTCGATCCGCGCCCTGGCCGGGGAGACCCTCCGGGGGCTCGGGATCGAGCACGCGCGGTGCGAGCTCGACGACAAGGGGGCGCTCCCCTGGACGATCGCCGCGCGGATCGAGGCCGCGGCGAGGCGCGCCGGGGCCGCCGTGGCCGGGCGCGACCCGCGCCCGGCACGCGCGGCGCCGCTCCCGCCCGCCGCGGCGAAGGACCGGCTGCGCCGCTCGCGGCTCTACCTCCCGGGCGCCGAGCCGAAGTTCATGATCAACGCCGGCCTGCACGAGCCGGACGGGGTCATCCTCGACCTCGAGGACTCGGTCCACCCGGACGAGAAGGACGCCTCCCGCCTGCTGGTGCGCAACGCGCTGCGCGCGGTGGACTTCGGGGCCTGCGAGCGGATGGTCCGGATCAACCAGCTGCCCCTCGGGCTGGAGGACCTCGAGGCGATCGTGCCCGAGAGCCCGGACCTCATCCTGGTTCCCAAGGTCGAGACGGCGGAGCAGCTGCGCGCGGTGGACCGCGCCATCGGCGCCATCCTCGCGAAGGGCGGCCCGGCCAGGCCCCTGTGGCTCATGCCGATCCTCGAGTCGGCGCTCGGCATCGAGAACGCCTTCGAGATCGCGCGGGCCTCCGACCGGACCGTCGCCCTGACGATCGGCCTCGAGGACTACACCGCCGACCTGGGCGTCGTGAAGACCCGGGAGGGGGCCGAAACGCTGTACGCCCGCTCGCGGCTCGTCACCGCGGCCCGCGCGGCGGGGCTGCAGGCGATCGACTCCGTGTACGGGGACGTGGGCGACCTGGACGGCCTGCGGGCCTGGGCGCTGCGCTCGCGGGCGATGGGGTTCGAGGGGATGGGCTGCGTCCATCCCCGGCAGATCCGCGTCATCCACGAAGCGTTCGCGCCGACGGGCGAGGAGATCCAGAAGGCCCTGCGGATCGAGGGGGCCTTCCGCGAAGCGCAGGAGAAGGGGCTCGGCGTGGTGAGCCTCGGATCGAAGATGATCGACCCGCCCGTGGTCGAGCGCGCCCGGCGGCTGGTCGAGCGCGCCCGGCGCATGGGGCTGGTGAAGGACGGACAGGCGCCCGCGGCGGAGAAGAAGTGATCCGGCAGGAAGGGGAGCATCGCCCATGAGCGCGAAGGTCGACCTCGTCACGAACGCCGCGGGCCGCAGGGTTCCCGCGATCGTCAACGGCCGCGAGCAGACGGCGTACCGCGGCGTCGGCAAGCACCTGCCCGGCGGGCGCAAGCACGCCCCGCCCGTCCGCAGCTGCGCCGAGTTCCCGGGCAGCGGCGACAAGCGGGTCCCGGACCTCGAGACGGCGCTGCGCCTGTGCGGGCTCTCCGACGGCATGGTGATCTCGAACCATCACCACTTCCGCAACGGCGACCGGATCGCGCTGCAGGCGCTGCAGACCGCCGCGGGGATGGGCGTGCGCGACCTCGTGTGGTTCCCGAGCGCCTCGTTCCCCTGCCAGGAGCCCGTGATGGACCTCATGGACAAGGGGGTGGTCCACCACATCGAGGGGAGCATGAACGGCCCGCTCGGGGAGTACTGCTCGCGCGGCAGGATGCGCGGCCTGGGCGTGCTCCGGTCCCACGGCGGCCGCTGGCAGGCGATCCAGGACGGGGAGATCCACATCGACATCGCGCTCATCGCCGCGCCGACGGCCGACGCGTTCGGCAACGCCGACGGTTCGCACGGTCCCTCCGCGTGCGGCTCGCTCGGCTTCGCGCTGGCCGACTCGATGTACGCGGACAAGGTCATCGTCGTCACCGACAACCTCGTCCCCTTCCCCTGCATCCCCTGGCACATCCAGGGGAACAACGTGGACTTCGTCGTGGAGGTCCCCTCCATCGGCGACCCGGCGAAGATCGTCTCCGGCACGACCGAGATCACGAAGAGCCCCGACCGCCTGCTGATCTCCGAGTACGTCGCCCGGTTCCTGCGCGAAACCGGCATCATGCGCAACGGGTTCTCGTTCCAGGCCGGGGCCGGCGGGATCGCCCTCGCCTTCGTCATGTACCTGAAGGACATGATGAAGGAGGCGGGCGTGAAGGCCCGCTTCGTCCGCGGCGGGTCCACGAAGTACCTCGTGGAGCTCCTCCACGAGGGGCTGACCGACTACATCCTCGACGGGCAGACCTTCGACCTCGACGGCGTCCGCTCGATGGCCTCCGATCCCCGGCACATCCCCAGCTCGCCCTTCACCTCGTACAACTACCACGGCAAGGGGAACTTCGCCTCGATGGTGGACGCGACCGTCCTCGGCGCCACCGAGGTGGACGTGAACTTCAACGCGAACGTCGTCACGCACTCCGACGGCCGGCTCCTGCACGGCATCGGCGGCTGGCAGAACTGCCTCACGGCCGGCTGCACGATCCTCGCCCTGCCCTCCTTCCGCGACCGGATCCCCGTGATCGTGGACGAGGTCACGACGATCGTCGGCCCGGGCGAGCTGATCGACGTGATCGTGACCGAGCGCGGGATCGCCATCAACCCGCTCCGCCAGGACCTGATCGAGCGCGCGAAGGGGTCCGGGCTGCCGATCAAGCCGATCCAGCAGCTCAAGAAGGAGGTCGAGGAGATCTGCGGCGGTCCGCCCCGCAAGGCCCGGTTCCTCGACAACCCCGTGGCGGTCGTGAAGTGGGTGGACGGCACGGTCCTCGACACCGTCTGGCAGCTCGCGCCCTGACGGGCGCGCAGCGCCGCAGGGTGACGCCCCGCGTCGGATCCGGGATCTTCTGAGGGCCGCAGGACGCCTCGACGGCGTTCCCGCTCGGGAAACTAGAACGCCACCTTCGCGCCGAGCTGGAACTGGCGGCCCGTGTTGCGGTACCCCGCGTTGCGGCCGTTCAGCGTCTCCTGGATGTAGAGCGTGTCGTCGTTGAGCACGTTGAAGACGTCCAGCGAGATCTCCAGGCTCGCCTTGCCGATCGAGAAGTCCTTGCGGGCGCCCAGGTCGAGGTTCCAGAAGCCGGTGTTCCGCTGGTCGTTCCGCTCGTGGGTCGGGAAGGTCGTCCGGGTCGTGCCGTACTGCACTTCCGTGTTGCCGTACTGGCTCGGGATGTCGTACGCGAAGGCCTCGTTCACGATCGAGAACGGCCTGCCGGACTGCCACGAGATCGCCGAGCTGAGCCGCAGGTTCCAGCTCGGCACCTGCGTGCGCGCGTTCACCTTGACGACGTGACGCTGGTCGTAGTCGAGGTAGCCGAACTCGTCCTCCACCCGCGCCGGGTCGTTCCCGAGCGTCTGGTCGTAGTCCTCGCCGTTCCCCGTCGCCTTGGACCAGACGTAGGAGGCTTCGAGCTCCCAGTTGCGGTGGAGCCGCCGGGTGAACTCCAGCTGCCACGCCGCGTAGTGGGACTCGTTGAAGTTGCCCACCCGGAGGATCTCGTTGAAGAACGGGTTGTAGACCGCGACGCCGACGATGTCGCCCCCCGGCCCGTACACCGGGTAGTGGTTGATGTCCACGTCCTGGAGCTGGTCCCGGTAGTCCCGGTTGATGTACGTCACGCTCACGGAGGTTTCCTGGAAGAGCTCCCGCGAGAAGCCGGCCGTGTACTCGTCCTGGTAGGGCGTCCTCAGGTTGCGGTCCACCTGGCGGATCGAGGCCGGGGCGACGTCGGCCTGGCTGTCGGGGTAGATGATCGAGACGATGTCGCACCGCGTGCCCGAGACCGGGTCGGGCCGGCAGTTGATGTCGTCCGGGTAGACCGGGAAGTTGAAGAGGAAGCTGTCCGGCCCCTGCTCGTAGGACGGCACCGCGAGGAAGATCTCGCCGTAGTAGCGCCCGGCCGTGGCGAACAGCTTCGTCTTGCCGTCGTTGGCCGGGTCCCACGAGATCGAGAAGCGGGGGGCGATGTTCACGTTCGAGATCCGGAACTGCTCGGGCTTGCGCGGGATGAGGTTCGCCGTGGGATCCTCGAAGACGGGCCGCATGGGCGAGGCGCCGATCACGGGAAAATTCTCGTAGGTGTGGTAGTAGCGGTAGTTCGCGCGCGCGCACCGGTCCTTGAGCCGGCGCGGGTCCGGCGCGATGCACGCCTCGTACCCCTCGAGGTACTGCTGGTTCTCCAACGCGGGGTTGAAGTGCTGGTAGCCGTCCGCGAGCAGGTCCTCCTGGTCCACGCGCGCGCCGATCCGGACCGACAGGCTCGGCGCGGGACGGAACTGGTCCTCGATGTAGGCCCCGTAGCCCGAGCCCGAGGCGCTGTTCTGCTGCGAGTCCGGCAGGCCCGGCAGGTAGACGGTCCGGTGGATCGCACCGGCGCCCCGCACTCCGCCGTTGGCCAGCGTGGGGGGCTCCTCCTCCCAGTTCGACGACGCGCGCAGGCTCTGCGAGGCCGAGTAGCTCTTGGACTCCGCGATGACCCCCGCCTTCACGGTGTGGCTCATCCCGAGGAAGCTCTCGATGTACCAGGACAGGTCGCTCTTCAGGGTGTAGCGCACCCGGCTGTCGGTGTAGTCGCGGAAGTACGACCCGCTGCGGCGCGAGGTGCTCGTGGCGAAGCAGTAGTCCTCGTCGATCGGCGGCCCCCCGGGGTTCCCGTAGGCGTCGTGGCGCGTGCTCGGCACGCTCGCCGCCGACGCGTCCCAGCCGCAGACGTTCTTGATCCCGCTCGCATCGGGGATCAGGGAGATGCCCGTGTCGCTCAATCCCGCCAGCGTCTGGATGCTGAGGGTCGCGGAGGGCTGCAGGTCCCAGTGCACCTGGTAGACGGGCCCCCCCTGCTTGTACTGGTAGCCCGATCGCCTGTCCGTCAGCCGGTCGAGGCCGAGCGGCCCGGTCCGCAGGGGATCGGCCTGGGCCTGGAAGATCAGCTTGCTCGACGGGGTGGCCTGCCAGGTCACCTTGTCGAGGTTGCGCGAGCCCTGGGTGACGATCACGTACCCCCCGCCCCCGAGGAGGTTCAGCGGCCGCCCCTGGTCGACGTACTCGTGGAAGAGGGCGAAGAAGAGCCTGTCCTTGACGAACGGTCCGGTCACGTTGATCGATGGGCGGACGTCGTGGTAGACGGTCGGCTCGGAGTCGGTCCCCGTGGCGACCGTTCCCCCGTCGAAGACCGAGGACCTGAGGTAGATGCTCGCGCTGCCCGCGAGGACGTTGGTCCCCTGCTTGGTGATGATCTTGCCGAACCCGCCGACCGCCCCGCCGTACTCGGCGGAGGCGCCCGTGGTCACGATCTCGATCTCCTCGATGGCGTCCGGGTTGACCTCCGACATGTACCGACCCGTCAGCGGGTCCACGTTGGAGACGCCGTCCACGGTCGCCTTGAAGTCCCGCTCGCGCGAGCCGTGCACGTTCGGGTTGCCGTCGTGGTTGGCGTCGTTCACCCCCGGGGCGAGGGCGAGGACGTTCTGGTACGAGCGGCCGAGGATCGGAAGGTCCTCTGCGAAGTCGTTCGAGATGGTCAGCTTCTGCTCGCCCCCCTCGTCGAGCTCCACCACCCGGCGCTTCTCGACGATCCGGACGTTCTCGACGATCGCCTCCATCATGGTGAAGAGGACCTCGCGGGTGCGGTCCGCCTCCACCGGGAATTCCTCCGAGCTCTGGGTGGCGAACCCGCCGCCGCTGACGCGGACGGCCCAGCCGGCCCCGGCGACCACGGCGAAGGTCGCCCTGCCCTTCGCGTCGGTCTTGCGAGCGGGCGGGGCCGCGGTCCCCTTCGCGCTGGTGACCTCCACGACGAGACCGGGCAGCGGATGATGGCCCCTGTCCTGGACGGTGACGGCCACGGAGCCGCTCGTCGCCGCGTGGGCGGGACCGGCGGGGAGGAGCAGAAGAAAGGCCAGGATCGGCCAGGCGGCGGGGGGAAGGGTTCGTTGTGGGCTCATGAGGGGAATGCGCTCCGGGTGCGCATGATATTACGGTCCTGCCGCCTCCGCGCAGGCCCGCCCGGGCGGAACGCCTGGAGGCTGGTATAATTGCTGGACTTCCAGGCGGGGAGGTAGCGATCATGCGGGTCTCGGGCGAAAACGAGAACATCGAAACCGGGTTCAGGGCCGTCGACACCGAGCACGAGGTCCAGCTCCGGCTCCTCGACGCCCTGGCAGTCGCCATCAACCTCGATCGGCCCCGGGAGGAGATCCTCCCGGTCCTCGACCAGCTCGTTTCGTACACGAACGCCCACTTTCTCTCCGAGCAGCTCCTGATGCGCCTGCACGCCTACCCCGAGTACGATCGGCACATCCAGGAGCACGACCGGCTGATCGAGCAGGTGCACGCCGTGCAGAAGGCGTTCGAGTCGGGCCACGATCCGGCGGCCCACGACCTGCTCCTGTACCTGCGGGACTGGCTGCTCGGGCACATGCGCACGATGGACCGCGCCTTCGGCCAGTACCTGGCCCGGCAGGGCGCCGGGCCCGGCTCAACCGGCCTCCGCGTGACCGGCGGTCCGCCCCCGCGCGGCGCCGGCGGCGGGAGCCGCGCCGGAGCACGCCGCCACCGGCCCGCGCGCGATGCTCCTCGCGATCCTTCCCCTTCTCCTGTCCGCCCCGCTCCTCCGGGGCACCCTCGCCGATGCTCCTGCCGGCGCCGCCGGCGCCCCCGCGAGCGCCGCCTCCCGTCAGGGTCCTCGCCCGCGCCGCGAACCGCCGCCTCGAGCTCGCCGACCCCGCCGCGCCCGGCGGCTTCCGGCCGATCTTCGTCAAGGGGGTGAACCTGGGGGTCGCTCTTCCGGGACGGTTTCCGGCGGAGTTCCCCGAGGATGAATCGGCCTACTTCACCTGGCTCGAGTCGGTGTCGGAGCTGGGGGCGAACGCCGTGCGCCTCTACACGCTCCTTCCCCCCGCCTTCTACGCGGCGCTCGACCGGCACAACCGCCTGCATCCCGATCGGCGGCTCTGGCTGATCCAGGGGGTCTGGACCGAGCTTCCGGACGGCGACGACTACCTCGATCCCGCGTTCCTGCGGGGATTCCAGGCGGAGATCGCCCGCGTGCTGGACGCGGTGCACGGCAATCTCGACCAGCCGCTCCGCGCCGGGGCACGCCCACGGCCTCTACCGCGCGGATGTCTCCTCGAGCCTCCTCGCGCTCCTCCTCGGGCGGGAGTGGGAGCCCTACTCGGTCCAGGCGTTCGACGAGGCGAACGCCGGCGGGGACGGCCCCGATCGCCGCGCGTCCACGGCTCCCCCCCCGCCCCCGGCGCAAGCGCGCCCCGCCGGGACTACCGCGGGCGCCTACATCCGGACCGCCCCCTCCGCCACGCCGTTCGAAGCCTGGCTCGCCGGGGTCCTCGACTTCGCCGTCGCCCACGAAACCAAGCGCTATCGCCAGCAGCGCCCCGTCTCGTTCGTCAACTGGCCGACGCTCGACCCCCTCGACGCACCCGACCGAATCCACGGTGGCCGAGGAGCGCGCCCTCCTGCGGCGGAAGGGGCTGGCGCCCGACCACCCGATCCACGAGTACGACAACGACGCGGTGGGCGTGGACGCGACGCACCTGCAGCGCGACGGAGGCGGCGGGGGGCGGGATCTACGCGACCTACCACGCCTATCCCTACTACCCCGACTTCATGGACCTCGACCCCGGCTACGCCCTCGCGAGGGACTCCCGGGGGCCGTGCAACTACATCGGCTACCTCCGCGACCTCGCGCGCCACCACGGCTCCCAGCCGGTCCTGATCGCCGAGGTCGGCGTGCCGAGCAGCCGCGGGATCGCCCATCGTCCAGCCCCAGGGGATGAACCACGGCGGCCACACCGAGCGCGAGCAGGGGGAGATCGACGCCCACCTGGTGGCGGACATCCGCGAGGCGGGGATGGCGGGCGGGCGTCCTGTTCTCCCTGTTCGACGAGTGGTTCAAGCGGAACTGGCTCGTGACCGACTTCGAGATCGCCGTACGAGCGCAACCCGCTCTGGCTGAACATCCTCGACCCGGAGCAGAACTACGGGCTCCTCGCGGCGCGCCCGGGCGCGAAAGGCTGGAAGATCGTGATCGACGGACGCGGGGACGACTGGGCCGGCATCAGGCCTCTCGCCAGCCGCCGGACGGCCGCGGAGGCGCCCGCGTCCGCGGCGGACGCGCGGCGCGCGCCCGCGGACCCGAGCGGGCCCTCGGCGACGGGCACGACGGCGCCCGCACGCTCCGGGCCCTGTCCGCGACCTCCGACGAGGCGTACCTGTACCTGCGCCTCGACGTCGGCGAAGCTCGACGCCGACGGCGACGGCTCTCCCGACTGGGGGCAGGCCGCCTACATCATCGGGATCGACACCTACGACGCCGACCGGGGCGACCATCGCCTGCCGGTCGCCGGGAGAAGGTCCTCTCCCCCGCCGGGCTCGAGTTCTGCCTCGTGCTCGACGGCCCGCGCACGGGCCGGCTCCTGGTGGACACGCCGTACGACATCGAGACGCACCGGTACCGGCGCCCCTGGCAGTCGGTCCGCAACGAGGACGGGACCTTCATGGAGATGGCAGGTCGAGACGAACCGCGAGAGGATCGGGCGCGACGGGACCCGTCTTCCCGGCGAAGCGTTACAACCGTTCGACGCTCCGCTACGGCTCGATGGACCGGCGGGACGCGGACTACGACACGCTGGCGGAGTGGAAGGCCAGCGTCGAGGGGAATTTCCTCGAGGCGAGGATCGGCTGGGGCCTCCTGAACGTGACGGACCCCTCCTCGCGGCGCGTGCTTCACGACAACCCTTCCAACCTGAAGACCGTGGGGACCGTCCGGACGCCCGGGTTCCGCTTCTACGCCGCCGCCGTGAAGCCGGAGGGGCCCGCCGGGCTGGCGCACGCCGATCGCGGCCCGCCTCGCCGACCGGCTCCCCCGCGGGGACGGCCTGCGCGCGGCCGAGCTTCCCTTCTTCGCGTGGCCGGAGTGGAACCAGCCCTCGTTCCGGATCGAGAAGAAGGACTCCTGGGCGATCGTCAAGAAGGCGTTCGACGCGATCCCCTCCTGGCCGGGCCCGCCGTGAGGGACGGCGCTCCCGGCCTTGGCCCGGTGCGTCGCGGCGCGCCCGCACCGGTTCGTGTGGCGCGCGCCTCGCGCTCGCCGTCCTCGCTGCGGCGATCTGGTTCCTGAACCGGACCATGGGTCCGGGCGGGTGGGCGCTCGTCGGCGCGAGGCTGGCCCGCGCGCGGCCCGGGCTGCTCGCGCTCGCGGTCCTGACGAACCTCGGCTGCTACGCGGCGTGGGCCCTGCGGTGGCGCGCGATGCTCCGGCCCGTCGCCCGCGTGCCCTGGTGGCCGGCCCAGAAGGCGCTCATGATCAGCATCCTCGTCAACACGGTGGTCCCCTTCGCCCGCTCCCTCGGCGGGCTCGTGCGGGCCGCCGCCCTCGGCAGGGACCGCGCGCTCCCGACCGCCTCGCTCTACGGGCCGACGCTCGTGGACCAGGTCGGATACAGCGCCGTCAGCCTCGGCCTCGGGGCGCTTTCGGTCCCCCTCGCCGCCTGGAGCGGCGGCGCCGGGCGCGGCCGCACGGCGGCCTACCTGCTCGCCGCCCTCGCCGTCGTCGCCGCCATCGCGATCGCGCTGCGCGGGCGCCGGGCCGCGATCCTGGACCGGATCCGCGCCCGCGTGCCCGCGGCGGCCGGCTCGGTCGAGCAGGCGGTCGCCGCCGCGCGCGCCGTGCTCTTCCGGCCCCGGACCTGGGGCGTCGTCGCCGCGGGCGGCGCCGCCGTCTGGCTCTTCAACGTCCTCACGTTCCTGCTCGCGGGACGCGCCATCGGCGCCTCGTTCGGGCTCGGGGGCGCGGCCGCCGCCTGGTCGCTCGGCTCGATCGCCGGCGTCGCGTCGGGGACGCCGGGGGGCGTCGGGACGACGGAGTCGGCGGCAATCGTCCCCCTGATCGCCCTCGGCGTTGCCCCCTCCGAGGCGCTCGCCGCCGTCCTCCTCGCGAGGCTGATCCACTACGTCTCCGCGATCCTGATCGGCTGGGGCTGCTTCCTCGCGGCGGGGAAGCAGCGCCCGCCGCCTAGAACGCGAAGCGCGCGCCGAACTCGAACCGGCGCGGAGTCTGCCAGGTCAGGGCCTGGCCGGCCTGCGGCACCTGGCCGTTGACCGACGTCACGATCTCGGTGTCGAACACGTTCAGCAGGGTGAACACCGCTTCCAGGCTCATGTCGCCGCCGAGCTTGAACGTCTTGCGAAAATCGAGGTCGAGCTGGTGGTACCGCGGCAGGCGCTCGGAGCCGCGCGCCTCGAGGAAGATGTTCCCGTACGGGGCCTCGGGCTGCGCGGGCCGGAACGGGGTCCAGGGATATCCCGAGATCCAGTTCCAGGCGTAGCTGATCTGGAAGTCGAGCGGGAGCCGGTAGTAGCCGTTGAACCGCAGGGCGTGGCGCGTGTCGTCGCTCAGGTAGCCGTAGCGGTTCCAGGACAGGGCCGGGAAGTCGAAGTCGCTCCCGAGGCTCTGCGTGTACTCGATGTTCCCGCGGCTCTTGGCCCAGGTATAGGAGGATTCCAGGTACAGCTTCTTCCACTGGGTCCGGTACCTCAGCTCGACGCCGTAGTAGTTGCGGTCGAGGCCCGGCAGGTTGTCGATGATGTAGACGCCCGTGTTCGGGTCGTAGGTGTCCTCGATGATGTCGTAGGTCTTGCGCCGCACCGCCGTGATGCCGGCCGCCGAGGAGGCCCCGAGCTGGCGCTCGTAGGAGAGCTGGTACTCCACGACGCTCGTCGAGTCGAGCTTGCCGCCGTTGGCGAACGCGGAGCCCCCCGGCCCGCCGAACGTGTACCAGAACGCCCTCTCCTCGATCGTGCCGTCCCCGTTGAGGTCCCCGAACATCGTCTCGTTGGCGTACACGTCCGTGGCGTTCGCCCGGGAGTTGACGACCGTCGGCAGGGAGACGAGCGAGGTATCGGAGTAGCGGCCCCCGTAGGCCTTCACCACGTTCTTCGCGTCCCCCGTGATGTCCCACGCGATCCCGGCCCTCGGCTGCAGCAGCCCCGAGCTGAAGACGCTGCGGCCCAGGTCGTCGTCGTAGTTGAAGGTGTCGTAGCGGAATCCGAGGTTGAAGGTCAGCTGCGGGTGAACCCGCCACTCGTCCTGCACGAAGTAGCCCCGGATGTCCCCCTTGTTCTGTCACCTCGCCGACCGGCCGGTCGACGTTGTAGAAGAGGATCGTGACGGGGCCCGGGCACTGGGGCGGGAAGCAGACATCGTCGTACTCGCCGCCCGGCGTGAGCGACTCCCAGTTGAACTTGAGGGCCTGCAGCGTCGACGCCGGCCTTGAAGGTGTGGTCGCCGGCCCAGCCCTGCTTGTTCCAGGTGAGCGTCACGTCGGCCTGGTTGCGGTACCGGTCCGAGTACTGGGCGTTGATCGCGTTCCGACTGATCCGCCCGGTGAAGTAATCGACCCATCCCTTCGTCGTGAAGTCGCCGCTCTGCGGCACGGCGTCGAGCGGCGCCGCGTAGTAGGCCGCCTGCGCGTTGAGGATCAGGTTCGGCGTCAGGACCCCTTCGTAGCGCAGGGTCCAGAAATCCGAGCCCTGCGTCTGCTGCGTCGAGGCCTCCTTCGCGGTCAGCGGGCCCGCGTCCACGTTGTCGATCGTCGCGGGATCTCCCGTCGTCTGGAGGACGAACTTATGGTTGGCGGTCGCCTGCCAGGTCAGCTTCGCGAGGTAGTACTTGCCCGTGAAGGAGCGCGTCGACTCGAATCCCTGCGCCCGCGTAGTCGGACTTGATGTACGAGCCCGCGAGGAAGAACCAGAGCTTGTCCTTCACGATCGGCCCGCCCAGCGTCCCCTCGAACGTCTCGTTCGTCAGGGTGAACTGGTCCTGGTCGAAGTGATCGCCGTTCTGGTAGAAGTTCTGGTTCCTGTAGCGCCCGTCGATGGAGCCCGAGAACACGTTGCCGCCCGACTTGGTGACCACGTTCGCGATCCCGCCGGTCGCCCGGCCGAACTCGGCGTTGAAGCCGCCGGTCTGGAACTGGATCTCCTTGATGGCGTCGTAGATGTAGTTCGTGCCGAAGGTCTCGGTGACCGGGTCCGTCGAGTCGACGCCGTCGATCAGGTACACGTTCCCCCCGATCGTCGAGCCCCGCACCGTCGGGTTCGCCCCGTCGCCCGGGCCCGTGCCGGCCGTGTTCGCGAGAACGCTCAGGTAGTCGCGCCCGCCCGACCCGACCTGGACCTGCTCGAGGTACTCGGGGCCGTAGTTCTCCTGGGTGGTGTTGCGGAGCCTGTCCACGAGCGGGAGCTCGCCGGTGACCGTGACCGTTTCCGTGAGCGGCGCCCTGGGTCAGGGAAACCGGGATCGTGGTGGTCCGCCCGATGTTGACCACGACGTTGTCGTGCTCGATCACCTGGTAGCCGGGCGCGCTGATCTTCAGCGTGTAGGAGCCGGGAGGCAGGAGCGGAAGGCGAACTCGCCCTTCGGGCCGCTGACCGCGGCCCGCTCGCCCTGCAGGTTCTCCCCCTTCAGCGTGAGGGTCGTGCCCGGGAGGGGCTGCCCTTTCTCGTCGAGGACGGTCCCGAGGATCTCCCCCGTCTGCTCGACGGCGGCCGCCGGGCGCGCGGCCGCGAGCCCGGCGGCGATCGCCAGGGCCAGCGAGAGGAGCATCGTGCAGGTTCGGAACGCCAGGGGGGTTCTCATGGCTCGTCTCCTTCGGGAAGGAAATCGGGGCACTGGTCCCTCGCCATACAACCTTGTCCTGCGCATGGGCCCGGTCAAGAAGGGGCAGCCCGGGCTTCCTTGAGGGGATTCTACGGCCGCCGCCCCCGAAGGTTCATCCCCGCGCTCCGTCCCCTTTGCTACGATACCCGGCCATGACCATGCGAATCACGGTGGCGGACACGGGCGGAACGCGCGAGAGCGAGCTTTCGCTGCTCGTGCTGGACCTGGGCCCCCGCGAGGCGGCGCGGCTGCTCGCGCCCCTCGCCGACGGGCTGATCGTCAGGGTCCTCGACGCGGTCAACCAGGGGATCGCCCAGCAGGTCCTCGAAGCGCTCCCCGAGGATCGAAAGCAGGCGGTCCTCGCCGCGGCCCAGCCCGAGAGCCGCGCCCAGTGGCTGCGCAACGAGAGCTATCCCGAGGGGAGCCTCGGCCGCCTCATGGAGCCGCCGATCGCGGTCTTCGCCCCGGGCACGACGATCGCCGGGGCGACGGAGCGGATCCGGGAGCTGTCGCGGACCTTCCTCGTGACCTACGCGTTCGTGACCGACGAGGGGGGGCGCCTGCTCGGCGTCGTGACCATGCGCGAGCTCCTGCTGGGGAGGAAGGAGCAGACGGTCGAGGAGATCATGATCCGCGAGCCGTTCTCCCTGCGGCCCGGGCTCGACCTGACCGAAGCCATGCGCCAGGTCCTCAACCGGCACTATCCCGTCTACCCGGTCACCGACGAGGGGGGCCGCCTCGTGGGCATCGTGCGCGGGCAGAACATGTTCGAGGCCCAGGCGATCGAGATCAGCGCCCAGGCCGGGAGCATGGTCGGCGTCGACAAGGAGGAGCGCCTGGCGACCCCCTGGCCCCGCAGCTTCCGCTCCCGCCATCCCTGGCTCCAGCTCAACCTGCTGACAGCGTTTCTCGCCGCCGCCGTCGTCGGCCTCTTCCAGGGGACCATCAACCGGATCGTGATCCTGGCCGTCTTCCTCCCCGTCCTCTCCGGCCAATCGATCAACACCGGGTGCCAGTCCCTCGCCGTTTCGCTGCGCGGCCTGACGCTCGGGGAGCTGCGCCCCGGGAGGGGCCGCTCGCTGGCCCTGAAGGAGGCCCTTCTCGGGCTCCTGAACGGCGCGCTGGTCGGCGTGACCGCGGGGCTCGCCATGCTCCTGGTCGCCTGGTGGCAGGGAAACCCCGGGGCCGTGCCCCTCGCGTTCTGCGTCTTCGCGGCGATGACCGGAAGCTGCGTGGTCGCCGGCGTCGCGGGCGCGCTGATTCCCCAGGCGCTGCGGCGCCTCGGCGCCGACCCCGCGACGGCCTCGAGCATCTTCCTGACCACCGCCGCCGACGTGGCGAGCCTCGGGTTGCTCCTGGGGTTCGCGAGCTGGCTCGTGCGGTAGAGGGTCGCCGCGGCGGCCGGCCGGTCCTCCGGCCGCCCATCCTGCGGCGGGAGCCTCCTACGGGCGCCACTCTCCTCCGGCGCCGGCGCCGCCGGCGCTCCCGCCCCCGGGCCTGAAGTCGGGACCGGGAGCCTGCGGTCCCTGCGCGGGCGGCGCGAAGACGGCCGTCGCGGCGGCGAGCTCGACCGCGCGCACAGCCCGGCCTCCCCCGAACAGGGGCTCGGCCGTGAATCCCCCTCTTTCCTTCGAGGGGCCCGCGTCGAGCCAGCGGCGCGCGAGGAGCGCGGCCGCGAGCAGCAGCGTTCCCAGGCCGGCGAGCGCCGCCCAGAGCGGAACGACGTGGACATAGACCCGCACCGTCGCGAGCGACATCAATCCCATCAGCGCCGCGAGCAGGAGCATTCCCCTGCGCCGGGCCCGGATCCCCCACGCCGCGAAGAAGGCCGGCAGGAGGGCCGTGGCCGCCGCCCCGAGCAGGCGGAGCGGCGTGGGAGGGCCCGCCGGGCCCTTCCAGGGAAGAGGCTTCCCGTCGCCGTCGAACAGCGGCGCGGCGCCGGGCCCGGACTCCGCCCCGGAGCCGGCGCGCCCCCCGCGCCGGCCGCCATGTCCTCCGTGAAGAGCCGGGCGATGGCGCCGGCCGCGCTCTCGCCGCTCGCGCGGCCACCCAGCGCCTCGACCAGCCGCAGGTCGAGCGAGCAGATCCAGACCGCGAGGAAGAGCGCGAGCGCGGCGACGATGATGACGGCCCCGAAGCAGCGGCGGTGCGACGGCGCGAAGCGGGCGCTGTCCGGCGGCGCGGACGAGGAGCGGCAGGGAGACCGCCGCGAGAACGATCCAGAGGAGCCGGCCGGCGGGCACCCGCGCGAGCGCGAGGAAGATAAAGAGGGCCGCCGCCGCGGCGTAGGATCCGGTATCCCCACCGCCACGCGGCCGCGCCGCACAGGAGCGCCGCCATCAGGTGGACCGCGATCCAGGGCGCGCCGGCGCCGCCGCGCGGCGCGAAACCGTCCAGGATGAGCCACCCGCCGCCGCAGACCAGGAACAGAAGCGCGAGCAGCGACGTCGCCTCCTCCGTTCCGCCGCCGGCCCTGCGGAGCGCGCCGGTCTGGAGCTCGGTCGCGAACGCCAGGGCGATCCCCGCCGCGACCGTCAGGAGGGCCGCGCCCGTGTCGTCCCCCAGGTCCACGGTGATGATCAGGAGGACCTGGGCCGCGAGGACCGCGACGAAGGTGAAGACGAACAGGAGGATCCGGATCCCCGGCGCGGCCCGGACGCGGTCGTCCGGCCAGGCCGCCCCGATCGCTCCTGAGCGTCTTCCCGTCGATCGCGCCGGCCCGGCGCCACGAGCGGGCGGCCCGCCGGATCTCCTCCGCCCTGTCGGCGGCCCGGGCGGCGGCGTTCACCGGAACCTCCTCATGGCCCTGCGGCCCGCGATCAGCACCGCGATGCAGCATCCCGCCGAAAGCACGAACCACCAGAGCGCCGCTTCGAAGCTCCAGGAGATCCTCTCCAGGACGAGCCCGCTCGCCCCGAAGTAGGCGCCGAGGATCCCCAGGACGAACAGGCCGTAGCGGGCCGAGCGGAACCCGATCACCGCGAGCCCCGCCCCCGCCGCCAGCAGCGCCGTTTCGTAGAAGGTCCCGAGCCCGCGCGATTCGGTCTCCCCGGCCGCGAGACCCCCCGAGGACCAGGATCCAGCCCAGGTAGGTCGCGACGGGCTCGAAGTGGGCCTTGCGGCCCGTTCGCGCGAGCGCCGCGCCGAGAACGAGGAAGAGGGCGCCGCACGCGACCGCGTTCAGGGCGAGCGGGTCCGCGCGCCCGCCCCAGAATCCCCGTTCGAGGTACGAAAGGGAGACGCCGCGCCAGGCGGCGAAGGTGCTGAGCGCGAGCGAGAAGAGGACGCGCGAGTCGGACCGGAAGGCGAGCAGGCCCGACAGGACGGCGACGATCAGCAGGTGCCAGGGCCACGCCGCCCCGAGCGGCGTGAACTGCACCTCGATATAGGCGAGGTCGGCGGACGCGAGCAGGACGCCGAGCAGGAGGATGTAGTCGAAGGCGAGGTTCGGAGACGGGACCTCGTCCCAGGAGAACGCGGGGCATGAACCGGGCGACCCACGCGAGCGCGAGCGCCGCGGCGAGGCCGAGCCCGCCCGCGATCGCGCGGGACCGATGGCCGCGAGGTTCTGCCGGACGAGAAGGCCCGCGCCGGCGGTCACCAGCAGGACGCCCGCGTAGAGCAGCCGCGCGCAGCTCCTCGCGGACCGACACCAGCTCTCGCCGGGCGACGCGCCCGAACAGCGCCGCCTCGGGCCGCGGGCAGCGCTCCCTCCCCGCGCAGCCGCGCGACCGCCGCGGCCACCTCGGGACTCATGCGCGCCCCCGCGCGGCGCCCGCGGCGGCGGGCAGGTTCGCGGTCGGGACAGGTCGGTCGTGAATCATCCGGGCGGCGTCGTGCCCGGCGACGCGAGCGCAGGACGGGCGCGGCGCTCACGAGTAGGCCGCCTCCAGAGCCTGCTCGAGATCGGTCCACAGGTCCTCCAGCTCCTCGCAGCCGACGCTGAGCCGCAGCAGGGACGGCGGCGTCGCCTCCTCTCCCGGCCACTTGTGGCGCCTCTCGATCAGCGTCTCGACGCCGCCGAGGCTCGTTCCGTGCACGAGGACGCGCACCGCGCGGCAGACCGCCTCCGCCCGCTCCGCCCCCCCCTCGACCTCGAAGGAGAGCATCGCGCCGAACCCTTTCATCTGCTTCGAGGCCCGCGCGTGGCCCGGGTCGTCGGGAAGCCCGGGATAGCGGACCCGCGTCACCCGGCGGTGGCCGCGCAGCCGAAGCGCCAGGATGCCCGCGCTCTTCTGCGCGCGCTCGAGCCGGACGGGCAGCGTCCGCAGGCCGCGCAGCGCGAGGAACGCCTCCATCGGGCCGGGGATCGCGCCGTACAGCTCGCGGCGGTGGCGCAGGCCGGCGAGCGTCGTCTCGTCGCGCGGCGACCGCGGCGCCCATGACCAGGTCGGAGTGCCCGGAGAGGGTACTTCGTCACGCTGTGCACGACGATGTCGGCGCCGAGGTCGAGCGGCCTCTGCAGGAGCGGCGTCGCGAACGTGCTGTCCACCACGGTGGGCACGCCGAGGCGGCGCGCTCCGCTGCACAGGGGCTCCAGCTCCGCGATCCCCAGCATCGGGTTCGTCGGCGACTCGATCCAGAGCAGGTCGGCCCCCTCGCACGCGGCGAGCGCGGCGGCGGTGTCGGTGATCTCCACCGGGCGGAGCTCGAAGCGCCCCAGCGAGCCCCGGTCCCCGAGCAGCCCCCGCGTTCCCACGTAGGATACCGAGGGAACCACGACGCGCGCCCCGACGGGAGCCCCTCCAGGACGGCGGCGATCGCGGCCATCCCCGAGGCGAAGACGAGCGCCGTGCCCCCCTCGAGCGCCCCGAGCGCCTCCTCGAGGGCCGTCCAGGTGGGGCTCCCGTCCCGGCCATAGCCGACGGGCCCCCCCGCGTGGTAGGGGCCGGCGAAGACCACCGGCACGCTGAGCGGTCCGTCCGGGACGCGCGGGCCGCGTCCGGCCGTCACCGCGAGCGTTTCGAGCGACAGCGGCTTTCCCCTGCTCTCCGTCATCGTCCCTCCCGTGGCCGCCCCGAGGCCGCCGCGCGATTCTACTCCCGCGCCTCGCGCAGCCCGGCCCCCTCGAATGACCGCGAACCGGCCTGCCGTTCCCGAGCCGCGCGGTTTTCGCGCCCCGCCGCCCCTTTTCCGGCCTGCCTTGCGTCTCCCATCCGGAACCTAGTTTTGAACGGTGAGCGCCGGAACTAGCCGATGCGCCGGGACAATGGCCAGGAGGAGACGGAAATGAAGAAGGAACAGGGGTTCACGCTGATCGAGTTGCTGATCGTCGTGGCGATCATCGGCATCATCGCCGCCATCGCGATTCCGAACCTGCTGAACGCGATCGATCGCTCCAAGCAGAAGAGGACGATGGCCGACATGCGCTCCGTCGGCACCGCCTGCGAGGAGTACTCGATCGACAACAATTTCTACCCGGTCCAGACGACCCAGGGCGGCGTGTCGGGGATCTCGACGAACCTGGAGCCGACCTACATCAAGATCGTCCCGATGAAGGACGGCTGGAACTGGGACATCCAGTACGGCTCGACGACCGGCGGCTCGGCCTACACGGTGCGGTCGCTCGGCAAGGACGGCACGAAGAACGGGACGGGCGGCCAGACGCAGGACTTCAACTGCGACATCATCTTCCAGGTCGGCCAGTTCACCGCGTGGCCGAACGGCATCCAGAACTAGCGACCGCGGGCCTGATCGGGGGCGTCCCGCTCGGGACGCGCCCGCCGGGCGGCCTCCACGAGGGCGTCTCCGCTGTTATGCGCCGATCCGAATCGACCCCGACGCGGGGGCGGCCTCCACGAGGACCGTCCCCGTTGTTGTTTCCGGCGGCCGTCAGAAGCCGAGAGCGCAGCCGTCCTTGCGCTTCTCGGTCGCTCCCGCGTAGGCGCCCGTCGCGGCGTCGCGCCAGATCGCCTGGTACCCCCCGTAGGCGCCGACCGGTTCCGGCTGCAGGATGTGCCCCCGGCGCTTCAGCTCCTCGATCGCCGCCGCAGGCACCCCCTCCTCGATGTGCAGGATCCCCCCGCCGGTCATGACGGTGCCGGTCGGCTCGCTCGAGCCGGTGTGATGGAAGCGCGGGGCGTCGCCGGCCTCCTGGAGGTTCATCCCGAAATCGATCAGGTTGACGAGGACCTGGGCGTGCCCCTGCGGCTGCATGTCCCCTCCCATGAGGCCGAAGGCCATCAGGGGGACCCCTCCCTTCGTCAGGAAGGCCGGGATGATCGTCTGGAAGGGGCGCTTGCCGGGCTCGAGCCGGTTCGGGTGCCCGTCGTGCAGCGAGAAGAGCGCTCCGCGGTCCTGCAGGCCGAAGCCGAGCTCGGGCACGACGTATCCCGACCCGAATCCCGTGTAGTTGCTCTGGATGAGCGAGACCATCAGCCCGCTCTCGTCGGCGGCGCAGAGGTAGGTGGTCTCCCTGCGGTCGAGGGCCGCCACGGCGCCCGGCGCGTCCGTGAGCGCCGCGCGCCCCATGTCGATGAGGGCGGCCCGCCTCGCGCGCGTACCCCTTGTCCAGGAGCTCGGCAACCGGGACCTTCGCGAAGGCGGGGTCGGCGTAGTAGCGGGCCCGGTCCGCGAACGCCAGCTTCTTGGCCTCCGTCATCACGTGCCAGAAGTCGGCGGAGTCGCGCCCCATCGCCCGCAGGTCGAACGTCTCGAGGATGTTGAGCAGCTGCAGGGCCGCCAGGCCCTGCCCGTTCGGGGGAAGCTCCCAGACGGTGTAGCCGCGGTAGTCGGTCGCGATCGGCTCGTCCCAGGTCGAGCGGTGCCGGGCGAAATCCTCCATCGTGAAATACCCGCCGTTGGCGCGCGAGAAGCGGACGATCGCCTCCGCGATCGGCCCCGCGTAGTAGGCGTCCCGCCCCTTCTCCGCGAGGAGCCGGAGCGTCCTCGCCAGGGCCGGGTTCCGGAACAGCTCCCCTTCGCGCGGCGCGCGCCCCGCGGGCATGAAGACCTCCCGGAACCCGGGCTTGTCCGCGAAGACGCGGACCGACCGCTCCCAGTCCGAGGCGATCACGGGCGAGAGGGGGAATCCTTCCTCGGCGTACTGGATCGCCGCCGCGAGGACCTTCGCCATCGGGAGCCTGCCGTAGCGGGCGTGCAGCTCGAACCAGCCGTCGGCGCATCCGGGCACCGTCCAGGAGAACGGCGTGTAGAGCGGGATCGTTCCGTCCTTGTCCGCCTTGACCTTGTCCACGGTCAGCGCGAGCGGCGCCCGCCCCGAGCCGTTGAGGCCGACGACCTTCTTCGTCTTCGGGTCCCACAGGATCGCGAAGAGGTCCCCACCGAGGCCGTTCGCCGTCGGCTCCATCAGGCCGAGGCAGGCGTTCACGGCGATGGCCGCGTCGGCGGCGCTCCCTCCCTGCCTGAGGATGTCAAGGCCGGCCTGGACGGCCAGCGGCTGCGCGGCGGCGACCATCCCGTGCCTCGCCCAGACGACCGAGCGCGTCGCCTGCCCCCTTCCGGGAGCGGTCCCGTCGATCCAGCGGGGGCGCATCCTCCCGGGCCGTTGCCCCTGCCCCGCGGAGGTGAGGTTCCCCGCGACGGCGCGGAGGAGGAGGCGCCCTTCGGCCCCACGCCCGTGCCCCCGCCGGTCCCCTGCGATCCAGCGGGGCGCTCCTCCGGCCCCTGCCGCCGTCGTGACGGGCGCCGGCCGTCACCGCGGCCACCACCGCGACGAAGACGGCGGCGGCGATGCCGCCGCGCGGAACGCGCTTCTTCGATGACTCCATGGAGCGGCCTCCTGTCGCATCCTCGTGAGGCTAGGCGAACCGGGGGCAAAGAGCAACGGGCATCGCATCGCGGGCTCCCGCGGGGCCGCTCTTCCGGCCGGCCGCGGGGATCCGCGCAACAAAGGCGCGGCGAGGCCCCCCGGGGCTCTACAATCGCCGCAGGACAGGGAGCTCGCGCCGGCTCCATGCGGCAGCCGCGCAGCGGGCCCAGGCCGGCGACGGCGCCCTGCATGGGAGGTCGAAGATGGGAACCCTCGGTCCACGGTTTCGCCTCGCCGCGCGCCCCCTCGCGCCCCGCGCCGTGCCCGCCGCCCTGGCCGCCTGCGCCCTCCTCCTTGGCGTCTCCTGTTTCGAGCCGCCCGTCAGCGAGGAGGTCGAGCTGCGGTTCCTTCCCCAGGGGAATGTCGTCGTCACGGTCCAGGTGAAGATCCAGCCCCCCGGCGAGGAGAAGATGGGGCGGCCGCTCAGGGAGCGGATCGAGCAGACGCGCCGCGAGCTCGCTTCGGGCGAGGACTACTGGAGCCGGCGGCTCGAATCGGTCGGTCCGCTTGCCGAGCGGGTCATCCTGGACAGGGAAGAAGGGAAGCTCTCCCAGTCGATCCACCGGATCTTCCTCGAGCAGCCGGACGAGCTCCGGCCCCTGCTCGCGGGAGCGGCCGGCGCGGTGACGTGGCAGGAGGGGGAGCACTGGGAGGAGCTCGCGCTCTTTCCCCTTCCCGGCGCGCGCGCCACGGAGGAGCAGCGGCGCCGGACCGTCGCCGCCCTGGACGATTGGTCCGCCAAGGTGGCCCGTTACCTGGCCCGGGTGAAGGAGCTCTATGGATGGCTCGACGAGCACCCCGACCGGGCGGAGGTCTGCTTCATCGCGCTGTTCAAGGACTTCGTGGACGAGGGAATCGCCAGGCGGGCCGAGGAGCTGGAAAAGGAGGAGCGCAGGCTCGTCAAGGAGCTGCAGGATGCGGAATCCGACCTTCTGGACATCTTCAGCACGCCCGAGGATTCGGCCTGGACCCCGGACGAGCTGTTCCGCCTGGTCTACTCTCCGTTCCCGGCCGATCTGCGCGTGCGGGTGCCCGGGAAGATCGTGGAATCGGAGGGGTTCGCCCCGGACGGCGAGCGGGGGCTCCTGGTGCCCGATGTCGGGCTGTTCGGGGCGATCCGCTCGCTGGAGGGACGCTGGGTCGCGCCCGATCCGTTCGTCGCCTACGTGGAGCATGGCAGGCGACAGGGAGGGAAGAAGACCTTCGACGCCGTCGGCTTCGCCCGGCTCGAAAGGAAGACGGAGCCCGCCGCAACCGCCTCGTCGGTGCGCGAGGCGATCGAGAACTGGCTCGCCGCCGCTCCGGTCTACCGCGTCCGGTGGGACACGAAGGGGGTCAGGGAGTCGGCCGCCGAGCTGGGGGACTGGGACGATCCGGCGCTGAACAAGTAGCGGCAGCCGCGCCGGGTGGGCGGGAGGGCTAGCGTGCGCGGCCTGCCCTACCCGCCGGCCCCGTGAAACCCCGCCAGCCAATGGGATCTCCCTTCGGTCCTGCCTTCCTCGCAGGGGAATCGGGCTTCAGACGAAAGTCGTACGCCCCCACGTCGGCGAACTGCGGGTCGAACGATACGTTGCCAACCCCGGCGCCGAGGCCGCAGGGCAGACCCACGAGTGAGTAATCGACCCGGCCGGCACATCGAGCTGATCGTCCGTGGCCAGATGATGCTCCTCTGGACGGAACTGGGGCAGTCCACGGGGCTTTCGGTCAGGATCGTCGAGGCCGAGATGCTCGCATTTCCGCGGATCCCGCTCCTCGCGCGGAAGATGAGGACATTGTCGAGCGAGATTCCCCCGTTGGTCAGGCTGACGGCCTTGTCGTGAATGTCGTAGATGATCGAGCCTCTCGATGACCGGATGGGCATCAGAGTGATCGATCGCGTCATCTCCTCCGTCCGCGAAGATGCACCCGCGGACCGTCTGCCGGCTCGTGGCGTTGTCGAGGTGGAGCATGTCTCCATCCGTTCCCCTGGCCTCCGGGGCGCGGCCGATCCGCGTGAACCACGAGTCCTCGATCCACAGCTGGTGTCCCTCGCCGTAGAACTCTCCTCCGATGCCGGTCCTGGAGATCAGGCACCGGGACAGCCTGTAGATTCCGTGCCCCCCTCCGTTGATCATCTTCCCCGGCGAGTCCACGAGCGTGCAGTCGGTGAGCTCGATGGAGTGCCCGTCCACCAATCGGATCACGGGAGGCCTGGGGTGGTATTCCGTCGGCCCGTTGCCGGCGCCGACGAGAATGACGTTGGAGTAGACCGACTTGCCGTCCCCCGAGTGCCAGAGCCCCCTCCAGGAGCTCGGGTTGTTGTGCTGCTCCTGGGGGAGTGCCATGGCGGGCGGCCCCGAAGATGGGAAGAAGTAGATTGGCTCTGCAGCCGTCCCCCGCGCGTCCACCGATCCCTCGACGAGGATCGCGGTTCCTTCCCCAGCCGGCCCCGGATCGGCCATGATCATCGTCCCCGGCCGTATTCGCAGCGTGCGCCCCGCAGGCACCCTGACGGTCCCGGTCAGCAGCACGACTCCATCCTCGCGCGACCAGACCAGGTCCTTGTCCGAAAGTGTCCCCTCGAGCCTCCGAAACAGCCCCGGGGTCGCCGGACTCACGAGTGTGACCTTCATGCTGGCCGTCGAGCCGAGGGCCGAAACCGAGATCTCGATTTCCCCCGGGGCCTCGGCTTCTCCGTTCGCGAGAAGGAACGAGATACTGCCGATCCCGTTGTAGAAGTGAATGCCATTCACCGGAAGCAGGCCACCGCCGGCCCCTTCCTCGACCGTCTCGAAGACTGTGGTCCGGATCGGAACATCCCGCCCGTCCGCTACCCGCACGGCTCGAACCGTGCCCAGGGCATGCCAGACCTGCCAGGCGATCCGCCCATCCCCGTCGAGCAGTTCAGCCTTGAGTGTGAGCGGCGAGCCGATCAGCATCCGCCCGGGCATGACGGTCTGGAGGGATGCCGGCACGGTGGAGGTCACGGGCGAGGTGCCTGCGGCTTTTTCGACCGGGGGCTCTCCCCGCGAACGCGCCAGGAAGTCGGCGTGAGCACGTGACACCAGCCGATGGGCCTCCCCGGCATCGCCGCGTCCCGCAGTTCGGACCTGGCCCGGTCTGAGGTCCTTGTGGGAATACCAAGACTCCAGGATCTCCAGGGTGCCCGGCAATTCTCGCTCAAGGTCCTGAACAGACCCGATCCTGCTCATCCGCTGGTCGTCGAGACACACCCCCAGGATCTTCTCATCGCGCGCGGCGCCGTCCACGAGTCTGAGCAATCCCACGATCCGCGTCCCGACGACGGACCCAGGCCGCAGCGAGGCGCCGAGAACGACCACATCGAGGGGCGCGCCGTCCCCACCGCGTCCAGTGGCCTGCAGAGTCTGCGGAATCTCCCCGAAATTCGCGGGAGCCGGAATCGCATAGGCGGCATCCGGGCTTCCTGCGGAGGTCACGATTGAGGCAGATGCGATCCCCTGCCCTTCCACGACCCAGGACGGGTAGTCGCGGACGGGGTCGGGAGCGCACTTGAGCCGTATGTCGATCCAGACGAGGCGATGGTTGCTGGAGGACTTGTCGCCCTCGACAAGAGGGCGCAGAGGATCCCCCTCCGCAGGCCAGAACACGCCCTTGCTCACAATCTCGAGATCCTTCGACGGCAGGGTGTAGTCGATTCGTGCGACTTCGTGCGTGCGCCGCTCGAACCAGGTCGGGGCACCCGCGGCGTGGCCCTCGAGGGCGCCGGGCTCGTCGGAGCAGGGTCGAGGACGCGCGAGTGCTTCAGCAGGGTGACGATCGAGTGTGTGCCCTTGTCGATCATGCTCTGGAGCGGGTCGGCATTCAGGTCCCCGAGGAGCACGAAGGATGCATCCTGCGCCAGAGGCCCTTTCTGCCCGCGGTCATCGACGATGTAGCCTGCGCCGCTCCCGCCCGACAGGTAGTCGACCCAGAAGCGGATCTCGTCGTTGTTCCGCCTGCCGTTGTGGTCCTCCGCTCCGTCGTAGACGGGGGACTGGGGGTGGGTGCAGAGCAAGTGCAGGGTCTGACACCCGATCGTGATCGGAACGTCCCAATGGGTCTTGCTGGACATCGGGAGGATGGCCTCCTCCTCATCCGTGTACCAGTTGGGGCGGCCCCGCGCCCGTCCGGAATGACGTTGCCGGGCATGTCCTTCCAGAGAAGCCGGCGGAAAGTCCGCGCCTGCTCGCCGTCCAGCGGGAAGCGGCTGAGCAGAACCATTCCGTAGGCCCCGGGTAGCGTCCGTAGCCGAGCGCATCGGCGGTGCCTCCAAGACTCCCGTCGTTGTCCAGGTCCATGCCGCTGGGCACCCCCGAGTTGACCGGCTCGAAGAACTCGTAGGGGTAGTCGATCGGGTCCTGCCCATGCTGTGCGATGTTGAGGTATCGGGCGACGAAATGTCTCGCATTGACGCGCGTTGCGTCGTCGTAGTCGATCTCGTTGACCAGGAGAATGTCGGCCGGACCCGTGGGATGATCTCGGCGGCGCTCCTGAGCTGGGCATTGCGCCCGCGCCCGAGCCGTCGATCTCTCGACCTGGGGGCCTGGAGCCTCGCGGATGTTGAAGGTGGCGATCCTGAGGGTCTGCGCGTCGCGCTCCGAGGGCGCGCCGATGTTCGGCGCGGAGATGAAAGAGAACGAAGAATCAACGCGCTTGGTTAGACTTTGCACTCGCCATGGTTCTCCCCTGCTTGGCGGTCAGTTCCTATTGCAGTATAAGATTGCACGAGATCCTCGCGAGTCCAGGGGCGCTGCCCCGCCTCCCCGTCTCCCGAGACCGCGGCCCGTCCCGCGGAGCGGGACCTTCTCCCTTGAGACGGAAGCATCGCTTCTGACAAGATAGCGTCCATCCGGGCCCTGAGCCGGATGCGAGGGGGCCGGTGCCATGAGCCGATGCGAAGCCGCCTGAAGCGGCGGCGACGAAACCGCGGATTTCCTCCCCGGCGAGGCAGGATGCGACCGAGACCGCCCGTCCCAGCCGGCCTCGCACGTCCTCGGCGTCCCTCGCGATCGAAGGGTACCAATGATCCGGGAACTGCACCGCGGCGGGCAGGGGGTGGTCTACGAGGCGATCCAGCGATCGACCAGAGAAAGGTCGCCATCAAGGTGCTGCTTGGAGGCGAGCATGCCTCGGCCTCCGCGCGCAAGCGTTTCGACGCGAGATCGAGCTCGCGGCCCAGCTCCGCCATCCGGACATCATCGAGATCTTCGACGCCGGCCAGACGGGGCAGGGCCTGCGGTAGTCGTCATGGACGACGTCCACGGCAAGCCGCTGAACCGCTACGTCCACGACAAGCGCCTTCCCCTGGAGGACACGCTGCGTCTCTTCGCGCGGGTCTGCGAGGCGGTCGATCACGCGCATCACCGCGGCGTGGTCCACAGGGATCTGAAGCCGTCCAACGTGCTCGTGGACTCCGAAGGGAACCCCAGGTCCTGGATTTCGGCCTGGCGCGGCTGCTCGCCCGCCCCGAGGGACGGCCGTGTCGATCCCGAGGAGGTCATCGGAACGCTCCAGTACATGTCGCCCGAGCAGGCCCGGGGGACACCGAGGAGATCGACGCCCGGAGCGATGTCTACTCCCTCGGCGTGATGCTCTACGAGGTCCTCACGGGGCGTTTCCCGTACCCGGTGGCCGGCCAGTTCCTGGAGGTTCTGAGGAACATCACGGAAACGCCGCCGGCCGTACCGTCGGCCGCCTGGGACAGCACCTCCGGCGTGACCCGGCGCGCATCGAAGGCTGTCCGCCCCGGCGAGTGCCCGATCGATCGCGATCTCCAGGTCATTCTCCTCAAGGCGATCGCGAAGGAGAGGGAAAGGCGCTATCAGGGCTGCGCCGATCTTCAACGCGACCTGAACCACCTCCTGGCCGGGGAGGCCATCGAGGCCAAGGGTGACAGCGGCTGGTACGTGGCGCGCAAGAGCGTGGCCCGATTCTCCCGGCGCCACCAGCTGCTCATCGCGGCGGGGCTCGCGCTCGGCCTCCTGGCGGCGAGCGGCGTGGGCTGGGTCTCCTACAAGGCGGCCCGCGACCGGGAGTTCCTCCAGGCGGAGCGCCGCGCGAAGGCGGGGTTGCTCGTTCGCGAGGGGGTGGCGATGCAGCGCGACAACAACCTCGTGAGCGCCGAGCAGAGGTTCGAGGAAGCCCTCAGCCTCGATCCATCCAACTACCAGGCGCTGGGGAACCTGGCCATCGTGAAAAAGGACGCCTACTTCGCTAATCTCGACACCGACAGTCCTCTGGGCACGGCTCGTGGAGTCCGCGTCACTGTGCGATCAGGCTCTCGCGATCAAACCCGAGGAATCGGGTCTCTGGAACCTGAAGTGCGTTGTCCTGTACACGCTGCAGAAGCTCGACGGAGCCGAGGCGGCATGCCGCTCGGCCATCCGCTTCAAGACCTCGTATTACTCGGCTCACTCCAACCTGGCCAAGGTCCTGATGCTCCAGGGACGGTTCGAGGAGGCGCTGCGATCCTCGGAAGCGGCGGTGCAGGCTGCGAAGGAATCGGGCGCGGCCCGCGACGTCTGGGCTGCGGGCGCATGGAGAACCCTCGGCACGATCCAGATGATCCTCGATCGGCCGGCGGCCCGATCCTCGCTCGAGCAGGCGCTCAAGTGCGATGCGGGCGATGCCTGGAGCCATCTTCTGCTCGCGCGGGTGTCGCTGCGCGACGGCGGTCGCGAGGGACTCGACACCGCCTTCCGGCAGGCCCTCATCGCGAGCGAGGTCTCCAGCGTCCCTGACGCGCGGATCGAGCAGATTCTTTCACACGCGCTGCTGCTCAAGGGAGAACAGAGCGAGGCGTCCGAGCACGCCAGGGAGTGCCTGCGCCTCGACAGGGAGATGCCGGCCTGCCTTCTGATTCTCGCAGCGGCGAGCGTCGGGCCTTCGGAGAGGGCTGACGCGGCGCGCCGTTTCGATGCAGCGATGGCGCTCACTACAGCCGATGCGCCATCCCCCGTCCGCGTGACGGCGCCCCGCGAGTTCCTCTGGTTCGAAACGAACCGGGAGTTTCAGGAACTCTGCGAGCAGGCCGCACGCGCGGCGGGGCGGACCTGCCCGCGCTGGCGGGAGCTCAGGGCAGCGCCGCGTCCCGCCCCGGCTCGGCTCCCACGGCGCTCTGCCACTGGACGTCCCGGACGGAGAGGCGAGCCTGAAAAGATACCAGCGGCCGCTGCCGGAGGGGATCGTACCGCCTTCGAGGAATCTATCTCCCGTTCCCTGCCCGGTTCCCGCGACCGTATACAAAGCCATGTCGGCGGCACTCGAGAAGTTCCCGAAGGCATAGACATAGTCGACAGGTTCCTGCCATTCAAAGGCGCACTTCGTGCAGGGGCCCGAAGGACAGCCGGTGGCCTTCATGCAAGCGGCATCCGGGTTCCCGGCGCAGAACCCGCGGGCGGTCACCGCCTGCCCGAACACGGTGAAGGTGCGCTGAACCAGGGCGCCGCATCCGGAGAGCACGATCGTCCCCCCTGCATTCACGAGCGACTTGTAGTAGAGCTTCGTCCCCTGGATCCCGAGGGTCGCTCCGTTTTCGAGGTACAGGTCTCGAACGTAGAGCGCCTCCGAGCAGGCCGCCTGGCCCGAGTCGTCGTTGTCGAACGAGTCCGCGACGGTCACCTGCTTTCCGGCCGCCACGCGGAGGGTGCCGATTTCGTACTCCGCCTCAGCCCCCCACGCTCCCGGTCCCCTGTCGCGGCCGGCTGCCTCGAAGGAAACATACGGCGCTGCAATGGGATCCCGCAGGAGGGATCCCCCCTTCCCGCCAGTCGAACACATCGGGGCGGAGGCTCCTGTTGTCGAAGCCCGGTCAGTTCCAGCGCCCACTGCGAGGAGTAGGAAATACTCGCCGAACCCCCATGACCACGTTCGCGCCGACCACGACCCTCGAATCTTCCCGGACGCTGAGGATGGGAGGCGTTTCGCTTCGGTTGCGCGAGGCCACTGGGCCAAGAAGCGTCAGGTTCTGGGCGGTCGTGAGCGACATAGCTCCGGTGAGTTCCATCGCTCCCGGAAATCCCCCCGCCTGGCTTTCCTGGATGGTCACGGTGCGCGCCGAAAGGGAGGAACCGTTCGCAGTCCCCCCCGCAGGGTCGGCCTGGTAGAGCCCCCCGGCGCCTATCGTGACGGGTCCCGACTCGATGATGGCGTCGTGCCCCGCGAGGATCGTCCCGTTGTTCGCCGCGGAGCTCGGCGCCGCACGCTGCACCCTGACAATATGCCAGATCTGCGACCACCCGCGACCGGATGAGGAGCGTGCCTGCATCCCTCGCCTCGAGCAGCCCGCCGACGACACTGATGGCGGGCCCGGAGATCTGGAGCGTCTCGCCCGGAAGATTCGCCCGAACAACTCCCCGGCCGCCACCGCCCGCGACCGGGCACACATGAAGGTTGGAGTTGATCGTCCCGCTGCCGTCGAGAACGCCTGAGATGCCGACGTAGATATTTCCCTGGAGCACAGTTCCGTGGAGGGTGAGAGCACTGAACTGGTCCACCAGGACCGAGTCGGAGACGGCCGACGCCTCTAGGGTCACGTCCCCGCCGGCGTAGCTGTCCACGGCATCCCGCGCCAGCACGAGCAGCATTGCTCGTGAAAGTGCACTGGATCAGGGTGCCCCCGCGCGACACGTAGGGAGGGCGGAGGGAGGGGTAGTTAATGATCCCGCCGCCATAATCCTCGGCTCCCCCGCCGTTCGCGTTCCCGCCGCGTATCGTGAACCCGTCCAGGACCGCGCTCTCGTTCGCGGCGCCGGTCACCACGTGATAGCTGGTTCTCTCCGTTGTTGGCGAAGTTGGGTCCATCGTCGCCGGCGAGGTCACCGCTGAGGACGGTCAGGTTGGCCGTGACATCACGCTCGTCCGGGTCTGAGGCCCCGCAGCCCGCATACCCCCCCCGCACGGTCACCCCCGCTTTCAGACGAAACGTCGACAGGCGGTCGCCCGCAGTCTGACCGATTCCCTGGTCAGGCTTGTAGGTTCCATTCGCGACCCGGATGGTGTCACCCGAGTCGGGCGCCGTCGCGGCCAGCGCGTCCTGCAGATTCAGGAACCCAGTGCACCAGCTGGTGCCATCGTGCACCGGGCCTGTCGCATCCCGGTCGACGTAGCGGACCACGCCGGCGGGCGTCGGCACCGGGGCCCTCCCGGGCTCTGCCTCGGCGGCGTAAGGGCTGGTCTGTACGGTTCCCCCGATGCCGAACAGGAGGACCAGGAAAGAAAGGCTCCTGATTGCATGCACTCCTCACCTCCCACGATCTCCGACAGCCTGGCGATGGCGCATCAGCGCGCGCGCCTGAAGGCGCCGGACCCCAGCACAAGTCTGGTCTGAATATACGCCGCGCCCCTACCACGGACAAGAGGATCGTCCCCGGCGGGAGCCGGGACTTTCCGGATGGAGGTCCGGAGGGGGGTATGGATGGGCGCCGCTCTCAGCGCCCCGGCCCGGGGTCGGAGACTCCTGCGGGGCAGGTTGCCGGAAGGCGGCTCCCCGCTCCCACCCCGGCCGCGCGGATTCGGGCCGGTTGGTATCGTGTCAAGATTCCCGATGAGGCATACCATGGAGAGCCCGCTCACGTTCGGCCGCGACGGCGGCCTGTTCCTTCTGGAGGCCGCGCAGTGGGTGCCGCGGCCGCTCGACGGGGTGTTCGCCTTCTTCGCCGACGCCGGCAACCTGGACATCCTCACGCCTCCCTGGCTGCGGTTCGAGATCCTCACGCCGCGGCCGATCGCGATGCGCGCCGGGGCGCTGATCGACTACAGGCTCCGGCTGCGCGGGCTGCCGCTTCGCTGGCGCAGCGAGATCACCGCGTGGGAGCCGCCCCGCCGCTTCGTGGACGAGCAGCGCCGCGGCCCCTACCGGGCATGGATCCACGAGCACACGTTCGAGCCGCGCGACGGGGGGACCCTCGTCCGCGACCGCGTCCGCTACGGCGTCACCGGGGGAGCGCTCGTGGAGAGGCTCCTGGTCCGCTCCGACCTGGTCAGGATCTTCGGCTACAGGCAGGCGAAGCTGCGCGAGCTGTTCGTCTGACGGGCCCGGCCGACGGGGCATCGCCATCCCCGGCGCGACGGGGGACCGGGGCATCGAGGGTTCCCGACCGGTCGGCTCCCGACCCGCCCCCCCTTACTGGTGAAGCGCGAGGACGGGCACCAGGCGCCCGTCCGGTTCGGCGCGCTCCTCCACGTCGAGGATGAACATCGGCTTGAAGCCGGGAAGCTGCGTCTTCACGACGATCGCGGTCGACTCGAAGTGGGGCGACACGACGCGGACCGAGTGCTCTCCCCGGGAGAGCGCGAAGGCCGTGCGCGTGGCCTGGCCGACCCGCTCGAGCCTTCCCACGATCTTCCCGTCCACCTCGACCTCGAGGCCCGTGAAGGTCTCGGGATCGGTCCCGAACTCGATCACGATGCCGGGCTTGCTCCCCGGGAGGAGCGAGCCGGTCAGGATCACGATCACCACGAGGAGGATGACGCTGGCCGCGATCGCCCCGAGCCGCATCCGCCACAGATTCAGGACCATTCCTGCGCCCTCCTGCCCTTGCGGGCCGCGTCAGGGAATATAGGTCCGGCCGCGGACCGCGCCCGTGAGGCGCCCGGCGAGCATGGTGTAGCGGGGCGCGACGTGCGCGTTGCGGACGGCGATCGCGAGGGCCCGGCGCGCGCCGACGAGAACGACGAGGCGGCGGCCGCGCGTGATCGCCGTGTAGAGGAGGTTCCTCCGCAGCATCACGTAGTGCTGCGTGTGCAGCGGCACCACGACGCACGGGTACTCGCTTCCCTGCGCCTTGTGGACGGAGCAGGCGTAGGCCAGCACCAGCTCGTCGAGATCCGAGTAGTCGTAGGCCACGCTCCTTTCGTCGAAGCGGACCTGCATCCGGCGGTCGAGATCGTCGATCTTCTCGATCCGGCCGATGTCGCCGTTGAAGACCTCGAGGTCGTAGTTGTTCCGGATCTGCATGACCTTGTCGCCGGTCCGGAACGAGCGCGTCCCGCGCGCGAGGGTGTCGCCCCGGGGGTTGAGCAGCCCCTGGAGCTCCGCGTTCAGGTTCGCCGCCCCGAGGAGCCCCGGTGCATCGGGGTCAGGACCTGGATGTCGTCCACGGGATCGAAGCCGAACCGGCGCGGGATCCGCTCGGAGACGAGCGATTTCAGGGTGGCGAGGATCTCCTCCGGCTCCTGGCGCTCGACGAAGAAGAAATCGCCCCCCTGCTCCACCCCCTCCAGGGAGGGCATCTCGCCCCGGTTGACGCGGTGCGCGCCCGTGACGATCCGGCTCTCCCCCGCCTGCCGGAAGATCTCGTCGAGCCGGACGATCTCCGGCACGCCGGAGCCGATCAGGTCCGCGAGGACCGACCCGGGCCCGACCGAGGGCAGCTGGTCCACGTCGCCGACGAGGACGAGCTGGCAGGCGGGCGGGAGGGAGGCCAGCAGGCTGTCGAAGAGCAGGATGTCGACCATCGACGCCTCGTCGACGATCACGAGGTCGGCCTCGAGCGGGTTGCGCGCGCCGCGCTGGAACTCGCCGGTCTTCGGGCTGAACTCCAGCAGCCGGTGGATCGTCTTCGCCTCGCGCCCGGTCGCCTCCTGCATCCGCTTCGCGGCGCGCCCCGTCGGCGCGGCCAGGAGGATCCGCCGCCCCTTCCGCTCGAGGATCTGGATGATCGCCTTCACGAGCGTCGTCTTGCCGGTGCCGGGCCCGCCGGTCACGACCAGGACCTTGCTCGAGACGGCGCTGCGGACCGCGTCGCGCTGGCGCCCGGCGAGACGCAGGCCGCTGCGCTCCTCGAACCAGGCGAGCGCGCGCTCGATGTCGATCGTGATCGGGGGCCGCCTCCTGCCCGAGGAGGGCGAGGAGCCTGCGGGCCGCGCCCGCCTCCGCCTCGTGCAGGCTCTCAGGTAGACGGCCTGGCCGGGCGCGGCCGCCTGGGGCTCGAGCACGACCTCCCCCTCCGCCGCGAGCGCGGCGATCGCCTCCTCGACCCGGCCCGGCTCGACCTCGAGCAGCGCGGCGGCCTCCTCCACCAGCCGCTCCCGCGGCGCGAAGACGTGCCCTTCCTCGGCGAACTCGCCGAGGAGGTGGCGCACGCCGGCCTGCGCCCGCCGCGGCGAGTCCTTGGGGATGCCGAGGTTCGCGGCGATCCTGTCGGCGGTCCGGAAGCCGATGCCGAAGATGTCGGCGGCCAGCCGGTAGGGGTTCTCGCGGACGATCGCGATCGCCCGGTCCCCGTACTGCTTGTAGATCTTGATCGCGAAGGAGGTGGAGACCCCCTGCCACTGCAGGAAGATCATCACGTCCTTGATGCCGCGCTGCTCGATCCAGGCTTCGCGGATCGAGGCGCTGCGCACCGGCCCGATCCCCTCCACCTCCGCCAGGCGGTCGGGGTAGGAATCGATGACCTCCAGCGTCTCGAGCCCGAACCTGGTCACCAGCCGCTCGGCCATCACCTTGCCGATGCCGCGCACGAGGCCCGATCCGAGGTACCTCTGGATGCCGAGCAGCGTGGCCGGCTGGACGGTCACGTACGAATCGACCTTGAACTGCTCGCCGTACTTGCGGTCGTTGACCCAGCGCCCGGTCAGGCGCAGGCTCTCGCCGGGCTGGACGCCGAGGAGGTTGCCGACGGCGGTCACCGGCTCGGCGCGTCCCGGGACGGCGACCTTCACGACGCTCCAGGCGTTCTCCTCGTTCGCGAAGGTGATCCGCTCGAGCACGCCCTCGAGCGTGGTCGGCCCTTCCGGTTCGCTGAACAGTCCCGCCGTCATGCCCAGAGCATAAATCGAAAGGGGCGCAGGCGGACCGCCGCCCCGGCGGGGGGTGTTGACCGGCTGCGGACGCGGATAGAATTGAGCCGACCAACTTTCGGAGCGATCGATGCGCCCACGAGCCATCCTTTTCGTTCTTCTCGCGGTCGGCGCCGGCGTCCTCGTCGGCCGCATGCTCCCGGACGGCCGGACGGGCCGGGAGACCCTGCCCGGCCCGTCGGTTCCCGGGTCCGCGCGCGGGGGGGGCAGGGAATCCTCCGGAGCCCCCGCAGGCGAGGAGCGGAGCCGCGAGGGCGGCCCCGCCGGCGCCTCCCGCCGGGACGCCCCGGACCTCGCGGGGGCCGGGGGCGGCCCGGCGTCCGGCGGGGGAGTCCCCTCCACCGCCGACTCCGCGATCCCCGGCGACCTGCGCCCCGACGAGCGCGAGGACATCGAGGTCTTCCGCCAGGCCGCGCTCTCGGTCGTCCACATCACGAGCGTCGAGTACCAGCAGGACTTCTTCTTCGACGTGACGCAGGTGCGGGAAGGGACCGGCAGCGGGTTCGTCTGGGACGATGCCGGCCACATCGTGACGAACTTCCACGTCATCCAGAACGCGAGCGAGTGCAAGGTCAAGCTCTCCGACCAGTCCATCTACGACGCCCGCGTCGTGGGCCGCGCGCCGGAGAAGGACCTCGCCGTCCTGAGGATCGCCGCTCCCGCTTCGAAGCTCGCCCCCCTCGAGCTCGGGCGGTCGCGGGACCTGCTCGTCGGGCAGAAGGTGCTCGCGGTCGGCAACCCGTTCGGCCTCGACCAGTCGCTCACGATCGGCGTCGTGAGCGCGCTCGGCCGCGAGCTGCAGTCGCCGAGCGGGCGGACGATCTACGACGTCATCCAGACCGACGCCGCCATCAACCCGGGGAATTCCGGCGGGCCGCTGCTCGATTCGCGGGGACGTCTCATCGGCGTCAACAGCGCGATCTTCAGCCCGAGCGGCGCCTCCGCCGGGATCGGGTTCGCGATCCCCGTGGACACCGTGAAACGGCTGGTCGAGCAGCTGATCGTGCACGGCCGGGCGATCCAGCCCGGCATCGGGATCTCCGTGCTTCCCGACGCCTACACGCAGCGGTTCCGGCTCGACGGCGTCGTCGTCCGGAGCGTTGCGCCGGGGGGACCTGCCGAGAGGGCGGGGCTCAAGGGACTCGCCGTGGACCGCTTCGGGATGATCGAGGAATTCGGCGACAGGATCCTCGCCGTGGACGGACGGCCGCTCGAATCGGCCGACGACCTTTCCGGAGCTTCGAGGAGGCCGGTGTGGGAGGCACGGTGACCCTGACGATCGCGCGTGGCCGCTCCAAGCGCGAGGTCCGCGTCACCCTGGCCCCGCTCAAGTAGGCCGGCCCTCCCGTGCCGGACTCCCGGGAGACGCCCGCTCCCGGCGTGTCCCCGGCGGATCGGCCCCCCGGGCGGGAACGGGGGCGGCCCGTCCCGGGGGAGGATTTTGCCCGAAATCGCACGCAGGCCCGGCGAATCGGAGGTCCGAGGGCGGTTTCACGGTGATCAAAGGTCACGGATACGCTCAGGCTCCGCGCCAGGGTTCTGTTGACCGTCCCGGGATCCCAGAGTACCCTCCCCCCCTGACCATGTCGTTCCTGCACCGGAATTCCCTCGCCAAGGCGGCCTGCGCGGCGCTGCTCGTCTGTTTCGCTTTCGCCCTGGCGCAATCCTGCCTGCCCCACACGGACGATGGGTGCGCGGTCGAGTTCCACTGCTTCGCCTGCCGGTGGACGATCGCGAACACGGCCGTCATCGCCGCGCCCCCGGTCCTGGCTCCACGCATCGATACCGTCGGCGAGCCCGTCGCGAGCGAAGACCACGCCGCCCCCGACGTGTCCGTGCCCGCCTCCTCCTCGCGCGGCCCTCCCCGCGCCTAGCGCCGGTTCCTCGCGTTTCAGTCATTGCCACGGTGGTTTGCGGCCCGGGGCCGCAGACGGAGGAGTTCTCATGGACGATCGAACCAGCACGACGGCCGCGGCCCCCAGCGCGCGGCGGGGTTTCGCGGCCGCCCTTTCCCTCGGGCTCGCCGCCGCCCTTTGCGTCGCCGGGACGGCAGGCGTGGCGCGCGCCCAGACCGCGGGCGGATCCGAGGCGCGGCTCTCCGAGCTCGAGAAACGGCTCGAGGCGCGGATCGCGGCGCTCGAGAGCGAGGTCGCGGCCCTGAAGGCGGCGCTCGCCGCAAGGCCCCAGGCTGCCGCGGCACCCGTCGCGCCGATGCTTTCCGGTCGCCGCTGCGCCTGGCGCGCCCCCGGCGGCCCCGGGGAAATCGCCCGACCAGCTCGCCCTCGAGCAGCAGCTCGCGAAGGAGCTCGGCGCGCCGGAGGGGACCGCCCCGGCCCCGCCGCTCCACCCCCGCGCAACCCTGGACGCCGTCCCAGCCGATCACGCTCGCGGGGGGCGGGAAGAACTACCTGAACCTCTCGCTCGACGGGCTCTTCGCGGCCGGCACCTCGACCGCGCAGGACGTCAGCCTGGTGGAGACCGGGGGGCACGACCCCGCCGAGCGCGGCTTCACGATCCAGAACGTCGAGCTGGTCCTCGAGGGGGCCGTCGATCCCTACTTCCGCGGGCAGGCGAACGTCGTGATGCAGCTCACCCCCGAGGGGGAGACCACCGTCGAGCTCGAGGAGGCCTACGTGACGACCACCTCGCTGCCGCACAACCTCCAGGTCAAGGCGGGGACCTACTTCAGCGAGTTCGGGCGCCTCAACCCCCAGCACCCCCACTCGTGGGATTTCGTGGACCAGCCCCTGGTGAACGGCCGGTTCCTCGGCCCGGACGGGCTGCGCAACCCGGGCGCCCGCGTCTCGTGGCTGATGCCGACGCCGTTCTACTCCGAGCTCTTCCTGTCGATCCAGGACAGCCAGGGCGAAACGGCCGCATCGTTCGGCGGGTACCCCGGCGAAGTGATCTACGGCCGGCCGATCCAGGAGCGCCCCGTGCGCACCCTCGGCGACATGCTCTACGTTCCGCGCTGGACCGGCTCGTTCGACCTGACGGACAACCAGACGCTCGTCGTCGGCGCCTCCGGCGCGTTCGGCCCGAACGGGACCGGCCAGGACACCTCGACGCAGATCTACGGGATCGACCTGTTCTGGAAGTGGAAGGCGCCGAACGCGCAGGCCGGCTTCCCCTTCGTCAAGTGGCAGACCGAGGCGATGGCCCGGCGCTACGAGGCCGGCGCCTGGACGCCCGACGCCGGCGCCCCCCTCCCCGCGGAGACGTTCCGGGACCGGGGCGCCTACACGCAGGTCTCCTGGGGGTTCCGGCGCGGCTGGGTCGCGGGCCTGCGGGGGGACTACCTGTCCGCCTCGGACGGCGCGGACGGGACCGATCCATCGGAGCAGGCCCGCTGGCGGGTCTCTCCGAACCTGACCTGGTTCCCGACCGAGTACTCCAAGCTGCGCCTGCAGTGGAACCACGACGAGCTCGAGCTGACGGGGAGCGAGGATTCGATCTGGCTCCAGTTCGAGTTCCTCCTGGGCGCCCACGCGGCCCACAAGTTCTGAACCCGAGAGAGGACATGACGACCATGCGATCGAACCGAATGCGCCCCGCGCTCCTGCGCCCGCTGGTCCGGCTCGCGCCGGCCCTGCTCGCCGCGCTCCTTCCCGCCTTCGCCGGCCCGGCGCTTGCGAAGCTCACCGTCGTCGCGACCACGCCGGACCTCGGGGCCGTCGCCTCGGCCGTCGGCGGGGACCGCGTCGCGGTGACGAACCTCGCGAAGCCGACCGAGGACCCGCACTTCGTCGACGCGCGGCCGACCCACATCGTCACGCTGAACCGCGCCGACGCCCTGATCGAGGGGGGCGCGGAGCTGGAGCTCGGCTGGCTCCCGCCGCTGATCGAGGGCGCGCGCAACCCCCGGCTCGCCCCCGGCGCGCCGGGCAGGATCTCGGCCTCCGAAGGGGTCCAGCTCCTCGACATCCCGGCCGTGGCCGACCGCTCGCGCGGGGACATCCACGCGGCGGGCAATCCGCATTTCATGATGGACCCGCTCAACGCGAAGATCGTCGCCGCGCACATCGCGGATTCGTTCTGCCGGATCGACGCGGGCGGCTGCGGCGCGTACAAGGCGAACCTCGCCGCCTTCACGGGGCGCCTCGACGCGAAGATGAAGGAGTGGAGCGCGGCGCTCGCCCCGTGCAAGGGGGCCCCCGTGGTCACCTACCACGCGACCTGGCGCTACTTCGCGGAGAGGTTCGGCCTCGAAGTCGGACCTGTTCCTCGAGCCGAAGCCGGGGATCCCTCCCTCTCCTCCGCACCTCGCGGAGGTGATCGGGAAGATGTCGGGCGGCGCGATCAAGGTGATCCTGATCGAGCCGTACCAGCCCCGGAAGGTCGCCGAGGCGGTCGCCGGGAGGACGGGCGCCTCGATCGTGAGCCGTCGCCCAGTTCCCGGGAGGCCTGCCCGGGACCGACAACGACTACCTCGCCCTCATGGACGCCGACGTGAAGGCGATCGCCGCCGGCCTGGCCTGCGGGAAATAGGAGGCTGCGATGGAACTGGTCACTCTCTGGCTCTGGCCGCTCCTGGCGCTCGTGCTGCTGCCGGGACTGCTCGTGTACCTCGGGCTGCACATCGTCGAGCGCGGGGTCATCTTCGTGGACCTCGCCCTGGCCCAGATCGCGGCGCTCGGGATCGCGGTCGCGATCCTGCTCGGCATGGACCCGTCCCACGAGAAGATCCCCTACCTGATGGCGCTCCTCTTCACGTTCATCGGCGCGGCCCTCTTCGCCCTCACCCGGTTCCGCCACGTGCGCGTGCCGCAGGAAGCCTTCATCGGGATCGTCTACATCGTGTCCGCGGCGGCCTCGGTGATGGTGCTCAGCCGCTCCGCGTCCGGGGACGAGGACATCAAGAGCCTCCTGGTGGGGAACATCCTGCTCGTCACGAAAACCCAGGTCCTCCTGACCTTCGCCCTCTTCGCCGCCCTCGGCGTGTTCCATTACCTCTTCCGGCGGAGGTTCCTGCTGATCTCCTTCGATCCGGACCGGGCGCACCAGCAGGGCCTGAGCGTCCGATTCTGGGACTTTCTCTTCTACGCGACGTTCGGGTTCGCCGTGACCAGCTTCGTCCTGATCTCGGGCGTGTACCTGGTCTTCTCCTACCTGATCGTGCCGGCCGTGTGCGCCGCGCTGATCGCCCGGCGGCTGCGCTACAGGCTCCTGATCGGGTGGGTGGTCGCGCTGCTGGCCGGCCTGGCGGGCCTCGTGCTCTCCACGCAGTGGACCTCGCTGGACCTGCCGACGGGGCCGACGATCGTGTGCGCCTTCGGGGCGCTGCTGCTGGCTGTCCGGGGCGGTCGCCTGGATGCGGCGCCGCTACGAGCCGGAGGAAGGCCTGGGGAGGGCCGTGTCCCCCTCCCACAGGTAGAACCCTTCGCCGGTCTTCCTGCCGAGCTTCCCGGCGCGGACCAGCTCGCGCAGGATCCGCGGCGGCGCGAAGGCGGGGCCGAGCTCCTTCTCGAGGTACTCGGCGATCGCGAGGCGGACGTCGAGCCCGACCAGGTCGGTCAGCTTGAGCGGCCCCATCGGGTGCCCGTAGCCGAGGGTCATCGCCTTGTCGATGTCCGCGGCGCTCGCGACCCCCGACTCGAGCATCCGCATCGCCTCGAGCCCGAGGACGAGCCCGAGCCGGCTCGAGGCGAACCCGGGCGAGTCGCGGACGACGATCGGCTCCTTCCCCATCCGCACGCCGAGCCCGCGCGCCGTCTCCACCGCCTCGGGCGCCGTCGCCTCTCCCGCCACGATCTCCAGGAGCTTCAGGATGTGGGCGGGGTTGAAGAAGTGCATGCCGACGAACCGCTCCGGCGCGCGCAGCGCCGAGGCGATCTCCCCGATCCGCAGGGAGGACGTGTTCGAGGCGAGCAGCGCCCGGGCCGGGGCATGCCGCTCGACCTCGGTGAAGATCGTCCGCTTCAGCGGGAGCTGCTCGGGCGCCGCCTCGATCACGGCGTCCGCGTCGTCGACCGCGCGGGCGAGCTCCGTGGTCCCTTCGAGCCGGGCCGCGGCGCGGTCGCGCTCCTCGGGCGCCAGCTTCCCCCGCTGGACTCCCCCGTCGAGGTTCTCCCGGATCTTCGCGAGCCCCGCCTCGACGAACCCCTCCTCAACGATCGCTCAGGACGACGTCGCATCCGGCGAGGGCCGCCACCTGCGCGATGCCCCGCCCCATCGTCCCCGCGCCCAGCACGGCGACGCGGCGCACTTCCCCGGCTTTCACGATCCAGCCCATACCGTCATTCCTCCGTCAGTCGGCTCAGAAGAAGTCCATGGACCAGGGAGCGGGCCCCGAGAAGAGCTTGCCCAGGAAGGCGAGCGCCGCCTCGTCCCCCGTGGCGAGCCCCGCCCGGACGAGCTCGCCCGGCGACACGTACCCCGTGAAGAGGGCCGAGAGGCCGCGGATCCCCATCCGCGCCGCCGGGGCGGCCCCGTCGATCCGCTCGGCCGAGACCTCCCCTCCCGAGGCCTGGATCCTCCAGGTGCCCTCGTTCTCGGGGAACAGGTCGTCCTCGACGGCGAGCGTCGCCGCTCCCGAGACCGGCGGGTAGCCCCGTCCCTCCAGCGCCCCCTTCACGTCGAGGATCCTCGCCATGAAACGCGCCGTGCGCTGGGGCTGGATCGACTCGGCCCCTCCTCCGGCCATGAGGGGGATCGGGTCGTGCGGCGGGCCGGTCCAGACGAGGTACTGGCCGAGCCCCCGGAACGAGCGGAAGTAGCCGAGAAGGCCCGAAAGCGCGCGCGGCGTGCAGGCGACCAGGTGGCTGCAGGTCACGCGGAACCCCCAGAGGTCGCCCGCGGGCTCGAGCGAGAAGCTCGCGTACCCTTCCGGCGCGCCGTCCTCCCCGCGCGCGACCACCAGCCGGGAGACGACGTCGGGGTTCCAGCGGCGGATCACGCGCAGGCGCCACCAGTCCTCGGCCGCGCACTCCACGAGCCCGTTCTGCCCCGCGGCGAACCGGCGGAAGAGGGTCTGCATCGGGCCGAGATCGGAGTCATCGAGCTCCTCGACCCCCGCAGAGGGGACGGGGGGAAGGTCCGCGAGCGGGATGCGGTGCTGGATGAAATGCCCCGCGTACTCGTAGCCGAGGCGGCGGTAGACGGGGGCCCGCGACGGGTAGAGGCTGCTGAAGACCGCCCCGCCGTCGCGCGCGCGCCTGAGGAGCAGCCGCACGCACTCGGGCGCGGCCCCCTGGTTGCGCCGCTCGGGCTGGGCGGCGACGGCCGAGATCCCGGAGGTCGGCAGCGGCCGCCCCCCGATCCACTGGTCCAGCTCCCAGGAGGCGGCCATCGCGACGAGCCGCTCCGCCTCGAACGCGCAGAGGTAGCGGTGGAGGCGGACCTGGGGCGCGACGTGATGGAGGTAGGCCGGCGGCGGATTGAAGGAAATCCGCACCAGCTCGACCATCGCGCTCCTGTCCTTCTCCTCGGGCACCCGAATCTCAGCCATGGTCGGTCTCTCCCGGGCCCCTGCGGCCCCGCGTCATTCTTACGGAATCGGGCGGCTCTGGTTCCCGCGCCGCCCCGGGAAGGTAGAGGCTCCGCGCCGTCAGCTCGCGGTGGTCGAGGCCGGCCGCGCGGTCGAGCAGCCGCAGGCGGTCGGGAAGGACAGCCGGGAAGCGCCACTCGTCGGCGCGCCCGCCCGCCGCCGCGACGAGGGCCGCCGCGCTGTCCCACCAGGGGAGGCCCCGGCGCGCGAGCGGCTCGACGATGAGGACCCGGCACCCCCGGCCCGCCGCGCCGGTCATCCGGGCCAGCGAGCTCCGCCCGCTGATCGTCCGCCAGCTCGTTCAGCAGGAACGCGGCGAGCACCGCGCCGCCCCGCCCGGGCAAGGCGCGCCTTCCCGAGCTCCCCGCGCGCCGCGCTGCCGTGGACCCCCAGCGCGCGATAGGTCCAGCGCGCCTCCTGCACGGCCCAGGCGCTGCGGTCCAGCCCCTCGACGCGGACCGGGGCGGCCGACGTCCCCTCCCCGGCCGCTTCGCAGGCCCAGGCGGCTCCCGCCGCCCCGGTCCCGCAGCCGAGGTCGTGGAGCGACGACGGGGCGGGCCGGGCGGCGCCGAGCGCGCGCACGATCCCGCGGACGGTGAGGAAGTGCAGGGGCCCGTAGAAGAGCGCGAACGCGGCCCGCTTGCCCGCCCCGTCGAGCGCTGCGCCGGAGGAGATCCGCCCCCGCCGCTCGACGTAGAGCGAGGAGAGCGCCTGCAGCGAGCGGCGCACCTCCGCGAACGTCAGCTCGGAGAGGTGCCGCGCCTCGAGGGCCGCGAACCAGGCCGGGAACGGGTCGTCCACCGGTTCATGATAGGGGAAAACAGAGGGCCGGGGAGCGTCGCCGCCGCCCCGGCCCGTTTCGGAGGAGGCCGTTCGTGCCGTTCAAACCGGCATCCCCGCAGCGGTCAGACCTGCTTGCCCGCCTTCACGACCGGCGTCGCGGTCTCCGACACCGCCTTGCGCGCCATGCAGGCGTCGATCCAGCGCGCGACGTTCGGGAACTCGTGGACCGGCCGGCCGCGCAGCTTGAAGGTCATGGCCGCGGGGAGCAGCACGATGTCCGCGATCCCGAAGCTCGCGCCCGGAGGCCCACGGGGCTCCTGCCGAGCTCCTCGTCGAGGATCCCCCAGTGATTCATCAGGCTCTCCTCCGCCGGGGCGAGGACCTTGTGGTCCACCTTGTCCGCCGGGCGGCGCGCCGGGTAGATCATCTTCTTCATGTCCCAGTTCTCGTAGTCGAACAGCTGCATCATGACGGTGCGGCTGTCGAGGTAGATGTAGAGGTACCCGAGCAGCGCCATCGCGCGCGCGTGGGCCCGCGCGGCCGGGTCCTTCGGCATGAGCGGCGGGTTCGGGTACTTCTCGTCGAGGTACTCGAGCAGGGCGAACGACTCGTAGACCACCGTCCCGTCGTCCACGAGGGTCGGCGTTCTGTTGAGCGGATTCAGGTTCCTGAACTCGGGGTTGTTTCCTTGTCGAGCGGCTCCACCGCATCGTAGGAGAGCCCCTTCTCGGCCAGGGCCATGCGGGCCATCCAGCCCCACGGCGATCCCTGGAAGTGATACAGCTTGAGCATGAAAGCCTCCTCGGAAAAGCCCTCGCGGGCGCGCGTTCGTCGTCGTGGCGGGTGTTGAGCCATTCAGTATATCGCGCCCGGCGCGGCCGGGCCCGCGGCGGGCCGGAACCGGCCCCCGGGGGGCCTTCCGGGAAAAAACCGGAAAGGGGCTAGGATTCGCAGGGCGGGATCGCGTATAATCCGCGGCTCTTTGAGCCGCGCTCCTGCGGCAACGGCCAACCAGACAATGATGATCTCGGACCTCAATAAAGTCAGGAACATAGGTATCAGCGCCCACATCGACTCGGGGAAGACCACGCTCACCGAGCGCATCCTTTACTACACGAAGAGGATCCACGCGATCCACGACGTGAAGGGCAAGGACGGGGTCGGCGCGAAGATGGACTCGATGGACCTCGAGCGCGAGCGCGGGATCACCATCCAGTCCGCCGCGACCCACTGCCTGTGGGACGACTACCACGTCAACATCATCGACACGCCGGGGCACGTGGACTTCACCATCGAGGTCGAGCGCTCCCTGCGCGTGCTCGACGGCGCGGTGCTCGTCCTGTGCGCCGTCGCGGGGGTGCAGTCCCAGTCGATGACGGTGGACCGGCAGATGCGGCGCTACAACGTCCCGCGGATCGCGTTCGTCAACAAGTGCGACCGCTCCGGCGCCAGCCCCGCCCGGGTCACGCAGCAGCTCCGCGAGAAGCTCAAGCACAACGCGGTGATGATGCAGATCCCGATCGGGCTCGAGTCGGACCACCAGGGCGTCGTGGACCTCGTCACGATGAAGGCGGTCTACTTCGACGGCGACAACGGCGAGAAGATCCGCATCGAGCCGATCCCCGAGACCCTGCTGCCGGCGGCCGAGGCCAAGCGCGAGGAGATGCTCGACGCGGTCTCCATGTTCTCCGACGAGCTGATGGAGGCGGCGCTCGAGGGGAAGGTCACCGAGGAGATGATCCACGCCGCGGTGCGCAAGGGGACCCTCTCGATGGAGCTCACCCCCGTGTTCATGGGCTCCGCCTACAAGAACCGGGGCGTGCAGCCGCTTCTCGACGCGGTGAACCGCTACCTGCCGGCGCCGACCGACGTCACGAACGAGGCCGTGGACCTGTCCGGCCCCGAGGAGAAGAAGATCGTCGTGCCGTGCGATCCGGCGGCCCCCCTCGTGGCCTTCGCCTTCAAGCTCGAGGAAGGGCGCTACGGGCAGCTCACCTACGTGCGGATCTACCAGGGCACCCTCCGGAAGGGCGACTCCATCGTGAACAGCCGCACGCGGCGGCGCGTCAAGGTGGGCCGCCTCGTCCGCATGCACGCCGACGAGATGGAGGACATCGACGCGGCGGGCGTCGGCGACATCGTCGCCCTGTTCGGGATCGACTGCGCGTCGGGCGACACCTTCACGGCCGAGGGGATCGAGGTCGCGATGACCTCCATGCACGTCCCCGAGCCGGTCATCTCCCTCTCCGTCAAGCCGAAGGACAACAAGGCCTCCGGCGAACATGTCGAAGGCGCTGCAGCGCTTCACGAAGGAGGACCCGACCTTCCACTCGTGGTCCGACCCGGAGAGCGGCGAGACCCTCATCGCGGGGATGGGCGAGCTTCACCTCGACGTCTACGTCGAGCGGATGAAGCGCGAGTACAACGCCGAGGTCGAGGTGGGCGCCCCCCAGGTGGCCTACCGCGAAGCGGTCAGCCAGAGGGCCGAGTTCAACTACACCCACAAGAAGCAGACCGGCGGGGCCGGCCAGTACGGCCGCGTCGCCGGCTACATCGAGCCCTACGCGGAGGGCGATTTCGAGTTCGTGGACGCGATCCGCGGCGGCGCGATCCCGACGGAGTTCATCCCTTCCGTGCGAGAAGGGGTTCCGGGCGATGCTCAAGAAGGGCCGCCTGATCGGGTTCCCCGTGACGGGCGTCCGGATCGTGATCAACGACGGCGCCTCCCACTCGGTGGACTCCTCGGACAACGCGTTCCAGGCCGCCGCGCGGGGCGCGTTCCGCGAGGTCTACTCGCGGGCCCGGCCGCAGATCCTCGAGCCGCTCATGAAGCTCTCGGTCGAGGGGCCCGCCGAGTTCCAGGGCCAGATCCTGCGCACGGTCATGCAGCGGCGCGGGATGGTCATCGGGACGACCGAGGAGGAAGGGTTCGCGCGCGTGGACGCCGAGGTCCCGCTCGCGGAGATGTTCGGCTACTCGACGGAGCTCCGGTCGGCCAGCCAGGGCAAGGCCGAGTTCACGATGGAGTTCGCCCGCTACGCTCCCGTCCCGTCCGAGACGGCCGCCGAGCTCATGAAGAAGTACGCGAGCCGCGTCGGCGGGGCGGAAGAGTGACGGGCGGCAGGGAAGAAGAAGCAAGCCAGGAGGTTCGCACCATGCGCGCCAAGCAACTGAACGAGCGGAGCCCGTTGCGCATCTTCGAGCGCTCCATCCACGGCGGCCTCGGCCCGGGCAACATCGGCGTCGTCGTCTCGCGCCCGGGCCTGGGCAAGACCTCGTTCCTCGTCGGTCTCGCCCTGGACGACCTGCTCCGCGGGCGGAAGCTGTTCCACGTCGCGCTCGAGCAGTCGGTGGACCACGTGCGCGAGTACTACGAGGAGATCTTCACGGATCTCGCCGAGACCGTCGAACCTCGAGGACGCCGCCGCGATCCGCCTCGAGGTCGAGCGGAACAGGCTCGTGCACACCTACGTCGGGCACAGCTTCTCGATGGTCAAGTTCCGCAACGCGGTGACGACGCTGCGCGACCACCTGCACTTCGAGCCCGCCGTCGTCGTGATCGACGGCTTCCCGTTCGCCGGCGACCACTACGACGAGATCGCCGAGATGCGCGCGATCGCCGGGCGCATGGGCTGCGAGCTCTGGATGTCGGCCGCAGACCCACAAGGAAGCCCCCCAGCCGAAGCCGGGCGAGCTGCCCTGGCCGCTGGCCCGCTACCAGGACCTCCTCAGCGTCGTGGTCGGCCTCGATGCCGAGGGGGACAGGATCCGCCTGCGCCTGGTCAAGGACCACGACAACGCGGACCTGCACGACCTCTACCTCGACCTCGACCCCCGCACGATGCTGGTGGTGGAGCGCTGATCCCGGACCGGACCGGGGCCTCGCGGCCGGCCCCGGTTGCCTCCCCCTCCTTCCGGTCCGTATAGTCTCTTCGTGGCGGGACGTGTCCTCATCGTCGACGACGATCGCGACGCCTGCGATCTCCTCTGCGCCTACCTGTCGGGCGAAGGGTACGAGGCCGACGTCCGCTTCGACGGCCCGAGCGCCCTGTCCGCCTTCCGGACCAGCCCCTACGACGTGGTGATCACCGACATCCGGATGCCGAGCATGGACGGGCTGGCGCTGCTGCGCGCCCTGAAGGCGCTCGATCCGGACGCCGGGGTCATCGTCGTCTCCGCCCTGATCGAGGACCGGACCCGGCTCGCGATCGATGCGCTGCGCGGCGGCGCCTCCGATTACTTCATCAAGCCGGTCGAGGACCTCGCGGAGCTGGAGCGGGCGGTGGCCCGCGCCGCGGGCCGGCGCGCCGAGCGGCGGGCGGAGACGAGCCAGCTGGCCGAGCTCGAGCACCTGGCGCGGACCGATCCCCTCACGGGGCTCGCGAACCGCCTCGAGCTCGAGCAGCGCCTGCGCGAGGAATTCGCGCGCCTCGACCGCGGCGCCGAGGAGCTGGCGGTCGCGATCTTCGACGTGGATTCGTTCAAGTCGTTCAACGACACCCACGGGCACCTCGTCGGCGACCAGGTCCTCCAGGCCGTGGCCGGGGCCGTGCGCGAGAATTGCCGCGCCTACGACGTCAAGGCGCGCTACGGCGGCGACGAGTTCGTCATCGTGATGCCGGACACGAGCCTCGAGCAGGGCGTGGCGGTGGCGGAGAAGATCCGGCGCGCTGTCGCGGCCCGGTCCTTCACGGCCGGCGGCGCCGCGCTCGCCGTCACGCTCTCGGCCGGCGTCACGGCGACCGGGCCCCGCGAGGGGATCACGGTCGAGGGGTTGATCCGCCGGGCGGACCTGGCGCTCTACGAGGCCAAGCGGGCCGGCCGGAACCAGATCGTTCCCCTGCGGGAGGGCGGGCCGGCGGCCGACGTCCTCCTGATCGCGGACGACGCGACCGAGTCCGACGCGATCGTCCGGATGTGCGAGATCCTCGGCTGCCGGGCCGACTGGGCGAGGACCGGCTCGGCCGGCATCGAGCGGGCCAAGCTGTCCCGCTACGCGCTCGCGCTGGTGGACCTCGACCTCCCCGACATCGCCGGCACCGACGCGATCGCGCGGATCCGGGAGCTCTGCCCGGCCACCGCGACGGCCATCATCATGGGAGCCGAGCCGGCCGGCGCCCACGTCCTCGAGGCCGTGGCCCGCTTTCCCGTCACCTTCGCCCGCAAGCCGCTGTCCATAGACCAGCTGAAAACACTGCTCTCCGAGGCACGCAGGAGATCCTGACCGATGAGCGAAACCCCCAATCGCCCGATCGTGCTCGTCGCCATGGGCGGGCACGCCTTCATGCAGCGCGGTGAGACCGGGAGCATCGAGGACCACGAGCGGAACGCCGCCGCCATCTGCGGCTCGCTCATGACCCTGGTGGACCGCGGCTACAACCTGGTCATCACCCACGGCAACGGCCCGCAGGTCGGGAACCTCCTGATCCAGAACGAGATGACGCGGGACACCGTCCCGTCGATGCCGCTCGACGTCCTGGTCGCGAACACGGAGGGGTTCCTGGGCTACGTGCTGCAGCAGGCGCTCCTGAACCACCTGCGGCGGCGGCAGATCCAGCGCTACGTGGTGACGATGATCACGCAGGTGATCGTCGAGCGCGACGACCCCGCGTTCCAGACCCCGACGAAGCCGATCGGCCCGTTCCTTTCCCAGGAGCAGGCCGAGGAGAGGCGGGACCGTCTGGGCTGGAAGATCGTGGACGACTCCGGACGCGGCTGGCGCCGCCTCGTCGCCTCGCCCCGGCCGGTGCGGGTCGTGCAGCGGATGATGATCCGCGACTCGGCGCGGGCCGGGCACATCGTCGTCGCCTGCGGCGGGGGCGGCATCCCGATCATCCGCAAGGAAGGGACCAACGACTACGAGGGGGTCGAGGCGGTCATCGACAAGGACCTGACCTCGTCCGTTCTCGCCCAGGAGATCGGCGCGGACCTGCTGATCGTCCTGACCGACGTCGAGCAGGTCTACGTGAACCACCGCAAGCCGGACCAGCGCACGCTCGGCGCCGTCACCATCGAGGAGATCGAGGACCTCTACGCCGCCGGGCACTTCCCCCCCGGCAGCATGGGACCGAAGATCGAGGCGATCATCTCGTTCCTGAAGACCGGCGGGAAGCGCGGGCTGATCACCAACCCCGCGAGCCTGAACGAGGCCCTCGACGGGCGGGCCGGCACCCACTTCGTCGGAAAGATCTGACCCCTCCCGGCCGTGACGGCGCGGCGGCCCCGGGCGCGATCGCGGACGGTCGAATCTACGGGCAGCCGTTCCCGGACGCGGCGATCTCGGCGTCGCGCAGGCCGAGCTGCGAGGCCGCCCCGGAATCGTAGGTCCCCCCGGGCTGGCTGCGCACCAGGTACCACCACCCTTCCCCCACCGGCGGCGTCGTGGGGTCGGCCAGGAACGTGCCGGCGGCGTTGTCGGTCAGGCACCCGGTCGTCGTTTGCGGACTCGCGAAGTTCCCCATCGTGCTGTGCAGGAAGGACAGCCGGCCTCTGACGACGTCGTAGCCGCTCGCCCCACCGACCGCGCCCCACCACAGCCCCGCCTCCGGCATCGCCAGGGTCAGGACCTGCCGCAGCCCCGCGTCCGTGTCGGTGACGCTCTGGATGTCCCCTTCGACGACCACCCGGCCGCCGGCGGCCAGCGCGGTGACTCCGAGCGCCTGAAGGGCGGCGTTGGCGTTGATCGCGGCGGCGAGCGCCTGGGCCACCTGGGCCGCCGTCTGACCATTCGCGGTGTTGACGCCGACGACCACGCCCTGGATGGTGACGTCAATGCGTCCACCCGTCGCCGGTCCGGCCAGGTCGATGAACTCCTCGGAGCGGCAGCGCGCCGAGCAGCCGTCCGCCGCGACCTTGGCGCCGTCGTCGCACTGCTCGGTGGGATCGAGGGCGGCGTCGCCGCACCGGATGGTCTGGAACTGCCGCATCATCTCGTGGTCCTCGTGCTCGAGGATGTGGCAGTGGTAGGCGAAGCGTCCCTTGTATTTCTCGAACCGGGCGATGACCCGCAGGATCTCGTTGGGGCCGACCATCGCCGTGTCCTTCCACCCGCTCTCCTCGGCCGGGGGCGCCTGAGGGGTTCCGTTGGGAACGATCTCCCCGCCGGGCCCCTTGGTGAAGCCGTCGCGATCGAGGATCTGGAACTGCACCAGGTGCAGGTGCATCGGGTGCGACACGCCCGAATCGTTGATGAATCTCCAGATCTCGATGGTGTCGAGCTGCGGGTACTCGGTGATGGTCGACCACCCCAGATTGTTGATCAGCCACTTGGTCTTCCCGCAGGCATCCCCGCTGCTCTTCAGCACCAGGTCGCGCGTCACGGCCGCCGCCGCGGGCTGGAGCCGCTCGATCGGCCGCAGGCTGGCGGGCAGCGGATCGGTGTCGCCGACCTGGGGGAGGATCCTGAACTTCATGACCTGGGTGAGGTCCGCCGTTCCGTTCGGGAACGGTGCAGGCGCGCTGTTCCGAGGAGGATCTCGGGCCGCCGCTGTAGGGCTGAAGTCGAGCACGACGTCGTACCGCTCGCCGGGACCGATCGTGATCTGGCCCACGCCCGGGACGGGCGCCTCGAGAAGTCCGCCTTCGTTCCCGATGACCGTGAAGGTCATGAGGCCGGAGGGGGGGATGAGCGAGAGCGTGTACACGCGCGATCCCGACCCGTTGTAGAGGCGGAACCGGTATTTCCCCCGCTTCACGTCCAGGTACGGCCAGACCTTGCCGTTCACCAGGACCTTGTCGCCGAAGACGTGATCCATCGAGGTCGCCGGGTACTTCAGCGTCCCGTCGGGATTGAACCGCCGGTCCTGGATCACCAGCGGGATCTCGAACTCCCCCCTCGGGATGTTCAGGGCGTCCTCGACGTCGTCACGCAGGAGGTACAGCCCTGCGAGGCCCATGTACACGTTCAGCCGCGTGATGCCGAGCGCGTGGTCGTGGTACCAGGTGCTCCCGGCCTGCTGCTCGTTCAGGTAGATGTAGGTTGCCTCGGAGCCTGGGAGGAACGTGGCCTCGGGATACCCGTCGAACATCTCGGGGACGAGCGCCCCGTGCATGTGCACGACCGTCTTCGCGTTGTTCTCCGCTCCCATGATGCACTCGAGGTCCACGGGGAGGTAGTGCGTGGTGCGAAGCAGCCCCGTGTTGAAATCCCGCAGGTCGTTCACCCACCGGACGGTCACGGGCTGATCCCGGCGCGCCTCGATGGTCGGCCCCGGATAACCGGGCGCGGACATTCCGGATGCGAACCCCCAGACCCGGGTGGGCGGAAGCTGGCTGTGCAGCTGCTGCGGGAACTCCCTCATGTACATGTCGTACGTGGCCGTGCTCCCGGCCTGACCGCTGATCGGCGCCGCGACGGCAGGGAGGGGAAGCGGATCCAGGTACGGAGTCAGGATGACGGGACACTCGACCGTCGCGCAGGTCGCGCCGTCCCCCTGGAACGTCCCGCCCGCGCCGAGGCACGCGGTCTGCGTCTGGATGGAGCAGGTGCCGCTCGTCGCGCAGCAGGCGCCCGTGGGAACGTAGCAGGGATTGGGCGAGCAGGACGTTCCGTTCCCCTGATAGACGCCACCCAGCCCGGCGCAGGCCGCCGAGCTCTGGATCGTGCACGACGAGCCCTGGCAGCAGGCTCCGCTCACCGTCGCCGGTGTGTAGGTGATCACGAGCTTCGGCCTCCACGCGCCGCCGTTCGTGGTGTTCTCCCGCGTCCCGAACCGCTTGGCGGTCTCCGTGCGCGACTCGTCGCCGATGACGACCCAGCCGTGGTTCTGGGCGGCATCGTTCAGCCAGAGTCTGCACGTCCGCGACCATCCCCGACGTCGATCCCCACGCGTAGGAGCCGACGGCCCCGACCGAGGTCGTGGCGCTCGCCGTTCCGACGTAATCCCCGCCCGGAGTCGTCCAGAAACTGTTCGGGTAGAACGTGTGCCGCCAGGTCGCGTCGCCGGCCGTCGGGGGCTCGCCCCGGCCCTGCTGGGAGTTGCCGGTGTTCGAGGTTCCCTCGCCCCACTCGGAGGTGGCCCGGTGCAGCTTGACGTTGAACCCCGTGTTCAGCTTGACCTTGTCGGCGTACAGGGTGAGCTGCGCCGCGTTGATCGTCGCGCCGGTCGGGATGGCGCCGGCGATGTCGAACTCGAGCACTCCGCGGCGCACGGCGGCCCGGGTGCCGGATGTGGGATCGGCGTCGGCATCCTTGACCTTGCCCGTGAACATCGTCGGCCCCGCGCCGTCGCTGCGATCCGCGAAGGCGTCCTGCGCGATCGGCTCGTAGAGCGTGTTGTCCTTGATCGGAAACAGGGTCGCCGTGTCCGCGAGAAGAGGCGCGCCCTGGAGAAGAGCGGCCGCGAAGATCAGGAGAACGGGAGTCACTCCTCGGGCCAGTCTCACGGTTCGCCTCCACGGGGCTGCCGGGGTGCCCGCCTGTGCTTGTCGAGGTGGCCCTGGGTCGGCCCGATCCCTCAGCTCCCCCCTCGCTGCACGCAGCCGGCACCGGCCGCGCGGACCGGCCCCTTGCACAAAGCCCCGATCCGAGCCCTGCAGATTCAGGGTGCGGGGCGGAACCTCCGGAACCGGATTCTTTCTCGAAATGTCTACGCTACTGCAAACCGGCTGTCAATCGGATTTGTCAGCGAGAATCGGTCGCAACCACGAGACCCTGCTCCCCTGGCCTGCGCTCGCCCGGCATCCTGTAGGTCACCGTCAGAATCGGCCGGGCGCCCGGATCCTGGTGCTCGCGGCTCGCGAAGGCCTGGACGGTCCCCCGCCGGGCCTCATCGCCGATCAGCATCCACCCGAAGTTCCGCCCGGGCGCCATCGCCCAGAGCCGCACGTCCTGCAGGAGATGGATCGAGCCCTGCAAAGCGTACGATCCGGGTCCCTCCACGTTCAGGCGGCCGCTTTCCCGCCCGACGAACTGGCCGCCGGCGTACTCCCAGAACTCCTGGTCATAGAAGGTGTGAAGCCATGTCGCATCCCCCGGCTCGGACGGGGCGCCCCGGCCCCCCTCCGAATAGGAGGCCCCCTCGCCCCAGTCGGACAGGACCCTGACGACGCGGATGTCGGTCGACCCCGGGTTGCTCGGGACGAGGGTCAATGAGAGCGTCACGGATTCGATCAGAGCCGGGCGTGGCAGGGCGGAGGCGACATCGAAGAAAAGGAGCCCGCGCCGGATGCTTCTCTCCTGCTGGTTGGTCCGGCCGGCGTAAATCGCGGGGCCGGCCCCGTTGGCGAGGGCGCCGTCGGGATCCTCGATCAGCGTCGCGTCCCGCGCCGCTTCGAGCACGAGGGTGTCGGCCCCTACGGTGCCGAGGGCGAGCGCGAGAAGAAGGACCACGAGCGGCGCGACTGTTCGAGCGTTCGATCTCACGGGACCCCCTTCGGGCATGCCGGGCATGCTCTTCCGACCCGTGAATGTACGGCGCGGCGGCGGCGGCGACAACGGCCACGGGAAGGTCAGGGGTACCTGTAGGTCGCCTGGATGCCGAGCGGCAGGCCCGCGGCCCAGTAGATCGCCAGGGACAGGATGAGGACGACCAGGAACGCCGCCCCATAGGGAATCGTCAGGGAGATGACGGTCCCGAGACCCGTTTTCCTGGTGTAGCGCGCGCAGAACGCAACGACGAGGGGAAAGTAGGGATTGAGCGGCGTGACGATGTTCACCGGAGAATCGCCGATCCGGTAGGCCATCTGCGTCAGTTCGGGGGAGATCCCGACGGCCATCAGCATCGGGACGAAGATGGGGCTCAGGACCGCCCACTTGGCCGAGGCCGAGCCCACAACCAGGTCGAGGACGGCGCTCAGGACGATGATCCCGATCACCGTCACGATCGGCGGAAGAGCCAGCGATTTCAGCAGCACCGCCCCCTTCAGGGCGAGAAGGGCTCCCAGGTTCGAATCGGCAAACGCCCTCGTGAACAGCGCCGCGAAGAAGACCATGACGAGGTAGTAGCTCATCGAGGACATGGTCTTCGTCATCCCCGCGATCACGTCCTTGTGCCCCCGGACCGTCCCGGCGATGGAGCCAAAGACCACCCCCGGCAGCGCAGTGAAAAGGAACATCAGGGGGATGATCCCCTGCATCAGCGGCGCCGCCGCGCTGGTGGCGGATCCGTCCGGCGCGCGCAGCGGCGAGCCCGCGGGCGCCGCCGAGACGAGCAGTCAGGACCGCCCCGGCCGCGATGGTCGCCATCGCGGCCCACAGGGCGCGCCGCTCGCGCACGGAGAGCGGATGGACCTTGGGCATCTCCTCCGGGTCCCCATCGACCGCCGTCCCGGCGAGTCTCGGTTCGACGATCGTGTCCGTGATCCACCAGCTCACGAGGATGATGGGGATGCTGGCGGCGGCCATGAACCCCCAGTTGCAGAGTGGATTCACGGTCCGCGAGGGATCGAGGATCTGCGCCGCCTTCTGGGTGAACCCCTGGAGCAACGGATCCAGCCCCGAGGGAAGGAAGTTGGCCGAGAAGGCGCCGGCGATGCCCGTGAAGGCGGCGAGGATGCCGGCGACGGGGTGACGACCCGCGGCATAGAAAACAACCCCGCCGAGGGGGATGACCACGATCATCGCGGCGTCGCCGATCAGGTGGGAGGCAATGCTCGCTGCGACCAGCATCGGCGTCAGCAGGCGGCGGGGCGAGAGGTCGAGGAGGCGCCGCAGAGCGGCGCCCACGAGACCCGAGTGCTCCGCCACCCCCACGCCGAGCACCATCACCAGAACGACTCCGAGCGGCGGGAACCCGACGTAGTTCCCGACCAGCGTCGAGAGGAATCCCGCCAGCGCCCGGCCCGTCAGCTGGTTCTGGATCCGAAGAGGGCCTCCTGTCCGCGGATCGATCTCCCCGAAGTCCAGACCGGCGAGGGCCACGGAAAGGGACCAGGTCACAGGAGGGCCGCGAGGAAGAGCATCGCGGGATCGGGCAGGCGGTTCCCGGCCCGCTCCACCCAGTCGAGGACTCGCTGGACGCGCCCTTCCCGACCGATCTGCTCCGCCACGGCGAGACCCTCCTCAACCTCCACGGGATTGAAGCACAGGACGGGGGGATTGCCGCCCGCGATTCGCGCCGGCGGCAGCGACGGGGACGGGATCGGCCAGGATCAGCGGCCGGCTTCTTCGGCGGCCTTCTTGACGTCGGCTGCGTGCTGATCGGTCGCTTCCTTCATGTCGCTCAGGTCGGGCAGGACCCCGCGCCGCTCCTCGGCGGCCGCCGCGTCCTGGCCGTGGGCGGGGACGTCGTAGCCGGGCCGGCGCGCCTGGCCGGCGCCGGTCCCCTTCCCCTTCGCGGCGGATTTCCCCGCGGACCCGGCCTTGCCGGCGGCCCCGGCGGCGGCGTTGATCTCCATGATCTGCTTCGCGGTCGGGGCGACCGAGAGCCAGGAGCGCATGGCGAGGATCATCACGATCGCCATGGCGATGATCACGACGATGAAGCCGATGCCGCCGCCCCTGCGCATTCTGCGATGAATCTATCCCCGGCAGGCGGGCAGGGCAAGGGCGGGCAGGCGGGGCCGGCCGGGGCCGGGGAGGCGGAGACGGGCGGAGCGGGACGCGCGGGAGACCGGTTCCACAACGATCGGGGCTGTAATAGGATGGCGCGGTGTTTCGCCGGATCCTGATCGCCAACCGCGGGGAGATCGCGGCCCGCGTCATTCGAACCTGCCGGTCCCTGGGGATCGAGACGGTGGCGGTCTACTCCGAGGCTGACCGGGGGTCGCCCCACCTGCGCGAGGCGACCCGGACGATCTGCCTCGGCCCCGCGCGCAGCGCCGATTCGTACCTCAAGGTGGAGGCGGTCCTCCAGGCGGCCCTCCAGACCGACTGCCAGGCGGTCCACCCCGGCTACGGGTTCCTTTCCGAGAACGCCCTGTTCGCGAAGCGGTGCCTGCTGCAGAAACTGACGTTCATCGGGCCGCCCCCCGGGGCGATCGCCCTCATGGGCGACAAGGTGGCCGCGAAGCAGACCCTGGCGCGGCTCGGCCTGCCGACCATCCCGGGCTCCGGCGGGAAGGTCGCCGACGCCGGAGAGGCGGCGCGGATCGCCGCGGAGACGGGCTACCCGGTCCTGCTGAAGGCGGCCTCCGGAGGGGGCGGCAAGGGGATGCGGATCGCCCGCTCGGAGAGCGAGCTGCTGCGGGCCTTCCCGGAGGCCTCGCTCGAGGCCGAGAAGGCCTTCTCCGATCCGACGCTCTACGTCGAGAAGCTGATCGAGCGCGCCCGGCACATCGAGTTCCAGGTGCTCGTGGACTCGTGGGGGCGCGCGGTGCACCTGGGCGAGCGCGAATGCACCCTTCAGCGCAGCCACCAGAAGCTCGTCGAGGAGACCCCCTCGCCGGCGATCGGGCCCGCCGAGCGCGACGCGCTCGGGCGGAAGGTCGCGGCGGCCCTGGCGGAGGCGCGGCTACCAGGGGGCCGGGACCGTGGAGTTCCTCCGGGGGCCCGACGGCGCGTTCTATTTCATGGAGGTCAACGCGCGGCTCCAGGTGGAGCACCCCGTCACCGAGATGGTGACCGGGATCGATCTCGTGGAGAAGCAGCTCAGGATCGCCGCCGGGGAACCGCTCGGCCTCGACCAGGAAAAGATCCGCTTCGAAGGGAGCGCGGTCGAGTTCCGGATCAACGCCGAGGATCCCGATGACGGGTTCCGGCCCGACCCCGGAACGGTGACCGCATGGGAGCCGCCGCGGCCCGGCGCCGGGGAGCTCCTCCGGTTCACGACCGGCCCGGGCGAGGGCGCGGGGATCCGCCTCCGGCTCGATTCCCACGTCGAGGCCGGCTACACCGTCCCGCCCTACTACGATTCCCTCCTCGGCAAGCTGATCGTTCACGGCCCCGACCGGGCGGCGGTCCTCGAAGCCGCTGCTCGCGCGGTGGGCGGTTTCCGCGTCGGCGGGGTGAAGACGACGCTCCCACTGCACGCCCGGATCCTCGCCTCGGAGCCCTTCCGCACCGGCGTGTACGACCTGACGACCCTGCCCGCAATGCTGGCCGGGACAGGGAGCGGAGGCCGATGAGGGGACACGTGCCCACCACGTCGTGCGCCCTCGCGCCGCCGGCCGGAGCGGAGATCGGACGGGTGCCATGGCCAAGCTGATCTACGAGCCGATCGGATCGCCGCTCGCCTCCTTCCTTCCCGGCGCCTCCGTCGCGAAGAATCGCGAGGCGATGCGCGCCCTCGACGAGAGGATCCTCAAGGGGCGGGCGGAGGTCCGGGACGGCTGGGGCGCCGCCTACGCCGAGCGGGTCCGCAAGAAGGGGAAGCTGACCACCTGGGAGCGGATCGAAGCGCTCCAGGACCCGGGCTGCGAGCCGTTCCCCGTCGGGACATTCGTGAACCACGGCCGCCTGTTCGGCGAGGAGGGGAAGAGCTCCCCCGGCGCCGGCGTCGTGACCGCGTTCGTCCGGATCGCCGGCCGCTACACCGTCGTCATCGCCAACGACAACACGGTCGCCTCCGGCGCCTGGTGGCCGCTGACGCCGGAGAAGATCGAGCGGGCGCAGGAGATCGCGCTGCGGCTGCGTCTTCCCGTGATCTACCTCGTGGACTGCTCCGGGCTCTACCTTCCCGAGCAGTCCCACACCTTCCCGGGGAAGACCGGCGCGGGCGCCATCTTCAAGATGAACGCGAAGCTGTCGGCCTCCGGCGTGCCGCAGATCGCCGGGGTCTTCGGGGACTGCATCGCCGGCGGCGGCTACATGCCGATCATCAGCGACGTCGTCTACATGACGGAGCAGGCCTACATGGTGATCGCGGGGGCCGCGCTCGTGAAGGGCGGGAAGTCCCAGCAGATCACCTCGCTCGAGATCGGCGGCCCCGACGTGCACGTGCATCTCTCGCACTGCGCGGACCACCGGGTCCCCGACGACCGCGACCGCCCTCGCCCGGATCCGCCGCGAGATCGAGCGGCTGCCGGGCTCGGCCGCCGACTACTACCGCCGCGACGTCCCCCCGGCGCCTCCCCGCTTCGACCCGGCCGCCGAGCTTGCCGGCGCTCTTCCCGGCCGACTACCGGGTCGCCTACGACGCGCGGCAGCTGCTCGCGCGCCTGCTCGACGACAGCCTCTTCGCCGAGGTCCTGCCGGAGACCGGCCTCGAGATGATCGCGGGCGTGGGGCGGATCGGCGGCCTGCCGGTCGGGGTCATCGCGAACAACCAGCTGCTCACCGACCACCCCGTGGCCAGGGGCGAGCAGCGGCCCGGCGGCATCCTCTACCGGGAGGGGATCGCGAAGATCAGCCAGTTCTCGCGCTGCTGCAACGACGACGGCATCCCGATCCTCTGGCTGCACGACATCTCCGGGTTCGACATCGGGCCGGAGGCGGAGAGGCAGGGGCTGCTGGGGTACGGCTCGAACCTGATCTACACGAACTCCACCAACGAGACGCCGATGATCTCCGTGCTCCTGCGCAAGGCCTCGGGCGCCGGCTACTACGCGATGGCCGGGATGCCCTACGACCCGGTCCTGCAGCTCGCGACGCCGCTCGCGCGCCTCGCGGTGATGGAGGGGCGGACGCTCGCCATCGGCGCCTACCGGACCCGCCTCGACGACGAGTTCCGGATCGTCGCGAAGAGCGACGAGGAGCGCGAGGAGATCCGCCGGGGCATGGAGGCGGTCGAGGCGCGGATCACGGCGGACATGGACCCGCTGAAGTCGGCGAGCCGGATGGACGTGGACGAGGTGATCCTGGTCGGCGAGCTGCGGCGGCGGCTCGAGACCGCCGTCGAGCTCTGCTACCAGGCGACGGGGGCCCGGCGGATCAAGAACCCGCGGATCTGGTCGCTGCACGACCTCGCGGTGATCGAGGGGCGATGATCCGGAACACCATCGAGCTGCTGGCCCGGCGCGAGCAGGACGGCTCGGTCGCGCTGCTCTCCCCGGCCGTCGGGATCTACGCCGGGGCGCCGTTCGCGGGCGAGGGGCTCGTGGGCGGAAGCGCGGCCGGAACGCTCACCGTGCTCGGCCGCACGCACGACCTTCTCGTGCCGGCCGACGTCCACGGGCGCGTGAAGGAAATCCGCATCGCCCACCGCTCCGACGCCGTGGAGTACGGCCAGGCCCTGCTCCTGCTCGAGACCTCCGCCGCGGAGGATCGCCGCGCTCGCGCCCGACGCGGCCGAGGAGGCCGGGGAGCATGTCCTGCGCGCCCCGACCACGGGGATCTTCTACGCGCGGCCCGACCCTGCCTCCCCCCCCTTCGTTTCCGAGGGGGAGCTCCTCGCGGCGGGCCAGACCGCCGGCCTGATCGAGGTCATGAAGTGCTTCAGCCCGATCGTCCACCCCGGCGGCGCCACTCCCTCCCCCGCCCTGGTGGTGAAGGTCGCCGTGCGCGAGGGGGAGGAGGTCCGGCCCGGCCAGGTCCTCTTCGTCCTGCGCCCCGCCTGACGCTGCCGGGGCCGGCGCGCCCGGCCGCCCGCCCCTTTTCCCCCCCCCCACCGGCTTGCCCTCCCGAAAATGTGACCTAGATTACGTTTTGGTGTGTGTCACCGATCCGGAGAGACGCGTATGAAGCCTCATGAGCGCGGACGGCGGGGCCGGGAATCCGGCTGGACGGCCGTCGAGCTGCTGATCACGATGGCGATCATCGGGATCATCGCCTCCATCGCCATACCCGTCTACACGACCGCCGTCCGCAAGAGCGCGATGACGGTGTTCGCCGAGGACGGCAAGGCCATCTACGACGCCTTCATGCGCTACTACGCGGACCAGGGGTTCTTCCCCTCGACCAGCTCTCCCGCCGACCGCGCGTTCAACCTGTCGACGATGTCGCCGCTCACGACCAGCGGGCACATCAAGCAGCCGATCGCCTTCACCAGCAAGCTGCGCAACAACAGGTTCACCGCCTACGACTCGCCCAACGTCGGGGCGTCGGACACCCAGTTCTGGGTCGTGATGACCTACAAGAAGGACCCGAGCATCGTGGTCCTCGTGGCGAACACCAACCAGTACCCCGGCTACGAGGGGAACTGGTACGACGGCGTGTTCTTCGTGCAGGGGTCCGACATCGTCCCCCTGAAAGTGGCGCTCTGATATGAGTGCCGCCGAGAGCGCGGGCGAAGCCCTCCTCGAAAAGGAAAACGGCCCGGTCGCCGAGCCCGCGCCGATCGCGCGCGGCAGCCTCGAGCTGTACGAAGACGGCGACATGCCCGATCTCGAGGACGCCCTCGCGAGCGCCGCCGCGCTCGCCGAAAGCGTGCTCGACCGGATGCCGCCCGGGCTCGCCGAGGCGCGGCGGCTCGTCTCGGTGGAGCTGTGGACACTGCCCCGCCCCGAGGAAGTCCAGCTGCTCGTGAGGCTCGGCGAGGAGAAGGACGACACCGGGACGCGCCGGCCGTTCGTCCGCAGGCTGATCGCCCTGCGCCTGGTCACCGAGCTCGAGGGGCGCGCCTTCTGGGACGCCTCGACGATCGACCCCGACGAGATCCGCCTGCGCGCCGACCGGCTGCGCGAGCTGCTCTTCCTTCTGGCCGAGCTCACCGACGAGCTCGATCCGAAGGCCGCGCCGGCGGACGGCCTCTCCTCCAAGGACCGCGAGCAGCTGGGCTCGGTCCTGAAGGTCCTGCAGCCGAAGAGGGAGATCCTCCTGGCGGCGGCCATCCTGGGCCCCGCCCTCGCGGACCTGATCGACTGGGCCGCGACCGGCGAGCTGCCCTCCATGGTCCCGTCGCTGGCCGCGGAGGAGCAGCGGCTGTTCCCCCGGGAGGGGAGCGCCGAGCCTCCGGTGGCCCGTCCCCTGCGGCGCACGTGCCTCGAGGTTGCCGCCCTCCGCTGGCTCATCCACGACGATTTCGCCGCCTGGGAAGGGCTCGAGCCCGCGGTCGAGGGCGAGGCGCACGACGACGAGGGCCGAATCCGGATCCGGCACGGCGCCAGGGACCACGAAATCGCCTACCGGGTCGTGAGCGAGCGACTGCAGACCCTGCAGAACGCGGCGCGACGGACCGGGCAGAAGGAGCAGACGGAGTTCCTCGGCTGCTTCCGGAGCTCGCTGCAGGCTTCCCACGAGCAACCTGTCCACGATCCTCCGGCGCCCCGCCGCCGGCGAAGGGGAGGACCTCGAAGGGACCGGCCAGTTCTCGATCGAGTTCGGCGTGGACGGGTCGGGAACCGACGAGTCCGTGGACCAGGTGATCGGCCGCGCCGTCAGCGACGCCGCGCCCCCGTCCACCGCGACCGTCGAGCAGCGCGCCCGCATCGCGCGGGTCCGCCACAACTGGTGGCGGATCGCCGGGATGACGGGCATCACGGCGGTGCTGGCGACGATCGCCGTGCTCCTGCAGATCTACAAGCCCCAGGGGCCCCCCCCGCCGATCGACTTCTCCCCCTCAGACGCGACGAACGTCATCGCCCTGACGGAGACCTCCTCGATCGGCTCGATGCTCTACGCCAGGGTCTCGCCCCTCTGGAACCAGATGTCGGACGAGGAGAAGCTGAAGCAGGTGGAGAGCCTCGGACGCCTCGCCCGCGACCGCCGTTTCGAGGCGATCCTCCTCGTCAACGACGAGGGAGAGCCCCTCGCCGAGTGGACCACGAAGACCGGGGCCGAGCTGAAGGTCCCGGCCCGCTAGAGGCCGCCGCGGCCCAGCTCCGCCAGCAGCCCCCGGGCTTCCGCCCCCGCCGCGCCCGCCCCGTCGAGCTCCACCGCCCGGAGCAGGGCCTCCCGCGCCTCGGCCCCGTGCCCCGTCGCCGCCTCCACGCGCCCGCGCAGGACCAGGACCCTCGGATCGAGAGGGGCGAGCTGCGCCGCGCGACGGACCGCCTCGAGGGCGCGGGCCGCCGCCGCGGGATCCCCCGTCCGGCCTCCCGGACCTCCGAGCGCGCGCGGCCAGAGGACGTTCGCGAGGTTGTACCAGCCGAGAGGGTTCCCCGGGTCGAGGGCCACGCTCGTCTCGAACATCCCTTCGGCCTCGCGGTCCCGCCCGCGCCGGAGGAGTGAAACCCCCAGGTTGAGCGTCGCGAGGCCGCGCTCGGAGCGGTCGAGACCCGACCCGTCCGCGAGCAGCCGCTCGTAGATCGCTGCCGCCTCGTCGTGGCGGCCCGCCGCGTCGCAGGCCCGGGCCAGGTGGATCGCCGGAACGGCCGAGGAGGAGGTCCGCGACGCCGCGCTCCAGAGAGACAGTTCATCGCGCCAGAGCAGCGCGCGGGAGAGCGAGACCGTCCCGAGCGCCGCCGCCGCGAGCAGGCAGACCGCCAGGGCGCGGCGCAGCCACGCGGCCGGCAGGACCGACGAGCAGGCCCGCGACGGCGAGCGCCGCGCCGATCGAGGGGACGTAGAGGTACCGTTCGGCGAGCGGCGTCACGGAGACCTTCCGCAGTGCGGGGACCAGCGACGGGGCCAGGGTGGCGAGGAAGAAGAGCAGGCCCGCGCCGACCGCGCGCCAGCGGGGGAGGCGGATCGTCCCGAGCGCCGCGATCAGGACCGCTGCGCCCGCCGCGAGCCCCGCCCAGGCCGCCGCGCCTCCCGGGACGTCGGCCACGTACGGAGCGGCGGGGAGCGGCACGAAGACCCGCGGCAGGTAGAACGCGAGCGCGCCGCCGAGCCGCTCGATCACGGCCGCCGCGCCGCCGGCGCCCGCGCGCCGCGTCTCCGCCCGCTCCGCCGAGGGCCGCGGCGCGCAGGACCAGGACCGCCAGCGCCGCTCCCGCCAGGACGGCGGTCGCGGTCCAGCGCGAGATCCCTCGCGCGTCGCGCCCGGGCTCGTCGTCGCCGGGCACGATGGCGAGGACCGGCAGCAGGGGGACGAGCGCGAAGGCGACCTCCTTCGCAAGGCACCCCGCCGACGAAGCAGACGGTCCCGGCCACGAGCGCTCCGGGGCCCAGGGGGCGCCTGAGCAGCCACAGGGCGGCCGCGAGGAGGCAGACGGCCGCGAGGGGATCGGCCCGGCCGGCAATCCACGCGACCGACTCGGCGTGCACCGGCAGGGCCGCGAAGAGCAGCGCCCCGGCCAGGGCCGCGGATCGAGCCGCCGCCCGCCCCGCCAGCAGCCGATCGAGCAGCAGGTAGAGGAGGCCGGCGGCGGCCGCGTGCAGGAGCAGGGGCGTCAGGTGGAAGCCCCAGGCGCGCTCTCCGTAGAGCGCCCGGTCGAGGAGGAAGGTCGCCGTCGTCAGGGGCCGGTAGTAGTGCACGCTGAAGCCGGGGATGCCGACGGGCGGGAAGAACAGCGAACCGACAGTCCGAAAGGCGCCGAGCTGGACCTTCACGATGAGCGGATCGTCCCAGACCCATCCCCCGCCGAGCGCGGGCAGGCCGAGGAGGAACGCGACCGCCGCGGGGACGAGCGCCGCTCGCGCGCGCGGGCCCGCGGCCGCCGCCCGGGGGATCACCTCGGCTCCCCGCCGAGCTCCTTCAGGCGGGCGGACACCCGCGGATCGCCCGGCGCAGCGGCGGCCGCGCGCCGGAGCGTCTCGATCGCCCCCGCGCGGTCGCCGCGCGCCAGCTCGACGCGCGCGAGGTTCAGGTACGCGCTCGCCTCGTCGGGGCGCAGCTCGATCGCGCGCCTGAGCGCGGTCTCCGCATCCTGCAGCCGGCCCGCGCTCGCGAGGACCGTCCCCAGGTGGTTCAGCCAGGCCGGGTCCGAGCGCGCGTCCTTCCCCGCGCCGCCGAGCACCTCGAGCGCGCGATCGGCGCGGCCGAGCGAGACGTAGCAGTCCGAGAGGACGAGCCGCGCCTCGGTGTAGTCCGGCCGCTCGCGGAGGATCCGCTCGAAGCAATCCGCGGCCTTCGCGGGGGAGCCGAGCAGCTTGTAGGCGAAGCCGAGGTTGTACAGCGCGATCAGGTCGCCGGGGTCCTTCGCGAGCACCTGCCGGTACAGCTCGATCGCCTTCTCGTACTGCTTCTCCTCGAGGTAGTAGGTCGCGAGGTTCGCCGATACCCGCGCTGCGGCGCTCTCGCCGCCCCCGACGTAGCCGAGCGCCCTGAGGTTCTCGAGGAGCTCGCGGTCCTCTCCGCCCGGGGCGGCGCCGGCGGCCGGCCGCTCGCGCGGCTCGTAGGAGGGAACGCGCGGGGGGACGGCGGGAGGAACCCCGCATCGAAAAGCTCCGTCAGCGCGCGGCCGCGCATCGTCTCGCTCGCCGGGGCGCCGAAGTACGCGAGGACCGTGGGAGCGATGTCGTAGATGTCGGCCTCCTCGATCCGCGCCCCGCGCCGCACGCCGCGCCCCCACGCCATCAGGATGCCAGGGTCCCGGTGCCACTCCGCCGCGAAGACGTCGGTCCGCAGCGCGGGGTGGCGCGGCCGCTCGGCGCCCAGCTTGAAGCCGTGATCGGAGATCACGAGGAGCGTGCCCCTGTTCCCCGCGGCCTCCATGAACCGGCCGACCTGAGCGTCCATCGCGGCGTAGAACCGCTCCACCACCCGGCCGTACCGCGCCGCCCGCCCGCTGTCCGCGCCCGGCAGCGCGGGAGGCATGAGGGCGCCGAACAGGTGCATCAGCCGGTCGATCCCCTCGAAGTAGACCGCCAGCAGGCGGGGCGACTCCTGGCGCTGCAGGCGGAGCGCCGCCCCTGCGTAGGTCCTGGTCATCGCCTCGATCACGCGGAGCTCGCGCCGCTCCTGGACGTCGCTCGCCGGCGGGGACCTCCGGCGCGCCGAAAACCGAGCGCAGGTCGGCGTCCGTGATCGTGGCGGGGGGGACGATCGTGTCCGCGAGCGAGTCGTAGAGGGCGGCGGGCCAGGTCTTGCCGGCCGGGTCGCCCCGCCGCGGGTCGGCGGTCTCCTCGCCGTAGGGGTGGATGGTGAAGCGATCGGAAACGAGGAAGCCGTTGACCGGCGAGGCGGGCCAGGTGGCCAGCCACCCGACGACGGCGCAGCGCACGCCCCGGTCGCCGAGGATGCTCCAGAACGGAGGCGCCCGCATCGAGCGGGCGCTGACGGGGACCGTGCGCCCCTGCTCGTCCTCCTCGACGAAGTCCAGCACTCCGTGCCGGTCCGGCGTCAGGCCGGTCGCCATCGTCGTCCAGAGGATCGGCGAGAGAAACGGCCTGTGGGTCCGGAGCGGCCCGCGCGCGCCCTCCCTCGCGATCCTCGCGAGGTTGGGGAGCCTTCCCGCGGCGATCCCTTCCGCGATCAGGCGCTCGTCCGCCGCGTCGAGCCCGATGATGATCAGCTCCGGCTCTGATGGCGGGACCGTCTCCCCGCGCGCCGCGGCCGGCGGCCCGGACCCTCCCCTGCACCCGGTCGCGGCGGCTCCCCACAGCAGGGCGGGAAGAACCAGAAGAAGTCCGGCGGCGGCGAGGCCCGGCAGCGGCCTGCCACGGGGAAGGCGGGGATCCTCACGTCTCGGCATCGGCGCGAGACTAAGACCCGCTGCGGGGCCTGTCAAACCCGGGCCGGGCCCTGAGCGCGGGGCCGGTCCGGGCGCCGGGGCGGCCGAGGCATTACTATTTCCCGAAGGGCCCCATGGACGATTCGACACCCAAGACCGGCGGGCGTCCCGACAGGACGGACCGGCCCGGGAGCCGCCCCGCGCCGGAGAAGCTCTCCGTCGAGGAGCTGCTCCGCACGATCCGCGACCCGCGGACCGCGACCGGCGCCGTGCTGTCGATCGCCGAGGACCGCCGCTGGCAGACCTACTACAAGGTCCGCCAGGCTCTCGTCTTCCGCGCCGACCTGCCGCTGTCGGTTTCGATGCGCCTGCTGACGACGCTCTGGTGGCGGGACCTCGCCCGGGCCGCCGAGGACCCCCGGCTCTACCCGCCGGTCCGCGCGCGCGCGGAGCAGCTGCTGGCCGAGCAGACGGAGGAGCTGAGCCCCGGCGAGAGGATTTCCCTCGCCCGGATCGCGAGCCGGGCTCTCATCCAGCGCTTCCGCGACTCGCGCGACCCCCGCGTCGTCCGCGCCCTGCTCGACAACCCCCGGCTGTACGAGGAGGACGTCCTGCTCATCGCCAGGGACCACCAGGCTCCCGCGTCGGTCCTCTCGGCGGTCGCCCGCAACCCCCGGTGGGGAGGCGCCTACGCCGTGAAGGTCGCGCTCGCCCAGAACCCCCGCTGCCCCTCCGTCGATTCGCTGCGCTCGCTGCGCGGGTTGAGCGACAACGACCTCAGGCTGATCGCCGCAAACCCCCAGACCCCGCGCCTGGTCAGGGTCGGCGCCCATCGGCGCCTGGTGGGACGCTGACATGACGCTGCCGCGCTCCCCCCGGCCGCACGAGCCCGCTCCGGGCGCCCCGCGACCGCATCCCGGCCCCTCGATTGAGCCCGCACGCGAGCGCGTGCTAAATTCCGGGGTTCAGGCCGTTTCCCCGGGAGAAGAGATGATGGCCTCGTTCGGCGAGGAACTGCGGCGGCAGCGCGAGCTGAGGGGGGTCAGCCTCCGGGAGATCTCCGACGCCACCAAGATCAACATCCGTTTCCTCGAGGCGCTCGAGCGGAACGAGTTCAAGCACCTTCCGGGTGGCCAGTTCAACAAGGGATTCATCCGGGCCTTCGCGCGCCACATCGGGGTCAACCCCGAGGACATGGTCGACTCCTATCTCCAGGAGCTCAGGCGGCAGGACGAGAGCGACCGGGCGACCGCGCGCGCGGCCGCACCGCGCAGGACCCGCAGCGGCTCGGGGGCGCGAAACGCGGCGATCGCGATTGCCGCGATCATCGTGATCGGCGCCCTCGCGGCGGCCGCCTGGTGGTACCTGCGGGCCGGTGGCGAGGCCGAGGGGGGAGCCCCCGGGCCGCACCGCCACCGAGACGCCGTCCGGGAGCCGCGGTCACCCCCGACGCCGGGGCCACGGCGCCCGCCGGCGGCGCCGCCCCCCCCGGGGAGCAGCAGCCATCGGGGGACGGCTCGGCCGCTGCCTCTCCGGCTCCGCCGCCCGCGGGGCCGGCGGAGGGCGCGCCGGGAGCCACGGGGCCGGACGCGCAGGGGTCCCCCGCCCCGGTGTCCGGGGAGCCCGCTGCGGGCGCCGCCCCTGCACCGTCCGGCGGGGCCCTGTCCCCGCCCGCGGTCCCGCCGGCCCCCGCGGCCGACGTCCAGGGCACGCCGCAGCCGAATCTCGTCGTGCGGATCATCCCGCTCCAGCCGTCGCGCCTGGGCCTGCTCTGCAACGGCAGGGAGGTCTATTCCGGGGCCGTGGAGGCGGGGCAGGTCCTGAAGTTCGAGTGCGCCGGGGTGTACGAGGTCTCCATGGACGACGCCGGGGCGATGAACGTCTCCGCCAACGGCGAGCGGATCTACCTCGGCCGCCCGGGGCAGAGCATCACCGGCCGCCACGTCAGCGCGGCCAACTACCTCGACTACGTGAATCCTCCCCCGGGATCCTCGCCGCCGTGACGGCCCCCCGCATGATCCAGGCGACGGGCGTCCCGATCGCCGATCACATCCTGGACGGGACCGCCACGGCGCCGGTCCGCATCGCCGCGGCCCGGGGCGCCCTGCCCGTGTCGCGGGAGGTGCTCCTCTCGGTCCTCGTCTTCCTCCTCGACGACCCGGACCCGGCGATCCGCGCGAACGCGCAGCAGACGATCGACTCGTATCCCGCGGACGAGCTGACCGCCTACCTCGGCAGCGACCGGACCGATCCGGGGATCCTCGATCACTTCTCGACCTCGTCCGGCCTCTCCAACGAGGCGCTGTCGGCCCTCATCGCGAACCCGGTCCTTCACGACGAGACGATCGTGCGGATCGCGAGGTCGGGCTCCCGGGCGGGGATCGACATGCTGCTCCTGAACCAGGAGCGCCTGGCCCGCACCCCCGCGGCGATCGATGCCCTGACGGCGAACGAGTCGCTCAGCACCGATCAGCGGCGCCGCCTGCTCGACTTCGTCGAGCACATGTCGGCCCCGCAGCAGGCGGCCCCCTCGCACGTCGAGCCGCTCGCCCCCGACCTGCTCGGGCCGGTCTCGGACGAGGAGCTGAAGGCCATGCTCGGGCAGCTGAGCGACCTCCAGTTCATCAACCTCGAGGTCGGCGAGTTCCTCGCCGGCGAGAGCGTCATCCAGGACGCCGACGAGATCCCCGAGCTGGGGCCGAGCTTCGAATCCGTCTTCAAGCAGATCCTGCGGATGAACCCCGCGCAGCGGCTGCGGGCCGCGCTGCGGGCCGGCCGGGAGGCGCGCCAGATCCTGGTCCGCGACACGAACCGGATCGTCGCCGCGGCCGTCCTGCGCAACCCGCGGCTGACCGAGGAGGAGGTCGTCACCTTCGCGTCCCAGAAGAGCCTCTCCGAGGAGATCTTCCGCCTGATCGGTTCGTCCCGCGCCTGGATGGGCTCCTACCTGGTGATGCGCAACCTCGTCCGCAACCCCAAGACCCCCGTCGCGATCGCGATGAACCACATCGTCAGGCTTCACACGCGCGACCTGCAGAACATGGTCCGGGACAAGAACATCCCCGAGGTGATCCGTCGCATGGCCAAGCGCAACATCGAGGCGCGCGAGACCAAGGCCAGCAAGTTCAAGAAGCACTGAGCGGCGACCCGATGAGAATCCTGAAGGAAATCCGCGCCGCGATCGACAACTACCAGGTGAAGTCCGGCATCTACCACTTCTACCGCGGCGAGTACGGGCAGGCGATCCAGTTCCTGAGCCGGGCGCTGCTCGCGGGCGAGCGCCTGTCCGACGCCGACGCCGGCTTCGCGCGCGATTTCCTGACGCACTCGCACCTGTCCGCCGCCGAGGAGGCGCACGCGGAAGGGGATCACGAGCGCTCGGTCGAGGAGCTGCGGGCCGCGGCGGCCGTCAACCCCCAGTTCCCCGACATCCGGTTCCGCCTGGCCCGGGCCCTCGAAGAAGCGGGCCGGCTCGACGAAGCGATCGAGAACCACCGCGCGGCCGTGGACCTCAACCCGCGCTACCTCGAGGCCCGGACCGCGCTCGGCTTCGCGCTGCTCGCCCGCGGAAGGGCCGATGAGGCCGGCGAGGAATTCCAGGAAGTGTTCAAGCAGACGGTCGCCGGGATCGCCCGCCCCTACCGCGACGCTCTGGCGGCGCTCTCCTCCCGCCGCTCGGACGAGGCCGCGCGCTGGTTCCGCGACGCGTTCTTCAGCGAGCCCTGGCGGCTCACCAGGCTCGTGCGCGAGGCCCTGGCGCACCTGCGCTCGGAACAGTGGCAGGAGGCGGCCGAATCGCTGCGCGAGGCGGTCACGATGAACCCGGGGTATGCCGACCTCCACAACTACCTGGGGGTCGCCCTCGCGGAGTCGGGCCGCGGCGAGGAGGCCCTCGCCTGCTTCCGGGAATCGATCCGCCTGAACCCCCGGTACTCGATTGCGAGGCTCAATCTCGCTTATGCTCTGTCCGGCACGGGCGACAGCCGCGAGGCGGAGGATATCCTGGAAGATCTACTGAAGTCGGAGCCGGGCAACAGCGCCGCCATCGCGCGGCTGGACGAGATACGGTCCTCGCGCGTCGATCCTCGCAGGCTCGAGGTCCGCCGCCCGGGCCGGGGGCAGGGCGAGTGAACGGCGCCATCATCGCGGCGGGACGGACCGACGTCGGTCTCAAGCGCGAGTTCAACGAGGACGCGTTCGCGATCGACCTCGACTGCGGCCTGCTGGCCCTCGCGGACGGCATGGGGGGACACGCCGCCGGCGAGGTCGCCTCCCGGCTCGCGATCGAGTCGGTCGAGGACTTCATCCGCCGGACCTCCGCCCAGCCCGACATCACCCTGCCGTTCGGGTACGACGACCGGCTCACGGTCTCCGGGAACCGCCTGCGCGCCGCGGTCCGCCTCGCCAACGAGCGGATCTTCCGCTCGATCGAGGAGCAGGAGGAGCTGCGCGGCATGGGGACGACCCTCGTCGCCGCCCTCGCCACGAACACCGCGATCTCGATCGCCCATGTCGGCGACAGCCGCGCCTACGTCCTGCAGAACGGGAAGCTCGTCCAGGTCACGAACGACCACTCCTGGGTCAACGAGCAGGTGCTGCTGGGCCTGCTGTCCCGCGAGGAGGCGGCCCGGCACCCCTTCCGGAACGTCATCACCCGCGCCCTCGGAAGCCGCGAGGACGTGGCCGCGGACGTCACCGAGATTGCCCTGGCCCCCGGGGACATCCTCCTGCTCTGCAGCGACGGGCTCACCACCATGCTGGAGGACCGGGAGATTCTCGAGGCCCTGGGCCGCCATCCGGGGGACCCGGAGGGGGGAGCGGCCGAGCTGGTCGAGCGCGCGAACCGCGCCGGGGGCGAGGACAACATCACCGTCATCGTCGCCACCCCCCGGCCCTAGTGCAGAGGATTCCCCGCAAAGCCGGGAGCCAATAGAGTTGACGGTCCCGCGGGCTCAGCCTATATTGGTGGCGCACGCGTATGAATCGCTGAAGGGGGATTTTCTATCCTGATGACGCGGAAATCGGCAATCATCGGCATCCTGCTCGCCCTGGCTGCACCCCTGTCGGGGGCTGCCCCGCGGGGCGCGGATGCGGGCCGGGATCCGGCCTCGATCCCGGCCTTCGTCGCCGGGATCCGCGACGATTTCCAGAAAGCCCCCTCTCCCCCGCGCTCCTTCCAGGAAGCCGTGTCGCGGGTCGTACCGGACCTCGAGGGGCTTCCCCGGTGCCTGACCCCCGTGATCGACGAGGTCCGCCGGCAGGCCGCCTCGGCGCCCGCCTTCGCCGCATCGGTCGCCCCCGTTCTCGGGGCGCCGGCCCTGGCCCACGAGTCCACGCTCCTCACGAACGACGGCGTTTTCGAGCTCCACTACACGCTCGACCGCCAGGGCGGGGACGCCGTCCTCGGCCTCGACGCGAACGCCAACGGCGCCCCCGACTACGTGGACACGGTGGCCTCGGCCCTGACCGCCGCGCGCCGCAGGATCGTGACGAAGCTCGGATTCCGCGATCCGTTCACGGACGGCCCGATCGGCGTCTACCTCGCGAATCTCGGCGGGCGCGATCGACGGCTACACGCTGCGGGCCTCGCCGGGCCGGGCCGGACTCATCGTCATCGACAGCCGCCTCCTCGGCAACGACGCGCTCCTGCGCGCCGCTGTCGCGCACCAGTTCGCCCACGCCGCCCTCGACGCCTACGACGCCGAGGCCCCCGCCTGGTGGGCGGAAGCGACCGCCTCGTGGCTCGAGGGGATCGTGGCGGGCTCCTGGGCCCACTACTCCCTGCAGATCCGGACAGCCCTGGCGGGCACCCCCGGCGGGCTCGGCATGGACGATCTCAGCGGGCTCCCCGGCCGCCTGCTCTGGCCGGCCTACCTCTCCGGCCGGAGCGGAGGAGCCTCCGTCGTGAGGAGCATCTGGGAGACCCTGGACGGGGCGGGCGAATCGAGCGATCTGTGGGCCGCCACCGACGAGGTTCTCAGGGGGAGCGGCTCCTCGCTCGACGAGGCGTTCGCGGACTACTCCCTCTGGCTCCAGCTGCGGCGGACCGCCCAGGAGGGGAACACCGAGCCGGTCCCCTACGCCGGCGAATACGCCGCCTTCCCGGCGGCCGAGATCCAGACCGCCACGCCGCTCGCTCCTTTCGGCGCCACCTATCTTCGCTTCGCCTCCGACGGCCTCGAGGGAGGGCTGCGCCTGAGCCTCGAGGGGGACGCTCCGGGCCGTTTCCAGGCCCAGCTCCTGCTCACCCCGCGCAAGCCGGGCGCTCCGCTCGTCCACGCGGTCGTGTCCCTCGACACCCGCGGCCACGGCTCGATCGGCATCCCGTGGGCGACCTACGGCGAAGTGGTCCTGATCGTGGGGAACGTGATGCGCGGCGGCGCGCCGGCCACCTACTCGTTCGTCGCGCGCCCGGACCCGACCTTCCCGTTCGAGCTCACCTCGCTCGCCGCCGACGCCGAGGAGACCGACGTGCGCCTGACCTGGGAGACGCGCTCGGAGAGCGGCCTGTTCGGCTGGATCGTCTACCGCAGCGAGCAGAGCAACGGTCCCCCTCACCGCGTCAACGACCTGATCGTTCCGGCGATCGGCGACGGCGACGGACCGGTCGCCTACCAGTACCTCGACGACGGCGTCGCGCGGGGCAGGACCTATTTCTACCGCCTCGTCGGCATCACGCACGACGGCCTCGTCCGCGAGCTCCCCGAGACCAGGGTCGACTTCCCCAAGTAGCGCGCCCGCGGGTCTGATACACTCCCCCGTTCGTTACGGAGGTTCAGGGCCATGAGCGCGGAACTCACCGGCCGCATCCGTGCGGCCATCGAAGAGCAGGTCGGATCGCTCGGCGTCGATCCGCCGCCCCCCATCACGCTCGAGGTTCCTCCCAAGCCGGAGTTCGGGGACCTGGCCTGCCCGGTCGCCTTCGAGCTGGCGCGCCGCCTGAAGAAGGCTCCCCGCGAGATCGCGGCCGCGCTCAAGGGGAGGATCGAGGGGATCGAGGGGGTTTCGCGCGTCGAGCTCGCGGGCGGAGGGTACCTCAACGTCTACTTCGACCGCGACCGGTTCCTCCGCGGGCTCGCGCGCGAGCTCGGGGCGCCGCTGCCCGCCGTCGGGCGCCGGCAAGCGGATCGTCGAGCACACCAACATCAACCCGAACAAGGCCGCCCATATCGGGCACCTGCGCAACGCGGTCCTGGGAGACTCGCTCGTTCGCTGCCTGCGGTTCCTGGGCGAGCGGGTCGAGGTGCAGAACTACATCGACGACACGGGGGTCCAGGTCGCCGACCTCGCCGTCGGGTTCCGGGACATCCGCGGCCTCCCGCTCGCAACGGTCCGCGACCTCGCGGACCGGTGCGCCCGCGGCGAGGAGTGGTCCGGGCAGACCGGCCCGCTTCGCGGCTTCGACCGAGGGGCCGGGCCGGGCCGAGCCGCTGCACCAGCGCTGGAGCGGACCGTTCGACCATTACTGCTGGGAGCTCTACGCCGAGGTCGCGCCCTTCTACGCCGCTTCCGCCGCGAACGCGGCGCGGCGCGAAGCCGCGCTCAAGGAGATGGAGGAGGGGCGGGGCCCCTACGCCGAGCTCGCGTCCTTCCTGTCGCGCCGGATGGTGCTTCACCACCTCAGGACGATGGAGCGGATCGACGTCCGGTACGACCTGCTTCCCCGGGAGAGCGACATCCTCGCCCTGCACTTCTGGGAGACCGCCTTCGCCCGCCTGAAGGAGACCGGCGCGATCCGCCTGTCGACGAAGGGGAAGACCCAGGGGTGCTGGGTCATGGACCTTCCGGACGCCGCCTCCGAGGGCGAGGAGCCCGGCCGAGGACGAAGCGAAGATCATCGTCCGCTCCAACGGCACCGTCACCTACGTGGGCAAGGACATCGCCTACCAGATGTGGAAGTTCGGGCTGCTCGGGCGGGACTTCCTCTACCAGAGGCTCCAGCGCGGGGAGCTGCCGCCCGCCGAGGGGGGCGGGGCAGCCGGCGGGGGTCCCGTCTGGTCCACCTGTTCGGCCGGCGGGGAGCCGGGCCATCCCGCGTTCGGGCACGCGGAGCGGGTCTACAACGTGATCGACGTGCGGCAGTCGTACCTGCAGCGCGTCGTCTCGCAGGGACTGCGCGCGCTCGGCCACGAGCGCGAGGCCCGGGAATCGGTTCACTTCTCCTACGAGATGGTCGCGCTCACCCCGCGCACCGCGGCCGCCCTCACGCCCGGGCTCGTGCTCTCCCCGGAGGACCTCCAGCGGCCCTACATCGAGATGTCGGGGCGCCGGGGGATCGGCGTGAAGGCCGACGAGCTGCTGGACGGCCTGGTGAGGCGGGCGGGCGAGGAGATCCGCGCCCGGCGCCCGGAGGCCACCGACGAGGCGCGCGCGGCCACCGCGGCGCGGATCGCCGTCGGGGCGCTCCGCTACTACATGGTCCGTTTCACGAAGAACCGCGTCGTCGCCTTCGACCTCGACGACGCCCTCGCCTTCGAGGGAGAGACCGGCCCGTACCTTCAGTACGCGGCCGTCCGCTCGCGGAACATCTTCAACAAGCTCGGCGATCGCGAGGGGTTCGACCGCGCGCAGGCGGCCGTGGCCGTCGGGCGCAGCCGCTTCGCGTCCCTCGAGGAGGCCGACGCCCTCGAGCACTGGCAGATCGTCAGGGAGATCGCGCGGCTGCCCGAGTTCGTGGAGCAGGCGGTGGGGTCCCTCGAGCTCTCGATCCTCGCCCGCTACGTGTTCGCCGTGTCGCAGCGGTTCAGCAGCTTCTATCACCGGTACCCGATCCTGCGCGAGCCGGATCCGGCGCGGCGGGACCTGCGGATCGCGCTGAACGAGATCTACCTTCGGTTCATGGAGACCTCGCTCGCTCTCATGGGCGTGCCGATCCCCGAGTGGATGTGAAGGGGGCCGGCCTCCGTTTGACGCTCCCGGACGCGGGTCTTATGATCGTTCGTCATGCGTGAACGCAGGCTGCTCCGGCGACTCTGGCCGGCGCTCGCCGCCGCCGCCGCGGTCGCGTGCGCCGTGGCGCCGCCCGGCTTCGCGGCGGGTCCCGCGGCGAACGCGGCGGCCGCGCCTGCCCCGCGGGCCGCTTCCCCCGCCCCGGAGCGCGGTCCCGCCGGCCCCCGGAGAGCCCCGCGAGCTGAAGGTCCGGGCGCGCGACGGGCACGCATTCAGCGTGGACGAGTACCTCCCCGCCTCCGGGACGTGCCGGGACGCCGGTCCTCCTGATTCCCGACCTGGGCCAGACGCGCAGGACCCTCGGCAGGATCTCCGCCCGCCTGCGCGAGGCGGGGTACCACGTGTTCGCCATGGACAACACCGGCCAGACGCGCAGCGTCCAGGCCACGCGCGGCCGGGCGCCGACCTTCACCCGGATCGACTCGAAGATCCTCGAGCTGCTGCGGCTCGACATGGACGCCGCCGGCGAGGCGCTGCGCTCGGGGTCGGGCGCGGGCGCGAAGTACGCGGTCGTCGGGTACGGGATCGGCGCGAACGTCGCGATCATGTACGCGGGCGACAATCCCGAGGTGGGCGCTCTCGCCCTCGTCCTGCCGGGACACGACTGCGAGCAGTACGAGGCCTCCGACCTGATCGCCGTCTACGGCCCGCGCCCGCTCCTCCTGATCGAGTCGAAGTCGCGGACCCCCTCCGACCTCTCCCAGACCATCCGGCTCTACATCGCCTCGGGGAAGGACTCCTCGAAGGAGCGATTCGCGCTGCCGCGCGAGCCCGTGCCCTCCGGGGAGGAGCAGGGCTACGGGATGGACGAGCTGTGCGACTGGCTCCAGAGGCGCCTGCCCGCCGCGAAGCCGTGACCGTGCGCGGACGCCTTCTTCCGGCCCTGCTCGCGGCGCTCCTTGCCGCCGCGGGGTCCGCCCTCGCCGCTCCCGCCGGCCGCCGTCCCCCGGACGGAGATCCTTCCCTACGACCAGGTGCGCGCGGGGATGAAGGGATCGGGCCGGACGGTCTTTCACGGCGAGCTTGCCGAGAGCTTCGACGCCGAGATCCTCGGCAAGGTGGACCGGATCGGCCCCGGCCAGAACCTGATCCTCGCGCGCCTGAGCAGCCCGACCCTCGCCGCGACCGGCGTGCTGGAGGGGATGAGCGGATCGCCCGTCTACGTGGACGGGAAGATGATCGGGGCCGTCGCCTATTCCTGGGGGTTCGCGCGCGAGCCGATCGCCGGGATCACGCCGATCGAGGAGATGCTCGCGATCCCGGAGCCCGTCCCGCCGGCCGCGTCCGGCCAGGGCGGGGGGCGCATCCCGACACTCTCGCGCGATCCCCGCGCCCGCGAGGAGCTGCTCCTGCCCCTGAAGGGGCGCGGCCCGCTTCGACGCCCTGCTCGCGAAGGCTGTTCCAGCGCGCCGGAGCCACCTCCTCGTTCCCGCCCGTCGGCCTCACGGTGAGCGCCGCCGGCCTCTCGAGCGGCTGGCTCGGCGAGCGGCTCCCGGGGGGCGGCGCCTCCTCCCTGAGGATGGGAGGCGGGGGTGGATCCCCGGCCTCCGCGACGCAGGCGGGGGATGGCGCCGACGCGCCCGCGGCGAAGGGAGGCTCGCTCGCCCCCGGCGACGCGGTCGGCGCGCAGCTCGTCCACGGAGACATCGAGTTCACCGCCTTCGGCACGGTGACCCGCACCGACGGCAACCGCGTCCTCGCCTTCGGGCATCCGTTCCTCCAGCTCGGCGCCGTCGAGTACCCGATGACGAGGGCGCGCATCGAATCGCTCCTGCCGTCCCTCTCGAGCTCCTTCAAGATCGCCTCCCCCGCCGCGGAAGTGGGGGCGTTCTTCCAGGACCGGGCCTCGGGGATTTCCGGCCTGCTCGGGGCCAGGGCCCGGATGGTGCCGGTGCGCCTCGAGCTGCGCCGTGAGGGGGCGCCGACCCGGTCGTTCGCCTACGAGGTGGTGGCCGATCCGCTGCTGACCCCCGTCCTTCTCTACCTGACCATCGGCGGGATCCTGGAAACGACCCAGAAGGGGGCCGGCGATGCCTCGATCGAGCTGGCCGACGGCTCGGCCCTCCTGCTCGACAAGGACCGGAAGGCCGACCTGTCGAACCTCTTCGTGGGCCGCGACGCGGTCCTCGAGGCCTCCGCGACGGTCGGCCTGATCGCCGAAGCGCTGCTGCAGAACGACTACGAGCCGGTCCGGGCGGAAGGCGTGAACCTGATCGTCCGCTGGTGGGACCAGCCGAAGCAGGCCCGGATCACCGGCGCGTGGGCCGACCGCCGCCAGGTCCACCCCGGCGAGCGGGTCGTGCTGAAGGTGGGGCTCAAGCCGTACCGCGAGGAGGAATCGCTCGAGACGATCCCGATCGAGATTCCGAAGGAGCTCGCGCCGGGACGCCTGACCCTGCACGTCGGCGACGCCCTGACGGTGACGCGGATCGAGCAGTCCGGCGCGAACGGGTACGTCCCTCTCGACCTCGACCAGCTGCTCGACCTGATCAACGGCCTGCGCAAGAACCAGTCGCTCGCGATCCTCGGGACGCGCGAGGAGCCCTCGCTCCTCATCGGCTCCGAGCCGTTCCCGAACCTCCCCCCGACGAAATCCTCCCTGATCCTCCACGGCGAGTCGCGGGGGAACGTCCCGGTCCTGCGGGTGCGCCCCGTCCTCGACGAGACCATGGATTCGGACTTCGAGATCGAGGGATACCGCCGCGTCGAGCTCGAGGTGATCCGGTGAGGCTGCCCGCGCGGTCGGGCGCCGCGGCGGCTCCTTCTCGCCGCCGCGCTTCTCGCCGCCCCGTCCGCGCTCGCCGTCCGCCCGATCACCTGGACGGAGCCCCCCTCCGGCCTGCCCCGCGGGGAGCTCGATTCGGTGGCATTCGGAGCGACGGGCGCGCTCATGCTCGGCCCGAAGATCGACCCGCTCACGACTCTCTCCGCCGCCTCGGATCCCTCGGGGGACCGGGCGATCCCCGACCCGATCCTCTGGTGCGCCGCCGCGGACGCCCAGGGGAACCTCGTCATGGGGACCGGCCACTCGGGCACGGTGCTCCAGCTCGGCGCCCGCGGCGAGCTCACGGTGCTCGCGCGCCTCGGCGAGCCGGAGGTGACCGCGATCCTGGTCTCCCGCCGCGGCGAGATCTTCGCCGCCACCTCGCCGAACGGGGCGATCTACGTCCTGCGCAAGGGGAAGGAGGCGGAGGTCTTCTACGAGCCCGAGGAGCGCTACATCTGGTCCCTCGCCGAGGACGAGGCGGGCAACCTGTTCGCGGGGACCGGGGAGAAGGGAAAGATCTTCAGGATCACGCCCAAGGGGGACGGCTCCCTCTTCTTCGATTCTCCGGAACCCCATATCACGGCCCTCGCGTTCGGCCGGGACGGCGCGCTGATCGCCGGCTCGGACGGCTCGGGGAAGGTGTACCGGATCGACGCGCAGAAGACGGCGAAGGTTCTCTACGACTCGAACTACACGGAAATCTCGGACCTGGCCGTGGACGGCTCGGGCCGGATCTACGCCTCGGCCGTGTCGGGGGGGGTCGGGGAGATCCCCGCGCCGGCCCCGAGGCTCGTCGTGCGCTCCCCCGAGGGGGAGGGCCCCCTCCTCGCCCCCGAGGACGTGACCTCGCCGCAGCCCGACGCGACGGTGCGGCCCCGCGAGCGGGAGGCGATGCAGGCCGAGCTCGAGGGGGTCCTTCCGGGGGGCCAGCCGCGGGCGAGGGCCCGCGAGGGAGGCGGGGCGATCTTCCGCATCCTCCCGGACGGGAAGGTCGAGGACCTCTGGCGCTCCTCCGAGGAGGTCCCCTACACCCTCGCCGTCTCGGGCGAAGGGGCCCTCTTCGCCGGGACGGGCGAACCGGCCCGTCTCCTGAAGATCGAGGAGAAGGGGCGCGCCCTGGCCCTGGCCAGGTTCCCGCAGGACCAGCTGACGGCCCTCGCCCTCGATCCCTCCGACAGGCTCTATGCCGTCACCAGCAACGCCGGGGGGGCCTACCGGCTCTCCCGGGACCTCGCGGACACCGGCTCGTACGTCTCCCCCGTCCGGGACGCCGGGTCGGGGGCCCGCTGGGGGCGCGTCCGGTGGGATGCGACCGTCGCAGCGGGCCAGAAGGTGGAGATCCAGACCCGCTCCGGGAATTCCTCCGTCCCGGACGAGACCTGGTCCCCCTGGTCGCCGGACTACTCCGATCCCGAGGGGAGCGAGATCATCAGTCCCTGCGGCACGTTTCATCCAGTGGAAAGCCAGGTTGATCAGGCCCCTGCAGGGGCGATCCTCGCCCGTTCTCAGGTCGGTGAGCGTCAGCTACCTGCCGCCCAACCACGCTCCCAGGATCCGGGAGCTGCGGCTGCTGGCCTGGAACGAGACCTCCCCGGAGGGCCCACCGGATGCGGAGGCCGAGGGCGGAGCCTCGACCAGGGTCACCGTCACGGCTCCGCCCGAGCCATCCCCGCAGGGGGAGCCGGGCGCTCCGGGGGTCTCCGGCAGACGAAAACAAGACGAAAATCGGAATCGCGGGCCGCCCGGCAGCCGCAGCCGGATCGTCGTCTGGCACGGCGAGGATCCCGACAACGACCGGCTGGTCTACCAGGATCCTGCTCCAGCGGGACGGCGAGGAGGGCTGGTCGCCCGTCTGCTCCGAGGTCACCGACTCGACCTGCTCCTTCGACGAAACAGCCTGGCCCGAAGGGCGGTACCGGATCAAGGCGGTCGTGACCGACGCCCCCTCCAACTTCCCCGGGGAGGCCCTCGAGGCCGATCAGGTCACGGAAGGGGCCCTGCTCGACCACACCCCTCCCCTGCTCGAGAGGACTCCCGGGCCGGGGGGGCGCCTGCAGGTGCGCGCCAGCGACCTGCTCTCGGCGATCGAGACGGCGGAAATCGTGCGCGGGGACAGGGTCCTTGTGGCCGCCCGCCCGGTCGGACGGGGTCCTCGACTCGCGGGTGGAAACCCTCGAAATCGAGCTCCCGCAGGGGGACAAGGCCGGCCTGAGGCTGCGGGTCCGCGACGCTTCGGGGAACGAAGCGACCCTCGACCTCAGCTCTCCCTGATCTCGAGCAGCGGCGGGTTGAGGCTTCCCTGCCTGTACCCGTCCAGGTCGACCGCCACGAAGCGGAACCCTCCCGCCCTGACCGCCTCGGAAACCTGCGCCCGGAGCGCCGGGTCGGACAGGCGCGCCATTTCATCCGGCGCCAGCTCGATCCTCGCCACCTCGCCGTGCCATCGCACCCGCACCTGGCGGAAACCCAGGGTGTAGAGCCCCTCCTCGGCGAGCTCGACCGCTCTCAGCCGCTCCGGCGTCACCTCGGTCCCCCTGGGGATCCGGGAGGAGAGACAGGCCCGCGCCGGCTTGTCCCAGTTGGGGAGCCCCAGCTCGCGCGCCGCGGCGCGGATCTCGGCCTTGCCGAGCCCGGCCTCGATCAGGGGAGCCACGACGGCGTGCTCGCCGGCGGCCACCATCCCGGGGCGGAAATCGCCCTGGTCGTCGAGATTCGCTCCGTAGGCCAGCGCGTCGAACCCCATCGTGCGCGCCGCCCGCTCGAGCAGGGTGAACAGCTCGGACTTGCAGAAGTAGCAGCGGTCCTCGGAGTTGGCCCTGTAGCGGGGATCCTGCAGCTCGCGGCTTTCGACGATGTGGCACCGGGAGCCGATCCAGGAAGCAAGGGCCTCGGCCTCGCGCCTCTCGGACTGCGGGAGCGACTCCGAGACGGCCAGCAGGGCCGCCGAGCGCTCGCCCAGGAGGTCGTGGGCCACCTTGAGAACGAGCGTGCTGTCCACGCCGCCCGAGAAAGCGACGAGCATCGAGGAGTGCGCCCCGATCACCCCTCGAAGGCGCTCGAGCGGGGACATGCCGGCGGCGTCATGCACTATAGGTTCACTCATGCGAGATTCTTCGCTCCATGTTCGATCCACGCCGCGTGATTTCGTGCCTTGCGGCGACCCGGCCCGGATGCGGACCAGCGAACCGCAACATTCAGCCCCGCCGGGTCCCCCGGCGTTGCCCGGCCCGCCACCCGAGGGTATAGAACCGGAAGCGCGGAGCGTGTGCAGCACCATCGGCGGCTGAGGAGGGGCCGCGGGCGGAGAACCAACGCTATCGCCGGTTCCGGGGGCTGTCAAGGCCGCGCGGATCCAAGCCGCCGAAGACGATTATCCGCTTGACTTAGATGGCCGTTCAACGTAAGTATTCGGGGCTTTTTTCAGGCAGGTTTTCGAGCAAGGGTGAGGTCCATTCATCTCCCATAGTGAGTGAAGGTTCGGTTTAAAGTGCCGATTCCAACCGCGTTCAGTTTCTGTCAACCACAAGTGGAGGAGATGCACATGCAAAGCCGGAAAGGGTGTTGGCGAACCCCCCTGCTGGTGCTGACAGCGGCTCTGCTCGCGCTGGTTCCGCTGGTGACCCTGGCTGATGCGCAGAACCAAACGGTTCTGCGTCAGCAGCAGCCCAGGTCATCCGAGGACGGGCCCGGGATCAGAGAAGCTTTCACACCGCCGGAGGCGGCGCCCCTCAAGAAGCCAGTTCTCTATCCGCGAACGGAAGGGTTCTGGACCTTCGGATCAGGACCCGACTACGGTCGGGTGCCGTCGAACCTCGCGATGAGCCCGGACGTGCTGATCACGCGCGTCGGATCGTTCGTCACGAAGGGGAACGGACTGGCCATCCCGGACGCCCTGCGGGCGCCCGAGGCGCCCGTGGGGAGCGCCTACTACATGGTCCAGTTCACCCCCGCGGCCTTCGCGCCGGGTCACGTTGATCAGTCGCTGCGCGAGCTGCAGTCGCTCGGCGCGACCCTGGTCGAGTACATTCCGAACAACGGCTACATCGTGAAGCTCGACCCGGCCTCCTACGGCCCGGTCTCGAGCTCGCCGCTCGTCCAGTACACCGGCCGGTTCCACCCGGCCTACAAGATCTCGCCCTCGATCGGCACCGCCCCGCTGCCCGACGCGGCGAAGGCGGCCTCCCCGATCTACTCCCTCGTCCTGAGGGGCTGGCCGGGATCGACCGCGGCCGAGATCGCCGCGCAGGTCACCGCCCTCGGCGGGACCGTCACCTACTCCACGGACGACGAGAGCGGCGCGTGGGTGCTCGCCGATCTGCACAAGGGCAGCATCTCCTCGCTCGCCGCCGTCGAGGCGGTCCGCTCCATCGATGAGAACCTCCCCCGCTTCGCCTACGGTGAGGAGAGCTCCTGGAACGTCGTCGCCGGCACCTACATCATCGGCGTCAAGCCGTCGATCTACCTCGCCGGCGTGAACGGCAGCGGCGGTTTCCTGAAGGACCTCGACAACGCGCCCACGGGCAACTTCCCCGGCGCGGAGGACAAGGACTGGAACGGCAACGGCGTGATCGACAACGCCGCGCAGGTCATCGCCGACATCGACACCGGCATGGCCGTTGACGCCGGCGACTTCTCCGAGACCGCCACCAGCAGCGGCTGGAACGGCTTCGGAGGCAACGCCGGACCGAACGTTCCCAGGATCGGGAACGCGGGCGGCACGGGCGCCAACGGCGGCGCCAACCATCGCAAGATCGCCTGGTACGAAGTCGCCCCCGGCGGGTTCGGCACCGGCGACCTCAAGTCCTGCGACCCGGCCGCGTCCCACGGCACCGTGACCTCCGGCCAGGCCTGCGGCAACGCCTCCTCCGGCCCGTTCGCCTCCGACAACGTCGACTGGACCGGCGACGGCGTCGCGGACGATTACGGCGACCCGGTCGGCGGCGACCTCTGCGGACCGGGCTTCTGCTTCACGTCCGGCACCCAGGTGTTCCGGGTCGACGGCGTGGCCCCCGGGGCCAGGATCGTCTTCCAGGACGTGAACAGCACCTGCCCCGAGCCGGAATCCTTCACGTTCGGCGCCTACAGCACCATCCTCGGCGACGCCCGCACCAAGGGCGCCCGCCTGCAGACCTTCTCGTTCGGCGCCTTCAACGTCGCCCTCGGGACCACCGTACGACGCCTCCTCGAAGGCGATCGACGACTTCCTCTCGACCGATGCCAACCGCGACTACATGATGTTCGTCGCCGCGGGCAACAACGGCTCCTCGACCGCGACGGTGGCCCCGTACGCCAAGGCCAGCACGCTGTCGAACGAGGCGGCCGCGAAGAACGCCGTCGTCGTCGGAGCGAATTTCTCGGGCAACTCCGCCGCCCTGCAGAGCCGCTCCGCCTTCTCCTCGCGTCGGGCCCGCCCCGAACGGGGTCGACGCCTCCTGCCCCCAGGGCAGCGTGTCGCCCGGCTCGCCTGCCTCCAGCAACTGCGGCCGCGTGAAGCCGGACGTCATGGCCCCCGGCCAGGACGGCAACACGGGTCTCGCCGAGTCCTACAACTGCGTCAGCGACGACAACGACCAGCTCGCCCCGATCCAGTGCCTCAACCTGGGCGGCAACTCGGGCACGTCGTTCTCCACGCCGAACGCGGCGGGCGCCGGCGCCCTGATCCGCGACTACTTCGCCTCCGGCCTTTACCCCGACGGCACCTCGGCGAACGCCACCAACAACGGCGATCGCCAGAGCAAGCTCTCGGGCGCCCTGGTGAAGACCCTTCTCCTCGCCTCCGCCGATCACATGGACGGCGGCGGCCTGAACAACGACGCGCTGACCGCGAACTACGACCACCGCTTCAACCATGAGCAGGGGTACGGGTTCGTCAACCTGCGCAACGTTCTGCCCCTCACCACCGACCCCACCACGCCTCCGGGCCTCATCGTGAAGGACGGCGGTTGCCCGACGGGCGTCACCTGCCCGGACAACCTCGCGTCCCTCGTCAGCCCGCTGGCCGTGGGCGCCACCACCGAGCCAGGAGTTCGACGTCCTCGCCGTCCGACAGGCAGCTGCGCGTCGCCCTCGCGTGGATCGAGCCGACGAACACCACCGGCGATCTGCGGAACAACCTCAACCTCGAGGTCCGCTACTGCGGCCCGGACTCGAACTGCTCGACGACGGGCGGCGTTTGCGCCCGCGCCACCACCACCCCGAACAACACCGGCGCGGCCTGCACGGCCAATTCCGGCTGCACGGGCGGCGGCGTCTGCAACATGGACCGCGTGTGGTACGGAAACGTCTTCACCGAGGATGCCAACGACGACGGCATCGAAGACCAGGACCTCGACGGCTCCCCCGACATGATCGCGAAGGGCGTCGAGGGGCACTGGCGTTCCGAAGGGGCCTGGAGCCTCGCGAACCTGGACCCGGGCTGCGACGGGACGGCCGGGGCCGGCGAAGTGATCGCCGTCCGCGACGCCAGGAACAACAACGAGGCGGTCTACCTGTCCCCGGACCCCGAGGGGGACGGGACGGACGCGACCCACAACTCCGACAACCAGGTCTTCTCCGGCAAGTGGCGGGTGACGATCACCAGCCTCGCCGGGGCCGACGCCCAGAAGTACGCGCTCGCGATCGCCGGCTCCGTGGCGGTCGATTCGGGCATCCGTCTCGACACCAACCCGATCTCCTGCAACGGTGAAGTGGCCGTGATCGTCAACGAGGTGCCGAAGGCGCCCGCGGTCGACCCGGTCTGCAACACGACCGCCTGCACGAACGCTTCGGGCATCGCGAACCGCGTGAAGATCACCGTGAAGACCCCCGGCGGCGTCATCGCCGACCAGGAGCTCGCCCCGACCCTGACGAAGGACCCGAGCTCCTTCAGCTTCAAGTCGGCCAAGCTGCCGGTCTCCACGCTTGCGCCGCCGATCTCCGACGACAACATCCTGCTCGCGGCCGACGGGTACACCGTCATCGCGACCTACGACGACGTCGAAGGCGCCAACACCGTCACCAAGACCAGCCAGTCGGTCTTCGACTGCACCCCGAACGTGGACTTCACCGCGATCGGGCAGCCCGGCCGCAACGCCCCGTTCCTGATGGCGGGCGGCTGCGACACGGACCGGTACTTCGACAACCAGGAGGTCTTCACCTACCTGATCCAGTTCTCGAACCTCGAGGACGTCCTCACGCTGGATGACATCACCGTCACCCTCCGCGCGGTCGTTCCCGACGCCGACAACACCTCGGACCCGGGCCGGCTGAACAACTCGCCTTCCCCGTACGTCCAGGTGCGGTCGGGCTCGGTCTTCATCGACAAGGTCTTCCCCGGCTTCACCGAGACCGCGGGCTTCACCGTGGCCGTGGTCAGCGTTCCGGCCTGGTCCGCTGCTCCGGCGGGACCGCCCGAGGTCGAGCTGGTCGCGGGAATCACCTCGACGAAGGCGGGCAAGTCGGCGGCCACCTACGGCGCCTTCAAGCACGCGCTGAACGCCGACGACGAGACCTTCCTGTACTCCACCGACTACCCGACGGGCGCGACCGTTGACCGCGATCGCGACTCCGCCAACACCCTCGGCGACGAGAAGATCGAGAATCCGATCGTCGATCGCCGGCAGCCGTTCCCGAACGGGAACCAGCGCTTCAACATCGACAAGCTGAACGAAACGATCACCTTCGCCGACCTGACCACCACGGCGTTCGGCGGCGGCAACCCCGGCTTCAACGGGCCGTGGGACTTCGACGTGAACGACGAAGGGTTCCGCTCCGGTCTGTACGCGGGCAACAAGGGCAACACCGCGGAGATCACGAACTGGGGCGAGGACTCGAACTACGACGGCACCCTCAACGGGCCGACCTTCTGCCTCACGACGCCGGGCACGCTCTGCACCTGCACGGGCGGGATCTACCCGTGCGGCTCGGGCACGCCCCGCGGCGGCAGCAGCTGCCCGTCCTCCGACCGCTGCCTGTCGTCCGAGGACTACGACGGCGACCAGGACGGCACGCTTGGACCAGGGTTGGGGCCTGAGCGGCGGCTGCGGCTTCCTGAGCAGCGGCGGCGCGGCCAATCGCGGCGTGTGGCACACCGGCCAGATCGGTGCGGTCGGCGCCACCTCCTGCACGAGCAACACCTTCCCGGTCGCCGGCATGACCACCCAGGTGGCCTGCGAGAACATCGACACGGTGCCCGGCACGTCGGGCACGAACCTCTGGCTCGAGTTCCTGCGGACCCCGGTCATCCAGAAGGTCCACAAGAACGCCGACAACCGGGGGATCAACTACCGCGTCGAGCTCGCCGACTGGCGCTGGAACGTCAACGCCGACTACGAGCCCGACAAGGTCGGCTTCAACTGGGAGTTCGACGAGAACACCCAGTCCCTCGACCCGGTCGATCTCGGTGACGGCACGATCCTCCGCCAGCACGACGACGGGATGGGGCCGATCAACGGCGCGAACGTCAACCTGACCCGCGGCTTCCCGATGTTCGCCCAGAACAACCCGGACGACGACCAGGCGGGCTTCGGCCAGACCGCGGTGTTCACCTGCCTCACCGGCCCGAACGTCGGCGCGGCCTGCTCCTGCACGCAGGGCCTCGTAGTCTGCGCGCGACAACACGAACTGCACCGCCGGCAACCAGTGCGGCATCACCCAGAACGGACAGAACGGACGCAACCGCAAGAGCGACCGCGGCTGCATGTTCGAGAACCTGACCGCCGCCCAGGTCAGCGTCACCAGCAAGCTCCTGCGCGAGCCGGGACCGATCGACGACGACTGCGACAACGACGTCGTCAACCTCGGCCCCGACGGCTGCCCCGGCTTCTGCGGGCAGGACGACGACGGGGACGGCGTGCTCGACAACGTCGAGGAAGCCTGCCCCTGCTTCGCCAAGCAGGACGGGCTCGACGACGACGTCGACGGCAAGAAGGACGAAGGCGACGAGCTGCAGCGCTTCTACCGCTGCAAGAACAACACCGCCCTGCTACTGCATCGTCACGGGCGTGAACGCCGACAACTGCCCCGCCGGCCAGGGTCCGTGCGGCCGCTACGGGAACGGCAAGCCCGCCCCGTACGGCGACGACGTCTGCGGCGACGGGTCGGTCGACGAGAGCACGTCCGACAAGTGGGCGGCCGAAACGGCGCTCGGCGAGAACGGGCACCGGATCGCCCAGAACCAGAACTGGACCCTGGCGACCGTGAACGGGCCGTTCCTGCGGTTCGCGACCCTCGAGGACACGTACGACCGCGAGGCCGGCAACACGCTTCCAGGGAGCGATCGGCTTCATCGTCTTCGAAGGCACCGCCGCAAGCAGCCCCAAGAACACCTACGGCCTCGCCCTCGACGACATGACCGTCGAGTGGTCGGAGTCGCACCCGATCGAGCAGACCGCGACCTCCGGCTGCGGCAACAAGACCTGCTCCACCGGGCCGCGGGCCGGCAAGCTCTGCTTCAACAACGACGACTGCGGCGCCGGCTTCGTCTGCTCGGGAACGAACCTGACGGGGACCTCCTGCGCGGCCCTGACCTGGGGCACGACGAACCTGTACGCCGGCAGCGGCGTCGTCAGCCTGAACCTGGTCGACTTCAACGCGGCGACCACCCAGGGCACGTTCGACTGCACGAGGTACGGCTTCACCACGGGTTGCGGCGGCGGGAACTGCGCCGCGAGCAACGACTGCGACAACGACGGGCTCCTCGAGGTCGAGGTCCAGGTCAAGACCCCGGCCGAGCCGAACCCCGAGTACTCGCGCCTCGAGCAGACCACCTCGGGCGCCAGCGCCTACTCTTCGCTCGTCGCGATCTCCTCCGAGCTGAACGCGGCGAACGACGGCGTGGCGTTCATCCAGTACAACGGCGTCCTCACCCCGTCGGTGTCGGCGCTCTACTTCGACAAGGATGCCGGCGCGGGCGACCTCAACCGCGACGGCACGCTCGACGGCCCGCCGAACAACGGGCTGGACAAGTGCCCCGGCTTCTGCGGAACCGACGACGACCAGGACGGCGGCGGCCCGGACAAGCGGCCGGGCGCGGCGAACGTCAACGACGACCGCAACGGCATCTGCGACTACAAGTCCACGAACGTCGGCGCGCAGTGCACCGTCAACGCCAACTGCACGGGCGGCAACTGCCTGAACGTGGACGAGGCCGACGAGTTCTGCGGCCGGGTCTGCACGGCGGGCACCACGTCGGGCCACTGCTCGGCGGAGTCCACCAACGCGGGGACCGTCTGCACGACGCCCGGGGCGGTGGGCATCTGCACCGGCGGCGGCGCGGCCCTCTGCATCGCGGACAACTGCAACAAGACGCGCGGACTGCGGCACCGGCGGCGCCTGCGGGGGCACCTGCATCATCGGCGGCGTCGCGGGAGCGGCCTGCTCCCAGCAGTCCGACTGCGTCGGCGGCTACTGCGCCGGCACGGCCCGGGGCGACGACAACTGCACCCTGATCGACGAGACGAACGAGACGTGCGCCATCTTCGCCGGCAAGCTCGCCTCGGGGATCGACGACAACTGCGGCTGCGTGGACAACCCGATCACGGCGACCCTCAACGCCGTGTTCGACGTGGCCGACGTGATCGTCCAGGACTTCACGATGGACGACGCGGCTCCCGACGGCAACGGCGACGGCGACGGGTTCGCGGACGACAACGAGCTCGTGAGCCTGAAGCTGACGCTGCGGAACCTCTCCTCGTTCGACGTGGAGAACGTCAGGGCCCGCATCACGACCCAGGACTCGACGGTCCGCTGCATCAACGACCCCTCGGCCATCTTCGGCCGGATCAACACGCTGCAGAGCGTGACGAACAGCACGGACAAGCTGAAGTTCACGGTCGCGACCATCAGCCGCGCTGCCCTGACCGACATCAAGCAGGCGACCTTCGTCGTGACCGTCACCGGCACCGCGATCCTCTCGAACGGCCAGAAGGTCCAGTTCGAGGGGACGGCCACGCCGCAGAAGTTCACGGTCGACCTCGACCTGGACATCAACGGCGCGGCTCCTCCGGCCGCCACGACGACCAAGAACTTCAGCTTCGAGAACAGGGCCGGGTTCGGTAACTACACCACCGACGCAGCCTTCAACGCCGACTGGGCCCACACCTGGTTCGAGAACCAGGGCGGCCTGCACTGCCAGTACAACAACCCCGGAAACCCGGGCGCGCGCTCGGCCCCGGTCGGCTGCTTCCTGCGCCAGGACGTCGGCACGAACGTCCCCGACGACTGGCACCTCCACTCGACCGTCCACTCGGGCGGCATCCCGGACGGAGGCCGCGACTCGGGCCAGACCGGGACCTGCACGGGTGGCACGACGCCGGGCGGAGCCTGCACCACGGCCGATGACTGCCCCGGCAAGTGCGCCGGCGGCAAGGTCCCCGGGATCCTCTGCACCGGTCTCGCGACCGACTGCCGGGGCGCCTGCTCGCTGAACGCCAACGTGCTCTGCTCGAACAACACCGAGTGCAGCTCGCAGGGGCTCGGCAAGTGCACGAACCCGGCACCCGGAACCTGCACGAACCCGGTCCCCGGAACCTGCGGGAACCAGGGCCATCTACTCGATGCACTCGGGCGTTCACTCCGGAACCGTGGACTGCGACACGGTCACGCTCGACAACATCACCTACGCGTACTACAAGACGCCGATCCAGATCGGCCTCGGAAGGCCCGGCACGGACGACCGTCCCCAGCTCGACATCTGGCAGCAGATTTCCGAGACGGACGATCGCATCTTCAGCAACATGAGCCCGCCCTATACGCTGGGCGCCACCACGATCCAGGTCGTCGTGGACCGGAACAGTGACGGCATCCTGGAGTCCGGTCCGCCGACGGACACGACCCGTGACGGCTGGTGGGAGAAGCTCGTGCCGTGGTACGGCGTCCCCGCACAGCAGCGGAGCCCCGCCGGTAACTGCACGTACGACCCGAACGACGACGGCAACATCGAAAGCGACCTGTTCGAGAGCGGCAACCCGACCTATCTGTTCAGCACGGCCGGAACCCAGATCGGTCCGTCGAGCGTCTGCTTCCCCGAGTTCATCTGGGGCTGCGCCGGCGACACCCAGGATCCGCCGTACGATCCGAACCTCGGCCAGATCGAGCCGTCCTACGCCTGCTTCGCGCGAGGTCGACTCGACCGGTACCCCGATCGTCCGCGAGGGGACCGGGCCGGGCCGCTGGATCCAGACCAAGTTCGACCTGTACAGGTACCGCGGCCGCCAGATCTGGGTCCGGTACGTCGTCACCGACGTCCAGTTCGGCTTCGACACCTGGAAGACCGGTTTCGCCGGCCCGTACGGCGGCAACCGCGATGACGGCTGGTACATCGACGACATCAACTTCCGGGGCCTGAACGCGAGCAACTTCTCGCTCAAGGCCGACACAGACACACCGCCCACGTCGAGCTGCCCGTCCACGAACTGCACGACCGTCACGCCTGCCTTCAGCGGCAGCACCTACCTCACCCAGAACGACGGGGTGGACAACGACGGCGACGGATCCACGGACGAGCCCGGCGAGGGCAAGTTCACGAGCGTCCAGATCGACGCGCCTCTGCGCAACGTCGACCTGAACGCGCTCGACACCGCCGGAGCGACGGCCAGCGACTGCATCGGCGTCCTCCAGTACCGGTTCTGTGAAGACTTCGACGGCAACAACACCTGCAGCGCCAGCGAGATCTTCCGTGACTGGTCGGAGAGCCCGGTCGCAACCGCGAACCCGGCGTTTGCCGAGAACATCCTGATGAACGTCCGCTGCAACGCGGCCCCGCCCAACAGCTGCACGGGCTCGGCCCAGGCCTCGCTGGCCATCACCATCCCGGGCGCCCCGAACACTTCCGGGTACCTCGGGATCCCGATGTCGGCGACCTTCAGCGGTCTCAGGACCGATCCGGCCCAGACGTGCGCGGGCGCCGGCGGCGTCCTTCGGAGCAACTGCTTCGAGTGGCTGCCGACGACCGCGACGTCCAAGTACGACCTGTCGCAGCGCACGGTCAGCGTCAACACCGGCTCCAACACCTGGACCGGCGCTGGCGGGCTGTTCGACACGGCGTCCTGCGCGGGCACGGCTCTGGCCTGCACCGACTCGGACGCGGACGGCAAGTGCGAGTTCAACACGACGGCCGTGGGCGCACCGACCTCGAGCCTTCTCCAGATCTGGCTGGTCCGCGAGGACCAGGGGAGCTGGAACGAGATCGGCAGCAGCACCTACGCCGGCGCGCCGTACAGCCGTGACACGGACATGCGCACCCCGGTGAACCCGGTCTGCGCTCCGTACCCCGCTCCGTAGTCAACGGTTCAAGCAGTCAGTCCTCGGGGGCCGGCTTTCGAGCCGGCCCCCTTTTTTTGTGGAAAATGCCCGACGTGAGTGTGGAGGGTGTACGGGGGCGGACAAGCGGCGAGCGCTGATTGTTCACATCCGACCGCGCTGAGGGTCTGGGTGGCACCGAAGCCCACCGTTCGGGGAGAATTCGCAGGCACGATTCTTCCTTATCTCCCACGGCGCCTCCCGTGGGAGTTCCATGTTCGTTCCCCCTCGCTGCCCCTACCCGCCGTGCCGTTTCCACGTTCGGCCAACCCCACTTTTCTATCTACGCCACGGCTCCTACCAGCCCCGTTGCCGTCCCCATGCCGTGCCTCGCTTTCGGTGCCGCGGATGCCGGCGCTCGTTCTCGCGTCAGAGTTTCCGCGCCGACTACAGGCACAAGAAGCCCTATCTCAACGCCATTTTCCTGCGCCTGATGGTCAGCTGCGTGGGCCTGCGTCAGGCCGCACGATTCCTGCAGGTCGCTCGGCGAACCGTGGAGCGCCGCTTTGCGTGGCTCGCGCGGCACGCAGCAGGATTTCACGCGAACCGCCTGCGTGGGCGGACGGTGCAGGGGCCGTTCCAGCTCGATGAGCTCGAATCCTTCGAGGCAAACCGCTACCAGCCCATAACCGTTCCCGTCCTGATCGAACGGCGGACGATGTTCCTCGTCGCGAGCGGCGTGGCGACGCTGCGGCGCAAAGGGCGGCTCAGCCCCGGCCAGCGCCGCCTCCGGGCCGAGCACGAAGCGCTCCACGGCCGGCGAGCGTCGCGATCCGCGGCTGCGGTCCGCGAGGTATTCCGCACGCTTGCTCCCCTTCTCGGTGGAGGAGCGAGCTTCGTGCTCGAATCCGATCACAAACCGATCTACGGGCAGATCGGGCGAGCGCTGTTCGGCGAGCGCTTCACCTGGCAGCGGCACTCCTCCACCGCCCGCCGCGACCGGGAGAACCCTCTGTTCCCGATCAACCATACGAATGCGCGGCTCCGCCATTGGCTCTCGCGGCTCAGACGGCGGAGCTGGTGCGTGTCCAAGCGCCGTGCCGAACTCGCCCATCACCTTGCGATCGCGGCGCTGTGGGCCAACTACTGCCGGGGAATCACGAACCGCACGAGGACGACGCCGGCCCAGGCACTTGGCGTGACCGAGCGAGCGTACCGACCGGAGGAATTGGTGGGCTGGAGACAGGACTGGGGGGCGCTGAGCCCCGACCCTCGACCGTGACGGAAAGGCCTACGATCAACACCCTCGTCGGGCATTTTCATTCGGGTATAGTGTTCCCATGCCGGTCCTGCCCAGCCACGTCCGCCGCGGCCTGCATCGGCCCGCGGCGGGGGCCGTGAGGCTGCTGGCCGCCGGCGCCATCCTTCTCGTTGCGTGCGCCGCGGGCTGCGGCGGCTCCGGGCAGGGCCCGGACGGACGGACGGATCCGGCCAGCGCATCCACGCCCGCGAAGACAGCCGGCCCGGGAGGGGGAAGTGAGGCTCCGGACTCCGCGCGGAGGCCGGGCGCCGCCGCCCCTCCGGTCCCCGCGAGCGAGGGTGGCTCCGTGGCCATGCCGGAGGACGGCGGCGGAAAACCTGCGCGGTCGGTCCTGCTCGTCACGGTGGACACTCTTCGCGCCGACCGGCTCGGGTGCTACGGGGCCACGAGCCCCGCCACGCCCGCCTTCGACCGGATCGCGCGCGAGGGGACGACCTTCGAGAACGCGGTGGCGACGAACCCCCTCACGCTCCCCTCCCACGTCTCGATGCTGACCGGCCGGTACCCGGAGCAGCACGGCGTGCGCGGGAACGGGAACTTCGCGCTTCCTTCCGGCGAGCGGACGCTCGCCACCCTGCTCTCCGACGCCGGCTTCGAGACCGCCGCCTTCGTGGGCGCCTTTCCCCTGGCGTACCGGTTCGGCCTGGGGCGCGGGTTCAAGGTCTACGACGACGATTTCGGGAGCATGGATACGCCCGCGGGCAGGCGGGTCGCGTCGCTCGGAGCGGCGCGCCCGGGAGGTCAACGCGCGCGCCCTCGCCTGGCTCTCCGGGCCCCACCCGGGCCGGTTCTTTCTCTGGGTCCACTACTTCGATCCGCACTTCGAGTACGCGCCCGAGGAGCCGTTCGCCTCGCGGTACGCCGGCTCGCCCTACGACGGCGAAGTCGCCGCCACCGACGCCGCCCTCGGAGAGGTTCTCGGGGCCCTCGACCGCCTCGGACTTGCCGGATCGACGGCCGTCCTGGTCGTCGGGGACCACGGGGAGGGGCTCGGCGATCACGGCGAGGCGTTCCACGGGGTCTTTCTGTACGACGCGACGATCCGCATTCCCTTCCTCGTCCGCGCCCCCGGCCTCGTGCCGGAGGGAAAGCGAGCCGGCGCCCCGATCAGCGGAGCCGACGTGGCCCCGACGGTGCTGCGGCTTCTGGGGGGATCCGGCGGTTCCCTCGTTCATGAGCGGCGCGGGCGGCGCGCGATCGCCCGACAGGCACGCCGGGAATGGCGCAGCCGGGCAGCCGGGCAGCGGAGACGGCCGGGCAGACCGTTACCTCGAGGACGGCCGTCCTCTGCGAGTCGTATGGCCCGTGGTTCGAGTTCGGCTGGTCGCCCCTGCTCGGGCTGAGGAACGCGCGCTGGAAGTTCATCGAGGCGCCGACCCCCGAGCTCTACGATCTCGCCGCGGACCCTGGCGAGATGCGGAACCTCGCGGCAGAGAAACCCGACCTTCTCTCGCGCGCGCGCGGGCTGCTCGACGCGAAGAGGGCCGCCGCTGGCGGAGCAGGGCAGGGCCCAGCGGGCGGCGAAACGGGCCCGCCTCCGCGAGGGGAGCGGGGCGCGGTGTGCCCGGCGGGACCCTCGCAACGGAGGGAGCCCTCGCCCGCGGGACGAGCGCCGGCCGGCCGGGCAGCGAGGGAAGGGCAGCGGCCGACGCGGCGCGCGGGGCCAGCGAGGAAGAGCTCGAGCGGCTCAGGAGCCTCGGCTACGCGGCCTCCGGAGCCGCCCCACGCCTTCCGGGACCGGGCCGCGCCCTGCGCGACCCCAAGGAGATGCGGGGATTCGAAGAGGCCTACTACCGCGCGTTCGCCCTGCTCAATGCGGGCAGGATCGAGGAAGCGATCGGGGCCTACCGGGCGATGCTCGCGCGCGATCCGGACGCTCCCCTCGTCCACCACCAGCTCGGCAGGGCGCTGCGCAAGGCGAAACAGTACCCGGAGGCGGAGCGGCAGTTCCGGGAGGCTCTGCGGCTCGCCCCCGATCTCGCGGAGGCCGCGCTCGATATCGGCGCCGTGCGCGAGGCGCTCTCCGACGCGGCGGGGGCGGAAGCGTGGTACCGCCGGGCCCTCGCGCTCAACCCGCCTTCCCGGAAGCCCATGCCGCGCTCGCCCGCCTGCGCCGTTCGGCGGCGATCTCGAGGGCGCCCGCGCGGGCTCCGGGCGGCGCTCGCCCTGGCCCCCTCCGACCCCCTGTACCGGCAGGCTCTCGCGAGCCTCGAGCCGCCCGTGAAGTAGGCAGGCGGTGCGGAGATTGTTGAAGGGGCAACACCAGGCGCGCGCAAGTTATTGAAAGACAACGAATTGCGCCTTCGAGACTGTCGCAGTCCGAGGGGGCCAGTTCTGATCGGATCCCACCGGGAAACCGACTCGGTTCCCGGCGCGCCCTCAACATTCTGCGCACCACCACGGGAAGTAGTCAGGTGGTGCGGAGCGTGTTGAAGGGGAAGCGGAAAGCCCGGCCTTCGCCCCTGGACACGCTTCAACGAGCGGGCGCGCTCATGATCCCAGCGACCGGAGCAGGGAGCGAGCGGCGTCCGAGAGGGCCGGGATCGGCGTCGGGACGCGCGAGGTAGAGCCGCAGCGCCTCGCGGGCGCCCGGCCTGTCCCCGTCGGCCAGGAGCAGCCGGCCCCGCAGCCAGCCCGCCGCCGGGTAGCCCGGGTGCCTCTCGAAGAGACGATCGGCGCTTCTCGCCGCTTCCTGCCGGCGGCCCAGCTCGAGGCAGGCCCGGGCGTGCCGGAACAGCGCCTCCGCGCTGTCCGGGTCCGCCTCGAGGGCGCGCGCGTAGCTCCGTCGCGCGCCGTCCCAGGCCAGGGATCGTTCATCGATCTGGCCCAGGGCGATCCAGGCGCCCGCGAGCTTCGGGTCCTCCCGGACCGCCAGGGCGAGCTCCTCGCGGGCCTTCCCGGTCTTCCCGGTCGAAGCGAGGGCGACCCCCAGGGCCGCATGCAGGCCGGCCGAGGGGGGGCCCAGGCGAAGGGCCTCGGTGTACTCGACGACCGCGCCGGCGTGATCCCCCTTGGCGAACAGGACATTGCCGAGCGCGTAGTGGTCCGTGCCCGAGCCGGGCCGCAGCGCGATCGCGGCCCGCCAGGCGCGCGCCGACTCGTCCAGCCGCCCCGCGACATGCAGGGCATTCGCCAGGTTGCGCTGGTTTTCGTAGACGCCGGGCGCGGCGCGCGCCGCCTCCTCGAGGCGGGCCAGGCCACCGTCGCGGTCCCCCTTCGCGAACAGGAGGGTCCCGAGGAGCGACTGCGCCGCCGGGTTGCGGGGGTCCACGGCGAGGACCTTCTCGAGACGGGCCCGGGCCTCGGCGAGACGCCCGGCCGAAATGAGCGCCTGCGCCTCGAGGACGGCGTTGTGCTGCGCCACGAGCCGCTTCGGATCGGGCCGATCGCCGCCGGCGCCCGCCGCCCCGGCCGGTCCGGACACGTAGCCCAGGCTCGCGAGGCGCTCCCGCTGCTCCTCGTCCATCGGGGCCGAGGCCGAGGCGTCCGCCGCGCCGAATCGCTTTCGCGCTCCGTCCAGGCGGCCCCTCCAGGCGGCGGCTTCCCCCGCGGCGGCCACCGCGAGGTTCCGCGTCTCGCCCGGATCGGCGGCGAGATCGTAGAGCTCCGCCTCCGGGGCCTCGATGAACTTCCGGTCGGCGCTTCTGCAGGGAGAACAGGGGGGCCCATCCGTACGCGCGCTCCGCAAGGAGGCTCTCCGGCGACGTAGCCGGGTTCGGGCCGGGCCCCCGCTCGCTCCCGGGCCGCCGCCATCGCCGGCGCGACTGCCGGCTGCACCGCCGGCGACTGGTCCTCTCCTCCGCGCTTCCCGGCGCTTCCGGTCGGAGGCGGTCCTTCCCCCGGCCCCTCCCTTTCCCGCAGCGCTGCCGCCAGGCTCGCTCCCTCTGCGCGCGGGAGCGCCGGGAGGCCGAGCAGCTCGAGCGCCGTGGGGGCGACGTCCACGCCCGACACCAGGGCTCCCGACCTCGTACCCGGAGCGAGGGCCCCCGGAAGCCGGAGCAGGAGCGGCACGCGCAGCGTCGCATCGTAGAGGAAGAGGCCGTGCGTCGCTTCTCCGTGATCGCCGAGGCTCTCCCCGTGGTCCCCCACCGCGATCACGAGCGTCCGGTCGAGGGTGCCGTCGCGTCGCAGCCTGTCGAGCAGGCGGCCGAGCTGCGAGTCCATGTAGGCGAGCTCGCCGTCGTAGGGGACCTCCTTGAACCGCGTCGCGAACGGCGCGGGCGGATCGTACTCGCTGTGCGGGTCGTAGTAATGGACCCAGAGGAAGAACCGCTTCCCCCGGAGCCGCTCGAGGATCGCGATCGCCGCGTCGGTGACCTCGCCCGCCCTGCGCTCGAGGATCGGCTGGAACGAAACGGCGGACCCCGCCGCGGCGCGCCCCGGCGCCGCCCGCGGCTCGTCGTACCGGTCGAAACCCTGGTCCAGGCCGAGCGACCGCTCGAGGACCACCGACGCGACCACGGCCGCGGTCGCGAAGCCGCGCGCTTTCAGGTGCTCCGCGAGCGTCAGCTCGGAGGGGGGCAGGCGGAAGTCGGCGTTGTCGCGCACCCCGGTGGAAGGGGGATAGCGTCCGGTCAGCATCGAGGCATGCGAGGGAAGCGTCAGGGGCGCCACGGCGATCGCCCGCTCCACCAGGACCCCTTCGGCCGCGAGACGGTCCAGGTTCGGCGTTTGCGCGCGGCCGTACCCGTAGCAGCCGAGCCGGTCGGCGCGGGTGGTGTCGAGCGTGATCAGGAGGAGGTTCGCGCCGCCCGCGGTTTTCCCGGCGCTGCGATCACCCGCTCCTTCCGCAGGCGGTGCATCCGGGGCATGCGACCGCGCGCTCGTCTCCGGATCCGGCGGCGCCTCGGGCGCGCCGGCGGCGCCGGGACCCGTCGTTGGCCGACCCGCGGGCGCAGCGGCGCTCGCACGGGCTTCGCTCCCCGCGGTCTCGGGCGGCCCCGTCGCCGCAAGCCGGCCCGGGACAAGAAGGACGAGAAAGAGTCCGGCGAGGGATCGGGCCGCTCGCCTCACCGGGGAAGGCTGTCCACACCGTTCGCGCACCGTTCCAACAGACTATCCCAGCTTCTCCGGGCGGCCAATTCCCGGGGTGCGGCCGCGGTCGCCAGGCGGCTCCGCGGCGCCGGTGCCCGGTCGCCCGTCCGCCGCCGAGCGGATCAGAAGAGCGGCTTCTGCGGAGGCGGAAGCGACTCGCCCCGCAGGTGACGCCGCGCGCGCAGGGTCACCGTCCGGCCGCGCGGCGTCCGGTCGAGGAACCCGATCTGGATGAGGTACGGCTCGTAGACCTCCTCGATGGTGCCGCGCTCCTCGCCGATCGCGGAGGAGAGCGTGTTGAGCCCCACCGGCCCGCCGGAGAACTTCTCGAGGATCGTCATCAGGAGGCGCCGGTCGACCTCGTCGAGACCGTAGTCGTCCACCTCCAGCAGGTCGAGGGCCTTGCGCGCCTCTTCCGGGCCGATCCGCGCGGCCCCCGCGACCTGCGCGAAGTCGCGGACCCGCCTCAGGAGCCGGTTGGCGATCCGCGGCGTGCCGCGGCTGCGCCGGGCGATCTCGCCGGCCCCCTCGGGCGTGAGCTCGTACTTCAGGATCCCGGCCGAGCGCATCACGATCGCGCCGAGATCCTCCGGCGAATAGAACTCGAGGTGGTGGACGATCCCGAAACGGTCGCGCAGCGGCGCCGACAGGAGGCCCACGCGCGTCGACGCGCCGACGAGGGTGAACGGCTGGAGATCGAGGCGGATCGAGCGGGCGGTCGGCCCCTGCCCCACGATCAGGTCCGAGCTTGAAGTCCTCGAGGGCGGGGTAGAGGATCTCCTCGAGGGTCGGGCTGAGCCGGTGGATCTCGTCGATGAAGAGGACGTCGTGCGCCTCGAGCCGGGTCAGGATCGCGGCGAGGTCGCCGGGCTTCTCGAGCGAGGGTCCGGCCGTGACGCGGATGCCGACGCCGAGCTCGGAGGCGATGATGAAGGCGAGCGTCGTCTTGCCGAGCCCGGGCGGCCCGGAGAGAAGGACGTGGTCGAGCGCCTCGCCGCGCGTCTTCGCCGCCTCCATGAAGACGGACAGGTTGCGCTTGATCTTCGGCTGGCCGACGTACTCCGCGAGGCGGCGCGGGCGGAGCGAGGCCTCGAACTCGCGCTCCTCCGGCGCCGGCGCGGCGATGATCGGTCGGTCGTCCTTGCTCATCGGGACAGGATCCTCAGCGCTTCGCGCAGGAGCGACTCGATCGCCAGCGGCGCGGCGGCCTCGCGCTGCGCCCGGTCGAGGGCCTCGCGCGCTTCGCCGGCGGCATAGCCGAGGTTCACGAGCGCCGATTCGGCCTCCAGGGCCCCCTCGACCGGAGGCCCGGACCGGGACCCGGCCCCGGCAAGCTGCATCTTACCGACTCTTTCGCGCAGCTCGAGCACGATTCTCTCGGCCAGCTTGCGGCCGACACCCGGGATCGCCTTCAGGCGCGGCGCGTCGCCCGCCTCGACCGCCCGGACGATCTCCTCGGGCGCGGCGGCGAGAACGGCGAGGGCGACCTTCGGGCCCACCCCCGAAACCGAGAGGAGGGCCTCGAAGAGCGCTTTCTCGCTCTCCGTCGCGAATCCGAAGAGCAGGATCGCGTCGTCCCTGACCACCGTGTGGATCTCGAGCGTGGCGGGGGCGCCGTCGGCCGAAAGGGCGCAGAAGGTCGAAAGGGGGATCGCGACCCGGTAGCCGACCCCCTGGACGTCCAGGAGCACCTCGCCGGGACGGCGGCGCGCGATGATCCCCGTGAGCCGGCCGATCACGGCGCCTCCTCCCGGGCCCCGCTTCGCCGCGCCCCGCGCGGAGGCCCGGGTGGCCGCCTCGCGGCGCGCCTCCCCACGCTCGGCCACCGCGACCGCATCGCGCAGGGGGATCGCCTGGGCGTGGCACAGCGCGACGGCGAGGGCGTCGGAGGCGTCCCGGGTCAGGAGGGCTCCCGGAATGCCCAGCAGGCGCTCCAGGAGCGCTTTCAGCGAGTCCTTGTCGGCGAGACCGTACCCCGAGACCGCTTTCTTCACCTGCAGGGGGGTGTACTCCGCGATCGGCAGGTCGGCCCTGGCGAGGACGCCCAGGATCACCCCCCGGGCGTGCGCGAGCCTGAGCGCCGAGCGCGCGTTGATCGCGTGGAAAAGGTCCTCGACGGCGCTCTCGTCGGGCCGGGCGCGCTCGATCAGCTCCTCGAGCGCCTTCGCGATCCCCGCCAGGCGCTCCGGCAGCGAACTCGCCCGCCCCAGGGGCAGCACCCCGGCCTCGATGAAGCGGGGGCGCCCTCCGGTCAGTTCGAGGAGCGCATAGCCTGTGGCGCGGGAGCCCGGGTCGATCCCGAGGATCTTCACAGGGCCCCCATCCCGGTCAGCCCTGGATTTCTGCGTCGTCGATGTCGAAGTTGGAGAAGACCTTCTGGATGTCGTCGTGGTCTTCGAGCGCTTCCATGAGCGAAAGGATCTGCTGGGCCTTCTTCCCTTCGAGCTTCACGGAATTCTGCGAGATCATCGACAGCTCGGCCAGGCTCACGGGGATCTTGCTGGTCTCGAGAGCCTTCTGGACCGCCTCGTAGGCGTCGGGCGCGGAGAAGACCTCGAAGTTCTCCCCATCGTCGCGCAGGTCCTCGCCGCCGGCCTCGAGGACGATCTCGAGGAGGCGATCCTCGCTCGCGGCCGATTTCGGGATGACGAAATACCCCTTCCGCTCGAACATCCAGGACACGGCATTCGCCTCGGCGAGGCTTCCCCCGTGCTTGCCGAGCAGGTGGCGCAGCTCGGAAGTGGTCCGGTTGCCGTTGTCGGTCATCGCCTGCATGAGGATGGCGGCGCCGCCCGGCCCGTATCCCTCGTAGGTCCTCTCCTCGTAGGTGACGCCCGGCAGCTCGCCCGTCCCCTTCTGGATCGCCCGCTTGATGTTGTCCGCGGGCATGTTGTTGGCCTTGGCTTCGAGGATCGCGGCCCTGAGGCGCGGGTTGCCGTCGGCGTTACCTCCGCCGAGCTTCGCCGCGACCGTGATTTCCTTGATCAGACGGGTGAAGATCCGGCCGCGCTTGGCGTCGAGCGCGCCCTTCTTGTGCTTGATGGTGCTCCACTTGGAATGTCCGGACATGAGAGAGGCTCCCTGCTTGACGGCATCTTAGCATAAAAAAACAGCCTCCCGCGGGGGAGGCTGGGGAAGATCAAAGTCCCGGCGGCGTCCTACTCTTCCACGCCGTTGCCAGCGCAGTACCATCGGCGCTGAAGGGCTTAACTTCCGTGTTCGGAATGGGAACGGGTGTGGCCCCTTCGCTATGGTCGCCGGGAAAACTTATACTAGCACAAGATTCCTGCCCATTGCAACTAAAATTGGTAACGAACTCCAAATCCGACCGAGATGCCGTCGTACCGGACCGTTCCGCCCTGGATGTAGTAGTTCCCGCCGTCGATCAGGCCGTCCTCGGGGCCGACCTTGAACTTGCACGGCCGCCCCTCGATCGGCGTCGGGGTCCCACTGCCGAAGTCGAACAGGCCGCCCGATCAGGAACACCACCGGCAATCCACGCTCCGGGTACTTGATCTTCGTTTCCCCGTTCGGGGTGGCGGTTCCGAAGTTCTCGCGACCGTCGACGGTGACCTCGATCGCGTCATTCGCCCACATGTAGCTGCCGTTGAGGAAGACCGACCATCCCTTGCCCAGCGGGAAATCGAGCCCGGCGTTGACGTGGTATTCGAAGGTGTCGGGGGCCACCGCCTCGGCGGGGGAGAACCGGTGCTGGGTGGATCCCGAGGCCTGGCCGTTCCCCGTGGCGTACTGGTAATAGCCCGTGGAGTTCGCCACGTTCTTCGAAAGCGTCATGAATTCGCTGGTCGGATCGATCTTGTTGAAGATATAGCCGACACCGGCCCCGACGTAGGGGCTCATCGCGCGGATCGGCCCCCCCTGGGCCCTCGTGCGGAAGCGGAACGTGGCGCCGAGCTTCACGGGAAGCTGCTCCACCTGGCCGACCGGGACGAAGAACAGGTGGAAGCGGGTGATCTCGCCGCAGGCCACGCGCGGGGGATCAACGCCGCCGCCGGTGGACAGGACGAATTCGCCGGCGACCTCGAGATCTCCGAGGTCCCCCTTGAAATAGCCCGCCGACGCGTCGATCGCCAGCTCGCCCCACTTCCACTTCACCAGGCCGTACGAGATTCCGAGGTCGTAGCGGATCGCGTCCTTGATCGAGAGCTCGTTCTCCACGGCCTGGTCGGGCCGCGGATCGTCGATCGTCTCGATGCCGATGACTCGGCCGGTCGGGTCGCGTTGCTCGTACTGGGAGGAATTGTCGGCGTTCGTCCGGACACCGGACGCCGTGGACTGGTTGCTCACGTTGAACGTGAGCCGGAACTTCTGATAGCCCTCGTCCGCGACGCTGATGCCCGAAACGAGCGCCAGAGACGCGAGAACCGACACTGCCACGGAGAATCTCTTCATGCCCCTCTCCCGGTCAAAGAAGCCTGCAGAGTTGTACTCCACTTGGCGCCCCGCGCGCTATCGCGCGACGCAAAAGGCTGCTGCATGAAATCAGCAGGCAGGCTCCGGGACTGATCGTCGTCCGCCGCGCGCGGTCGAATCCCCACGTGCGCGCGACGGATGCTTCGCAAGAACAAAAAAAAGACCGCTGCCTCTTGCGGAAGCAGCGGTCCCAAAAACAGAGAATAGGAGCAGAATTATGGTCAAGCCTCACGACCGATTAGTACCGGTAAGCTCAACGCGTCACCGCGCTTACACACCCGGCCTATCAACCTGGTCATCTTCCAGGGATCTTTAGGACCTTGCGGTCGGGATACCTCATCTTGAAGCGGGCTTCGCACTTATATGCTTTCAGCGCTTATCCCATCGGACACAGCTACCCGGCGCTGCCCCTGGCGGGACAACCGGAACACTGGAGGTCCGCCCATTCCGGTCCTCTCGTACTAGGAATGGACCTTCTCAAGTATCCTACGCCCACGACAGATAGGGACCGAACTGTCTCACGACGTTCTAAACCCAGCTCACGTACCGCTTTAATCGGCGAACAGCCGAACCCTTGGGACCTACTTCAGCCCCAGGATGCGATGAGCCGACATCGAGGTGCCAAACCTTGCCGTCGATGTGAACTCTTGGGCAAGATAAGCCTGTTATCCCCGGCGTACCTTTTATCCGTTGAGCGACGGCCCTTCCATACAGAACCGCCGGATCACTAAGCCCTGCTTTCGCACCTGCTCGACTTGTTAGTCTCGCAGTCAAGCTCCCTTATGCCTTTGCACTCTACGGCTGGTTTCCGAACAGCCTGAGGGAACCTTCGGGCGCCTCCGTTACAGTTTTGGAGGCGACCGCCCCAGTCAAACTACCCGCCTAACAATGTCCCCGGGCCGGTTTCACGGCCCTAGGTTAGAACCTCAGAACCATAAGGGTGGTATCTCACTGTTGGCTCCACGCAGACCGAGGTCCACGCTTCAAAGCCTCCCACCTATTCTGCGCATACAGCACCGAAGTCCACTGCTAAGTTATAGTAAAGGTGCACGGGGTCTTTCCGTCTAGTCGCGGGTAACCTGCATCTTCACAGGTGCTACAGATTCGCTGAGCCCCTCGCCGAGACAGCGCCCAGATCGTTACGCCATTCGTGCAGGTCGGAACTTACCCGACAAGGAATTTCGCTACCTTAGGACCGTTATAGTTACGGCCGCCGTTTACCGGGGCTTCGATTCAGAGCTTCGCCTTGCGGCTAACCCCTCCTCTTAACCTTCCGGCACCGGGCAGGCGTCAGGCCCTATACATCGTCTTTGTTACTTCGCAGAGCCCTGTGTTTTTAGTAAACAGTCGCCTGGGCCATTTCACTGCAACCCCTTCGAGCTTGAAACGCTAGTTCTCTCACTCTAGTGGGGCACCCCTTTTCCCGAAGTTACGGGGCTATTTTGCCGAGTTCCTTAGCGAGGGTTCTCTCACGCGCCTTAGGATTCTCTCCTTGTCTACCTGTGCCGGTTTGCGGTACGGTCACCCTGATCGCTCCCCGCGAGGTTTTTCTTGGCAGTGTGGAGTCAGCAAGTTGGTTTGGCCGAAGCCGCACTTCCCCGCTTTCCTTGGAGTTAACGACCTTCCGGATTTGCCTGGAAGATCCTCCTACGATCGCGGCCGGGGACATCCGACACCCCGTATGCCTATCCTACTGCGTCACCCCTCGGATCAAAACTTTCAAGGTGGTGCAGGAATGTTGACCTGCTGTCCATCGCCTACGCCTTTCGGCC
>CAVVHA010000007.1:152500-319190 GCA_963747925.1 uncultured Acidobacteriota bacterium
AAAGGCTGCGGAGGTCGAGGCGAAGAGCAAGGCGGTCGGGGCCGAGGACCCGAACGCCCTCTACAACCTCGGGGCCTCCTTCTGGAACAGCAAGGAGTTCGAAAAAGCCGAGGCGTACTTCCGGCGGGCGACGGAGCTCGATCCCAAGTTCGCGCTCGCGTGGAAGAACCTTGGGTACGCAAGCGTACGGCTCGGCAAGACCGATGAGGCCGTCACAGCCCTGGGCAAGTACCTCGAGCTCAGCCCGGGCGCGCCGGACGCGAAGGATGTCCGGGAGATGATCGACGCCCTCAAGAAATAGCCATGACCGTTTTGACTGTGAATAGCGATGGAAAGGCAGGTGATACGCTGGAGCACAAACCGGAGGAGCAGGGAATTCACATCCTCAACGAAAGAAAAGGAGTGAAGAATGTCCTTTAAAAGAGCATTGCCAGGCCTCCTGGCCGTTCTGGTGGTGGTCGCTCTCGCGCTCCCGGCTTTTGCCCAGGAGACGTCGAGCGGCACCCTGGAAGGCCGCGTGACTGATGACAAGGGGCAGAGCATCCCCGGCGCCACGATCTCGGCGACCGGCGGACAGGGGCTGCAGGCGTCGCGAACCGATGCCGACGGGAAGTTCAAGTTTCCCTTCCTGAAGTCGGGCAAGTACGAGGTCAAGGTGGAGGCTCCCGGCTACGCCACGATCGTCCTCAAGGACGTCGAGGTGCAGCTGTCCCGGCGCACCAGCCTCCCAATCCAGATGTCGGCGGGCAGGGTCGAGACGGTCGAAGTGAGGGGAGAGGCCCCGATCATCGACCAGAAGTCGACCTCCGACCGGGGCGAACCTCAAGGTCGACGACTTCGTGAACACCGTTCCGATCGGCCGCACCTACTCCGACACGTTCGCGATCACGCCCGGCGTGGTCAGCGGCGGCGGGACCGGCTCCGGCAACTACTCGGTCTCGGGCTCCTCGGGCCTCGAGAACCAGTACATCGTGGACGGCGTGAACATCACCAACACCGGCTACGGCGGCATCGGCTCGTACAACATCGTCTACGGCTCGCTCGGCACCGGCGTGACCACCGACTTCCTCGACGAGGTCCAGGTCAAGACCGGCGGCTTCGAGGCCGAGTTCGGCGGCGCCACGGGCGGCATCATCACGACGACCGTCAAGAACGGCACCAACGAGTTCGGGGGGAGCGTCAGCTTCTTCTACACCCCCAGCAGCATGCAGTCGGGCTACAAGGAGACCGATTTCACGGTCGGCTCCATCGACCAGAAGTCCCGCCAGGTCCGCGACATCGGCCTCACCGTCGGCGGCCCGATCGTCAAGGACCGGTTCTTCTACTTCCTCGCCTACAACCCGGTCAAGACCCGCGAGGCGTTCTTCATCCACGGCGGCGAGTTCGACCCCAACTACTCGAACTACGGCGCCGGGGCCTACACGCAGTTCCCCGCGGCCGGCCTGGGCCCGCAGGAAAGGACCCGCACGTCGAACAACTGGGCGGCGAAGTTCACGGTGTACGGCTCACCGAACCACCGGGTCGAGTTCACCGGGTTCGGCGATCCTTCATCGGGCGCCGTGGGGCTGCAGCAGGAAGGCGCGCTCCGCTTCCTCGACTACCAGAGGGGCGGCGGGCAGAGCGAGATCAAGTACGGCGCGAACAACTACGCCATCAAGTACAACGGCGTCTTCACGCCGAACTTCTTCGCCGAGCTGCAGGTCAGCCTGCACTCCGGCAAGTTCCGCGAGACGGACGTGATCAACTCGCCCCGCGTGCGCGACCGCCGGCAGCAGCTGTGCAACCTCTTCCCGCTGCTGTACTGCACGGAAGGGGACGGCTCGCAGTCTCCCGCTCCCACGACCTGGTTCGTGGGCGGCGTCGGCTTCCTGTCGAACTCCAACGACCGCAACACAGACCTACAGCGCCAAGCTGACCAACATCTTCGGCCCGGTCGAGATGAAGTACGGGTTCGAGTACGCGGACATCGAGTACACCGACGACCAGGCCTACTCGGGCGAGCCGATTCCCTTCGAGTTCCCGGCCGACCTCAACGGGAACGGCGCCTACGACCCGGGCGAGACGATCACGGTCATGTCCACCTCGGGCGCCGCGGTCGACTACCGCGGTGCCGCGAACTACCGCGTGACCCGCGCCCGCTTCTACCCGACCCCCCCGCCGACCACGAACAAGGACCTCAGCGGGTTCGTCCAGTGGACCTGGACCGTCAACCCGAACTGGGTCGTGAAGGCCGGCGGCCGCATCACCCGCGAGACGGTGGCGGGCTCGGGCGACTTCAGCCTTCCGTTCCAGACCGACCCCGAGACCGGGCTGCGCGTGCCCGGCTCGACCCAGTACAACTCCGAGTCGTACACCTTCCCGACCGTCTTCGCGCCCCGCGTCGGCGTGACGTGGGACATCACCGGTGACGGCCGGACCAAGCTGTACGCAAACGTCGGCCGCTACTACGAGAGGATCCCGAACGACCTGGCGATCCGCGCCATGTCCAACGAGGTCGGCGTCAGCCGGTACCGCTTCCAGAACGGCCCCTACGACGATCCGAGCCTCTCGGCGCCCCTTTCGAACCCGCGCGTCCTCGTGAACCCCAACGACACCATCCTCTTCCAGGGGCTCGAGCCGTCGCGGATCCAGGAAGGGACCAAGCTCCCGTACCAGGACGAGGCGGTTCTCGGCTACGCCTACCAGATCCAGCCGAACCTCTCCGTCGAGGTCCGGGGGATCTACCGCAAGCAGGGGCGCGTCCTCGAGGACGTGCAGTTCACGACGAACGAAGCGATCCAGAACTTCTACTACGGCACGAACTACGGCTACCCCTCGGATCCGTTCCCGGGCTACGCGGCCGCTCCGTTCGGCGCCTACGTCCTGGCGAACCCGGGCGAGAACACTCCGGCGGAGTCCGGCTTCACGAAGCCGGTCCACAAGTACAAGGCGCTCGAGCTGATCCTCAACAAGCGCCTGTCGGACCACTGGCTGATGTACGCGAACTACCGCTACTCGCGCCTCACCGGCAACTACGAGGGGCTGTTCCGCAACGACAACGGCCAGTCCGACCCGAACGTCACGTCGCTGTTCGACTTCCCGAACTCCCCGACGATGCGCGGCCAGTACGAGGTGGGCATCCTGAACAACGACCGCCCGCACGTGCTGAACCTGTACGCGTCGTACCTCTGGGACAGCGGGTTCAGCCTCGGCGGCGCCTTCAACTGGCAGTCGGGCATCCCGAGGACCCCGCTCCTCGCCCACCCGAACTACCAGAACGCGGGCGAGATCCCCGGCCAGAACCCGACCTACTTCTGGTGGTCGGACACCGGCGAGGGACTCGCTCTCCGCAAGGGAACCTCCACCCAGTTCTTCAACGACCCCAACACGGTCATGGCGACCCCCGTCCTCTACAACTACGAGGACTGCACGCGGGGCTGCTTCGGCCGCACGCCCGCGCAGGTCAACCTCGACCTGCGGGCGGGCTATCGCATGAAGATCGGGGACACGAACCTCGACCTCGGCATCGACGTCTTCAACGTGCTGAACCGGCAGAAGGCGACCGGCTACGACGACAACGTCGAGTCGACCGCCGGCATCCCGGACCCGGACTTCCTGAAGGTCGCCAGCTACCAGGGGCCGCGCTCGTGGCGGTTCTCGGCGCGCTGGAACTTCTAGCCCGGTAGCATCGGTTTCGCTCGAGGGGGGCCATCCGGCCCCCCTCTTTTTTTCCACGTTAGAATGGCGCCGTGCGACGAGCCTGGATCGTTCTCATCCTGATCGCGGCCGCGGCGGCGCTCCTGGGCGCCAGCATTGTCCGGATCCCGCCCGGCGAGCTCGGCGCGACCCGGGGAGGGTGGCTGGCGCCAGGCTGGCGTTTCCGCATTCCCCTCTCCGCGCTTGCGCGCGTTCCCCAGTCCGGGCAGGTTTCGGTCGAGGGGGTCGAGGCGGCCACGCCCGGCGGCGCGACCGTCCGCCTCGCGGTCCGGCTCCGCTACCGGATCGACCCCACTGCGAAAGCCGGCCTCGCGGCCGGGACCGCGCATGCCGGCCTTGCCTCGGCCCTCGCCTCCTCGTTGAAGGGAGTCGCCGCCGGCCCCTCTGCAGGGTCCCGCGGGGGACCGGACGCCCGCGCGCTTCTCCGCTCGGGGTCGGACCGCGACCCTCTCGGCGCCGCGCTGGCCGCGCGCCTGCGCGAGGCTGGGACTGGCAGTCGAGGGGCTCGAATGGCGGCGATCGGACACCGCCACCGGTCCGGCCCCCGTTCCCGCGGCCGGACGGCACAGGCTCCTCCTGATCGGCCTCGACGCGGCGGATTGGGAGATCATCGACCCCCTCCTGAAACAGGGGCGCCTTCCCAACCTCCAGCGCCTCATCGCCGCGGGGGTCCGCGCCCCGCTTCGCTCCTACGACCCGATGATGTCGCCCCTGATCTGGACGACGATGGTCACGGGCGTGGGTCCGGCTGACCACGGCATCGCCGACTTCCTGGTCACGGACCAGTCCTCGGGCAAGGCGGTCCCGATCACGAGCCGGTTCCGCAAGGTGAAGGCGCTCTGGAACATCTTCTCCGACGCCGGGCTCTCCCCGGGGTTCGCCGGCTGGTGGGCCTCCTATCCGGCCGACCCCCTGCGCAGGGGGTACCTCGTCACCGATCTCCTCACCTTCTCGCTCGCCCGGAAGTCGGACGCCCCTCTGGAGGGGGTCACCTGGCCCGACAGCCTACCTGGGCGAGCTGAAGCCGCGGATGGTCCTTCCCGACCAGGTCACCTACGAGGAGGTCGCGCGGATCCTCCACGTCAGCCGGGCGCAGTTCGCGAGCGCGCGGGACATCAAGCTGCCAGACAAGCCGATCCCCGGCGCGAAGCCGGTCGGCCAGGACCCTGTCTGGCACATCCGCAAGACCATTGCGGCGACCCGCAACTACGAGACCGTGGGACTCGACCTGCTGAAGAAGGACCTGGACGTCGTCGGCGTCTACTTCGAGGGAATCGACATGGTCTCCCACCGGTTCCAGCACTGCCAGACGCCCCGCCTGGCGATCTGCCCCGACAGCGAGTACGAGGCCACGAAGGATGCCGTCCACCTGTTCTATGAATACCAGGACGAGGTGGTCGGCCGGCTGGTGGAGGCCGCCGCGGGGAGGACGGTGATCGTCGTTTCCGACCACGGCTTCCGCAGCGGTGACGACAGGCCCCCCGACTACCTTCCCTTCACGACGGCGCAGCCTGTCGAGTGGCACCGCGAGTACGGCGTTTTCATCCTCTCCGGCCCCGGGGCCCGCCGGGGCACCTCGCTGCCGCGGGCCTCCGTCTACGACATCGCCCCGACGATGCTCGCCCTCGCGGGCCTCCCCGCGTCGCGGGAGATGCAGGGGCGCGTCCTCGATGAAGCGCTCGATCCCGCCGACGCGGCCTCGCGTCCCGCGCCACCCATCGCCTCCTACGAGGAGGTCGGCCCGCCGCGCGAGCTCTCCCAGGCGGCCGCCTCCCCCGAGGCCCAGGACGAGATGATCGCGAACCTCCAGGCCCTCGGCTACGTGGGCGCGGTGAACGTCGCGCCGCGCAGGCCCGGCGCGGCCGCAGGCCCGCCAGCGCCGGGAGCGCCGGCCGGCGCCGGAGGTTCGGACGCTGCGAACGCCTCCTCGTCGGAAGCCTCCCGGGCCACCTACCACCGCAACCTCGCCACCTTCTATATGAAGGCGAACCGGTTCGACGACGCCGAGGCGGAGCTCCTGAAGGCGAACGAGATTCAGAAGCTGCCCAAGTCCTACGAGCTGCTCTCCGAGATCCGCGCTTCGAAGGGGGACATCGACGGCGCCATCGCGTACCTGGAGGAGGGCCTGCAGACCTTCAAGGAGATCGACGAGGAGGCGGTCCTCTGGATGGTCGAGCTGCGGCTCCGGCAGCAGCGTCCGGACCTCGCCGCCGCGCTGTTCACGAAGTGGCGCTCGCGCGTGACGAGGCCGGCGCTCGCCGACACGATCGAGGGGAAGCTGGCCGCCGCCCGCGGCGAGCAGGACCGGGCGATCGGCCTCTTCCTCGATGCCCTCCGGCAGGAGCCGGCGCTCGCCCAGGCGGCCATGGCGGCGGCGCCCCTGCTCGATGCCCGGGGCAGGCTCGGCGAGCTGGAACCGGCGATCCGCCAGGCCCTCGCCGCCGAGAAGCGGATCGACGAGTACCAGAGCCTCCTCGGACTCATCCGCCTGCGCGAGGGGCGCTACGTCGAGGCGCTCGACGCGCTCGGGCGGGCCCTGGACGTGGACCCGTCCAACCCCCGCTTCCTCGAGAACTACGCCGCGGCGGCTCTCGGCGCCCGCAGGCCCCAGGCCGCGCTCGACCGGTACGAGACGGCCGTTCACGACCAGCGCGCCGGCGGCGCCGTCTGGTCGGGGTACGGCCGGATTCTCGGGATCAGCCGGCGGCCGGCCGAGGCGGCCGCCGCCTTCGAGAAGGCGATGGCGCTGGGGGACAGGGGTCCGGCGACCTACGCGGGGTACGCCACCTCGCTGCTCGAGACCGGCCGGAAGGAGCGCTCCCGCGAGGTGGTCCGCGAAGGCCTGCGCGCCTGGCCCGCCGACCCGACCCTCCAGGCCCTGGGGCGGAAGCTGGGCTGAGCCGGCCCGATTCCGGAAGACGGCCTGGACGCGAGACCTTGGGGCTGAGGCTGGGCTGAGCACGCGGAGATGCCGGACGCCAGACCGGCGGAACTGGGCTGGATTCCGCACTCCAGCGGCTTGGGCGAGCTGACATCGGCCCACCGGAGACGGACCCGGACTGCGGGAGGCGGCGTGGGGACTCCGGGGCGCCGCCCCCACCGGGGCGTCCGCGCCGCGAAGCCGGGAACCGGCCTTGCGTCGGCGCCCCCGAGTGGGTATCCTAGCGGTGTCGAGTGGGCCGTAAGGCCCATTTTTTTTCGCTCCTGACAGTCGGTAAGGGGTCGACCATGAAGCCGGGTGAAGGCGCGGTGGACGAACAGGTCCGCGAAATCGCCGAAAGGCTCGCGGAATCGGAGGGGCTCGAGCTCGTTCTGGCCGAAATCGGCCGGGCGGGCAGCCGGATCTCCGTGCGCCTGACGATCGACCGGCCCACCGGGGTGACCCTGGACGACTGCGCGGCCTTCAGCCGCAGGGTCGGGGCGGTTTTCGAGGTCGAGGACCCGATCCCCGGCGCCTACACCCTGGAGGTTTCCTCCCCGGGGCTGGACAGGCGCCTGGTGAAGGAGTCCGACTTCGAGCGATTCGCCGGGCGGACGGCCAGAATCGCCCTTTCGACCCCCCTGGAGGGGCGGCGCAACTTCCAGGGGGTCCTCCGTGGGTTCGAGTCGGGCAAGGTCCTGATCGAGCTCGAGGGGGGATCGGTGGCGCGCCTCCCGTTCGAGGCGATCGACAAGGCCCGTCTGGTTCCGGAGTTCTGATGAGGGAAGCGGTGTGCTATCATAAAAGTTTGGAATAAAAACAAATGACCAGCGAACTCTTTCAGGCGATCGAGCAGATCGGCCGCGAAAAGCGGATCGACACGGACGTCATCGTTGCGGCGGTCGAGGAGGCCTACGCGGCCGCCGCCCGCAAGTACCTGCATTCGAAGGAGAACCTCTTCGCGAAGTTCGACCGGGCGAACAGCCGCCTCACCATTTTCGCCCGCAAGACCGTCGTGAACGAGGTCGAGAACCCCGACACGGAGATCTCCCTGAAGGATGCGGTCGCCCTCGACCCCGGCGCGGAGATCGACTCCTTCGTGGACATCGCCCGGGAGGCCCCGCCCCCGGGACGGATCGCCGCCCAGGCCGCGAAGCAGATCATCTATCAGAAGGTCAAGGAAGCCGAGCGGGAGAACGTCTACAACGAGTTCAGCGGCCGCATCGGCGAGCTGATCAACGGCACGGTCAAGCGGTTCGAGCGCGGCGACATGATCGTCGCCCTCGGGGACACCGAGGCGATCCTCCCCAAGCGCGAAGAGTCCCGCGCCGAGCACTACAACGTCGGCGACAGGATCCGGGCCGTCATCGTGGACGTGGACCGCAGCGGGAAGGGGCCGCAGGTCATGCTCTCGCGGACCGACCCCCGCCTCCTGATGAAGCTGTTCGAGATGGAGGTGCCGGAGATCTACGACGGCACCGTGATGATCATGAGCGTGGCCCGCGACGCGGGCGACCGGTCCAAGATCGCCGTCCGCTCCAAGGACAAGGACGTGGACCCGGTCGGGGCCTGCGTCGGGATGAAGGGATCGCGCGTGCAGGCGGTGATCCGCGAGCTGCGCGGCGAGAAGATCGACATCGTCCAGTGGAGCGACGACGCGCGGACCTTCGTCATGCACGCGCTCAACCCGGCCCAGATCAACCGGGTCCAGGCGAAGCCCGAGTCCGACCGCGAGATGGAGGTCATCGTTCCCGACGACCAGCTGTCCCTCGCGATCGGCAAGAAGGGCCAGAACGTCCGGCTCGCCTCCCGCCTCGTCGGGTGGAAGATCGACATCAAGAGCGAGGCCGACAAGAAGGCCGAGGTCGAGGCCGAGCTCGAGCGGTTCGCGAAGGCCCGCGAGGAATTCGAGATGGTCCCGGGCCTCGGGGAGAAGATCATCACCAAGCTGATGGACGCGGGATTCCGGTCGGTGCGCGAGGTCGCGATGGCGAACTTCGAGGAGCTGACCTCCATCCCCGGCATCGGCGAGAAGATCGCGCTGAAGATCTTCGACGCGTGCAGCGAGAACGCCGACTGGATCGACGCGAAGGTCGCCGAGCGCGAGGCCGCCGAGGCCGAGCAGCGCGCCCGCGAAGAGGCCGAGCGGCTCGCGCGCGAAGAGGAAGCCGCGCGCCTGGCCGCCGAGGAAGAGGAACGCCTCGCCGCGGCCGAAGCCGAGCGGCAGGCAGCCGAGGACGAGCGGCTGGCGGTGGAGGCTGCGGAAGCGGCGGCCGCCGGCGACGCGGAGCCGTCCGAGGCCACGACGGAAGAGACCCCGGCCGACCCGGAAACGGGCGCGGCCACGACGCATGGAAATGGAGGGAACTGAGGACGGCGATTCCCCCGCAATCACGCGGAGACGCCGGTCCGAGCCCTATGCCGACGCTGAGAGTCTTTCAGGTAGCCAAGCTTCTCAAGGTTGACAGCGAGGAAATCCTCGATGCGCTGTCCGACATGGGGATCTCCGTCACGTCAAACCTCGCCCAGCTCGATGAAGATGTTGTTTCCGAGCTGAAGGAGCTCTTCAAGCCGAAGCCGCAGACCGCGGCCAAGCCGGCGGCGGCGCCCGCCGCGCCGGACGCTGCCGCGCCTGCGCCCGCCCAGGCGGCGGGGGCGAAGGCTCCGGAGAAGAAGGTTGCCGCCGCGCCCGCCCGCAAGGCGCCCGCCGCGAAGGCGATCGCCGAAGCGAAGGCCGAGAAGGAAAAGAAGGTCGCGGCCCGAAAGAAATTCGCGAAGGCCCCCGCCGAGGAAGCCCCCGCGACGACCGGGTTTCCCCGTCGAGGAAACGCCGGCAGGGTTCCTGCCCGCGGGACGCGCCGGGCAGTTCCATTCCTCCGGCGACGACGATTCAGCCGCTCTCCGCCGAGTCCGCCTCCCAGACCGTGACCGTCACGCCGACCCGGCCCCCCAGCGCGCCTCACCCGGCCGAGCGCCCGCGCGAGCTGCAGGGCCTCGGGATCGCGGCCATCGCGCCGCCCCCCTCGATGCCGGGCGGCGGCCCGCCGCCCGGGTACCAGCGGCCCGGCTATCCCTCCGGCGGGCAGAGGCCCGGCTATCCGCCCTCGGGCGGCGCCCGGCCCGGGTACCCGCCGGCCGGCGGCCAGAGGCCCGGATTCCCGCCCGCGGGAGCGCCGCGCCCCGGTGTCCGGCCCGCGTCCCCCTACAGCCAGCCGTTCCCGCAGCCCGGCCGGTTCCGCAAGGGACCGCGGCGGCGGCCGGCGGCACCGCAGCCGGTGCAGCAGGCGCCGAAGCATGCTCCGAAGCCCGAGACGCCGCTTCCCTCCTCCATCACCATCACGGAAGGGGTGACGGTGAAGGAGCTGTCGGAAAAGCTGAACAGGAAATCGAAGGACCTGATCAAGATGCTGATCGACCGGGGCGTGCTGGCGACGATCAACCAGCCCCTCGGCACGGAGCTCGCGCAGAAGCTGCTCGACGACCTCGGGGTCGGCCACGAAGTGATCTCCTTCGAGGAGGAGGCCGAGCGGGCCGCCACGGTGGAGACCGAGGAGACGGGAGCGAAGGACGAAAACGCCGTCCCGCGCCCGCCCGTCGTGACCATCATGGGCCACGTCGACCACGGGAAGACCTCGCTCCTCGACGCCATCCGCGAGGCGAACGTCGTCGCCACCGAGCACGGGGGCATCACCCAGCACATCGGCGCCTACCACGTGGACGTGAACAACCGGAGCGTGGTCTTCCTCGACACGCCGGGCCACGAAGCGTTCACCCTGATGCGGGCCCGCGGCGCCCACGTGACGGACATCGTCGTCCTCGTGGTGGCGGCGGACGACGGCGTCAAGCCGCAGACCCACGAGGCGATCAGCCACGCCAGGGCCGCCGGCGTCCCGATGGTGGTCGCGATCAACAAGATCGACAAGCCCGAGGCGCAGGTGGACCGCGTGAAGCAGCAGCTCGCGGACAACGGCCTCCTGGCCGAGGACTGGGGCGGGGACACCGTCATGGTCCCCGTCTCCGCCAAGAAGCGGCTGGGGCTCGTGGAGCTGCTCGAGATGCTCCTGCTCGTCGCCGACCTGCGCGAGCTGAAGGCGTCCCCCGAGCGGAACGCGACCGGGACGGTCCTCGAGGCCAAGCTCGACAAGACCCGCGGTCCCCTGGCCACGGTCCTCGTGCAGAACGGGACGCTGCGCATCGGCGATCCGTTCATCGCCGGCGCCGTGAGCGGGAAGGTCCGCGCGATGTACGACGACCGGGGAAGAAGGCTCAAGGAAGCCGGCCCCTCGTGGCCGGTCGAGGTCCTGGGCCTGACGAACGTCCCCAGGGCGGGCGACAAGTTCCAGGTCATCACCGAGGAATGGAAGGCGCGGCAGATCGGCTCGTTCCGGCAGGAGAAGCTGCGCCAGGAGACCCTCGCGCGCACGGCGCGGCTCACGCTCGACCACCTGCACCAGGCGATCGCCGCCGGCGCGATCAAGGAGCTGCCGATCATCCTCAAGGCGGACGTGCAGGGCTCGATCGAGGTCCTCACCAAGACGCTCGGCGAGATGGCCTCGGACCAGGTGAAGCTCCGGATCCTGCACAGCGGCACCGGCGCCATCACGGAAACCGACGTGCTGCTGGCCTCGGCCTCGAACGCCGTCATCATCGGCTTCAACGTCAGGCCCGAGCGCAGCGCCCAGGAGCTCGCCGAGAAGGAAGAAGTCGACATCCGGCTCCACACCGTCATCTACAACATCACGAACGAGATCAAGAACGCGATGGCGGGCCTGCTCGAGCCGACCTTCAAGGAGATCTACCTCGGCCGCGCCGAGGTCCGGAACACCTTCAAGATCCCCAAGATCGGCGTGGTGGCCGGCTGCAGCGTGATCGACGGGCGCATCACGCGCACCGCCGAGATCCGCCTCCTGCGCGACAACGTCGTCATCCACGAGGGGAAGATCTCGTCCCTCAAGCGCTTCAAGGACGACGCGTCGGAGGTCAAGACGGGCTTCGAGTGCGGCATCGGCATCGACCGCTTCAACGACATCAAGGACGGCGACATCATCGAAGCGTTCACGATGGAGAAGGTGGCCGGCCGCCTGACGGAGGACGTCGCGTCCAAGCCATCCTCCGCCGGCCAGGCCCCCGCCCGCCGCTAGGCGTCTTCCGCGGGATGTCCGCATGGAGATAGGTCTTCTGACCCTGCAGGTCCACCTGCACGCGGCCGAATCCCTCAAGGACAAGCGGCGCGTCATCAAGAGCCTCCTGGGCCGGGTCCGCGCGCGGCACAACGTCTCCGTCGCGGAGGTGGACCACCAGGACCTCCTGCAGAGATCCGAGCTCGCCTTCCTCGGGGTCGCCTCCGGGCGCGACGCGATCGACCGCATGTTCGACCAGATCGTCGAGGAAGCGGAGCGCTCCGTGGCCGGCGACGTCGTCGAAAGCGGCCGGGAGTACCTCGGATGAGCGGCGAGCGGCCCAGGCGCGTCGCGGAGCAGCTCCAGCGGTTTCTCTCCTCGGCCCTGATCGGCGGGCTTCGCGATCCGCGCCTCGGCTTCGCCACCGTGACGGGCGTCGAGGTCTCCCCCGACCTCAAGAGCGCCCGGGTCTTCGTCACGGTGCTCGATCCGGACCCGGCGAAGAGGAAGGGGTCGCTCGACGCCCTCAACCACGCCGCCGGCCACTTCCGCCACGAGATGGGGCGGGAGCTCCGCCTGCGGTACACGCCGACGCTGCGCTTCGAAGAGGACACCTCGATCGAGCGCGCCGACCGGATCGAGCGCCTGATCCGGACGATGCACCACGACGAGGACGCCGGCGAGGGCCTGGCCGGCGGGGCGGAGCACGAGGAGACGCCGGGCTCGGACGAGTCCGAATGACCGGCGGGCTCCTCCTCGTCGACAAGCCGGCCGGCCCCACCTCCCACGATATCGTCGACGGGATCCGCCGCGCGCTCGGCGGCCCCCGCTGCGGACACGCCGGCACCCTCGATCCCTTCGCCAGCGGCCTTCTTGTCGTCGCCCTCGGCCGGGCGACCCGGCTCCTGCGGTTTCTCTCCGCCGCGGAGAAATCCTACGAGGGGCTCGTGCGCCTGGGGTTCGGGACCGACACCGACGACGCCACGGGGCGCCCCCTGTCCGAGCCCCGGCCCGTGGGCTTTGCCGCCGCCGACCTCCACGCGGCGCTCGCCGCCCTCGAGGGGGAGTTCGACCAGGTCTCGCCCGCCTATTCCGCGCGCAAGCACGAAGGGGTTCCCCTCTACCGGCTCGCGCGCAGGGGGCTCGCGTCCCCCACCAAGAGCGCGCGGGTCCGGGTCCGGTGGGAGCAGCTGCGAACCGCTCGGCCCGGACCTTCTCCGGATCCGGGTGACGGTCTCCGCGGGGACCTACATCCGGGCGCTGGCACGCGACCTCGGCGAGGCGCTCGGCTGCGGAGGGCACCTCGCCGAGCTGCGCCGCCTCGGCTCGGGCCCCTTCCGCGTCGCGGAGGCTGTCCCCTTCCCGGCCGACCGGGAGACCCTCGAACGGGCGATCGTGCCGGTCGATGCGATCCCCCTCGGCCTTCCGGCCATCACCGTCGCTCCCGAACAGGCCCGGCTCGTCCGCGCGGGGGCCCGGCAGCCCGCGTCCCCCCTCCCGCAGGTCGCGCCCGGACCTGGCGCCGTGGCACCCGGCCCCCTGGCGGCGGACGACCGTTTCATCCGGGTGCTGGATGGCTCGGGCCAGCTCCTCGCCATCGCCGAGCTCCTCGAATCGCCCGAGGGGCCCGTCCTGCAGCCTCGCGTCGTGCTCGTCGATTGACCCCATGGTGGTGCGGAGACTGTTGGGGACGGGGCGCCTGATTCATGCAAGGCATTGAAAAACAACGACTTGCACGTTGAATTCCCATCGGAACTCCCCTCGCCCGGATTCGAGCGGGTCCCAGGATTGAAGGCAGCGCGGCTTTCGGGGGGATCGTCAACACTCTGCGCACCACCATGGATCAGCCACGAGGGGCCGCTGCCCCATGTCGTCCGCCCGATCAGCTGGGGAGGAACGGAAGGCCCTCAGCGGTCCGCCCGATCAGCCGCGAGAGGGCCGAAGGCCCTGGCAGCGGTCCGCCCGATCAGCCGCGAGAGGCTGAAAGCCTCTCGGCGGCTGAATTGGGCCTCGGGGGCGTCCCCTTTCAGCCTGCCGCTTGTGGTATGCTAACTGGTCTATTTGGGCGCTCTAGGGGCGCGTGGAGGAGAATTTCTTTTGGGCCTGAACATCGAACGCAAGACTTCCATCATCGACACCCACAAGATCCACTCCGGGGACACCGGGTCGCCCGAAGTGCAGATTGCCCTGCTCAGCGAGCGAATCGAGTACCTGACGGAGCATTTCAAGACCCACGCCAAGGATCACCACTCGAGGCAGGGGCTGCTCAAGATCGTCGGGAAGCGTCGCCGCCTGCTCGACTACCTGAAGAACACGGATCCGGAGCGGTACAGGGACATCATCCGCAAGCTGGGGATCCGCAAGTAGGCGCCAGAAAAGCCGCCGTCCCCCGCCGCGGAGTCACCCCCCGGAGCGGCATCATGCCGCCTGCCCGGTGGATCCTTAAGGAGATCGAGTGAGTTCAGGAATGGTCAGTCTGGACGTCGAAATCGGCGGCCGGAAGATGAGTTTCGAGACCGGGCGGATCGCCCGGCAGGCAAACGGCTCCGTCGTGGTGAAGCTGGGCGACACCGTCGTCATGGTGACCGCCTGCGCCCAGAAGAAGCCGCGCGAGGGGGTCGATTTCCTTCCGCTGACGGTCGACTACCGCGAGAACACCTATGCCGCGGGCAAGATCCCGGGCGGGTTCTTCAAGCGCGAGGGAAGGCCGAACGACAAGGAGACGCTCACGTCGCGCCTCATCGACAGGCCCCTGCGCCCGCTCTTCCCCAAGGGGTGGAGCTGCGAGACCCAGGTCATCGCGCTGGTCCTGTCGGCCGACATCGAGAACGATCCCGATGTCCTGAGCGTCACCGGCGCCTCCACGGCCCTGATGATCTCCGACATCCCGTTCGACAACCCGATCGGCGCCGTGCGGGTCGGCATGGCCGACGGCAAGTACATCATCAACCCCACGACGCTGCAGCTCGCCACGAGCCCCCTCGACCTGGTCGTCGCGGGCACGAGCGAGGCGGTGGTGATGGTCGAGGCCGGCGCGAACGAGGTCTCCGAGGCCGAGGCCCTGGGGGCCATCTACGCCGGCCACGAGGAGATCAAGAAGCTGGTGGCCCTGCAGCGCAAGCTGCGCGAGATGGTCGGCGTCCCGAGGCGGCCGTTCGCGGCGCCGGAGAAGAACGCCCAGCTCGAGCGCGCGATCGAGGAGAAATGGCGCGGCAAGCTCGCGGACGCCATGATGATCCGCGGCAAGCTCATCTCCTACGCCGCCGTGGACAAGATCCTCGAGGAGATCCTCGCGGAGGTCCCGGCCGAGGAGACCGCCAATCGGCGCGAGGCCGTGCGGATCTTCCACGAGCTGCAGAACTCGATCCTCCACGACGAGGCGCTCGAGCGCAGGCGCAGGCTCGACGGGCGCGCCTTCGACGAGATCCGGCAGATCACCTGCGAGGTGGGCGTGCTGCCCCGCACGCACGGCTCGGCCCTGTTCACCCGGGGCGAGACGCAGGCGCTCGTGACCACGACCCTCGGCACCTCCTCCGACGCGCAGATCATCGACTGGATGGAGGAGCGGACCGAGAAGCGGTTCATGCTCCACTACAACTTCCCGCCGTTCAGCGTCGGCGAGGTGAAGTTCCTGCGCGGCCCCGGCCGCCGGGAGATCGGCCACGGGAACCTCGCGGAGCGGTCGCTCCGCCCGCTGATCCCCTCGCACGAAGAGTGGCCGTACACGATCCGCCAGGTCTCGGACATCCTCGAGTCCAACGGCTCCTCCTCGATGGCCTCGGTCTGCGGCGGCGCCCTGTCCCTGATGGACGCCGGCGTCCCGATGAAGGCCCCCGTGGCCGGGATCGCCATGGGGCTCGTGATGGAAGGCGAGAAGTTCGCGATCCTGAGCGACATCGCCGGCGCCGAGGATCACCACGGCGACATGGACTTCAAGGTGGCGGGAACACGCAAGGGGATCACCGCCCTGCAGATGGACATCAAGATCACCGGCGTGACCCGCCAGGTGATGGAGCAGGCCCTCGAGCAGGCCCGCAACGGCCGGATGTTCATCCTCGACGTCATGCAGAAGACCCTCGAGGCGCCCCGCAAGGAGATCTCCGAGTTCGCCCCGAGGATCATCACCATCAGGATCCCCAAGGACAAGATCCGGGAGGTCATCGGACCGGGCGGAAAGACGATCCGCTCGATCGTCGAGAGGACCGGGGCGAAGATCGACATCGACGACGACGGGCGCGTGGACATCGCCTCGATCGACGAGGCGTCCGCCCAGAAGGCCGTGGAGATCATCCGCGAGCTGACGGCCGAGGCCGAGCTCGGAAAGATCTACGTGGGCAAGGTCGTGCGGGTGGTGAACTTCGGCGCGTTCGTGGAGATCCTCCCGGGCGTCGAGGGGCTCCTGCACATCTCCGAGATCGCCGAGCAGAGGATCCGCGAGGTCCGCGACGAGATCAACGACGGTGACGAGGTCCTGGTGAAGGTCATCGACATCGACGCGCAGGGCCGGGTCCGGCTCAGCCGGAAGGCTGCCATGAAGGAGTCGGGGGCGAAGGAGGGCGACAGGCAGCACTCCTGAACCGGGAGGTCCATTGGCGGAGAAGATCGGCCAGCTTCTGATCCGGAAGGGCAAGATCACCCCGGCCCAGCTGCGGGAGGCCCTCCGGACCCAGCAGTTCTTCGGTGGCTACCTCGGCAGCCATCTCATCAACCTCGGCTTCATCGACGAGCAGTCCCTCGGGGAGACCCTCGCGGAGATCTTCCGGGTCCCCTTTGCCCCCTTCGAGACGATCCGCCTCGCGCAGCGCGAGGCGGTCGAGCGCGTCCCCGCCTCCCTCGCCCAGCGGTTCCGCCTGGTCCCCCTGCAGATCGACGGCACGCGGCTGCACGTTGCGATGCTCAATCCCCGCGACACGGTGGCGATGGGCGAGCTCGCGGGCGTCACCGGGCTGATCGTGACCCCGTGGGTCGCCCCCGAGTACCGGATCAACCAGGCGCTCGAACGGCACTACAAGGTCAAGCGCGAAGGACGGGGACCGATCTCCCTGCGCGCGGAGCCCGATCCCCGGACCCGCAGTCCGCCCCCCCCGCGCGCGAGCCCGCCGCTGCCGGCGCCGGCCTCCGCCGCGAGGAAACCGGCCGGGGGCGCGTCGGGACCGGACCCGCGCCGACGGCCGGCGGAGGTCGGCTTCGACGGGCACCCGCTCGACGCACTCGTCATGCCGGAGCTGGGAGGCGGATCCCCGGCGCCGGAGCCCGGCGCGCCGATCCCACGATCCCTCGAGGAGTGGCGCGAGCAGGTGGAGGCTGTCGAAGGCGCCCGGGCCGGAGGACCCGGCAGGAACGGCCCCGGCCGCCGACCCAGCGCGGACGGGCCTTTCGCGCGGCGCCATCCCGGCAGGAGCCGCGCGGCTCACATCCCGCGCGGCGGCTCAGCGACGGCGTCGGGCAGTTCCTCGAGGAGGACGAAGCCCCCGAGCATCCCCGCCGCGCCCGCGGCGGGGGCCGGCCGCTACTCGCACGCGCGCTCCGGGGAGGGCAGGCCGGCGCCGAAGGTCCGGCACGCCACGCCAGCCCGGGCCGGCTCGCCGGGCCCCGGGGGACCACCCGCTCCCCCGGCGCGCCCCCGTGGACCCGGAGCGTCCCCCGCGTGCCTCGGCCGGGATCGAGCAGCCCTCCCCTTCCCCTCCTCTGGAGGCGGCGCCCCCGGCCCACCACGCCGCGCGCAGCCACGGGTTCGGCAGCGGCCTCGATCAGTTCCAGAGCGCCATCGCGCTGATCACCTCGCGCGACGAGCTTGCCCGCGAGTTGAACGCCTTCATGACGGCCAGGTTCCGGAGGTGCGCCGCCTTCATCGTGAGGCAGGACCAGATCCTCGGCTGGACGGGCGCGGGGCCCGGCGTCGTCCCGGAGCGGGTCGCGAAGATCGCGTTCGGCATGGAGGAGCCCTCTCTGTTCACACCGGTGATCTCGACGGCGAGCCCGTTCATCGGCCCGCCCCCGGCCGACCCGTCGGCTCGCCAGTTCTACGCCGGCTTCGGGGGCCCGATCCCCCCGGGCATCCTGCTGCTCCCGGTCACCGTGCGGGACAAGCTCGTCGCGATCCTCTACACCGACAACCAGGGAGACCCTCCCGGGCCCGTTGACCTTCACTTCTGGAAGAGGTTCTCCCGGATGACCGCGATGTCGCTCGAGATCCTCATCCTCCGCAACCGCCTGCTCCAGGCCTGACCCGGCGCCGGCGTTTTGCGAAGCCGCCGCCCAGGGACGATATTGAACTCGTGAGGCTCCTCGCGGCAGCGCTGCTCGTCCTCGCGCTCGCCTCCGCGGGCTGCGCGCACAGCCTCGCCCCCTCAGCGCCGGGCGGGACCCCCGCCCCCGCGCCGCCCCCCTCCGCGGCCTCCGGGGGGCCGCTCCCCTGCTTCGAGTGCTTCTGGAAGAACTACACGCCCGAATTCCGCGAGAAGCTGATCGCCTTCTACGAAGCCTACGAACCGGCGCGACCCGGTGATCGAGGCCGACCGCGACTACCTTCTCGCCCGCGTCCGGGGCGATGCAGCGGCGCTGTGCGCCGCGAGGCGCTCCTTCGCGGCCCTGCTCGGCGCCGAGACGAACGCGGCCCGGAGGCTGCTCGCGGCCGAAACGGTGGCGTTCACCGCCGCCGAATGCGGCGCCGATCCGGGCCCCGCCTTCGCGGCGGCCTCGAAGGCGGCCCGGGCGGCCGGCGAGCCGTGGAAGGCGCGCGTCTACCGCGATGTCGCGAAGGGCCGTTTCCGTCCCCGCTTCGGCGACCAGGCGATCACCCGGCGGATCGCCGCGCCCCCCGGGACCCGCTCCTACGTCCTCGGCGAGAGCGTCATCCACGTGAAGCCAGGCGAGCGGATCGGCGCCCAGGTCGAGCGCACGGCCCGGGACTGGATCTCCTTCCAGCTCGGCTATGACCTCACCGGGAGCGCGCCGGCCCCGGAGGCGATCATCGGGTGGCACGAGGGGGCCCGGATCCGCGACATCCTCGCCGCCACCCCCGCCACGCTCCTTCCCCTCGAAGGGGTGATCGCCGCCCGGCGCGACGGCCGATGGCTCGCAGCCGACGAGAAGGGGGTCTTCCGGTTCGAGGTGCTCCCCGACAAGCTGCAGTACCCCTCGACCCGGGCCTGGCGGGACCTCGCGCTCCTCGTGGACACGCACGGCCTTTCCTCGCTCGTGGAACCGTCCGTGCGCGAGGGAGCCCGCCTCGTCGTCGGATGCGGCGACCACCCGGAGAAGATGAAGGCCGCCTTCCACCTGGCCGCGCGCGGGGTGGATGTCTACTTCCCGTGCGACCGGTTCGTCGGCGAGATCCTCGGGTACGACGCGCCCGGCACCCTCATCGGCTCCGCCCCCGTGCGCGCGGGCGAGGGGGAGGCGATCATCGGGGACCGTCCGGTCACGTTCTCGGTGGACGAGACCATCGTGGCCGAGGATACGCACCTGAACAGCAACGACCGGTACTACGACGCCGCCGCCCGCTACTTCCGCAATCTCGCCCTCATCGTCCCGCTGAGGCTCGAGGTGGTCACCGTGGACGGCGCCGGGGAGTCGGGGAAGGTCGTGCGCCGGGCCGAGGAGCTCGGCGCATCGGCGATCGCGCTCAGGGTCATGACCGAAGAGGACGCCGCCCCGGTCCGCGCCTGGCTCGCCGCCTCGCCGCGCAACCGGGCCGTCCTGTTTCACACGGCGCCCTACCCTGCCGGCTACGCGCTGTTCACCGATTTTCCGGGACAGACCACCTTCGGCGATCCGCGGCCGCGGTTTCTCTCGAAGTAGGAAGGCGGCAGGAGGCGGGCGCGCGTCCCCGCGGACGCTGCGTCCCCCGCCCTAGTCCCGCTCGGGACGCAGGTCCTTGTCAGGCTTCGGGGCGACCAGGGGCTCGACCGTGATCTCCGCTCCGTTGCGCATCAGGCGCACCTGGAGCCGGTTGTCCACCCCGCCCCGCGCGACGGCGCTCGCGAGTCCGTGCGCGGAGCGGATCGGATCCCCCTCGACGTCGAAGACGACGTCGCCGAGCGTCAGCCCCGCGCTCTCCGCGGGACTCCCCGCGACGACCCGCGAGATCATCACCCCGGCCTCCCTCGGAGCGCCGAAGAACTCGCGCAGGTCCGGCGGCAGGTCGATCGCCTCGACGCCGATCCACCCCTCGAGCATCCTGAGCGAGCCGGCGTTCTCGGGGCGCGCCTCGAGAAACGCCTTCAGCTCGAGCGTTCGCTTGCCGCGCCGCACGGAGAGGGTCACGTACCCGTCCGGCGCGCTCGCCTTCACGAGGGAGATCAGCTCGGAAGCGGAGGAGACGGCCTTGCCGTCCACGGCCAGGATCCGGTCGCGGGCCCGCAGCCCCGCGCGCCGCGCCGGGCTGTCGGCGACCACCCCCTCGACCGGGACCCCGGCCGGGGAATCGGCCGCGTCCTGCGCCTCCGGGGCGGAAGCGGGCCCCACCGTGACCCCGAGCCAGCCCTGCGGCTTCGCCGGCTCCTTCGCCGCCTCCGCCGCGGCCGGCAGGCAGGCGAGAAACAGCGCCAGGACGACGGCGACCAGCAGCGATCGGAATGCGCTCACGGGCGATGCAAGCGTCCGGCGGTCCTTCGCGCAGGAGAAGGGCGGGGTCTGCTGTTCGGCTGCTCATTGGGGTCTCTCCCGGTGACTGGAGTCCATTGTAGAGGCCTCCCCGGAATGCGCAAGCCTCTCGTGGGGGGATGAAAGAAAAGGCGGAGCGCCGGATGGCGCTCCGCCTTCCGGATGGGATCCTGAACCTGACTGTTCGGGCCGGCTGCGCCGGGTGCGCGCGGGGGCCCCGCCGGGGAGCCGCCCGCCCTCCCTCTAGCGGACCTCGACCCGGTCCCCGACGTAGATCTCGCGCACGGAGGCCGTGATCTTGACGGCCGAGGACTTCCCGTCGGTGAGGAGGACCACCCCCTCGCCGAGGTTCTGCCTCGGGAGGTCGGCCCCCTCGCGGTTCGGGCGGTAGATCGTCATGACATCGCCCGGCTTCACGCCCGCGATGGTGCCGAGGTCCACGGCCACGATGTTCCCCATGGCGAGGGCGATCTGCGGCTCGCGGGGGAAGAGAACGTAGCCCGACGGCTTGCCCGAGGAGTTCGGGTTGTAGCGGTCGATCTTCCACTTGATGTTCTTGGTGCTGAGCGGAACGGGAAGGTCCTTGTACGGAACGATCGTGTCGCCTCGATTGATGTCCTCGCAGGAGAACGTGATCTCCGCGGTCGCGGACTGCTCCTGCACGGCGATCACGGTCAGCTCGCCCATCCGGTCGATCCGGTGGCCGAGCTTCTCCTTCGTGGCGGGGTGCTTGACTTCGCCCCTGTCCCGCAGGATCGCGAACTTGTCGCCCGGCTTCAGGCCATCGGCGCTGCCGGCGTTCACGTAGACGATGTTCCCCTGCCCGAGCCCCATCGCCTCGTCCTCGGCCCCCGCGATCAGCGGGCTCGCGGCCGCCGGCTCGTTCTGAATGTACGGCGCGCAGTAGACATCGTGGCGGTCGCCGATCGGGTATTCCTTGGGCGGGGCAGGCGGCGGCTCGGTTTCCGCCTCCGCTCCCCCCTCCTCGCCGCCCCCGGCCGCTTCAGCGACCGGCGCGGGCTTCTCGGGCACGACCTCCGGCGCGGGCAGGACGATCGGGTCTCCCGGGTAGATCCAGTGCGAATCCAGGATGTACCGGTTCTGGTCCCAGATCTGCGGCCAGAGGTACGGATTCTGGAGGTTCTTCGCCGAGAGGTCCCACAGAGTGTCCCCCTTCTCGACGATATGGACATTCGCCCCGTGCCGGCGGCGTCGGCGGGTCCCAAGGAGTCCAGTGACCGTCGGGCATCTTCTTGAGATGCTTCGGCGGCCTGGTCGACTTGGTGACAGCACCCTTCGCCGTGTCTCCGCCCGTCTCCTCGGCCACCACCAGGGGGGCAGTCAGGAAGCCGAACGCCACGACGAGCATGACCGCGAGGAAGCTGCGCATCTTCATCGCCATCTCCTGATTCGCCGGATTCATTTTCCGGTAAACCCATATTCTCATTGAGGATTAGGCCATGGTTCAAGTATGGTCCGCCCCGAATCTAGTTTCCGGCGCGCCAAAAAGCAACCCCTCATCCGGCCGGAACGTAGAACGCGAGAGCGACGCGCCCGTAAACCACGTCACGGCTCAACTTGAGCCCCCCTCCCTCCCCGGGGGCCTCGACGCCGGGATTCGTGCTCGAGGACGACGACGGGGTTCCCGGCCAGCAGACCGGGGGCCGAGAGGCTCTCCAGGATCTCCTGGTAGGGGGCCTCGTTATAGGGGGGGTCGGCGAAGACGATCGTGAAGGGGCCCCCCTCGGCCGCCGCCCGTCTGCGGGCCTCGGGCCAGGGAACGTCGATGAGCCTGACGGCTCCGGCGATCCCCAGGCTCTCCAGGTTCTTCTTCACGGCGGCCAGCGCGACCCTGCCGTTCTCGACCAGCACGACCGCCTCCGCGCCCCGGGAGAAGGCCTCGATCCCGATCGCGCCCGACCCGGAGAAGAGGTCGAGGAAACGGGATCCCGGCACTTTTTCCATCGAGGATGCTGAACAGCGCCTCGCGGACGCGGTCGGGGGTCGGCCGCGTGTCGAGACCCGGCGGGGCCGAGATCCTGCGGCCGCGCAGGGATCCCGCGACGATCCTCAGACCTGTTCCGCTCATGGGATCCCTCCCGTCGCGAGCCGCAAGCCCGCCGGCCCCGGGCCCGGCTGCCCGCAGGCTCGCCCTCAGGCGCTGCTCCCCCCGCCCCCCGCGCCGCCCGGGCGCCGGCGGCGCCCCCGGCCGCGCGAACCGCGGGACCTCCCGCCGGTGGACGGCGGCGGCTCTCCCTCGTGAGTCTTCTTCGCGGCCCCCCGGCCGTGCTCCGGCGCGTGGTCGCGGGGGTGCCCGCCGCGGCCGTGCCCCGCGGGAGCCGGATTCGTCCGTGGCGGCGATCCGCGCCCCCTTCCGCGGCGCCCGGCGCCTCCTTGGGGGAATCGCCGTGCGCGCGCGGGTGGGCGCCGCGCGGCGCGCGGTGCTCGCCACCGCCCCGGCCCGCGTCAGCGGATCCCCGCGGGCGGCCGCCTGCACGCCCCGCCCTGCCGCGGCCTTCGTGAGCGCCCCTCTCGCCGCGCCTGCCGTGCCCGCCCCGGCGCTCGCCGCGCTCGTGATGAGCCTCGCCTTCGCGCGCCTCGAAGCCCGGCATGACGCCGACCTCGAAGCGGGCTCCCAGGAGCTTCTCGATCTGGCGCAGGGACGCCTCGTCGCGCGAATCGACGAAGCTGATCGCCCGGCCGAGGCGCTCCACGCGACCGGTCCTGCCGATCCGGTGAACGTAGTCCTCCGGCTCCATCGGCAGCTCGAGGTTGATCACGTGGGTGATGTCGTCGATGTCGATCCCGCGCGCGGCGACGTCGGTCGCCACCAGCATCCGGATCGTCCCCTGGCGGAAGCCGTCGAGGACCCGCTCGCGGTCCGCCTGCCGCAGGTTGCTCGAGATCGGGTAGACCTCGTGCCCGTCGGAGCGGAGCCTGCGCGCGATCTCCGACGTCGAGACCTTCGTCGCCGTGAAGATCAGCGCCTTGTCCGGCGACTCGGCCTTCAGGACGGCGCGCAGCATGTCGACCTTCCGCCCGTGCGGGCAGCGGTAGAAGACCTGCGCGATCCCCTCGGGCACCCTGGTCCCTGCGTCGATCCGGAACTCCTTCGGGTAGAGCATGTACCGCTGGGCGAGCGCGAGGATCGGCGGGGGAAGCGTCGCCGAGAAGAGCATCGTCTGCCGGCTCATCGGCACGCGGCGGAGGATCTTGTCCACGTCGTCGATGAAACCCATGTCGAGCATCCGGTCCGCCTCGTCGAGGACGAGCCAGCGGATCCGGCGCATCGGCAGGTAGGCCTGCGTCATGAAATCGAGCAGGCGCCCCGGCGTGCCCACGACCAGGTCCACGCCGCCGAGGAGCTGCTGCTTCTGCGCCCCCATCGAGGTGCCCCCGTACATCACGGCGCTCTGCACGCCGAGCCGGCGCCCGAGCTTCTCGGCTTCGCCGCCCACCTGCAGCGCCAGCTCGCGCGTGGGGCAGATCACGAGCGCCTGGGGGTCGCCTCCCGGCTCGATCGCCTGGAGGATCGGGATCAGGAACGCTGCCGTCTTCCCCGTGCCGGTCTTCGCCACGCCCATCAGGTCGTGGCCGAGGAGCGACTCGGGGAGGGTCAGCTCCTGGATCGGCGTGCAGGTGGTGTAGCCCGCGGCCTCGAGGCTCTGCTGCAGCTCGGGCTTCAGGTCGATCTCCGTGAATCTCAGCGTCATCGTCTTCTTCTCATCTTCCTCAGAATACTCCCCGGTACTTCATGTACCGCAGGCCCTCCTTGAAGCTCGGCACGTCGGGGATCTCCATGAGGAACCTCCCCGTGACCCCCTCGCTGTCCTTGGGGAAATCGTCCGGGAGCCTCGGGAGGATCACCTCCTTGAGCGCCGTTTGCGCCGAATCGTCCAGCGGGGGCATGTTGGACGGCTCGAGCACCTCGATCGAGGTGACGGCGCCGCTCCGCTGGATGACAAAGCGTATCAGAACCGAGCCCTTGAGCTGAGCCACGTGGTGCTGCACGCTCCAGCGCTCGAAGATCGGGGTCATGACGTAGAGCCGGTTGTGCCAGGCCCGCCAGATCGACCAGTACATCTGGCTGTAGTAGTCGTTCCAGTCGTAGTCCTTGTCGTCGAAGGCGAAATCGCCGAAGGCGCCGCTCTCCGGCGGCAGCTCGAGGTTGAGCCCCCTGCGCCTGCCTCCCCCGCCCGATCCGGAGGCGCCCGGGACTCCTCCCTTCAGCCTCGGCACCGTCACGCTCCCCGTGGGCCCGCCGGCAACGACGCCGGACCCGTCGGCGGCGCCGGGCATCCCGTCACGCTCCCCGGCGCCCGGGCCGCCCTCCTTGCCGAAGCCGGAATCGGTCTCGTTCGCGCCGTTCTCGTCCCCCGGCAGGACCTTGGGCGGCTCCTTCTGGTCGGTGGGCGGTCCGGGCTTGCCGGTCTTGCGATCCTCGGGCGGGACCGTGCCCGGCACCGGCAGGTGCGGGACCGGGACCGGCTCTCCCATCCGCTTGGGCGGCGGCAACGGCTGCTGGGGGGGGATCTCCTTCGGAACGACCGGCGGCGTGATCGGCTTCGGCTCCGGTTTCGGGGCCGGAGGCTGGGGGCGGGGCTGCGCGCGGCTGCGGGGCCGGCTGCCGCGCGGCCGGGGCGGGGGGCGCGGCCTTCGACGGCTCGGGAAGCGGGTCCTTGAACTCGATCGTGACGTCGGGCCTCGGCCGCTGCTGAGGGCGCGGGGCCCACTTCGTCTCCAGGATCAGCACGACGATCAGCACGACGTGGAAGGCGGTCGAGAAGCCGAACGGGCCGCGCCTCTCGCGCTGCCCCTCCGGCAGCGGGTGGATCACCATCTCGTCCGCCGCCCTGAGCTCGTCCTCGATGGCGCAGAACGGGACCTCGCGCGGCGCCCGGTTGCCGCGCCCGCGCGCGCCGGCGCTCATCGGAGCCCCCGGGCGAGCTCGTGGAACCGGCGCCGGAGGCCGGTCATGTCGGTCGGCTTCACCTCCGGGTGGACGCGGTTGGTGAGAAGGACGTAGCTGCGCCCGGCCCCGGGGTCGAGCCAGACGGAGGTTCCGGTGAACCCCGCGTGCCCGAACGCTTCCGCGGGAAGCACCCCCTCCGCTTCGCGCGCCCCCGCGACCGCCCGCTTCCAGCCGAAGGTCCGCGCCTCCTCGAGGCCCGGCGTGAGGTTCTCGCGGAAGGCCTGCGATCGCGCGCGGCCCGAACAGACCCGTTCCCGCGCCGAGGAACTCGCGAGCGAGCCGCGCGACCTCGGCCGGCGGTCCCGAACAGGCCCGCGTGCCCCGCGGCCCCGCCGAGCGCCCACGCGTTGCCGTCGTGGACCTCGCCGTGGATGAGCGAGGCGCGCAGGCGCGAGGCGGGCAGGGGCACCCCGAGCGAGGCGGCCAGAGCGCTCCTCGTAGCGGTTCCCCTTCTCGGTCGGAGCGATCCGGGCCCGAAGCGAGGACGCAGGGTTGAACCCGAGCGACACGAGCCCGAGCGGGGCGGCGATCCGCTCCCGGAACTGCGCGGCGAGCCCGCCGCCGCCGGCCTTCCGGACGATCTCGCCGAGGAGGATGTAGCCGGGGTCGGAGTAGACAACCCTGGCGCCGCACGCGTATTCCGGCTCGAGCCGCACGACAGTATTGAGAACCGCATCGGGCGTTCCCGCAACCGCGTAGAGGGGGCGCCACGCCGGAAGCCCGGATCGATGGAGCGCGAGATCCCGGACGGTCGGCCGCCCGGAGCGGGCGCAGGCGAGGCCCGGGAGGAGATCGGCGACCGGCGCATCCAGGGACAGGCGCCCGTCCTGCTCCAGGAGCGCCGCGAGCGCCGCCGTCGCCAGCGGCTTCGTCAGCGAGGCGAGATCGTAGATCGTGTCCGGCTCGGCCGGGAGCGGGCCGGGCTCGAGGGCGCGCAGACCCGCCGCGCCCGCGGAGAGCGTGCGCCCCCCCTCCTCCACGACCCAGGCTCCCCCGGGCCAGGAGCCCGCGCGGGCCTCGCGCTCGACGAATTCTCCGATCGCATCCATGCGCGGTCCGGTCAGGAGGCTACGCCCCACGGCCCGGGCGGCGCGCACCCGGAACAGCCGGGACATCGCGGCCGCGCCGGCGAATTCCGCGCCGGGCGGCGCCGGCGCGGCGCGGGGCGGGAGGCGGCGTGATCGGCGGTAGGGGCACTAGGCGCGGCTCGACTCGGCGGCGGCCGCCGCGATCCGCATCGCGAGCGCGAGCGCCCGCCGGCCGTCCGCGCCGCTGACGGTCGGACGCCCCCGCCGCCGCACGCATTCGAGGAACGCGCCGATCTCGCGCTTCAGGGGCTCGTCCTTCACGACCGGCAGCAGCCCCCGCTCGATCTGCCTCCCGCCGTCCGTCTCGACGAGCGCGTACCGCTCCACCTGCTGGTCGGCGAAGTCGAGCGAGTGGTAGGCGCGCCGCTCGAACACCCTGAGCTTGCGGATCTTCTGGGCGCTGATCCGGCTTGCCGTGACGTTGGCGACGACCGAGCCCGGGAAGGCCAGGCGCGCGTTGGCGATGTCCACGCGATCGGTGAGGGCGGAGACGCCGATCGCGTCCACCTGCACGGGCTCGGCGCCCGTGAGCTGCAGGATCAGGTCGAGGTCATGGATCATGAGGTCGAGAACGACGTCGATGTCGATGCTGCGCGGGGAGAAGACCCCGAGGCGGTGGACCTCGAGGAACCTCGGCGCGGTGACCGACGCGCGCAGCGCCTCGACGGCCGGGTTGTGCCGCTCCGTGTGGCCGACCTCGAGGACGCGCCCGCCCGCCTCCGCCGCCGCGATCAGCGCGTCGGCCGACTCGAGGCTCTCCGCGATCGGCTTCTCGATGAGGAGGTCGATGCCGGCCCTGAGCAGCTCGCACCCGATCGGCGCGTGCAGGACCGTGGGGACCGCCAGGCTCGCCGCGTCCACGCGGCCGAGGATCCTGCGCCAGTCGGTCTCGGCGGCGGCGCCGAATTCCGCGGCGACGGCCGCCGGCCCGGGCCGCGTCCGAGTCCACGACCGCGACCAGCTTCACGCCCGGCAGCGACGCGTGGATGCGCGCGTGGTGCCTTCCCAGATACCCGACGCCGACGACCGCCGTTCTCAGCTCGCTCATGACGCCCTCACCGGATGACGCCCCTCTCCGAGGTCCGGACGAAGGCGAGGAGCTTCGCGACCTCCGGGATGGCGCCGAGCTCGCGCTCCACCTGCTCGAGCGCCTCGGCGAGCCGCGTCTTCGAGCGGAACAGCATCCGGTAGGAGCGACGCAGGGCCTCGATCGTGGCCTCGGGCAGGTTCCGTCTCTTCAGGCCGATGACGTTGATGCCGTGCGCCTCGGCGCGGTTGCCGACGGTGAGCACGTAGGGCAGGGCGTCCTGGGTGATCACCGAGTACCCGCCGATGAACGCCTGCTCCCCGATGCGGCAGAACTGGTGGACTCCCGAGTAGGCTCCGATGGTGGCGCCGTCCTCGACGGTCACGTGCCCCGCGAGGGTCGCGGCGTTGGCGAAGATCGTCCCGCTCCCGACCCGGCAGTCGTGGGCGACGTGCGCCCCGGTCATGAACAGGTTGTCGCTGCCGATCCGCGTGATCCCGTCCCCCTTCGCCGTGCCCCGGTTCATGGTGCACGACTCGCGGAAGATGTTGCGGGCGCCGATCTCGAGGCGCGTCTCCTCGCCCCGGTACTTGAGGTCCTGGGGGGGCCCCCCGATCGAGGCGAACGGGTGCAGCACGCAGTCGTCGCCGATCGTCGTCGGCCCCTCGATCACGACGTGGGACTGGATCCGGACGCGGGCGCCCACGACGACGTTCGGCCCGACGAGCGACCAGGGTCCGACGGTCGTTCCCTCGCCGAGGACCGCGCCGCGGGGCGACCTCCGCGCGCGCATCGACGCGGACCGGTTCCGGCGTCGTCATTGGCCGGCCCCCCTGTCCACCATCGCGGAGAGGATCTCCGCCTCGGCGGCCAGCTGCCCCTCGACCGTCGCCCTCGCCTTCAGCTTGCAGGTCCAGGACCGCAGCTTGAGGATCTCGACCTCGAGGCGGAGCTGGTCGCCGGGGACGACGGGGCGGCGGAACTTCGCGCGGTCGATCCCCGTGAAGTAGATCAGCTTCTCGTGGCGCGCGGCCAGGTCGTGCAGGAGCAGGACGCCCCCCACCTGCGCCATCGCCTCGAGGATCAGCACGCCCGGCATGATCGGCCTGCCCGGAAAATGCCCGGGGAAGAACGGCTCGTTCACGGTCACGTTCTTCAGGCCGACCGCGCGGCGGCCGGGCTCCAGCTCCAGGATCCTGTCCACCAGCAGGAACGGATAGCGGTGCGGCAGGATGTCGAGAATCCTGTCGATGTCGATCACTTCCTCCTACCTCCCTTGGATCGGCTCCGGGCCCGCGGCGCCGCGCCGGCCCTGGACGGTTTCCCCGCGCCCGCGCGCGCGACGGAAGACGAGGCGCCCGCGGCCCTCCCGCGCGCCCGCGGAAGGCGGCTGGTCCGCCGCCTTCTTGCGGGCGCCGGCTGCGGGCCCCTTCGATTTTCCGCGGCGCTTCTGCGCGACGGCCCGCGCCGCGACGTTCTCGACCGCCCCGAGGCGGTCGTCGATCCCGCGCACGCGCGCCAGGAGCTCGGGCAGCCGCCCGAAGGCGGCCTGCGCCCTCTTCCAGCGGCGGTGGTCCACCGCCGGGATCCCGGCCACGAACGCCTTGTCGGGCAGGTCCCCGTAGACCGCGCTCTTGGAGGCCACGATCACCCCCGAGCCGACGACGAGATGCCCGGCGGCGCCGGATTGCCCGGCGAAGACGGTCCCCGCGCCGATCCGGGTGCTGCCGGAGATGCCGGTCTGCGCGACGATGAGGCACCCTGGGCCGATCCGGACGTTGTGGCCGATCTGCACGAGGTTGTCGATCTTCGTGCCGCGTCCGATGACCGTGTTGCCGATCGAGCCCCGGTCGATGGTCACGCCCGCGCCGAGCTCCACGTCGTCCTCGACGATCACCGCTCCGACCTGCGGCACCTTGTGGTGCACCCCGCCGCGCGTCGCGTAGCCGAATCCGTCGCTCCCGATCACGCTCCCCGCGTGCACGATCACGCGCCGGCCCAGGCGGCAGCCGGCGTAGACCGTCGTGTTCGGGTGCAGGACGGTCCCTTCGCCGACCTCGCTGTTCGCGCCGAGGTACGAGCCGGCCCCGATGCGGGCGCCGTCGCCGACGGTGGCGCCCTGCCTCGACGACGGCAAAGGGGCCGATCGAGACACCGGCCCCGATCCGCGCCCCGGGCGAGATCGCGGCCCGCTCCGAGATCCCCGGCGCGGGAGGAGGAGGCTCCGCCGCGAGCCTCGGGAGGAGGGCGACCAGGGCGAAGTGCGGGTCGGCGACGACGACCTGGTCGCGTCCCGGCAGCTCGAACCCCTCCTTCACCAGCAGCGCCCCCGCGCGCGATTCGCCCGCAAGGGCCCTGTAGCGGGCCTGGGCGACCATGGACAGGTCGTCCGGTCCGGCCTCGTCGAGCGGGGCCATCCGGCCGACGCGCCGCGACGGATCGCCGACGACCCGGCCGCCCGTCAGCGTCCGCCACCTCGGCGAGCGTGAGCGATCGGGCGCCGCTCATGGGCCCGGCTCCCGCGCGGCCGGGAAGGCCGTGCGCGGCAGGCCAGGGCCCGCCGGGAAGCCGGCGCGGGGATGGCGGGGCAGGGCCCCGCGATCCCGGCGTGCTCCCGTACCGATCGGAGAATCATGGACCGGCCGTCCTTCGCCCCGTCAGGGCTTCTTGGGCGCGGGGGCGGGGGCCGGCGCGGCCGCGGCCGGCGCCGCCGCGGGGGCGGCGCCCTTCGCCGAGTCCTTGTTGAAGCGCTCGATCACCTCGCTCGTGATGTCCACGGTCTCGGAGGCGAACGCCACCTGCTCCTTGGCGAAGATCAGCGTGTACCCGCGCTCCTTGCCCACGGCGGAGATGACCTTGATGAGCTCCTCGTTGAACTTCCCCTGCGCCTCGTTCACCTCGATCTGCATTTCCTTCTGGGCGCTCTCGCGGGAGCTCTGCAGGTCCAGCTGCTTCTTCTGCAGGTCCTTCTCCATCTGCGCCCGCCGGTCGGGCGCGAGCGAGAACGCCTGGGCCTTGTACTGGTCCTCGAGCGCCTTCAGCTCGGCTTCCTTGGCGGCGAGTTCGCCCTTCTTCTTGTCGCCGAACTTCTCCAGGTTGGCCCTCAGCTCCTGGCCGCGCGCGGTCTCCTCGGACACGCGCTGGAAGTCGAACACCCCGAGCTTCGCCTCGACGGCCATCGCCGCGCCGGCGGCGAGCAGGCACGCCATCAGGACGCACAACGCTTTCGCTTTGATCACTGGGAATCTCCCTCTCAGAAACTGGTGCCAATGGAAAACTGGAATGAGTTGGTCACGTCGAACGGCTCGGAGCGGAGCGCCCTGCCGAAGATGAACCGCACCGGAGCCTGGAAGACCGGCAGGTAGATGCGCGCTTCGATCCCGGTGGAGACGCGCACCGAGGAGAAGTCCAGGTTCTCGCTTTCCGCGAAGGCGTTGCCCACGTCGAGGAAGACGGCGACGGTGAAGGGACTCGCCACCGGGATGGCGTACTCGAGCTGCGCCAGCAGGTACCGGTTGCCGCCCACGCGGTCCTGGACGATGTTGCAGACCTGGTCGGCCGGGCCCGGGACCTCGATCGGCTGCCCCTGGGCGTTCGTGCGCTTCGTGTTGACGATGTCGTAGTCGGGATCGCACTTCACGAGGATCTTCTCCCCGAAGACGTTCCGCCCCTTGAAGCCGATGATGGAGCTGCGGTCACCGGTGATCTCAGACCCGTTCCTGGAAATGTAGGCGATCGGGCTGATGCTCTTGGACTCGAAGACCCTGGGCCCGATGAAATCGCCCCCGATGAAGTACCGCTCGAAGACCGGGATGTCCTCGATCGCGCTTCCCTGCGTCGCGCCCTTGCCGAACGGGACGGCCCAGCCTCCCTCGAGGTGGACCGCGGCGAACGTCTTCCGGTAGACGGGGATGAACTGGGTGAACCGCACCATGGGCTTCCAGAAGGTGTTGTCCCCCCCCAGGATCTGGCCGGCGATCTCGCTCGCCGCGAACAGCATCCTCCCGGCGGTCGGCCGGGAGGCGTTGTTGATCCTGTCGTAGCTGTACGAGGGCGTGATCGAGGCGACGGTCGTGTCGCTCTGGATGCTGATGGGGCTGAACGACGTGGCGGCCCCGCTGCCGACGTTCTGGCTGGCGGTGAGCGCGGTGTAGTCGACCTTCTCGTAGGAGTAGAGAAGCCTCACCATGGAGAAATTGCCGCAGCTGCTTCCCGAGCTGGACCGTCCCGCCCGTGCCGCTGCGCGTCTGGTTCTGGGCGAAGGTCTCGTCCCTGCGGAAGATGGAGAAGCCGAGCAGGTACGGCTTGCCCATGAACCAGGGCTCCGTGAACGAGATCGAGTAGAGCTTGCGCGCCCCGCCGAACTCGAGGTAGGCGGAGAGAATCTCCCCGCGGCCGAGGAAGTTGCGGGTCGAGTAGGAGCCCTGGAAGAAGAACCCCTGCCCGGCCCCGCCGTAGCCGCCGCCGATCTGGATCTCGTTGCGGCCCTGCTCCTCGAGCTTGATGTTCACCTTCGCGAGGTTCGTGTCGATGATCGGCTCGATGAGGGGATCGGGGTCGGGCCGCACGAACCCGAGCTGCTGGATCTTGAAGTTGGAGAGCTCGACCTTGTCCTTGCTGAGCAGGTCCCCCTCGTTCACCCGGACCTCTCGCCGCAGGACCGAGTCGCGGGTGACCGTGTTCCCCTGGAACTCGATCTGGTCGATCTTGTAGGCCTGGTCCTCGTTGATCTCGATCGTGACGTCGGCGATGTTCCCCTCGCGGCGGACGATCGACTTGGTCGCCGTCGCGTAGATGTAGCCGCGGATCCCGTACTCCGAGCGCAGTCGGTCGAGGCCTCCCTGCAGGGCCGAGTCGTTCATGACGAGGCCGGGCAGGATCGGGAGCCGCGCGAGGACCTCCCGCTCGGTGAAGACGGTGTTCCCCTTCACCGTGATCGTGCCTGTCTTGTAGCGCGGCCCTTCCTTGATCTTGACCGTCAGGTAGACCGATTTCTTGACGCTCGGCTCCTTGGGCGCGGGCTCGGGGGCGCCAGGCTTCGGGGGCCGCTTCTTTTTCTTCGCCTCTTTCTTCGCGGCCTTCTCGGCTTCCTCCGCGGCCTTCTTCTGCTCCTTCTCGAGCTCGGCGGGGCTCTTCTCCTTCGCCTCGCCGGCCGGCTTGCGCTTGTTCTCGTCGACGAGCTCGACGACCGGCGGCTTGATCTCGACGTCCAGGTAACCGTAGGACCGGTACAGCTCGAGGATCTTCTGCACCTCCTGGTCGTAGAGCGCCGGGCGCCACAGGTCCTTCCCCCCGATGTGGGCGAACAGGCTGCTCTCGCGCACCTGCTTGAGGGTGGACGCGCAGCTTCCGGTCGGAGAAGACCTCGTTGCCGACGAACTCGATGTCCTTGATCCGCGTGCGCGGGCCCTGGCGGATGTTGAAGTGGACGGCGGTCGAGGTCTCCGAGATCTGCTTGGGCGTGAAGGAGACGCTCGGGTCGAGGTACCCCTTCGTCGCCAGGAGGTCCTTGATGTACTCGGTCGCCTTCCAGAGGTTCTTCTGGTTGACCGGCTTGCCGATCGTCAGGTCGAGCGAGCGCTGCTTGAAGGCGTCCTCGATGTTCGACTGCGTGAGCGCCTTGATCTTGTCGTAGTCCACCGAGACGAGGATCGGGCGCTCCTTCACGGTGAAGATGACGATCTTCCCCTTCTCCCCGTCCTCCGCCTCGACCTTGATGTCGTCGAACAGCCCCTTGTCCCAGAGCCGCCAGAACGCCTTCCTGACGACCTCGACGTCGTAGGGGTCCCCCACCTTGAGCGTGCGAGGCGAACAGGAAGGCGTCGGTCGTCAGCCGGCGGTTCCCGACCACGTCGATCCGCTCGATCGTGGGCCCGTCGGCGCGGGCGGGCGGGGGCAGGAGCCCGAAGAGGCCCGCCAGGGCGAGCAGCAGCGCGGCCAGCGACAGCGCCCCCGTCCGGCCCCCGGCCGGGTGGCCGCCACACTTCCGAGTCGCCGGGCTCGCCGCGCGGGCCGGGCGCTCAGTCATCAGACTTTCGCTGTGAGCGGAGGGGGGGCCTGTCTGGACGCACCCGGGTATTTTAAGCTGAATTCCCCCCGGGCAGGTTGCGGCGGCGCCGCAAACCGCTGCAATTCCGCAGCTTGGAAGATCCGCCCGGGGTCAGCGCGCCATTTCCACGGCGGTCCGGAACCGGAGCTTGCCCGCCTCGCGGTCCACCTCGACCTCGACCTCCCCGCGCTCGGGGAACTTGCCCTGGATCAGGCTCTCCGACAGGGCGTCCTCGATGTGCCGCTGGATCGCCCGCCGCAGCGGCCGCGCCCCGTAGGAGCGGTCCGCGCAGGTGGTCTCAACCAGCCACTTGAAGACATCCTCCGAGGGAACCAGCTGGATCTTCTTGTCCACCAGGGTCCTGTTGAGCTGGTCGATCATCAGGCGGGCGACCTTGAGGAGCTCGTCGTCCGACAGCGGGTCGAAGACGATGATCTCGTCGATCCGGTTGATGAACTCCGGGGTCAGCGTCGCCTTCACGTCCCTCATGACCTTCTCGCGCTTGTCCTTGTACGCCTCGACGCGACCGCCGGACGAGCCGAAGCCCAGCTTGCCCGCCTTCTGGGTCTCGCGCGAGCCGATGTTGGAGGTCATGATGATGATCGTGTTCTTGAAGTCCACCACGTCGCCGTAGGCGTCCGTGATCATGCCGTCGTCGAGGACCTGCAGGAGGATGTTCAGGACGTCCGGGTGCGCCTTCTCGATCTCGTCGAGCAGGATGACGCAGTACGGCTTCCTCTTCACCCGCTCGGTGAGCTGGCCGCCCTCCTCGTGGCCGACGTAGCCCGGGGGCGAGCCGATCATCTTCGCGATGGCGTGCTTCTCCATGTACTCGGACATGTCGAACCGCAGCAGCGCCCGCTCGTTGCCGAACAGGAACTCCGCCAGGGTCCTGGCCACCTCGGTCTTCCCGACGCCGGTCGGGCCGAGGAAGATGAACGAGCCCACGGGCCGGGCCGGGCTCTTCAGCCCCGCGCGCGAGCGCCGGATGGCGCGCGCGAGCGCGGAGATCGCCTCGTCCTGCCCGACGATCCGGCGGTGGAGGTGCTGCTCCATGTTGAGCAGCTTGTCCTTCTCCTCCTCCATCACCGAGGAGAGGGGGATCCCCGTCCACTTGGAGATCACTTCCTCGACGTCGTTGCGGGACACCTCGAGGATCGTCTGGTTCTCCTCCTCGTAGCGCGCCTTCAGCTCCTCCGCCTTGCGGCGCAGGGAGATCTCCTCGTCGTGGAAGCCGACCGCCTGGTCGAAGTCCTTGCGGGACAGGGCGCCCTTCATTCCCTCGACCGCCCGCTTGATCTCGCGCTCGACCTTCTTCATCTCCTGGAAGGCGGTCCGCTTGCGGAGCTTCACCCAGGCCCCGGCCTCGTCGATGACGTCGATCGCCTTGTCCGGCAGGAAGCGGTCGGTGATGTAGCGGTTCGACTGGTAGACGGCCGCCCGCAGGGCCTCGTCGACGTAGGAGACCCCGTGGAAGCGCTCGTAGCGCTCCTTGACGCCGCCCAGGATCGAGAGCGTCTCCTCCTCGCTCGGGGGCACGATCTTGATCGCCTGGAAGCGGCGGACCAGGGCGCGGTCCTTCTCGATGTACTTGTGGTAGTCGCGGGGCGTCGTGGCGCCGATGCACTGGACCTCGCCGCGCGACAGGGGCGGCTTGAGGATGTTGGCCGCGTCGAGGGAGCCCTCGGCCGAGCCGGCCCCGATCAGGGAGTGGATCTCGTCGATGAAGATGATCACGTCCTCCGAGCCCGTGAGCTCGGCGATGATCCCCTTGAGGCGCTCCTCGAACTGGCCGCGGTACTTCGTCCCGGCGACGATCAGCGACAGGTCGAGGGCGAGGATCCTCTTGCCGAGCAGGTTCGGCGGGACGGAGCCGTCCACGATGCGGGCCGCGAGCCCCTCGATGATCGCCGTCTTGCCGACGCCCGGGTCGCCCAGCAGGACCGGGTTGTTCTTGCGCCGTCGCGAGAGGACCTGGACCACCCGCTCGAGCTCGTCCTCGCGCCCGATCAGCGGATCGAACACGCCGCGCATCGCCATCTCGGTCAGGTCGCGGCTGAACTCGTTGAGGAAGGGGGTTTCCTTCTTCTTCTTGTTCGGCAGCGGCTTGCGCTTGGCCATGTTGAGGGCGTCCTCGCGGACGGAGTAGAGGCGCATGCCCCGCTCCGCCAGCAGGTGCCCCGCCGCCGAGTCCTCGACCCGCAGCAGGCCCAGCAGGATGTGCTCGGTGCCGATGTACGGGTGCAGGAGCCGCTCGGCTTCCTCCTCGGCGTAGGCCAGGACCCGCTTCGTCTCCTCGCTGAAGGGAATCTCGACGGAGGAGGAGACCTTCTCCCGCGAGGGGCCCTTCTGCTCGAGCTCGGCCTGGAGCAGCTCGACGGAGATGTTCGCGCGCGAGAACAGCTCCCGGGTGATCTCCTCGCCCTCCTTCAGCAGACCCAGGAGGATGTGCTCGGTGCCGATGACCTTGCTGCCGGCCTGGCTCGCCTCGTAGCGGGCCAGGAAGAGGACACGTTTCGCCTTCTCGGTGAACTTCTCGAACATGGGCGCTCAGCTCCCTGGGGCCGCCCCTCGTCCCTGTGCGGCGTGATCCCGCTCCCGTAGCTGCCGGTCAGCCCCGCTCAGCGGGGCCCTCGGGATTCAACGATACGTCGCGAAGTGTCCCTTCGCAAAGTTGCAAAATCTTATCACATGCCCTAGCGAGGTTTTCGTTGTGGGTCGCGACGATCGTGGCCATCCCCAGCCGCTTGGCCAGCGACCGCATCAGGTCGAACACCACGAACCCCGTGCCCGGGTCCAGGTTCCCCGTCGGTTCGTCCGCCAGGAGCACCGCCGGGGAGGTCACCAGCGCGCGGGCGATCGCCACCCGCTGCTGCTCGCCCCCGGACAGGCGGCTCGGGACGTGGGACAGCCGCCCCTCGAGGCCCATTTCCTTGAGCAGCGCCAGCGCTTTCTCGCGCGCCCGCGCCGGCGCCTCGCGGCGGATCAGGAGCGGCATCATCACGTTTTCCAGCGCCGTGAACTCGGGCAGGAGGTAGTGGAACTGGAAGACGAACCCGACCGTCCGGTTGCGGATCGCCGCGAGCTTCTCCGCTCCCAGTCCGCCGACCGCGATCCCGCCCGAGACGGACCTCGCCCCGGTCCGGGTGGTCCAGGGCGCCGAGCACCTGCAGGAGCGTGCTCTTGCCCACGCCCGAAACCCCCACGACGGCGACGATCTCCCCCGCGGCCACCGAGATGTCGAGCCCCTTCAGGACGGCCAGCTCCCCCCCTCGGTCCGGTACGTTTTCCAGATGCCGGAAGCGACCAGGCTCTCAGACATGCTTCAGGGCCTCGACCGGGTCCAGGCGCGAGGCGCGCCAGGCCGGGTAGATCGTCGCGACCAGGGAGATCGCGATCGCCAGCAGCGCGACGACCACCGAGTCGAGCACGCTGATGCGGAACGGAACCCAGGGCACGAAGTAGACGTCCGGGTCGAGCCGGATCAGGTGGTAGCGGTCGCAGAGGATGCTCGTGGCGAGCCCCCCGGCGAGCCCCAGCGCCGTGCCGACGACGCCGATGATCAGGCCCTGCAGCACGAACAGCACCAGGATCGCCCGCGAGGTCGCCCCCATCGCCACGAGGGTCCCGATGTCGCGGACCTTCTCCATGACCATGAGGATCAGCGTGGAGACGATGTTGAGCGCCGCGACCAGCACGATCAGGCTGATCACGATGAACATGAGGAGCTTCTCCCAGCGCAGGGCGGACAGCAGCCCGCCGTTCTGCCTGACGAGGTTCACGACGAGGCAGTCTTCGCCGACCGCGTCGCGGACCGCGTCCTCGATGGCGTCGATCCGCCCGAGCGAGGTCACCTTGACCTCGAGCTGGTTCGAGCCCCGGACCTGGTAGATCCGCCGGGCCGACGCGACCGGCACGTAGGCGCGCGCGACGTTGTACTCGTAGAAGCCGGCGTCGAACACGCCCGCGACGCGGAGCCAGACCGGCCGGGGCATCGAGCCGAACGGCGTCAGCGTGGACCGGGTCGCGAACAGGCGGACGAGGTCGCCCGGCTTGACGCCGAGATCCCCCGCCAGGTCCTTGCCGAGCAGGATGGGGGGCCGGTCCCCTTCCGGCTCGCCCGCGATCGACGCCGCGCTCCCTTCGAGCATCTGGCGGTCGATCGGGACGACCCGCCGGTGGACCGAGGGATCGACGCCGCTCACGGAGGTCCAGCGGTAGACCGCGCCGTACTCGTTCGTCAGCACCCCGAGCCCGCCGACGACGGCCGAGGCGGCGGCGACGCCGGAAACCGCTTCGGCGCGCCGCTGCAGGGACGCGGGATCTTCGAATTCCTGGCCGCGGCGGGCCGGGAAGACGGTGAGGTGGGCGCTCCCGGAGAGGATCCTGCCCTGGATGTCCTGCTCGAAGCCGGTCATCAGGGCGAGCGAGATGGTCAGCGCCATCACGCCGACCGCCACGCCCGCGATCGAGATGAAGGTGATCAGCGAGACGAACGTCTGCTTGCGCTTCGCCCGGAGGTAGCGCAGGGCGATGAACAGCTCGTAGGGAAGGGTCAAGGTCGCCCGGCTATTCTTCCAGGCGGACGGCCGTCCACGAGCCCATCGAGACGGCCGCCGTCCGCGAGGCCGAAGGTCCGCCAGGTTCCGCGGATCGAGGCGCCGTCCTGGGCCAGGAATCCCTCGAACTCCGCGTTGCGGCCGAGCTTCGAGTCGATCCGCTGGAGGTAGACCTTCCCGTCGATGAAGGTCCCCTGCAGCGATCCCTTCCAGCCCCCGTCGAGCTGGTACTGGCCCTGGACGATCGTCCCCGTCTGCTTCAGGGCGAACGTCCCCCTGCTGTTGTTCGGCAGGAGCGTGATCCTCCAGCTGCCGGTGAGGGTCTCCCCGGGCCGCGGCAGGTTCTCGCGCATCGCGGCGACCTTGCGTTCGAGGCCCGCGATCCGGGACTCGTGCTCCTGGATGCTGCCGAGCAGCTCGCGGCATCGCTGGATCGCGGCGGCCCGGCGCAGCTCCGCCTCGGCGAGCTCGCGCTCCTTGGCCTGGGCGGCCTCGGAGAAGCCCGGTCCCATCGTCTCGACGATCCCGTCCAGCTCGGAGAGGAGCTGCTGCACCTTGCGGTCCACCCCCTCGCGGTCGGCGGCGGCTTCGCGGTAGAGCGCCTGGCGCCCCTTCAGGAGCTCCCGCTCGACGTCGAGGCTCGCGCGGATCGCTGCGAGCGCCCCCTGCTGCGCGTCGGCGTCGAGCGGCAGCTCCCTCGGCGCCGCGGGGGCGGTCCCCTCCGCGCGGGGAGCGCCGTACTCGGCGTGGAGGATCCCCCATGGACCGGCGGCCACGATCGCGGCCAGCATCAGGCACAGTGCGCTTTTCATCGCGTCGCCTCCCCCGAGGCGGATGTTAGCCGGAAAGCAGCCGGGCGGCAATTTCCACGGCATTGCGCGCCGCGGCCTCCCGCAGCTGCGCCCCGACCATCGAGATCCAGAGCCCGCCCCCGCCGGCCTCGTCGGCGACGGCATCGACGGCGAGCTCGTCCTCGCGTTCGGCGAGCTCGACGGGCGAGGGCTCCGCGCGAAGCCCGTGGCGCAGCGTCAGGCCCGCCGCCGCGCCGAGCGCCTTCCGGATGGCGGCGGGCGTCGCGGCCTCCCTCGTCCGGACGTGGATGAGGACGCTGTGCCCGAGGAAGACCGGCGCGACGAGCATCCGCACCGTCGCGCGCGGCCGGTCCCATCCGAGGACGCGCGCCGGTCTCGAGCGCGATCCGCGCGTGGAGGGGCGGAGCCCCCGGGTTCTCCCGGACGGCGGACTCGGGCAGCAGGTTGAAGGCGATCTGCCGGTGGAAGACATCCTTGGGGATGTCGGCGAAGTTCAGGAGGGAGACGGTCTGCCGGTGCAGCTCCTCGATCCCGGCCTCGCCGAAATCGGACACCGGCCTCAGGACGACGCAGGCCGCGCTCTCGACCCCGGCGACGGCCTCGACCGGCGCGAGCGCGCTCGTCAGCGCGAAGGAGATCGGGTGCGGGGCCGCGACGACTCCCGGGCGGGCGTCGAGCGCCGCCGGATTCACGCCGAGGTTGACCACGGGGGCCTGCGCCGGCGGCGCTCGCCCCGGAGAGATCCACCACCACGGCGTCCTTCCTGCGCTCCCACTCCAGGCAGGCGAGGCTCTCCTCGGACGTGCCGCACAGGAACACGCAGTCGGCGTCGGCCAGCGAATCGGGGCCGAGCCCCATGATCAGGGTCGGATGGCCCGCGTATTCGCTCAGGATCGCCTCCTCCGCGGGGCGATCGAGAAGAACGAGCTGCTCGAGGGGCACCCCGAGCCGCGCGAGGGCGGTGCGCAGAACCTGCCCCACCGCGCTCGTGGCGCCGGTCACGGCGATGCGCCGGTCAGCGCGCACCGGAAGGGATCTCCTGGACCGGACCTTGATCGGCCGGGCCCGCCGCTCCCTCCCGGCGCATGCCGGTCCTCCGCGTTCCCGCTCCCCCCGCCCGGCTCGGCCGGGTCGCTCCCGGCGCCGGGGCGGCGGCCGCTGCGGCGCAGCGAGGCGGCCCAGAGCACGGGCCCGGACGCGACGTACACGACGGCGATCGCCAGGCAGGCGAGCCGGTAGTTCAGGGCGATGGCGGCGAAGATCACCACGATCGCGACCACGGAACGGAACGGCCGGGCCGTCGCGGCGTCGATGTCCTTGAAGGAACGGTAGCGGAAACGGCTCACCATGAGCAGGGCGATCGCGAGAACCCACACCCCGAACAGCACGCTCATCGGGCGGTCCGCGAGCGGCCGCCTGAAGACGAGGACGCAGCCGGCCAGGGCCGTCGCCGCCATCGGGATCGGCAGGCCGACGAACCAGCGCCGGTCGCTCGCGCCGTGCTGGATGTTGAAGCGGGCGAGGCGGATCGCGCCGCAGACCAGGAACAGGAAGGCGAGCACCCACCCGTACCGGCGCAGGGGCATGAGCCCCCAGACGTGGGCCAGGAAGGCGGGCGCGAGGCCGAACGAGACCACGTCGGCGAGCGAGTCGTACTCGCCGCCGAACTCGCTCGTCCCGCCCATCAGCCGCGCGATCCGGCCGTCGAGGCCGTCCAGGATCGCCGCCACGATGATCAGGCTCGCGGCGAGCTTCATCTGCCCCTCGAAGGCCATGACGATCGAGGTGAACCCGCAGAAGATGTTCCCCGTGGTCAGCAGGCTCGGAAGCAGGAAGACCCCGCGGCGAAGGCGGAGCCTCGCCATGGTCCGCCTGCGGGCGTCCGCCGCGCTCCTCACGCCGCGCTCCCCCGCGCGCCCGCGGCGCCGGCCGTCTCCCGGCGCGCCTTTCCGGGCTCGGCGCCCGTCCCGGACAGGGCCGGCATCCTGCCGATGACGCTCGCGCCCCCCTTCACGCGCTCGCCCACCCGGACGAGGATCTCCGCGCCGCGCGGGAGCCGCAGGTCGGTCCGGGACCCGAAGCGGATGAGGCCGAAGCGGTCCCCCGCGCGCAGCCGGTCGCCCGGCTTCACGCGGCAGACGATCCGGCGCGCGATCAGGCCCGCGATCTGCCGGACGCGCACCCGTCCGGACGGCCCGTCGAGGACCACCTCGTTCTGCTCGTTCAGGTCGCCCGCGCGCTCATCGAAGGCCGCGAGGAAGCTTCCCCGGCGGTAGGTGACGCTCTCGACCGTTCCCCCGACCGGCGCGCGGTTCACGTGGACGTCGAAGACATTCAGGAAGATCGCGACGCTCGGCCCGTCCGGCCCGTCGACGACGGCCACCACCTTGCCGTCGGCGGGCGACACCACCAGGCCCGGCCCCTCGGGGATCGCGCGCTCGGGGTCCCGGAAGAACCAGGCGCTGAACAGGCCGAGGAGAATGAGCGGGGAAACGATGGCGACGGCCGCCCCCGCGCCGGCCCCGAAGGGAACCGCCAGCAGGAAGGCGGCCGCCGCGGCGGCCAGGAAGAACCCGAGCACGAAGGGGACTCCCTCGGGGGCGAGCCTCATCGGGAGTCTGCGACTCCGGTGCCCTGCCTCTGGCGCCCGATCGTCTCCATCCGGTCCTTGAGCTGGAGCTTCTGCTTCTTGAGGGTCACTTCCTCGAGCTTCTCCTCCTCGGAGAGAAGCAGGCGCCCGCGGAGCTCGCCGAGCCGCTCTTCGCACCTGCGGTGCTTCTGGCGCAGACGCTCGAACTCCTCGGCCAGGTTTTCGGACTCAGGGATCTTGTCGATCGGCCGGTCTTGCATGGGAAGCCATTCCTCCTGTTATCGAAGTTATCTTCCCTCGACCCTCGAAGTCTAGCACCCGGGCCGCCCCCGCGACCACGCGGGGCGTCAGTTCTCCGCGCCCAGCTCGAGGGCCAGGACGAGGGCGTCCTCGCGCTCGGCGCGGTAGTAGTCCTTGCGGCGGCCGACCTGGGCGAACCCCTCGCTCTCGTAGAGGGCGCGCGCCACCAGGTTGCTCGGACGGACCTCGAGCAGGGCGATCCGGCAGCCGGCCAGTCGCCCCTCCTGGATCATCCGCCGCAGCAGGGTCCGACCGACCGAGCGTCCGCGCCAGTCCGCGCGCACCGCGATGTTGTTGATCCGCAGCTCCTCGTGGACGAGCCACGAGCAGCCGTAGCCGATCACCTCCCCGGCCTCGCTCTTCGCGACGATCGAGCGGGCGAACGGGTTCTCGTGCAGGTCGAAGAGGAACGACTGCCTCGTCCACGGGGAGCGGAAGGACTCCCTCTCGATCGCGAGGACCTCGGCGAGATGGTCTTCCTGCATCGGCGCGAAGGTGATGCCGGCGCTGTCGTCCCGCTTCGGTCCCATGCTCAGCCCTCGAAGCGAACCGGCGCGCCGGCGCGCCGGAGGTAGCGCGGGGCCGGGTCGAGGGGCCCGGACGGCCCGCGGCGCCTGTCCCGGCGCCGGAGGGGGGCGCCCGGGGCCATCAGCGCCATCGCGATCCTCGCGGCCCCGAGGGCCAGGAACGGGCCACTGGCCGCTGCGGCCTCCGGCGTCCGCCCGAACAGGGTCGCGTACCGGATGGCGCCGGAGCCCGCGATCCGGACCTCGCGCCCCCGCACCGCTTCGACGAACGCCTCGGGAGGACCGACCCGCTCGTCGCCCATGGGCTGCGGCGGATTCCCGGGCCGGAACAGCCCCCCGTACACTTCCCCGCGCCCGGCGTCGATCAGCGCGAGCACGGGGAGCCCCTCGCCGAGGCTGCAGGCGAGGGCCTGGAGCGTCGAGACGCCCGCGAGCGGCCTGCCCGCCCCGGTCGCGATCCCGCGAGCGGTGCCGATCCCCACCCTCAGGCCTGTCAGCGATCCCGGCCCGCGGGAGACGACGATCGCGTCCAGCTCCCCGAGCGCGGTGCCGGAGAGCGCGAGCGCCGCCTCGACGAGGCGCAGCACCCGCTCGGAGGTGCCCCGCGCGCCGGAAAGTCCGAGAAAGGCCAGGGGAAGGTCGTCTTCGACGAGGGCGACGCTCTGGGTGCCCGAGGCTGTGTCCAGCGCGAGCAGCTTCAGGAGTTGGCGCTCCTCTCGTGGGCCCCGGGCGGGGAGCCTCCCGCGAAGATCGCTTCGATCGCGGCCGCGGCCTCGCGCGAGCTCGGCTCGTCGAGGGCCACGCCGACGTCGAAGGTGAGACCGACGGCGCCCCCGCGGACCTCCTGGTAGCGGACGACGCGTCCGTACAGCGGGCGCTTCTCCTCCAGGGCCGGGCTGTCGAGGTTCATCTCGAGGACCTGCCCCACCTCGCAGCTCTCGGGCAGGATGAGGCCGACGCCGGTCCGGCTGATGTCGCGCGCGGCGCCGAGCAGCGTCCGGCTCTCTTCTCCCTTCGTCCAGGAGACGCGGGTCCGGGTGCCCTTCAGCGCGATGCGCCGCGCGAGTCGCCGCTCCTCCCACTCCGAGACGATCGTGTTCTTGCCCGCGGCCTTCGCGCGGTAGAGCGCGACGTCGGACTGCCGCAGCAGGTCCCCGAGCTCCTCGCCGTCCTCGGGATAGACCGCGATCCCGCCGGACACCGTGACGTGGATCGGCTCCTCGTCCGAGCCGCGCAGGGCGGGCTGGCGCCCGACGGCGAAGCGCACGCGCTCGGCGACCGCGCGCGCCCCCAGGCGTCCCGTCTCGGGCAGGAGGATCGCGAACTCCTCCCCGCCGTAGCGGGCCGCGACGTCCACGTCGCGGATCGAGCGGCGCAGCAGACGGCTGATCTCCTTCAGGACCAGGTCACCCCTGTCGTGGCCGAACTGATCGTTGACCTTCTTGAAATCATCGAGATCGAAGAGGACCAGCGAAAGCTGCTGGCGGTACCGCTGGGCGCGCCGCAGCTCGCGCAGCGCGGAGGCGCGGAACGCCCCCCGGTTGTAAAGGCCGGTGAGCCAGTCGGTCATCGCCGACCGCTCGGTCTTCTCCAGGAGGGTCCGCTCCATGATGGTCGGATCCTTCAGGCGGCGGTCCATGTTCAGGAACCAGTCGACGACCGCGACGAACAGCCCCACATCGCGGCCCAGCCCGGCCGACATTTCCCGCCAGTGGGTCAGGAGGCCGGGCCAGAGCTCCTCGGCCTCCTTCTCGCTGAGGCGCAGGTGGGTGATCATGCGGACCATCTCGCTGAAGACCGGGATGCCGGTCTCGGTCCGCTTGTCGCGGGCGTGCTGCATCCAGGCCGGATCACCCGGGATCGCCGTGCCGAGCAGCTGGTCCAGGATCTTGCGGCTGTCCGCGGATCGCGCCTGTTCTCCCATGCCGCCTCCCGGGCGAAGGACCGCCCGCCGCCGGCTAGGTTACCAGCGATCCGGGCAGGCTGAAAGCGTCCAACCCGCGCCCGGAGGCCGCTTTTTTCCCGCGAACGCTTGCGAACATGGCCGCGATTCCGCGCGCCGGGCTGCGGTCGGTCCCGTCGCTCCACCTCCCCCGGCGCCCCCGGCTTCGGGGGCCGATCCTCCTTCACCGATGCCCGCCAGGACCCGGGGCCGAGGGGGACCGCTCGCGGGGGGAGGTGGACGGTCGAACGAAGCGGCCGGGCGGCGGCCAGGCGGCGCCGAGCGGGGGAAGCCCGGTGGTAGATTGACCCACGAAACTCGGGGAGTCCCGATACGTATTCATCAGCAGCGTCGCCGTGGGAGGCACGACGGCGCTGCGGGAGCCGGCCTTGAGAAAGTCCCGCGCGACATCGGTCGCTGTTGCCCCCTCCCAGGCCCCGCCGCCTGCCGTACCCCGCACGGACGAGGAGCTGGTCCACGACGTGCTTGCAGGCGACACGGGCCTTTTCGAGGAGCTGGTCCGCAGGCACCAGAAGCAGATCGTGAACTTCATCTACCGGATGGTGGGCGACTTCGACCTGGCGATGGACATGTCCCAGGAGGTCTTCATCCGCGTCCACCAGGCGCTCGACCGGTTCGATCCCAGGTACAAGTTCACGACCTGGATCTACCGGATCGCTTCGAACTGCGCCATCGACCGCCTGCGCCGGCGCCAGCCGGTCACGGTGTCCCTCGACGCGCCTCAGCCCGCCTACGACAGGGTCAGGCGCCTGCAGATCGCGGCCGAAGGGCAGAATCCCGCGGAGTCGTTCGAGTCCCGCGAGACGATGCGCCGCCTGGAGGCGGCGATCCAGGCCCTGCCGTCCGGGTACCGGCGCCTGATCGTTCTCCGCCACGTCAACTCGCTCCGCTACGAGCAGATCGCGGCCGTGACCGGGCTGCCGCTCGGGACGGTCAAGAACAGGATCTTTCGCGCGCGGGCGATCCTCCGCCGGTTGATCGATCGACCGGAGCCGGAGAGGGTCGCCGGGTTGCGCGCGCAGCTGGGTGACGCGTGACCTGCCACGAGATGCAGCGGATCCTCCCGCGGATCGCCGAGCGCGACGGAACGCCGCGGGTCGCGTTCGACGCGGCCCGCCATCTGGCCTCGTGCGTGGATTGCGCCGCCGAGCTGCTGCGGCTGCGCGAGCTGAACGGCCTGCTGGACCGGATGCCCTTCGCCGAGGTGCCCGACTCGTTCCCGAAGCGGGTTCTCCGCGCCCTGCGGACGAAGGGCGGGGCCGGCGCGATCCTGGTCGCGCTGCTGGCCCTCGGGACCGGCGGCGGCGCGATGACGTTCGGCGGAGGGTCCGGCTCGATCCTCACGCTGCTCGCGGGCCCGGTCGCAGGCGGCGACGGAAATCCTCGCGGAGCTCGCCCGCGTCGCCCTCTCCCTGCTCTGCGGCCTGCAGGAAAGCCTCGGGGGCGCGGACTTCGCCGCGCTGCCGGCGGGCGGCGGCGCATCGCCGGTGCCCCACTCGGTGCTGGCGCTGGCCCTTCTCGCCGCCGTCGCCTTCGCCGGGTCGTGGGCGGCCTTCGGCTTCGGCGCGCTGCGGTTCCGGCGCGAGCAGCGCCGCGCGGACAGGACCGCCGCCTAGCCCCCCGCCGCCCCGGCGCCTCGCCGCCGTCAGCTCGCGCGCTCCCTGTCCCTCCTTGTGAAATTCGAGACAAGCCCTTATTTTTCAGTCAAATACGCCCAATCCCGGTCTCTTTGACACCTTTCACTGCGAAATCTATATTCGATTTGCGCAGTGCCATTGATGCTTCGAGCGCTGCCCGGAGGTCGCGATGAGCATCCCGAACGCTCCCGATTCCAAGAACGTCGTCGGCTACCCCAGCCCTCTCATCTCCGTGATCACCAGGAACCAGGACCTGGAGACGTTCAAGGAGCTGCACTGGAGGGGGACCTTCGAGCAGTACCTGTCGATCGTCAGGCAGAACACGCGCTGCACCCGGACCGCGTTCGAGAGGATCTACGACATGATCCTCGCGGCCGGCTCGACGGAGTACTTCGACAGCCGGAAGAAGATCGTCCACTACCACTTCTTCGACGACGCCGCGCACGCCGGCCGGGACGCCGTGTACGGGCTCGACATCCCGCTGATGAAGATGGTCAACATCTTCAAGTCCGCCGCCCAGCGATACGGGACCGAGAAGCGCGTGCTGCTGCTGCACGGCCCCGTCGGCTCCGCCAAGAGCACGATCGTGCGCCTGCTGAAGAAGGGGATCGAGGAGTACTCGAAGACACCCGAGGGCGCGCTCTACACCTTCTCCTGGATCCCGGACCTCGCGAAGCCGCAGGAGCAGCTTTCCTGCCCGATGCACGAGGAGCCCCTGCACCTCGTGCCCGCGGAGTTCCGCGAGCCGCTCCTCGCGCGCCTGAACGAGGGGCGCCCGGAGGACGAGCTGGCGCAGATCGAGGGCGACCTCTGCCCCGCCTGCCGGCAGCACTACAAGGAGCTCAACGTCCGCTACGACGGGGACTGGGCGAAGATCATCCAGCACGTGCAGGTCCGCCGCCTGGCCCTGTCCGAGAAGGACCGCATCGGCATCGGCACCTTCCAGCCCAAGGACGAGAAGAACCAGGACTCCACGGAGCTGACCGGCGACATCAACTACCGCAAGATCGCCGAGTACGGATCGGATTCCGACCCGCGCGCCTTCAACTTCGACGGCGAGTTCAACATCGCCAACCGCGGCCTGATCGAGTTCGTCGAGGTCCTGAAGCTCGACGTCGCCTTCCTGTACGACCTGCTCGGCGCCTCGCAGGAGCACAAGATCAAGCCCAAGAAGTTCCCCCAGACCGACATCGACGAAGTGATCATCGGGCACACGAACGAGCCGGAGTACCGGCGGCTGCAGTCGAACGAGTTCATGGAGGCCCTGCGCGACCGGACGGTGAAGATCGACATCCCCTACATCACGCGGCTGTCCGAGGAGATCAAGATCTACGAGAAGGACTACAACCGGAACCGGATCCGCGGCAAGCACATCGCCCCGCACACGATCGAGATGGCGGCGATGTGGGCGATCCTGACGCGCCTCGAGGAGCCGAAGAAGGCCGACCTGACGCTGCTCCAGAAGCTGAAGCTCTACAACGGCAAGACGCTCCCCGGCATGACCGAGGACAACGTGAAGGAGCTGCGCAAGGAGGCCGAGCGCGAGGGGATGGAGGGGATCTCCCCCCGCTACATCCAGGACAAGATCTCCAACGCGCTCGTGGCCGAGCGCGAGGAGAAGTGCATCAACCCCTTCATGGTGCTGAACGAGCTCGAAGGGGGCCTGAAGCACCACTCCCTGATCAACAGCGAGGAGCAGCGCAAGCGCTACCGCGACCTGCTGTCGGTGGTGAAGCAGGAATACGAGGACATCGTGAAGTACGAGGTCCAGCGGGCCATCTCGGCCGACGAGGACTCGATCGGGCGCCTGTGCTCGAACTACGTGGACAACGTGAAGGCCTACACCCAGAAGGAGAAGGTCCGGAACAAGTACACGGGCCAGGACGAGGAGCCGGACGAGCGCCTCATGCGGTCCATCGAGGAGAAGATCGACATCCCCGACAGCCGCAAGGACGACTTCCGGCGCGAGATCATGAACTACATCGGGGCGCTGGCGCTGGAGGGGAAGAAGTTCTCCTACCGGACCAACGAGCGGCTGCACAAGGCCCTCGAGCTGAAGCTCTTCGAGGACCAGAAGGACTCCATCAAGCTGACGAGCCTCGTGTCGAGCGTGGTGGACCGCGACACCCAGGAGAAGATCGACGTCGTGAAGACCCGGCTCGTGAAGGACTACGGGTACTGCGACGTCTGCTCGACGGACGTCCTGCACTTCGTGGCGAGCATCTTCGCGCGCGGGGACGCCAAGTCCTGAGCGGGTCCCGCCCGTGAGAATCGACACCGACCATACCCGCTTCCGGCAGATCGTCCGGGGGCGGATCCGCAAGGAGCTCCGGCGGTTCATGTCCCAGGGCGAGCTGATCGGCCGCCAGGGAAAGGACCTGGTCTCCATTCCCCTGCCCCGGATCGACATCCCGCACTTCGTCTTCTCCCCGCAGCAGCGGACCGGCGTCGGCCAGGGCGAGGGGGAGCCGGGGACCGTGCTCCAGCCGGATTCCGACGAGGGCTCCGCAGGGCGCCGGCAGCGGACCGGGGCGGCACATCATGGAGGTGGACGTCCCGCTCGAGGAGCTCGCCGAGATCCTCGGCGAGGAGCTCGAGCTGCCGCGGATCCGGCCGAAGGGCCAGGACCGCGTCGTGGCCGAGAAGGAGCGCTACACGGGGATCTCCCGCGTCGGCCCCGAGTCGCTCCGCCACTTCAAGCGGACCTACCGGGCGGCGCTCAAGAGGCAGATCTCCTCCGGCACCTACAACGCCGACGTCCCGCGCATCGTGCCGATCCGCGAGGACAAGAGGTACCGGACCCGCAAGGTGGTCCCCGAGCGCAGGACCAACGCCTGCATCATCTACATGATGGACGTCTCGGGCTCGATGGGGGACGACCAGAAGAAGATCGTCCGCAGCGCCGCCTTCTGGATCGACGCCTGGCTGCGGCACCAGTACGGCGGCCTCGCCGTGCGCTACATCGTCCACGACGCGGAGGCGCGCGAGGTGGACCAGGACACCTTCTACCACACGCGCGAGAGCGGCGGGACGGTGATCAGCTCGGCCTACAAGCTCGCGGCCGAGCTGATCGCCGAGGCCTACCCGCCCGATTCGTGGAACACCTACCTGTTCCATTTCTCCGACGGCGACAACTGGTCGCAGGGCGACACCGACGAGTGCGTCGAGCTGATGCGCGCGCAGCTCCTGCCGGCGGCCAACCTGTTCGGCTACGGGCAGGTCGAGAGCCCCTACGGCACCGGGCAGTTCCTCAACGACGTCGTGGAGGCGTTCCGCGAGGACGAGCGGGTCGCGACGAGCGAGATCAAGGACGCGGACGGGATCTACGAGGCGATCCGCGCGTTCCTGGGAAAGGGCCGGTGAGCGTGCGCTCCTTCGAGTCCCAGACCGGCCGCGCCCTCTCCTCCGAGCTCGAGGCGAGGCGCGCCGAGATCGAGGCGCACGCCCGCGACTACGGGCTCGATTTCTTCCCCGTCATCTTCGAGGTCCTCGACTACGCGCAGATGAACCAGGTGGCCGCCTACGGCGGCTTCCCGACCCGCTACCCGCACTGGCGCCACGGGATGGAGTACGAGCACCTCTCGAAGTCGTACACCTTCGGGCTGCACAAGATCTACGAGATGGTGATCAACAACAACCCGTGCTACGCCTACCTGCTCGAGACCAACCCCGTCGTCGACCAGAAGCTGGTCATGGGGCACGTGTACGCCCACTGCGATTTCTTCAAGAACAACCTCTACTTCGCGGCGACGAACCGGAAGATGGTGGACCGGATGGCGAACCACGCCACCCGCGTCCGCCGCTACGTCGAGCGGCACGGGATCGAGGCGGTGGAGACCTTCATCGACGCCTGCCTGTCGATCGAGGACCTGATCGACCCGCACGGCACCGCGATCCGGCGCGAGGAGCGCCCCGCGCCCGCGCGCGCCGCGGACGAGGAGGAGCCGGAGCTGCCCGCCCCGAAGCGGCTGAAGAGCAAGTCGTACATGCAGAAGTTCGTCAACCCCCCCGAGTTCCTCGAGGCGCAGAAGCGCAGGATCGAGGAGCAGGCGAAGCGCGCCCACCGGGTTCCCGAGGCGCCCGTGCGGGACGTCCTCAGGTTCCTGCTCGACCACGCGCCGCTCGAGACCTGGCAGCACGAGGTCCTCGAGCTGATCCGCGAGGAGGCCTACTACTTCCTGCCGCAGCGGCAGACGAAGATCATGAACGAGGGGTGGGCCACCTTCTGGCACTCCCGCATCATGACGGAGCGGGCGCTGCGCGACGCCGAGGTGATCGACTACGCCGACCACCACGCGGGGACCGTCAGCTGCCTCGCCCGGCCGGCTCAACCCGTACAAGATCGGCGTGGAGCTGTTCCGCGACATCGAGTCGCGCTGGAACCGCGGGCAGTTCGGCGCCGAGTACGAGGCGTGCGAGGACATCGTCGCGAAGCGGAACTGGGACCGCCACCTGGGCCTGGGCCGCGAGAAGGTCTTCGAGGTCCGCAAGCTGTACTGCGACGTCACCTTCATCGACACGTTCCTGACCGAGGATTTCTGCCGGCAGCACCGCCTGTTCACCTTCGCGCACGACGCGAAGCGGGGCGCCTGGACCGTCCAGAGCCGCGAGTTCCGGAAGGTGAAGGAGGCGCTCCTGTTCCAGCTCACGAACTCGGGCAGCCCCGTGATCAGCGTCACGGAATCGAACCACGCGAACCGCGGCGAGCTGGTCCTGACCCACCAGCACGAGGGGCTCGACCTTCGCGAGGACTACGCGCGGGAGACGCTGATCAACCTCCACCGGGTCTGGAAGCGGCCCGTCCACCTCGACACCCGCCTCGACGGCAAGCCTCGCCTCGTCGGATTCGACGGCGAGAACTTCACCGAGGCCTGACGCCGGCCCGTCTTTCGGGCGAACCTCCCCAAAAGTGGAAGGGAGCCGCAAAGTTTGTCGGCCGGGAACCCGGCCCGCCGGCGATTTCCGCGCAACGGCGCGGCCCCGGTCCGGGCACCTTCCTTGCAATCCGTTGGCGAGGAAGGAACGGAACTGGACGCGGAGCCGGCTCCGCGTATGTTCCGCAATGGCCATGAAACCGACGCCCCCCCGGCATCACGGCAGCTCGAAGAGGCCCTCGACGGGAAGGTCCGGGAAGCCTCCGCGGGGGCGCGCCCATCCACTCCCTGCGCGATCGAGGCCGCGACGGCCGCGGGCTCGGTGTCGGTCCAGGTGGAGGACGCGGACCGCCTGGGGATCCTGGCCGGCCCCGTGACCGCCAGGCGCGCGGCCGGGACCGGCAGCGTCGCCGCGCAGGCCCGCGAGGCCGCCCGGCGGCTGAACTATCTCCAGGAGCCGCTCACGGTCGTCGAGAGCGAGGGGAAGCGGGCCAGGGCGATCCTGCGCAGCGAGACGCCGCGGCAGGCGGGCGGGGGACGCGAATACAACGAAGCGGTCCTCCAGGGGGGCGACTCGATCACGATCCGGCGCTACCGCGCCGAGTCGGGCAGCCGCCGCAAGGCGATCCCCTCCAATCTGTCGCGCGAAACCCTCGGCCGCCTCGCCGACGACCTGATCGACATCCTGCAGAAGGACTGAGCAGACCCCGCGCCCCCGCGCACGCATCAGCCGCGGGGCGCCGGCGCAGCGCCCCCTTGCCCTGCGCACGATCAGCCGCGGCGGCGCGAGTCGGCGCAGCGCCGCCAGGCGCCCCGTCGGCTGCATTCGGCGCCGCGACCATGGTCACTTGTACGACGCTCTTTGACGGCCGGCCATGCCCCGCCGATAATGTGGGATTCCGCACCGGTCAACGGATCATGGACGAGAGACAGGACACAGGGAGGCTTCGCCCCTCCGATCTGCGCGGGTACTTCGAGGCCGGCTTCAAGCCGCCCGCGAAGTACGGCCTCGGGATCGAATACGAGCGGTTCGGAATCGTGCGGCGCGGGGACGGAGCGCTCGCCCCGCTGCCGATCGACGGGCCTGTCTCCGTCACGGCGATTCTCCAGGCGCTCGTGGACCGGTTCCACTGGCGGCCCCTCTTCCAGGACGACCGGCTCGTGGAGCTCTCCCGCGACGGGACGCGGATCACCCTCGAGCCCGGCGGCCAGATGGAGCTTTCCGGGGGGATCTGCCGGACCATGGCCGAGTCGGCCCGGGAGATGAGCCTCTACCTGCGCGACGTCGCGGTCGTCTCGGGAGAGCTGGGGGTCCGCTGGATCGCCTCCGGGACCCACCCGGTCGCCTCGGTCGAGGAGATCCCCTGGCTCCTCAAGAAGCGCTACGCCGTGATGAAGCAGTACCTTCCCTCGCACGGGCGCCACGCCCACCAGATGATGAAGGGGACCTGCGGGCAGCAGGTGAACATGGACTTCTCCGACGAGGCGGACGCCATGGAGAAGCTGCGGGTGACGATGGCGCTCGCCGCCGTCGTGGCCGCGCTGTTCGCCAACTCGGCGGTCACGGGCGGGCGCGCGAACGGCTACCTGACGGAGCGGATGGCGGTCTGGCTCGACACCGACCCCGACAGGGCCGGCCTTCTCCGCCTCGCGTTCGAGCCCTCGGCCACGTTCGACGACTACATCGCCTACGCGCTCGGCGTGCCGATGTTCTTCCTCGTGCGCGACGGCCGCTACCTGCCGATGAACGGCATGACCTTCGGGCAGTTCCTCGACAGGGGGCTCGACGGCCACCACGCGACGCTCGGGGACTGGGAAACGCACCTGACGACGCTGTTCCCCGACGTGCGGCTCAAGTCCTACATCGAGATCCGCGGGACCGACTCGAACGTCCCGGGCCTCGCCCTCTCCCACTGCGCCCTCTACAAGGGGATCCTCTACGGCGGCAGGGACATCCTCGCGGCCGCCTGGGCCCCGCTGTCGGGGCTGACCTGGGACGAGCGGCAGGCGCTGCGTCAGGAGATCTGCACGCGGGGGCTCGAGGCGCGCGCCGGCTCGCGCTCCGTGCGCGAGATCGCCGCGGAGATCATCGAGCTCGCGCGCGCGGGCCTCGCCGCCGCCGGATCGCCGGACGAGGCGGCCTGGCTCGCGCCGCTGCGGGAGATGGTGGTGGACCGGGGCGTGACGCCCGCCGAGGAGGCGCTGGCCCGCTTCCGCTCGGGAGGCGGGGAGAACCTCGAGGCCGTCCTCCAGGAGATGGCGCGCACCGACATCTTCCCCTGAGCGCCCTGTCCCCGTGAGCCTCGTTCGGGCCGCCGGCCCGCGGCACGCCCGCGCGGCACTGCTCGACACGCACCGGCGGAGGCGGGAGCGCCCGGAAAAGGCCCGCCCGGTCGGCTGCGGGCGCCCGCAAGCCCGCGACCGATCAGGAAGCGGTCGGCTCGAGATCCACGGAGGCGGGCAGCTCTTCCCCGATCCCGCGCATGCCGGCCGCGATGCGCCAGAGCCCGGCCCGCTTGGCGGCGAGGTTCCAGCACGAGGCGAGCAGCGGGAAGGCGACGAAGTGCAGCGGCAGGGTCGCCGCGCAGAAGAGCGCCCCGGGCCACTTCTCGCCGGGCTCGAAGCCGACCCGGCCCCTGTCGAAGAGCGTCCCGTAGTAGGAGAAGATGACCGAGTAGACGTCCCGCGCGAGCGGCAGCAGGCGGCCCTCCTGGCCCGCGGGGGTTCCCATCCCCGCGGCGAGGTTCGCGACGAACGACTCGCGGTCGGCCCCCGGGCATTCCGTCCAGGTGCGCGCGACGCGGGCCAGCGTGTGGGCGTCGCTTCCGCCCGTCGTGCCGGGCGCCGCGTCGAGCCCCCGGCGGCGCAGGCGCGCGATCGCCTCCTCCGTCAGCTCGCGGTAGGCGGCGGACTGCGTGCCGTTGCGGGTCTCGAACAGGGAGAAGCGGTTGACCAGCGGAGCCAGGTACTCCTCGACGTCGAGGCCGGGGCGCCAGCCCCGGAACAGGTGGTTCAGCGAGGCCGGGATCCTCTGCTCCTCGAGATACGCCACGAGGTCCTCGAAATCGCGCCGCACCCGCTGGATCTCGCCGTGCTGCCGCTCGGTGATCCCGAACACCCCGATGTGCATCGAGCGCCCGCCGGGCAGGAACGTCTCGACCTCCTCGCTCATGAAGAAGTCGGGCGGATCGTTCAGTTTCTCCCGGATTTCGAGGCACCCGTCGATGGTGTCGTGGTCGGTGAGGGTGACCAGGTCCATGCCGCGCGCCTTGGCGCGCCGGTAGACCTCGAGGGGGGGCTGTAGCAGTCGCGCATCCTCAGGAACCGGAGCTGCTTGAGTCCCGAGTGGTCGCTGTGAAGGTGAAGGTCCGCTTTCAGCGTTTTCTGGTCCATTCCCATCCATGCGCGCCCAGGGTCGAGCCCTGGGCGACCCGGGTAGCCTAACCCCAAAACCCCCATCCGGCCAGCGAGCAGTGGCAGCGGGACATCCCGCGGGCGCGGTCACCCGAGCCCGGCCGCCGCTGAGCGAGCGGGGCCGCGCGGCTTCGCACGCGGCCACGATAGGCGAGTCGCTAAGGGCTACGAGCCGCGCGCTCGCGGGGCTCTCGAGCGCGTCACCGACCGGCCCGGTCCCCCTGCCCGCGCGGCTCAGAGCTCGGTCGAGCGGATCTCCAGCGCCTTCATCTTGCGGTAGAGGTTGCTTCTCTCGATCCCCAGCGAATCGGCCGTCTTCGACACGTTCCACTCGAAGCGCTCGAGGCGCTCGAGGATCAGGCGCCGCTCGAACGCGGCCCGCTCCTCCTGCAGCGTCGGCTGCCCGTCGGCGGCCCGCGGCCCCGCCGGCGCGCCCGCCCCGGCCTTGAAGGGCAGGTCGTCCGGGACGACCGAGCGCCCCGGCGCGAGGATCGCGAGCCGCTCCACCACGTTGCGCAGCTCGCGCACGTTCCCCGGCCACGCGTAGTGCGCGAGCGCCTCCATCGCGGCCGGCTCGACGCTCTTCGGGGGCCTGCCGTACTCCCGCGCGTACCGCGCCAGGTAGTGCTCCACGAGCAGGGGCACATCCTCGGCGCGCTCGCGCAGCGGCGGGATCTCGAGCGGGACGACGTTCAGCTTCGAGTGCAGGTCCGCGCGGAACCGGCCGGCCGCCACCTCGGCGGCGAGGTCCTTCTCCGTGGCCGCCACCGGCCGCGCGTCGGCCACGACCTCGGTATGGCAGTTGACCGGCATGAATCGCCCGCTCTCGAGGGCGCGCAGGAGGTGGCCCTGCGCCTCCTCGCTCAGGGCGTCCACGTCGTCGAGGAACAGCGTTCCTTCGTGGGCCAGCTCGACCTTGCCGCGGGTGACCTGCTGCTGCGGAGCGATCGCGCGCCCGAACAGCTCCTCGAGCATCCGCTCCGGGGGAACCGACGCGCACGCGACCTCGATGAAGGCCTCCTCGGCGCGCGGGCTGCGGGCGTGGACGAGCCGGGCGGCCAGCTCCTTGCCCACTCCGTTCTCGCCCGAGATCAGCACGCCCGCCCCCGTCGGGGCCGCCGTCTCGATCGTCCCGCGCAGGCGGCGGATCGCGGCGGACTCGCCGATGACCTGGATGTCCCGGCGCAGCTCCTCGCGCAGGATCCGGTTGCGCTGCTCGAGCTTGCGCGCGCGCAGGGCGTTGCGCAGGGTCAGGACCACCTTCTCGAGCGAGAGGGGCTTCTCGACGAAGTCGTGGGCGCCCATCTTCGTCGCCCGGACCGCGGTCTCGATCGTGGCGTGCCCCGAGATCATGATCACGGCGGCATCCACGCCGGTGCGCCGCATGGACTTCAGCGTCTCGAGCCCGTCGCACCCGGGCAGCCACACGTCGAGGAAGATCGCCTGGAACGGCTCCTGTCCGACGACCACGAGGCATTCCTCCCCGCTCTCGACCGTCTCGACCTCGAACCCCTCGTCGGTCAGGATCGCCGAGAGGCTGCTCCTCACGCCCGGCTCGTCGTCCACCACCAGAATGCGTCCTGCCGTCATGGTCGTGTCCTCACGCGGGCAGCTCGATCACGAACCGCGCCCCCCGCGGGCTGTTGTCCTCGACCCGGATGTAGCCGTTGTGATCGGAGACGATGCGGTTCGCGATGGCGAGGCCCAGCCCCGTGCCGCGTTTCTTGGTCGAGAAGTACGGCACGAACAGGCGTTCCTTGTTCTCGGGCGGGATGCCGGGGCCGTCGTCCTCGACCTCGATCCGCACGATCCGCTCCTCCGGCACCGAGCGGGTCCGCAGCGTGATCGTCCCCCGTCCGTCCATCGCCGCGGAGGCGTTGTCGATCAGGTTGACCAGCACCCTCTTCATCTGGTCGGCGTCGATCGGCGCCGGGGGGAGCGCGGGCTGAAGGTCCCGCACGAAGCGGATGCCGGGCTGGATCCCCTCCAGCAGCGACAGCGCCGCCTCGACGATCGCGTTGGCGTCGTTCGGGACCGGCTTCACGGCCGGCATCCTCGCGAACCGGCTGAACTCGTCCACGAGGTCCTTCAGCGTGCCGACCTCCTTGACGATGGCGCTCGCGCTCTCCTCCACGACCCGCGGGAAGTCCTCCGCCTTCTCCTGGAGCTTCTTGAGGATCCGCTGCGCGGAGAGCTGGATCGGCGTGAGGGGATTCTTGATCTCGTGCGCGATCCGGCGTGCGACCTCGCTCCACGCGGTCGTCCGCTGCGCCCGGATCAGGGGCGTCAGGTCCTCCATGACGATCAGGACGCCCTGCACGCGCCCCTCCGCGTCGCGGCGCGGGGAGAGGTTGGCGCTGACATGGACCACCCGCCCCTCGACCGACAGCTCGAACTCCTGCACGTGCGGCAGGCCCTCGCCGCGGAGGATCGCCTCGAGCTCGTGCAGCAGAGGTCCCAGCTCGCGCCGCTCGAAGATGTCCGCCGCCGGCCGGCCCGCCGGGGGAGCCGAGGGGTCGATCCCGAGGATCCGGTAGGCGGCGCGGTTCATCGTGGTGACCACGCCCCCCGCGTCGAGGGAGATCACCGCGGCGGGCACGTTCTCGAGGAGCTGCTCGATGTAGCGGCGCCGCTCCTCCAGCTGCAGGTTCGAGGTTTCCAGCTCGAGCCGCGAGGCGGTGACCGCTTCGCGGCTGGAGCGCAGCTCGCCGGTCATCGCGTTGAACTGCTCGATGAGGAAGCCGAGCTCGTCGCCCGCCAGCGCCTCGACCCGGTGATCGAGGTTGCCCGCGGCGATCTCCTGCGTCCCCGCGACGAGCGCCTGGATCGGCACCGTGATCTGCCGCGCGAGGTAGAGCCCCGTCCAGGTCCCCGCGAACAGGACCAGCAGGGTCAGGATCGCGAGGAGCTGGATGTAGATCCGGCGGATATCGGGCTGGCGCTTGATGGTCTGGCGGTAGGTCTTGAACGCCTCGTCCACCGCTTCCGCCCGCCCCGCGGTCTCCGGCGGGATGTACCGTCCCGCCACGATCGCGCCGGCGAACCCCCTTCCGTCGGGCGAGGGGACCGGGACGGCGGCGCTCGCGCGAAGCCAGCCGCCCGCGCGATCGAGGCGGTTGGAGGCCCGTCCCGACTGGAACGCCTCCCTGGCCAGGTCCGCGAAGCGCGGCCCGGTCTGCCCCGGGGTGACGGCCGCGTGCTGATCGGACTCGCCCCGGATCAGCCCCCCGAGCTCCCCGTCGGTCGGCGGCACCGCCCCCGCGTCGACGAGCGCGAGCCCCCTGCGCCGGCCTGGCTCCCGCGGCCAGGCGTAGACCGCCACGAACTCGATCCCGCTCCTCTCGCGCCAGGCGCGCGCGCGCGCCCGGAGCTCATCGCCCCGGCCGGGCTCGAGCAGGCGATCCGCGGCGACCTCCCCCGCCAGGAGCGAGGCGCCGCGCTCGCAGTCCGCGCGGACCAGGTCGTTGTAGTCCTCCAGGATCTTCCGCGCGCTCTCCACCACCTCGCGCCGGGTTTCCGGGAAGAGCGTTTCGTTGACCTGCAGGATCAGGCTGACCGCGGCGTAGAAGAGGACGACCGAGGGGATCAGGACCAGGACCAGGAAGATGAAGACCAGCTTCGTCCGGAAGCGCGAGCCCAGCACGCGCCGCCGCCTCTCGACCAGCAGCTTGATGAGGTTCCGGAGCAGGACGAAGAGCAGCCCGACCGAGAGGAGCGAGAGGGCGATCGCGAGCAGCGTCAGGACGAGCGAGTCCGTCTCGAGACCCAGGTTCAGCCGCTGCGGATGCCGGAGCACCCAGTAGACGGCGTAGGCCGCCCCCAGGGACAGGGCGATGAGGACGAGCAGGGTGCGGTCGCCGCGGACGGGGTTTCTCATTCAGCGGCACCCCTTCTCGTCCACCGCGGCGAGGGACCACGGGAAGAGGTAGACGGCGTAGATGCGCCGGTACTCGCTGCGGACGCGCAGCTCGATGTTCTCGCGAAGCTCGGCTTCCGGCAGCTTCAGCTCGACCTCGTCGACCGCGCTCAGCCACTTCTCGGCGGCCGCGTACGAATCGGCGGTGGTGGTGCCGGCCTCGACGCCGTCCACCTTGCGCTTCAGCGTGTACTGCTTCGTCAGGGTGTCGAGGGTCGCCGTCACCTCGATCGTCATCCGCACGAGCAGCCTGTCGAAGAACAGGGCCCGGCGCTTGAAGACCGTGAGGCGGTGGACGAAGGTGATCGGGATCCCGCTCTCGAGCGTGGTCCGGTCCTCGGTCCCGAGCGCCCCCTCCAGCCGGAAGGAGGCCAGGACGCCCCCCTTCGCCTTGGCGCAGGTCATCTCCTTCACCGTGGCGAGGGCGTCGGTGGGAATCTGCGCCGTCGCCGGCGCGATCGCGCTCGCCGCTGCCAGCAGCAGCAGGAGGGCGGTCAGGAGGCGCAGAGGGGTTTTCATCAGCTGGATTCGGACCGGGCCGTGGCTGTCCGTGGACCTGATGCAAAACTGCAACAAGTGCGCGCAAATTATACATGGATGCGGGTTAAGGCCCGCAGCGGGAGGGCTGCGCGGTCAGTGGCTCAGGCCGGGTTGCCCGGCGGGGCCTCTTCCCAGCTGGAGAGGTACCAGGAGTCGGGGCGGTGGTGGATCAGCTGGGCGAGGGCCGTGTGCAGGTCGTGACCTGCCTTGTACGCGATCACGTGCCCCTTGAGCGGGCGCCCCAGGAGCGACAGATCCCCCGTCAGGTCGAGCATCTTGTGACGGACCGGCTCGTCGGCGTAGCGAAGGGGCCCGCTCAGGTTGCCGGTCTCGGCAAGGACCACGGCGTTCTCCAGGCTCCCGCCCTGGGCCAGGCCGGCCCGGCGCAGCGCCGCGACATCCCGCTCGAGGACGAACGTGCGCGCGGGGGCCAGCTTCTCGATGAAGGCCCGGCTTCCCCACATGTCCGCCGTCAGCTCCTGGTAGCCCAGCGAGGCGTGCTCGAAGTCGATCGCATAGGTGATGCGGAACTCCGATGCCGGGTGGACGGAGATCTGCTTGTCGTCCTCGACCAGCTCGAGCGGGCGGGAGATCGAGATGTACCGGCGGAGCTCCTCCTGGTCGACGATCCCGGCCTCGTTGATCAGCCCGACGAACGGCGCGGCGCTGCCGTCGAGGATCGGGACCTCCTCCGAGTCGAGCTCGATCCTCAGGTTGTCCACGCCGAGCGCGTACAGGGCGGCGAGGAGGTGCTCGGCGGTGCTGATCCGGGCCCCCTCGCGGACGAGGCAGGTCGCGTAGTTGGCGCGGCCGAGGTACTGGAGCGTCGCCGGCAGTTCGAACCCGCCCAGGTCGGTCCGCACGAAGACCCGGCCCGTCCCCGCGGGGGCCGGCAGCAGCGTCATGCGGCAGGGCCGGCCCGTATGAAGCCCGATCCCGTCGCAGGAAACGGGCCGGAAAATGGTCCTCTCGAAAATCACGGGGGAAAGACTAGCACCCCCGGGGCGGCCTGTCGCCGCCGTTGCGATGGAGTCTCATAAAACTACTGGTCAGTCCCCGGAAAGGGACGTATAGGAAGGGCCGGCAGTGAATGCGGTTCGATCGTCCGCGAGGCTGAGCCTTCGGAGTCATTTTTCCGGCACCGAAAAATGCATCCCATGATTGACAGGCCGTTCCCGCGGATGCTAGCCTCCGGCACATTTATAGCGTGGTTCGCACAGCCTTTTGACGTGGTCCGATCCGGTCTTGGGGGGGATGGAGATGGACGACCGAAAGGGACGGTCCTCGAAAAGGCGCATCACCCGGTCTCATCCGCGAATCGACACCATGAAGCTGCAGCCTCGACGCTCCGAGAAGGCCAAAGATGCGCCGTCCAGCGCCCGGCTCTACCAGCGGGGCCTGGAGCAGTTGCTCAAGGGGAACGCCGCCGCCGCCATGGGGCTCTGGCGGCAGGCGGTCGAACAGGATCCTGATCCGTCCGCGGCGTGGTGCAGCCTCGCCCACGCCTGCGAGGAACAGGGCGACATCGCCAACGCCCTCGCCTGCTACGCGTGCGCGATCGAGGCGGGAGCGTCCCCCGCCGAGGTCTGGTTCCGCATCGGCGGCGCCCACGAGCAGAGCGACGACGCCGAGGCCGCGATTCGCGCCTATCGGGAGGCCCTCGAGGCCGACCCCGGAATGGTCGAAGCCTGGAACAACCTCGGCAACGCGCTCGTGCGCCTGCGGCGGTTCGGGGAGGCGATCGAGTGCTACACGAAGGCGCTCGAGCTGAGGCCCGACCTGTTCGACGCCTGGTACAACGCGGGCAACGCCTGCGTCGAGCTCGAAAGCTACGAGGACGCCGTCCGCTACTACCGCAACGCCCTTCCCGCCCCCAACGAGCGGCACAAGGTTCATTACAACCTCGGCTACGCGCTCGCGAAATGCGGGACACGTGGCCGAGGCGATCCGCTGCTACCGCGCGGCCACGGAGGAGAACCCGGGCGACTACGAGGTCTGGTACAACCTGGGCAACGCGTGCCTGGAGATGCACGACCCCGGGGCGGCGATCGAGGCCTACAACCGCGCCATCGACCTGCACCAGGGGGACTTCGAGGTCTGGAACAACCTGGGCAACGCCTACGCGGAGCGGGGCGAGGCGCTCGAGGCCGAGCGGTGCTTCCGGGCGGCCATCGGGATCGAGGACGGCTACGCGCCGGCGTGGAACAACCTGGGCAACGCCCTGGAGGAAAGCGGCAGGATGGACGAGGCGATCGACTGCTACGGGCGCGCGGTCGAGGCCGATCCTTCGAGCGCCCCCTACCTCCTCAACCGCGCCATCGCCCTGTGCCGGAGCCGCCCGCTACGAGGAAGCCTGCCATGATATTCTGACCGCGCTCGAGCTCGCGCCGGACCTGCTGCCGATCGTCGCCGCGCTCGACGATCTCGCTCCGATGAAGGCCTCGGGCTATCTCAACGACGTGCGCGAAACCCTGAATTGAAACCGGAACTCTGGCATCCCGCCCCCTCGAACTCGCCGCGCCTGCGGCGCGATGAGGACGCGGCCGCGTACGCGCGCCTGCTGGTCTCGGACATCCGCCTCTACCACGAGGAGGACGTGATCCTCGGCCGCCGGCAGGGGGACCTCGCGCGGCGGCTCGGCGGCGCGATCGGGCGGGCCCGCGAGCTGTACCGGCGCCGGTTCCAGGACGAGGAACCTTTCGACCGCGAGCTCGTCGCCATCCTCGCGGGCGGCGACCCGGCCGCCTCGGCTGAGCGCTCCCGCGCGCGCTCCCGGCGCAGCGTCGAGTAAAATCCCAGCTCTTGGAGCCGCACGTTCCATCCGACCTGCTCTCCGGCGGGCCGCCCCCCGCTCCACCGCGGCGCTCGCGCCGTCGCGCCTTCCTGTTTCTCGGCCTCGCCCTGCTCCTCGCCGCCGTCGCCGCGGGCCTGCTGTGGCGGACCCTGCGCGCCGCGCGCCCCTGGACCGACGACTGGACCGCCCCTCCCGGCTATGCCGAGCTGCTCGCCGACCTGACCGCGGGGCGCGCCGACGAAGGCGAGCGCCGGATGGAAGCGCTGTTCCGGGCCTGGCGGACCGATCCCTGGCGCCGCCGCGCGCTGCTGGCGCTCGGCGCCGCGCGCATGCACCGCCGCGAGTTCCTGCCGGCCGAGAAGGCGTTCGCGAGGGCGGAAGGGCTTGGCGGGCCGGCGTCCCCCTACGCGCGCCTGAGGCGGGGCGAGGCCCTGTCCGGCCAGCGCCGCTTCGCGCAGGCGGCGGCGCTTCTGCAGGGGACCGCCCCGGCGCCGGCCGACCCGGTCTTCGCGGACGACCTCGCCATCGCCCTCGCCCGCGCGCAGGCGGGCCTCGGCGATCCCGCGCGGGCCCGGCGGACGCTGTCGGCCCAGCTCGCCTCGGCGCGCTGCCTCGACCGGGCCCGCGTTCTCGACGCGGCCGCGAGGATCGCCGAGGAGGCGGGCGACCGCGACGGGGCCGCGGACCTCTACCGGCGGATCTGGCTCGAAGAGCCCCGCAGCCGCGAGGCCGGTCCCGCGTTCGACCACCTCTCGGCGCTCCTCCCGGCGGGCCGGCGCTTCCGCGCCGCCGATCTTCCCGCCGCCGCGAAGCGCGCCGCCGCGCTGATCGCCGCCGCGGACGGAAAGGGGGCGCTCTCCACGTGGGACGCGGTCCTGGCGTCGGTCCCCTCGGCGCCGGCGGACTCGCGCTACAGGCTCGCCATCGCGGAGGCGGCCGTGGAGGCGCGCCAGTTCGGGCGGGCGTACGCGATGCTCGGCCCTCCCCCCGTGCGCCGCGGGGACGCGACCCGGGGCCTGCTGCTCGGGCGGGCGCTCTACGGACTGGACCGGGGGCGCGAGGGAGCCGTGGCGCTGCGCGCGGCGATGGAGGGAGCGGGCGACCCGGCGGGCGACGCCATGTACCTGCTGGCCACCGGCCTCGACCAGAACGATCACGACCGCGAAGCGCTCGACCTCTTCCTGCGGTACATCCAGAGGTTCCGTGACGGCGACCGGGGCCAGGCCGCCACCTGGCGCGCGGCCTGGCTTTCGTACCGCGCCGGGCAGCGCGACGGCGCGGAGAGGCTCTTCCAGCGGCTGGTCGATTCGCCCGCCGCGGAACCGTACCACCCCTCGTCCCTCTACTGGCTCGGGCGGGCGCGCGAGGCGGCCGGCCTGAAAGCCCGGGCTGCCGCGCTGTACCAGGAGCTCGTGCGCCGCTACGCGCGCGACTACTACGGGCTCGGCGCCGCGGCGCGCCTCAAGGGGATGGGGATGGCGGCGCCGGCCGCGGCGGCCGCGACGGGTCCCGGCCCGGCGTCCGCGGCGGGGACGGAGGAGCTGGGGCGCCCCTCGCGGAGTTTCTGCTCGCTCCCCGCCGGCTCCGCCACGGCGCGCGTCCAGGCCGGCTGCGAGCTCGAGGAGGCGGGGCTCTTCCAGGAAGCGGAGCGCGAATACGTGGCCGCGGCGGCGGCCGCTGCAGGCTCCTCTCCGGCCTCCGCCGCGTCCTCACGGTCCCCCACCGCGCCTCGCGCGCGCCCGATCTGGCTGCGCCTGTCGGAATTCGCCGTCCATCGCGGAGAGCGCCCGGTCGCCATCGAGCGGCTCAAGACGGCCGTTCCCGACTACCTCGCCGCGCCCGTCGAGACCCTGCCGCGCCGGTACTGGGAGGTCCTCTACCCGCGTCCCTCGTGGGAGGAGATCGAGAAGGCCTCCCGCGCGCAGTCGGTCGATCCCGCGCTCGTCTGCGGCCTCATCCTGCAGGAGAGCGCGTACAACCCGCTCGCCGTCTCGCAGGCCGGCGCCCTGGGACTGATGCAGCTTCTCCCCGGCACGGGCGCCGATGCCGCGCGGGCGCTCGGCGAGAAGAACTTCACCGCCGCGCGCCTGCTCGAGCCCGCGATGAACATCCGGCTCGGCACCTGGCACCTCGCGCAGGTGCTGGGGCGGTTCGGCCGCAGCACCGAGCTGGCGCTCGCCGCCTACAACGCCGGCGAGGGGCGCGTGCAGCGCTGGCAGGAGGTCTTCGGAACGTCCGAGCCGACCTTCTTCGTCGAGGAGATCCCGTACACCGAGACGAGGCTCTACGTGAAGCGGATCCTGAGCCACGCCGCCATGTACCGCGCGATCTACGGGCTAACTGATGGACGCCGGACGGCGTGCCCTCGTCACCGGCCTCCTCGCGGGGCTGCTCCTGCTCGTCTTCCAGTACACACCGGCGCTGCGCCTCGGGTTCGAGGGGGACGACTTCGAGCTGTTCTCCGCCGCGCGGATCGGAGGGTTCTCCCCCGCCGCGATCTTCGTCCCCCACCGCGGCGTCTTCCTCAAGCCGGTCGTGAACGCGTTCTGGGCCGCGCTCGTTCCGATCTTCGGCGCGAACCCCGCGCCCTGGCATCTCTTCGCCCTCGCTCGTGCACATCCTGAACGCCCTCCTGCTGGGCCACCTGGCGGCGCGTCTTCCCCGGCCCTGGCGCTCCCCCGCGCTCGCAGCGCGGCAGGCGCGATGGACGCCGGCGAGAATCCGCTTCCAGGACGTCCTCCCCCGTAAGCGCCGATGAGGACTCCTCCGGACCAACCGTCGGCGGGATCCTGGATGCCGCCAATCTCCCGGGCGGCGCGCCGTCAGGCCGGGACCTGGCCACGGGGGCGCTGGCGGCGCTGGTCTGGTCGGTCCACGACCGGCTCGCCGAGCCGGTCCTCTCGCTCGCCTCGCTGAACCACTCGCTGACGTTCGCCTTCTATCTCCTCGCGCTCGTCGCTCTCCTGCGCGCGCTCCGGACCGGCGCCGCGCGTGACCGCCTGCTCGCGGCCCTCGCGATGCTCCTCGCGCTTTTCAGCTACGAGGTCGGCGTCTCGGTGGTCCTCGCGGCGAGCCTGCTGGTCCTGATGGACCGCGGCGACGCGCTGCGCACGCGGCTTCGCGCCTTCGGCCCGCCGATTCTCCTGTGCGCCGCCGCCTGGGCCGCCCTCCAGGCGGCCGTGCGTCTCGGCCCCGGCATGACCTCGTACTACTCCGCCTCCGCGAGGCTCGCGCTCGAGAACCTCTCGGCGATCGGCCTCGCCTTCCTGCACGTCCGCTCGGGCTGGGTCGCCCCGGGGGTCGCGGCCGGCCTCGTCATCGCGGGGGCGCTCGTCGCGCTCCTCGTCCTCGCGCGGGACCGCGTCATCCGCTTCGGGCTCGCGTGGTCGGTTCTCGCCTGGCTTCCCGTCGCCCCGATCCCCTTCTTCTCCGACCGCTACCACTACATCGCATTCGCCGGCCTTGCGGTCGCCGCCGGGCGCGCCCTTGCGCTTCTCACCATGCGGTCTGACCGGCGCGAACCGATCCCCGCGCGCGAGTCCAGTCCTCTTCAGGTCGAAGCGGCCTCCGCGCTCCCGATTCACGAAGCGCCGGCGGGAGAGGCCGCAGGATCATCTGTCCGCGCAGACGGCGTCCTCCCATCCGCTGCAGCGCGGCGGGCGGGCCGAAGCGGCGTTCTTCTCGCCGCCACCCTCGTGCTCGTGCACGTTCTCTGGAGCCTCGCCGGCGCGCGGGAGCAGACCGCGTTCTGGGCGGTCAAGGGGCAGGTCGCGCGCATGCTCTTCGCCGATGCGTCCGGCGCGATTGCCGCCGCGGCCGGAGCGGGGACGGGCGGCAGCGACGGGCAACCAGGAGATCCTGGCCCTCGTCTGGTGGGGCGAGCCCGATTTCAACGCCCGCCTGATCGCGCGGTTCGAGAACCAGAGGGACAGCCTGAGCCTCGCTGGCGTGGCCGAGCGGATCCGCCTCTGGCCGCTCGGCGAGCTCCCGTTTCCGAGCGCCGTGATTCCCTGGGTGGGAGAGAAATCGCACCCGATCTACGTTCGCGGCGAAGGCATCATGGGGGTCGTCTATCCCGCCGACCTCTTCAACGTGGCGGGCGCGGCGCGCGGGGTCTACTTCCGCGTCCCCCGGCCCCGAGACGCCGCGCAGGCCCTTGCCGGGAACCGCGCCCGGATCGCGCCCCTCGGCCTGCCGATCTTCGGCAGGAGCTGGCAGCCGGCGCTTGCCGGCGACCTGTCGGCGCGCCTCGCCGCCTCGCTTCAGGCCAACCACGAGATCCCCGTGCTCCTCGACGATGGTCCCGCAGGGGCTCCCCTCGCCTCTTCATGTCGCCTGGCTCGAATCCGTGGACCGCTCCGCCGCCCGGTCCGCCGAGTACGGCCCGCCCGCGAGGCCCCGAGGCCCGCTGACCCGGCCGGGGCCCTACTCGACGACCGTGAACGGCGCCTGCGCCGAGATCGAAGCGCCCGACGAGTCCGTGACGGCGACCTCGATCCGGTAGCGGCCCGCGGGCCACCTGGCGAGCGGGAAGGTCCAGCCCTGGGCCCCTTCCGTCCTCTTCGGGAACGGGATCGGGTCGCCGATCGGCACCAGGCCGTCCTTCGTGTCGCGGTAGAAGCGGTAGGCGACGTCGAAGCGGGGATGGCCCCCGCGCATGGCCACGTTGTAGACCTCGTAGTAGACGGCGAACTCCTCCGCGCGGCGGAAGACGCCCGAGGAGCGCGCGGTCACGCCCGAGCCGCCCACCGTACTGCGAGAGGGACGAGGCGAGGACGAGTCGTCGAGAGCGCCGGGCGCGAGTGCGCGAAGCCGGGGACGTCCAGCTCCGCCTGCGTCCGCCCGAGGTGGCCGGTCAGCGTGTCCTCGATGGCGAGCGCGACCCGGTAGTGTCCCGGCGGCAGGGCGAGCCCCGTCCAGACATCCACGATCCCGCCCGGCCCCGGCCCCCGCGAGAGGTCGAAGGCTTTGCGGGCTGCTCTCGTTGCTCGCGTAACGGGGGTGGTCGGGATCGTCGTCCGGGGTGAGGCTCGCGTACACGCGCAGCGAGCTGATTCCCGTCGAGGCCTCGCCGTAGAGGTCCTTCGCACTGACCAGGGCGCCGATGTTGACGAAGGTCGAGCCGTCCTTCGCGCGGAAGAACTCGAAGCGCGGCTCGGCGGTGAAGCCGGGGATGAAATCCTGGGTGTCGACGAAGGCCAGGACCGCCTGCGTGTTCGACGGGACCGACAGCTCGAGGCCCAGGTCGTAGTTCGCGAAGAGCGAAGTATCGGGGATCGAGGGCACGATCGCGACGATGTCGGCCTGGATCCTGACCGCGACGAGGGGCGAGGCAGGGTCGGCGGTGCGCCCCGCGGTCTGGGCCGGCCGGGAGAGATAGCCGTCCCCCTGCGGGCTCGAGGCCCCGGGCGTCGGGATGGCCGAGACCCCGGGGTAGTCGGGCTTCAGAAGCGTGGAGTTCTGGGTGAGTTTCCAGTCGAGCGACTCGTCGCGCACGAAGGCGACGACGAACTCCGGATCGGCGGTGCGCGAGTAGCGGCGCCGGAAGGTCCAGCGCTCGACGCCCCTCATCACCGGATCCTCCTCCCCCATCGGGTTCTTCGTGTGGTCGATCCCGTAGGCGATCGGCGGGTGCTCGTCCACGATGATCTCCTCCGGCTCGCCCAGCAGGATGAAGATCTTGCCCCGGTCGGTCTTCCAGCCCGGGGTCGTGGAATCGCGGAACCGGCGGTTCGCCTCGACGACCCGCTGCCAGTAGAGCCGGCGGTACTCGTTCTCGAAGGTGTTGGCGCTGGGGTCGCGCCGCTGCCAGAACTCGGTGATGAAGCGGGCCAGCTCGGGGACCGACTTGAGCGAGAGGACCTCGTCCTCTTCCTTCTGGCTCATGAGGTAGCGGGCAGGGCCGTCGGCCCAGCGCCGGATGATCTCGTCGGTCGTCAGCGGGGCGCGCTCCGCCGCCGCCGAGGCCGGGGCCAGGGCCAGCACGAGGGGGATCCACCAGGGAAGGCGACGCAGCATCGCTCCTCGACCGCCGCTCTGCCGGAAGGCAGCCGCCCTCCGCGGCCGCCCCTGTCAAATGTAGCGCACCGGAGCGCCCCCAACCACGCGGACGGGGCCGTTCGTGCTGCAAGGGAGCAGCCGGCGTCCGGGGAAGCCCGGCCGGGGGGCGGGCCCGCTCCATCGCTGATAGAATTCCTCCCGATGAGCGAGTCGTATTTCACCCGTGGCCTCGGGCTGCGCGACGAGGTCAAGGACCGGCTGTCCAAGGACTACCACTCGGGCCTGGTGGACACGCCTGCGCGCGTCGGGGTACGCCATGACCGCCGGCGACACGACGATCCGGCTCGCCGTCGAGTTCGGGTTCTGCTACGGCGTCGAGCGGGCGGTCGATTACGCCTACCAGACCCGGCAGCGGTTCCCCGACAGGAACGTCTTCATCACGGGCGAGATCATCCACAACCCGGGGGTCAACAGCCGCCTGCGCGAGATGGGGATCCGGTTCCTGGACGGGAGCGACGGGCAGCCGGCGCCGCAGCCCGGATCGGGCGACGTCGTGATCATCCCCGCCTTCGGAGTCCCCGTCCCGGCCATGGAGGCGTTCAGGAGCGCCGGCTGCGTCATGGTGGACACCACCTGCGGGTCGGTCCTGAACGTCTGGAAGAACGTCGAGAACTACGCCCGGAACGGCTTGACCTCCGTGATCCACGGCAAGTACTTTCACGAGGAGACGCAGGCGACCGCCTCGCGCGCCCTCCGCTACCCCGGGGGCCGGTTCGTCGTCGTCCGCGACCTCGACCAGGCGCGGATGGTCTGCGACTACATCCTCGGCCGCGGCGACCGCGGGCGGTTTCTCGCGACCTTCTCCGGCGCCGCCTCGCCCGGCTTCGACCCGGACCGCGACCTCGACCGGATCGGCCTCGCGAACCAGACCACGATGCTGTCGTCGGAGTCGCTCGAGATCGCGGCCATGATCCGCCGCGCGATGGTGGAGCGGCACGGGGAAGAGGCGACCGCCGCGCGGTTCCGCTCCTTCGACACGATCTGCAGCGCCACCCAGGACCGCCAGGACGCCGTCACCAAGCTGGTCGCGAGCGGCCTGGACATGATGATCGTGATCGGCGGCTACAACAGCAGCAACACGACCCACCTGGCCGAGATGTCCTCGGCCTCGGTGCCGACCTACCACATCGCGAACGCGGGCTGCCTCGAAAGCCGCGAGCGGATCCGGCACAAGCCGCTCGGCATGGCCGGGGAGGTCGAGGCGAGGGACTGGCTTCCCCCGGGGCCGCTCGTGATCGGGGTGACCGCCGGCGCCTCGACGCCGAACAACGAGATCGGCGCGACGATCGAGCGCCTGCTCACCTTCCGCGGCCACCCTCCTGTTCCCGCCTAGGGGAAGCGCTGCGGTCTCCCCGCGCCGTGAAAACGAGGGCGCTCGCCGGGATCAACCTGTCCGTCACGGCTCGACCCGGGGGGGAATCGGCGCTTCACCGATTCTCGTCGTCCCGTCACCGGGCAGGGAGCGGCGCCGCGCTACTCGATGACCTCGAACGGCGCCTGGGCCGAGACGGTCTTCCCCCCGGCCCCGGTCACGGTCACCTCGATCCGGTACTTGCCGGGCGGCCACTTGGCCAGCGGGAAAGTCCAGCCCTGCTCCGCCTCCGTCGGCGGCTCCGCGGGGACGATCGGCTTGCCGATCGGCTGAGGGCCCTGGGGCGTCTCGCGGTAGAAGCGGTACGAGACGTCGAACTTCTTCTCGGCCTCCGTCGGGACCAGGCCGTAGACCTGGTAGTAGACGGCGAAGTCCTCGGCCTTGCGGAAGACGCCCGAGGAGCGGGCGTTCACGCCGAGCTTGCCCCCCTCGTTCGAGAGCGAGGAGCCCAGGACGAGCGTCGAAAGGGCGAGCGACGAGGAAAAGTCCGGCACCTCGATCTCCGCCGTGGCGCGCCCGAGGCGGCCCGTGAGGGCGTCCTCGACCGCGAGCGTCACCTTGTATTTCCCAGGCGGGGCCGCGACCCCCGTCCAGACGTCGATCACGCCGCCCGGCTCGGGTCCCTTCGCGAGATCGTAGATGAGCGGCGCGTTCTCGTTGCTCGCGTAGCGCGGGTTCGAGGGGTCGGCGTCGGGGACGAGGCTCGCGTGCACGCGCAGGTTGCTCCTGCCCGCCGCGGCGTCGCCGTACAGGTCCTTCGGCGTCACCAGCCCGCCGATGTTGACGAAGGTCGAGCCGTCCGCGGCGCGGAAGTACTCGAACCGGGGCGCGGGGACGAAGCCCGAGACGAACTCGCGCGTGCTGACGAGCGCCATGACCTCCTGCGTGTTCGAGGGAACCGTCAGCTCGAGGCCCAGGTCCCAGTTCGCGAAGGCGGAGGTGTCGAAGGCGGGCGGCGAGCCCGCGGAGAGCTCGGCGCTGATCGAGGACTGCCCCTGCCCGGGGGCCCCGGCGGCGCCGCTCGTGACCCCGCCCGCGGCGAGCCCCTGGTTGGCGTTCCGCGCCCCGCGGTTCTCGACACCGCCGAAGGCCTGGTTGCTGCTGTCGAGGGTGTTCACCCCCGGGAAATCGGCCTTCAGCAGGGCCGGGTTGCTGCTGAGCTTCCAGTCGAGCGACTGGTCCCGCACGAACGCGACGACGAACTCCGGGTCGGTGGCGGTCGAGAACTTGCGGTGGTAGGTCCACCGCTCGATGCCGCGCACGCCCGGATCGCGGTCGGGGGCCCGCATGTCCTTGGCGTTGTTCGGGACCTCCGGGTGCTCGTCGCGCTCGGTCTGGAACGGCTCGCCGAGCAGGATGAAGACCTTCCCGCGGTCGGTCTTCCAGCCTGGGGTCGTCGAATCGCGAAACCGCTTGTTCGCGTCGATGACCCGCTGCCAGTAGGTCTGGCGGAACTCGTTCTCGACCGTGCCGGGGCTCGGATCGCGCCTCGCCCAGAAATCGGTGATGAAGCGCTGAAGGTCGGGCACCGTCTTCAGTCCGCGGAGGGTCGCCTCCTCCTTCGTGCTCATCAGGTAGCGGACGGGGCCGTCCCCCCACTGCCTGATCAGCTCGTCCGTCGTGAGGGGTTTCTGCTCCTTCGTGGCGCGGGCGAGCCCGGTGGCAGCAAGGACTAGGACCGCGATGACAATCGGAAGGGAACCGCGCCTGGACATGGTCGCTCCTCGGAGCCGCCCGGCCGGGAGGGGGGCGGTCTGCCACCGGAGACTTTAGCACCCGCGCCGGCGCGCGGGGGAAACCGGCCGCGCCCGATCCGCTGCGGGAGAACCGCGGCGAAGCGACGGAGGTCGCGCGGGAGAGAGCGCGCCTTCAGGGCTTCGGCTGACCTTCTTCCTCCGCCCGCGTTTCCCGGCGGGCGCGGTACTTGCGGCGGGCGCGGCGGGCCCAGATCCGCACGCGCATCAGGACGCGGCGCGCCAGGCGCACGTCGGCCGACATCAGCCAGAGCCCGAGCAGGATCGTCAGGACTCCCTGCCCCGGGGTGAAGAGCATGACGAGGCCAAGGAGGATCAGCCCGCTGCCCATCGCGATCCGGACCAATCGCCAGAGCGGGTGAGCCGGCGGCTCGCGCCGCTTCTTCAGGAGCCGGACGTTCACGGAGCGGGATCGCTCCGTTCCGGGCCCGGGCTCAGGATCCCCTCGAAAACGACGCGGGCCTCCCCGGCCAGGTGAAAGGAGCGAGGTCCGGCCCCGGCGGCAAGCCTGTCCGAGCCGCGAGCGAGCGCATCTCCGGGCTCAAAATCGACCACCAGTTCGATCCCCGAGCCCGGCAGCAGGACAACCGGCGAGGGGGCCCCTTCGGCGGCGAGCACCGCCGCCGCGGCGAGCGCGCCGGAGCCGCAGGCGAGCGTTTCCGCCTCGACGCCGCGCTCGAAGGTGCGCATCCGGCGCCGTCCCTCCGAGACCGGGCCGAGAAAGTCCACGTTCGCGCCCGCGGGCCCCATCGCGGGGTGAGAGCGCAGCGCCGCTCCGAGGGAGGCCACGTCCACCCCGTCCGGGGACGGGACCTGCAGGACGAAATGGGGAACGCCCGCGAGGACGAACCAACCCTCGTGCGATTGGCCGCCCGCTTCGCAGCGGCGCCGCTCCGGCCGGGACGGCGCGGGCGCCTCGATGCGGACCCTGTCCCTCGCGGGGTCCACTTCCGCCCGGAGCAGGCCGACGTCGGTCTGCAGCCGCAGCGTCGCGGGCGCGAAGCCCATCAGGACGGCGAACCGGGCGGCGCAGCGCGAGCCGTTCCCGCAGAAATCGCTCCGTCCCCCGTCGGAGTTGTAGTGAACGAGGACCGCATCGGCCTCCTGCGCGGCCGCGGCGCTCGGTGCGCGCCCGGCCACGGCTGCGGACCCGGCCCCGGCTTTCGCTCCGGGGCCCGCGCCAGGCGCCACGAAGAGCACGCCGTCCGCCCCCACGGACAGCCCCCGCCGGCAGACGCGGCGCACGAACTCGGCCGGGTCCCCGGCCAGGCTCTCGGGCGAATGGGGCAGGACAACGAAGTCGTTTCCCGCCCCCGACATCTTCCAGAACCGCATCGGCTCGCCGACGGCCATCCTCACTCTTCCCGCTCCCCGATCGCGACCTCCGCGATCTCCGAGCGCGCTCCCTCGTTTGCCGGCGTGGCCGAATCGATCGCCGTCACGCAGTAACGATACGTCGCTCCCGGCTTGACGTCCGTGTCGCTCCAGCTGGTCTCGGCGGCGCCCACCTGGCCCGCGAGCGCGAAATCGGCTCCCCCGGCGGAGCGGTAGACGCGGTAGCCCGCGATATCCGCCTCGAGGGGAGGCGACCATGCGACCAGCACGCCGCCGCCTCGGCGGTGCCCCGGCCCCTCCCGCGGGCGCCGCGATCGCGACCCAGTCCGCGGTGACGAGGCCGGGAGGGCCCGGAGGGAAGCGGTCGAGGTATTCCACGAGGAGCCCGGCGGCGGGGGGACTCTCCCTCGTCCCCTTCCCCGGATCCGTCGAAGCGGTCCTGGCCTCGTAGCGGTAGGTCCGGCCGAGCAGGGCCGCGCGATCGATCGCGCTGCCTCCCGCGAAGGGCGAGCCTGCGATCGGCTTCGGAGGCGTCCATCCGGGCTGCGCCGCCCGGCCTCCCGCGCGCCCCGGGCCGGGACCGGAACCGCGCGCGCCGGCGCCCGCGGAGACCCCGGCGGTTTCAGCGGGTTCGGCGGCCGACGGAACGTAGGTCCTGTAGATGTCGACTCCCACGCCCTTCAGCCCCTCGGGCAGCGACCATCGCAGCGTCACGCCGTCGGCACCCGGCTCGGCCCTGAAACCGGCTGGGCGCGGGGAGCGGCTCGACGGGGTCGAGCTCGAGGATCGGGCGGGGGCGCGATCGTCTGCCGTCGGCGTCGACCGCGACCACGGCGAGCTGCAGTCGCGCGCTCGAAAGGCGCGCGCCCTTGAAGGTGGACAGGGGGATCGTCGCGGAGACCGGCTGGGCGGGCGCGGCCGGGGCCTCCCCGGCGCTCGCTTGCGCCCTCGGGCCCGCCGCGGTCCCGGGGCCCTTCCTCGAGCCGCCGCCGTGGTGAGCCTCGCCTTTCGCTGCGCCCTCCGGCGCCCCGGCCCCCGCCCGGGTCTTCTCCGCCGCCGCGCCGGCTCCCGCCGTGGTCTCTTCCACCGCTGCGCCCGCTCCCGCCCTGGTCTTTCCCGCAGCCGCACCCTTCCCCGCGGCGGCAGGGGGCTCGTTGATGCGGGCCACCACCGCCGCCCCCTTCAGGAACGCCTCCTCGGCGCTGTCGGCGCCCTCCCCGCCGGCCCCGGGCACGGACGCCCCGCCGGGCCCGGCCTCGGCGGTCCCGCCTGTGTCGGGCCCCGGAGGCGGGGGTGCCGGCGCGGCGGGTCGCTCGACAATCCGCGCGAGGACCGTGTAGCTGAGCGCCCCCTCGATCGCCTGCCCGTTCATCCGCTTCTCGGGGCGCGCCCACTGCAGCTCGAGGGCGTCGCCCGACTGGCGAAGAAACGGCGCGCGGACAGGCGCGGGCACCTTCGGCAGCGGCGGGTGCGGCGGCCCCTTCGTGCCGCAGGCCGCAAGCACGAAGGCCGCCGCGGCGGCTAGGGCCCCCGATGCGAAGCTCCCGGCGCGGGATCGCGGCTCAGAGAACATAGCGGCTCAGGTCCTGGTTCTGCACCAGGTCCCTCAGCACCCGCTCGACCTGCGCCGCGTCCACGACGAACTCGGTGCCCGGGCGCTCGGGGGCGATGAAGGAGATCTCCTCGAGCAGCTTCTCGAGGATCGTGTGCAGGCGCCGCGCTCCGATGTCCTCCGTGGTCTCGTTCACGCGCGCCGCGAAATCGGCCATGGCCACGACGGCGTCGTCCGTGAAGCGCAGCGCCACCTTCTCCGTGGCGAGCAGCGCCGTGTACTGGCGCAGGAGCGAGTTCTCGGGCTCCCTGAGGATCCTCACGAGATCGTCCCGCGTCAGGGGCGACAGCTCGACCCGCACCGGGAAGCGGCCCTGCATCTCGGGGATCAGGTCCGACGGCTTCGACACGTGGAACGCGCCCGCGGCGATGAACTGGATGTGGTCCGTGCGGACCATCCCGTATTTCGTCTTGACCACGGTCCCTTCGACGATCGGCAGGAGGTCCCGCTGCACCCCCTCGCGGCTCACGTCCGGGCCGTGCCCCGACTCGCGTCCCGCGATCTTGTCGAGCTCGTCGATGAAGAGGATCCCCGACTGCTCGACCCGCGCGAGCGCCTCGGCGGTCGTCCGGTCGAGGTCGATCAGCTTGTCCTCTTCCTCGCGGGCGAGGTACTCGCGCGCTTCCGCGATGGTGAGACGGCGGCGCCGGCGCCGACCGCCGAAAAGGCCCGGCATCATCTCCTGCAGGTTCACCCCCATCTCCTCGAGCCCCTGCTGGCCGAAGATGCTGAAGGTGGGCCCCGCGCCCGACTCGATCTCGAGCTCGACGATCCGCTCCTCGAGCAGGCCCGCGCGCAGGTCGCGGCGCAGCTTGTCCTTCGTGCGCGCGTACGATTCCGACGGGCCGTCCGCCCCAACCGCCGATCCGGGCCCGCCCGCGTCCCCCGCCTCGGCGCTGCCGCCTCCGAACCCCGGGCCACCGGAGCCGCGCCGCCGGGGCCCGCCTGACCGCCCTGGCTGCCCCCCGCGCCCGACGGGGAGCCCGTCCCATCCCCCATCGGTGAATCCACCCGCAGCCCCGTGAACCCCGCAGCCCCGCGGGGCGAAGGCGGCGGCGGGAGCAGCAGCTGCAGCAGGCGCTCCTCGACGTTCTGCTCGGCGCGGGCCCGCACGGCTGCCCGCTTTTCCTGCTTGACCAGGTCCACGGCGATCTCGGTCAGGTCGCGGATCATGGACTCCACGTCGCGGCCGACGTAGCCGACCTCGGTGAAGCGCGAGGCTTCGACCTTGAGGAACGGCGACCCGGTCAGCCGCGCGATCCGCCTCGCGATCTCCGTCTTCCCGACCCCCGTCGGCCCGATCAGGATGATGTTCTTCGGCAGGACCTCGGCCGCCAGCTCGGGCGGGAGCTTGCGCCGGCGCTGCCGGTTCCTGAGGGCGATCGCCACCGCCCTCTTCGCGTTGTCCTGCCCGACGATGTGGCGGTTCAGCTCCTCGACGATCTGCCGGGGCGTCAGGTCGTCGCGCGAGCGGGGCTGGCCGTCCAGGCGATCCGGGAGGTAGTGGATCACCCGATCTCCTCGACCAGGATCCGGTCGTTGGTGTAGATGTCGATCCCCGCCGCGATCTTCAGAGCCTCGCGTGCGATCTCCCCGGCGCTCAGCTCCGTGTGGGCGAGCAGGGCGCGCGCCGCGGCGAGCGCGCACGAGCCGCCCGATCCGATCGCGAGGATCCCGTCGTCCGGCTCGATGAGATCGCCCGTCCCCCCGAGGAGGAAGGTCCGCTTCGCGTCCGCGACCGCGAGCAGCGCTTCGAGCCGCCGCAGCACGCGGTCGGTCCGCCAGTCGCGGACCAGCTCGACCGCCGCCCGCTCGATGTTCCCGTGGAACTCGTCGAGCTTCGCCTCGAACCGCGTGTAGAGGCTGAGCGCGTCCGCCGCGCCTCCCGCGAAGCCGACCAGCACCGCGCCGCCTCGCAAGGTGCGGACCTTGCGGCCCCCGTCCTTCATGATGACGCGATCGAGCGTGACCTGCCCGTCCCCCGCCATCGCCACCCGGCCGTCCCGGCGCACCGACAGAATCGTTGTCATGATCCGTCCATGATTCCAGACGGATCAGGGGGCGTCAAGAAAGCGACCGCCCCGCGGGGCCTATTTCACGTTCGCCGGCTCCGCCCCGAACAGTTCCAGGTCCGCGATGGGCAGCTTCCGGCTTGGGCCGTGGTACGCGGCCGGATCGAACGTGCCGGACTGGCCCCCCGTCAGGGATGCGGCAGTCCCCGGGCGCGCTCCAGGTTGCGGCGGTAGGAAGGCTCGTTCGGATCGCGGCGGATGGCCTCCTGGAATTGCTCGATCGCCTCGTCCCTCAGGCCCCGCTTCGCGAGCTCGATGCCGAGCATGTTGCGGTAGTACGCGTTCTCCGGGCTCAGCCGAACGGCGGCGCGGTACTCGTCGAGCGCCCCGGCGGTGTCCCCCGTGTCCGCGAGCGAGTTCGCGAGGCTGAAGTGCAAGTCGGGGTAGTCCGGGTTGATCGCGAGGGCCTTTCTGTACTGCTCGATCGCCCCCTGCACGTCGCCCGTCTTCTTGAGCGCGATCCCCAGGTCGTTGTACGAGGCCAGCAGGTTGGGATCGAGCGACACAGCGAGCCTCAGGTGCTCGATGGCTTCCTCCAGGCGCCCCTTCAGCAGGAGCGCGCTCCCGAAGGCCGACTGGCACGAGGCGTTGCTGGGGTTGGCGGCCACCTGCGCCTCGAACGTCGCGATGGCCTCGTCCACCTTCCCCTGGCCGAACAGCGCATTGGCCAGGTCGTCGCAGGGCACGGGCGCATCCGGGGACTTGCTAATGGTGTCCGAATACAGCGTGTAGAAGTCCTTCCAGACGGCGTTCCTGGCGATCGTCCCCGAGGCATACAGGACGGTCGCCAGGGCGAGGATCACTATCGCCGCGCTCCTCCAGGCCGGCCTGGCCAGAAGCCACCCGAGGCCGAGCGCCGCGAGGATCACGAACCCCACGGAGGGCAGGTACAGATATCTCTCCGCGAAGGGCTTGCCCGGGAGGGCGCTGATGTAGAACGCCGGGGCGAGGGGAAGCGCGAGGAGCGCGAGGCTGACGAAGCTCAGCCGGTGCTTTCGCCAGGCCAGGACGCAGGCCGCGAGAAACGCCGCCGCGACGGCCAGGGAGGCCAGGCCGCCCGGCGTGGCCAGGGAATCGGCCGGGCGGAACGAATGCCAGAAATGCAGCCGGGTCGGAAGCACGAGCGCGCGGAGGTAGGAGCTGAAGAGCGGGAGCCCGTCGAGGATGAGTTGATCCGGCGAAAACCCGCCCCTGGCCGACCTCACGAGGGCCTTCGCCAGGACCAGGTGCCGCACGGCGAGGTATCCCACCGCGACCAGAGCGAAGGGGGCGTACCTGCGGAGGCGGTCCGGGACCCACCTCTCTCCCTTCCCCAGCGCCACATCGTGCGCTACCAGGACGGCCGGCAGGGTCAGGGCCGTTTCCTTGCAAAGGAGCGCCAGCGCGAAGAGCGCCACGGAGAGCGCGAGCCTGCGCGACGGGGCCAGGTAGAAGTAGAACGAAGCAAGGCAGCAGAGGGTGAAGGACAACTCCGGGACCGAGGCGACCCAGGCGACCGCCTCTGTGTGGACCGGGTGGGTGGCGAACAGCAGGGCCGCGATGAACGGAACGGTGAGCGCGGCGGCCGGGAAGGCGCGGTCGGGGCGCGAGCCAATCTCCCCGCCCGGGCCGGTGAGGCGCGCGGCCACGAAGAAGACGAGCGCCGTGTTCGCCGCGTGGAGGAGGACGTTCACGAGGTGGAATCCCCACGCCTTGAAGCCGAAGAGCTGGAACGTGACCAGGTAGATCACGTGCATCATCGGCCTGTAGTAGTTCGACGCCGAGGAGCCTCCGAGGAAGCTCCACACGTCCTTCGAGAACATGTCCGGGATGAATCGCCAGCCCTGGATCCACGGGTTCCTCAGCACCTGCGATTCATCGTCCAGGACGAACCCGTTGGGCAGAGTGTTGGCGTAGACGGCCAGCGAGACTGCGACCAGGAACCCGATCGCGAGCAGGCGGGACATGCTCCCTTGGGGCGATGACGTCGTCGCGGCGCGGTCCTTGCGGGTCATGATTCGCTCCTGGTCCGGAGGGGCGGGCAACCCCGGGCCGTCCCCACCCTGCATCCCCCCGGACGATCGTATCGATCTGTCCCCCCGCGCGATGCCACCGAGCAGCCCATCGTCCAACCTCAGGAGCGGCGCGGCGTGCGTCTGCGCGGAGCGACCCGCACGCGGGCGTCCACGATCAGGGAGTGGCCCGGACGGTCGGACACGATCATGGGGTTGATGTCCATCTCCTCGATCGCGTCGAAGTCCGCGACGAGCGCGGAGAGCCGCTGCAGCGACAGCTCCAGGCCGGCCAGGTCCACGGGGCGCTCGCCGCGGACCCCCGCGAGGAGAGGGTAGCCGCGGATCGAGGTGATCATCTCGCGGGCCTGGACATCGCTGATGGGGTGCACGCGCACCGCGACGTCGCGCAGGACCTCGACGTGGATCCCGCCGAGGCCGAACATCAGGAGCGGGCCGTACTGGGGGTCGCGGCTCATGCCGAGGATCACCTCGCGGCCGCCCTTCACCATCTTCTGCACCTTCACGCGCAGGCGCGGGTCGCGCGGGCCGAGGCGGCGGACGATGTCGTCGTGGGCGGCGAGCACCTCGTCGGCATTGCGCAGGTCCACCTTCACGCCCCCGAGGTCCGACTTGTGGAGCAGGCGCGCCGAGTCGGCCTTGAGGACGACCGGGTAGCCGAGCTCGTGCGCCGCCTGGATGGCGGCGGCGCCGCCGCGAACGAGGCGCGAGGGGACGACGGGCAGGCCCGCCGCGGTGAGCAGGCCCTCGACCGCCGCGCCCGGGAGCCAGCCGTCCGGGCCCGCGGCCGCGAGGGCCGCCCGGATCTTCGCGCGGTCGAAGGCGAAGGCGCGGATCTTCCCGACCGGCCGGTCGCGCAGCACGCGGTAGCGGTTCATCGCGCCCAGCGCGAGGGCCGCGTCCTCCGGGAAGCGGTAGACCGGGATCCCCGCCTCGCGCAGGATCCTCGGACCGACCGCGCCCTCGGCCCCCTCCTTGCCCATGAAGCAGGAGACGATCGTCTTCTTCGCGCCCTTCACGGCGCGCGCCATCGCGCGCGCCATGTCGCCAGGGTTCACGATGACCGGCGAGACGAAGATCGCGATGATGCTGTCGAACGCAGGGTCGGCGACGAGCAGGCGCAGCGCCGCCTCCATCCGCTCCGGCGTGGCGCTCGCGATCAGGTCCACCGGGTTGTTGAGGCTCGCCTCCGGCGGGAGGACCTTCCTGAGCGCCGCGGCGGTCCGCGGCGAGAGGGGGGGAAGCGCCAGCCCCTCGGCGACGCAGGCGTCGGTCGCGAGGATCCCCGGCCCGCCCGCGTTCGTGACGATGCCGACGCGGTCCCCCTTCGGGACCGGCTGCAGGGCGAACGAGGTCGCGAGCGTGAAGAGCTCCTGCATCGAGCCGACGCGCACGACGCCGCTCTGCTCGAGCAGCGACTCGACCGCGATGTCCCGCCCGACGATCGAGCCCGTGTGCGAAGAGGCGGCGCGGGCGCCCGCCTCCGAGCGGCCCGCCTTCACCGCGAGGATCGGCTTCACCCGCGAGATGCGACGGGCCAGCCGGCCGAACTTCTCCGGGTTCCCGAACGACTCCAGGTACATCAGGATCAGGCGGACGTCCGGGTCGTTCTCCCAGTACTCGAGGAGGTCGTTGCCCGAGATGTCGGTCTTGTTCCCCGTGCTGACGAACATCGAGATGCCGAGGCCGAGCGAGCGGGCGCTCGCGAGGATCGCTTCGCCGAGAGCGCCGCTCTGGGCGGCGAACGCGGCCCCTCCGCGCTCCGGGCGCGCCGCCGCGAAGGTGGCGTTCAGGCGGACGGACGGCTCGGTGTTGATGACGCCCATGCAGTTCGGACCGACCATCCGCATGCCGTACCGCTTGAGGATCGCCTTGACCTCCGCCTCGAGCGCCGCCCCTTCGGGCCCGACTTCCTTGAAGCCGGCGGTGATCGTGACGACCCCCTTGACCCCCTTGCGGCCGCATTCGCGCAGGGCCCCGGGGACCAGCCCGCGGGGCACGACGAGGACGGCGAGATCCACCTCGTCCGGGATGTCGAGGACGCGGCGGTAGCACTTCATCGAGGCGACGGAGGCCGCCTTGGGGTTCACGGGGAAGATCTTCCCCGTGTACTCGAAGTCGATGAGGTTGCGGATCAGCTCGCGCCCGATGCTCGCCGGCTGGCGCGAGGCGCCGATCACGGCGACCGAGCGGGGCCGGAAGATCGGATCGAGGGGGTGACGTGTCACGGTGGCTCCTCAGAATGGGTCTGCATCGGGGTCTGCGCTGGCCAACAAGAAGCGTGCGTGCGCCGCGCCCGCTTCCGTCCTCGTGCTGACAGCCCGCGGGGGCGACTGGCGGCCTGCCGGCATCCTTCCCGCCGGCCTGGCGCCCGCGAGGGACGCGGCCCATCGGTCGCCGCGCCGACCGGCCGGATTGTACCAATCTCCCGGGCAGCGGCCGCAGCCTCCCCCGCCCGGGCGGGCTGGTAGAATCGGGCCATGGGAGATCTGGCCCCGATCGGGCGCGCGCTGATCAGCGTCGGCGCGGTGATCCTCGTCATCGGCGTCGCGCTGCTGCTCGCGGAGAAGGTCCCCTACGTGGGCCGGCTGCCGGGCGACCTGATCTGGAAGAAGGGGAGCTTCCAGTTCTACTTCCCGCTCGCGACCTGCCTCCTCGTCAGCCTGCTCGTCAGCCTCGTCCTGTGGCTGGTGAGGAAATGAGCGGCCCATCCCCGGCGGGGAGGCGCCGGCTCGACCGCGCGATCGCCGGCGCGGCCTTCGTGCTCGGGCTGCCCGGAACCCTGGGGCTCCTGACCGGGGTCGCGCCGCGCGACTGGGCGGTGCCGTTCGGCCCGCAGCACCTCGGCGATTTCGCCCTGCGCACGGTCATCTACCTTTCCGGTTTCCTCGCCTCCTTCGGCGCCATCGGCCTCGCGTGGACCCTCTCTCCCGCCGCGGGGAGCCCGGAACGCGGCCCGTCCGCGCCTGGCGGGGAGCGTGACGCGGATTTCCGCTCCCGGGGCCGGGGATGGCGCCGGGACCGGACCCGGGGTCCGGGCAGGGGATTCCGGGGCCCCGGTCTCCCCCGCGGAGCCGCTGTACGGGTTTCTCCCGCGCGCCGCGCAGGAGAGGATCGCGAGAGCCACGGGGTACCAGCCGCTCCTGTACACGAAGATCTCGATCCTGCTGAGCGGCGCCGTCGGCGTCCTGCTGGCAGGCTCGTACGAGTTCACGGGCGAGCTCGAACCGGTCCCGGCCGCGGGAGCGGCCCGGATCGCGATCGGCCTCTATCTCATGGCCGAGTCGGCGCAGCGGTACATCCGCTTCGCCCGCCGCGAGCCGTCGGGAACGCTGATCGGGTGGCTGGTCCACGCCGTCGCCTCGGGCCTGGGCCCGCGGCCGAAGGAATAGGCGGGAGACGCCTGCCGGGGGACGGATGATCAGGGTCGGCACGGCAGGCTGGCATTACGAGGACTGGAACGGCGTCGTCTACCCGAAGCCCCGGCCGCACGGGTTCGACCCCCTCGCCATGCTCTCGGGACTCTTCGACACGCTCGAAGTGAACGTCACCTTCTACCGCGTCCCCGATCCCTCGATGACGGCGTCGTGGGCCGCGCGGGTGGCCGCCAACCCGCGCTTCCGGTTCACGGTGAAGGCCCCGCGCCTGTTCACGCACGAAGCGGCCCGGCCCGGGCCGGACGGTGCTCCCGCCGGGGGCGGCGGGGAGGGAGGCCGGGCGGTGCCCGGCTCCGATCCCGACGCGGAGGAGAACCGGTTCCGCCGCGCGCTCGCGCCGCTGCTCGACGCGGGGCTGCTCGGGGCGGTCCTGATCCAGTTCCCGCAGTCGTTCCATCACACGCCGCAGGCGCAGGCGCGCCTCGAGGAGCTCCTCGACCGGTTCTCGGACCTCCCGTGCGTCGTCGAGTTCCGCCACGCGGGCTGGGGGGACGAGGAGACGGTCTCGCTGCTCCGGCGGCGCCGGGCCGGCTTCTGCAACATCGATCAGCCCCGGCTCGCCTCGACGCTGCGGCCGACCGCCTTCGTCACCGCGCCCGTGGCCTACGTGCGCCTGCATGGCCGCAACGCCGCGCACTGGTTCGAGGCGATCGCTCCGGCGAATGGAGCGTCGTCGGGCCGCCGGCCCCGCGCACGAACAGGCCCCGCAGGGCGCGGGGACGACCGCCCGCGAGCCCGGCGGACAGCAGCGGCGGATGGAGCCCGCTCCGTCCGCCGTCGCGCGCCGCTACGACTATCTCTACTCGGCGGACGAGCTCGCCCCCTGGCTCGACACCGTCCGCCGGATCGCCGAGCAGGGCGCGGACGGGTACGTCATCGCGAACAACCACTTCCGCGGGAAGGCGGCCGTGAACGCGCTGCAGATCAAGGCGGCCCTCGAGGGCGCGAAGGTGGAGGTGCCCGCCGAGCCTGCTCGACGCCTACCCGGAGCTCGGCCCGATCGCGAAACCGGTTCCCGGCCGCCTCCCCTTCGAGTAGGAGGCCGCCGCGGGCGGCCTTCCCGAATCCGCGGCCTCCCCGCGGCGGCGGCCGACACCACCACGCGCCGCCCGGCGGGTCCTCTGCTACACTTCGCCGGATCATGAGCGACGCGGAAGACGAGGAACCAGGAGGGGACCCGGCCGTCGTCGGCTGGCGCGAGGGCGCCGGGGACGACGATGCGGAGGGACGGGACGCCGGCAAGAGGGTACAGGACCCGTGAGGCGGGAGCCGGGGCAGGCCCGCGCCGCGGGCGATCGCTCGGCATCTGGGTCCTCGTCGCCGTGAATCTCGCCCTCGCCGCCGCCGCGTTCTTCTTCCTGCGCTACCTCGCCGGCGCGGAGAAGTACCTCCTGACCGAATCGGCCGATTTCGGCGCCGAGCTGCAGTCGGCGCAGACCGGCATCGCCGTCATGCGGGTCGGAGCGTACGTGCTTCTCGGGGGCTTTCTCCTGTCGGCCCTGGGAATCCTCTCCCTGACCCGGATCGGCCGTTTCCTCCAGCTGGTCTGGGCGCTGCTGCTCTGCCTCTCCGTTGCCGGGCTCGTCTACGGGGTGCCGGTCATCGTCCTGCTCCTGACCCGCGGCATGCGCGAGCGGTTCTCCCGCGTCGCGGCCCCGGCGCCGGGGGACGACTAGGATCCTCCCTTCTCCCGGCGCCGGCGGACCCTGCCGGGCCGGCGGCCCGGTCATGCGGCCCCTCCGCGGAGCCCGTTTTCGCGGCGAACTCCTTCCCCAGCAACAGTTCCGCCCAGCTTTCCGCTCGATTCCCTTGACGGCGCCCCCGGCCCGGCGTACTAGGAATGAGACCGATCGGCCGGGCGTTCCCGTCTGCCTCCCCCCGGGAGGGCGGGGAGATCCCGGCCTGGACCGGTTCTCGCGGGGCAGAGGGCGATGTCTCGAGTTCCTGGTAAGGATCGACCGGTGACTTTCGCGCGCACGATGAACGGAGCCTTCGAGTTGCCCGGGACACGGGCGTCCGTACCCCGCCCTCCTGCGGCGAGGGACGCTCGTTCGTTTCCTGGCGATCGTCCTGCTGGGGGCGGGACTGTCCGCTCTCCCCGCCTCGGCCGCGAACATCCTCTTCGATGCCACCAGGCACGAGATGGCGGGCAACGCCGACTGGGTGATCGACGCCGACGCGTGGAACCTCAGCCTCCCCGCGTATCCCTGCAGCGGCTCGACGCTCGAAAGCAACCCCCAGCGTTTCCCGACTCCCCCGCAGTCGGGCATCACGGCGGCCACTCCCCAGACCTACTGGACGCGGCGGCATTTCCGCGTGGGCGGTCGAGCTGGTCAAGGCGGGGCACAGCGTCGAAACACTCCCCCCCGGCGGCCAGATCACCTTCGGCAACGGCTCGAACCCGCAGGACCTGGGCAACTACCAGCTCTTCATCGTCGTCGAGCCCCAGACGCCGTTCACGGCGGCCGAGAAGGCCGCCATCCTCGCCTTCGTGAGCGCGGGGGGCGGCCTGTTCATGGTCGGCGACCACGAAACCTCCGACCGCGACTGCGACGGGTTCGATTCGCCCCACGTCTGGAACGATCTCACCGGCGCGACCTCGGCCTCGTCCACGGGGCTGTTCGGCATCTGGTTCCGCGTCGACGGACTTTCCAACCAGGGCTCCGAGGACTGGTTCGACGACGGAACCGACAACAACACGGAGACCGACCCGGCCGATCCGATCATCAACGGCCCGTTCGGGTCCGGCGCGGGGGGACTGGGCCTGTTCGGCTCGACCTCCATGGAGCTCAACCCGGCGGACAACCCGACGGCGGCGGCGCACGTCTGGCGCACCGGGCAGGCGCACAACAACTCCCGCGTGACGTTCGCGACCGCGTCCTACGGCTCGGGCCGCGTGGCGGCGATCGGCGATTCCTCCCCGGCCGACGATTCCTCGGGTGATCCGGGCGACACGCTGTACCCGGGCTGGGACCTCGCCACCGGCGGCGTGAAGAACCGCGAGATCCACCTGAACGCGTGCGCGTGGCTGCTGAACCCGGCCCCCGACACGACGCCCCCGGCGATCACCGCGGGCCCGGCGGCCGCCCCCTCGGACTGCTCGGCGCTCGTGACCTGGACGACCGACGAGGCGGCGACAAGCCTCGTGGACTACGGCGTCTCCTCCGCCTACGGCCTGAGCGCCTCCGCGCCCGGGCGCGCGCAGTCCCACGCCGTTCCCCTCGCGGGGCTCCTTCCCTCGACCCTCTACCACTACAGCGTCTCGTCCACCGACGCCGCCGGCAACGGGCCGACCCGGAGCACGGATGCCACCTTCACGACCTCGGCCGCGGCGGCGCCCGTGATCATCGCGGGGCCGTCGGCGGCCTCGATCACCGGCCTTTCTGCGGCCATCCTCTGGACGACCGACGAAGCGTCGAGCTCGGAGGTGCAGTACGGCACGACGCCCTCCTACGGGAGCACCGCGTCGGGGACGGGCGGGGTCACGGGCCACTCCGTGACGCTGGGCGGGCTGACCCCCTCTACGCTGTACCACTACCGCGTCCTCTCCACCGACGCGTGCGGCAACGGGCCCGTCCTGTCGGGAGACGGGACGTTCACGACCGGCCCCGCCTCGATCGACGTCTCGGGCTACACCCTCAAGCAGTACAACTCCGCCCAGACCTTCGTCATCCCCGCCGGCACGACGATCCCCTCGGGCGGATACCTCGTGGTCGCCCGCGACGCGACCCTGGCGCAGTTCCAGGCCTACTTCGCGTCGATGCCGTCCGGGACCGTCTTCCTGGACTCGAACGCCACCGGCTCGTGCGGCTCCGCCGGGTGCTTCCCGCAGATCAACGGCGGAGAGTCCTTCGAGCTGTACAGCGCGGCGAACGCCCTGCTCGACGGTCCGACCATCAGCCTCGTGTCCACCGGGGTCTCCTACCAGCGGACGAACCCGGCAGATCCCGCGGGGCTCCCGGCCTCGTGGAGCATCGTGGACCAGTCGCTCGCGAACCCCGGGCAGGGAGCGGGCACGCCGGGCGGAGCCGGCCTGAGGATCAACGAGTTCGCCGACGCCGCGGACTTCACGAAGGAGTTCGTGGAGCTCTACTACGATGCCGGCATCGCGCCCCCCGACACGATCCCGCCGGCGGCGATCACCGACCTCGTCGCGACACCGGAGTCATCGAGCGGCATCCGCCTGGGCTGGACGGCGAGCGGCAATGACGGCGCGACGGGCACCGCGGCTTCCTACGACGTGAGGATGAGCCCGCTCCCGATCCTGACCGAGGCCGATTTCGCCGCGGCGACGCCCCTCGCCGACGCTCCGGCCCCGCACACCGCGGGGACCCCGGAGCAGTTCGCGGTGGGAGGTCTCACGGCGGACACCTCCTACTGTTTCGCCCTCAAGGTGTCGGACGGCGCGTTGAACCGGTCCTCCCTGTCGAACAGCGACTGCGGCACGACCGCCCGCGCGGGGAGCGGACCACCCGAGGCGAACCATCTCGTGATCTCACAGATCCAGACGGCCGGCGACGGAACGCCGTCGGCCGACGATGAATTCATCGAGCTGTACAACCCGACCGGATCCGCCCTTCCTCTCTCCGGACTCTCGGTCCAGTACAAGTCGGCGACGGGGACGACCCACACCGTCCTCCCCCTCCCCGCGCTCTCGATCCCGAGCAAGGGCTGGCTTCTGCTCGCCCGATCGGCCTACAACGGGCCTGCGTCCGCGGACGCCGGTAACACCGCGTTCCTGATGGCGGCCGCGGGCGGAAACCTGTTCCTCGTCAACGGGACCAGCGCGCTGCCCGCATCGAGCTGCTCGACCTCCGCCCTGATCATCGACAAGGTCGCGTGGGGCACCGGCAACTGCCCGGAGACCGCGGCCCCCGCTGCGCCGGCGGCGAACAACGGCATCGATCGAAAGCCTGGTGGAACCCTGGGCTCGGGCCAGGACACGGACAACAACGCGAGCGATTTCCAGGCGCAGGTCCCCTCGGCGCCGCACAACCGGTTCAGCACGCCGGCCACTCCCCCATCCGGGCTCGGCAACGTCGGGAACACGCTCTTCCTGCGCTCGCTCCCGGCCGGCACCGACCTGGACTGGGCGAATGCCGCGGCCGCCACGGCGTACCGCGTCTACCGCGGGACCGCGCCCGGGTTCATGTCGGGATCGCCGGCCCCCTGGATGACCGCCGCGACGAGCCGCCTGACCGACGCGACGCTTCCCGCGCCGGGCACGGCCCTCTTCTACGTCGCCCGCGCCACCGATGGCGTGACCGAATCGCCTTATTGAAGTCCGCGCAGACCATCATTTGTCCGGGTTAGAATCGCGGCCTGATGAAGTCGGCCGCGATCGTCGGCGTCCTGCTCCTCGCTCTTGCCCTCCAGGCCGGCCTCCCCCTGGGGAGCCTGAGCGCCTCGTGCGACGAGGTCACGCACCTCCCGAGCGGGTACACCTACCTGAAGACGGGGCAGGTCCGCCTGAATCCCCAGCACCCGCCCCTGATGAAGGAGCTCTGCGCCCTTCCGCTGCTGCTGCTTCGCCCGGCCCTGAACCTGGACGATCCGGGCTGGACGCAGAATCCGCCGGACGAGTGGGGGTTTGGATCGAGATTCCTCTACTCCAACGACGCGGACCGGCTCCTGCTCTGGGGACGGCTCGTGGTCCTGGCCCTGTCGCTGCTTCTCGGCGTCTACGTCTACCTGTGGGCGCGGGACCTGCACGGCAACGGCGCGGGGCTGCTGGCCCTGTTCCTCTACGCCTTCTGCCCGAACATCATCGCCCACTCCCGCCTCGTCACGATGGACCTGGGCCTGAGCTGCTTCCTCGTCATCGCGCTCTACCACCTCTGGCGGTTCGGGAAAGCCGGGGGCCGCCCGCACCTCATCCTGGCGGGCCTGGCGCTCGGCCTGGCGCTCGCCACGAAGTTCTCCGCCGTGATCCTTCTCCCCACGTTCGCGATTCTCCTCGCGATCCAGGCCCTGGCGCCGGGCACCGGCGTCCCCGCGCCGGCTCCCGTCCCGGCGGCCGGGAAGAGGAAGCGCGAGCCGGAGCCGCGGGGAACGGTCTCGAGCCCGTTCCTGGCGCCGGACCGGGCCTCGCGCCTGAAGCTCTCGGCGGGAGCCTTCCTGGTCATGCTCGCGATCGCGATGCTGGTCGTGTACGTCACCTACCTGAGCCCGAGGGACCCTTTCGTGTACTGGAAGGGGATGATGCAGGTCAACCGGGATCACGCGACGGGGTGGGCCTTCTACTTCTGGGGGGATTTCAAGCAGGGAGGCTGGCTCGTCTACTTCCTCGGCTGCCTTCTTCTCAAGACGCCCGTCCCGACCCTGGTCCTGTTCTGTCTCGCGCTCTTCTCCTACAGGCTGAGCCCGCCCGCAATTCCCCGGGATCACCTGTACGTGGCGGTTCCCGCCGTTCTCTTCCTGGTCTTCACCTCCCTCCTCGCGGACAACCTGGGGGTCCGATACGTCCTTCCCCTGTACCCGCTCGCGATGATCCTGACGGGGCGGATCGCCCTGTTCTTCCCGCGCAGCCGCCTGCTCGCCGCAGCGTCGCTCCTGCTGGCCGCGTGGCTCGTCGTCGATCTCGCGCGCATCTATCCCGACCACCTCGCCTACTTCAATACGCTGGTCGGGGGCCCGTCCAACGGCCACAAGTACCTCGACGATTCCAACATCGACTGGGGGACGGATCTCAAGAGGCTGAAGCAGTACCAGGACTCGCACGGAACGGGGAAGATCAGGCTCCTGTACGACTGGACCGCCTCTCCCGGGTACTAGAAGCTCGACTTCGAGCCGGTCCGGATGTCGGACTGGGAAGGCACGCCCCCGCCGGGCCTGTACGCGATGAGCACCCAGCTCCTGATCCGCGGCAAGTACTTCGAGAAGACGCGGGGCGTGCGGACCGACTGGCTGAAGCGGTACCAGCCGATCGACAGGATCGGCTACGGCTTCTATATCTTCCGGTTCTGACGGGCGGGCCCCGAGGGGACTGCGGGACGCCGGGCCGGCTCCGGCTAGGTTGGAGGCGGCTGGGCGGGCTCGGGAGAGGGCGCCGGCTCGGGAGACGGCGGCGGGCTCTGCGGGCGGCGAGCGGCGCTCCGGCGGGCGGACCGGCTCGGACCGGACCTCCTTGGTCAGAGCCTCCTTCGCGCGCGAGGCCCAACGGCTGTCCGGATAGTCGCGCACGACCTTCTCGAGGTAGATCCTCCCCTCGTCCACGCTGCCCCACTTGAGGAGCGACACGCCCATGTAGTAGTAGGCCGCGTCGTTCGATTCGTACTGCGGGAAGTTCTCGACCAGCTTCTTGAACCGCCCGATCGCTCCCTGCCAGGCCTTGCGCTTGAAGTAGAAGACCCCGACCTCGTAGTCGTGCTTGGCCAGCTTGGCGGCGCAGCGCTCCTTCATCTGGTCCGCGGCGCGGACGAAGCGGCTGTTCGGGTCCACCGCCCGGACCTTGTCGAACTCCTCGATCGCCCTGTGGGTGTAGGTCTGGTCGAGGAACGAGTCGGGGGACTGCTTGAGGCTGCACATGCCGAGCTGGAACTGGGCGTAACCGGCCAGGTCGTGCGTGGGGAAGAAGCTGACGAACTGCGCGTAGCGGGCCTGGGCCTCGATGATGTTCTCGATGCCGTATTCGTAGTAGTAGGCGTCCGCGATGGCGATCTTCACGAACGGGTCGAGCCCCGGCTCGATCACCTCGCGCGCGCCCACCTCGGTCAGCGTTTCGCGCGCCTTGTCGAACTTGCCCGCCTCGATGTACGCGCGCGCCTGCCTGAGGAGCTCCCTGTTCGGCGTCGGCGTCACCGGCGTCTTCGGGCCGCGCATCGAGGCGCACCCCGTGGCGAGCACCAGGGCAAGGACCAGGGCCGATGCAGCGAGGGGGGCAAAGGCTCTCCCGCCGCCGCGGGCATGGCGGGCGAGCGGGCGGCCGTCGAGGGGCCTCACGATCGCTCCTCCGTCCCCGGGGCCGCGGCCGCGGACAGCAGGATCTCCCGGAGCCTCGCGGGGAACCGCACCGGCACCCCCTTCTCGTTGATCCCGGCGTGCACGGTGAACCCCTCGGCCAGGGTCTTCCGGTCCGCGGGGCGCACGACGCGGTACCCGAAGCGGATCCGGGCCCCCTTCAGCTCCTCGATGAAGCTCTCGATCTCGACCTCCTCGTCGTAGCGCACGGACACATGGTACCGGACTCCGAGCTCGATCACCGGCATGAACAGGTTTTCCGCTTCGAGCTCCGAGTACGGGATCCCCAGGTCCCTCATCAGCTCGGTCCGGCCGATCTCGAACCAGATGGGGTAGTTGCTGTGGTGGACGACGTTCATCCGGTCGACTTCGGGGTAGCGGACGCGGACACGGACGCTGTTGACCTTCATCCGTCTCTCTTCACGGCCGCGCCGCGAGGCGGGCGAGCTCACGCGTGGCCGCGGTCGCGTCGCCGGACGCGTAGATCGCGTTGCCCGCGACGAACCACTCGCCTCCGGCCGCGACGAGCGACTGGATGTTGGAGGCGCCCACGCCGCCGTCCACCTGGATCCTGGCGGGGAGCCCCTCCGCGGCGATCCGCGCGCGCAGCTCGCGGAGCTTCGGGATCACGCCCGGGATGAATTTCTGTCCGCCGAAGCCCGGGTTCACCGACATCAGCAGGACGTAATCGGCCTCGCCCAGGACATCGAAAATGGTCGCGACGGGGGTCGCGGGGTTGAGAACGACCCCCGCGAGGGCCCCCCCCGCGCGGATCGCGGTGAGCGTCCGGTGCAGGTGCACCGACGCCTCCTGGTGCACCGAGATCATGTCCGCGCCCGCCTGCAGGAAGGCATCCAGGTAGCGGTCCGGCTCCTCGATCATCAGGTGGCAGTCCAGCGGCAGGCGGGTCGCGCGGCGCAGCGACGCGACGACGGGCGGACCGATCGTGAGGTTCGGGACGAAGTGCCCGTCCATCACGTCCACGTGGATCATTCCCGCCCCGCCCGCCTCGACCGCGCGGATCTCCTCGGCGAGCCTCCCGAAGTCCGCGGAGAGGATCGAAGGCGCGATCAGGTTGCCCGCTGCCGGGCGCGCTCTCTGGCTCATTCGGCCACCACCAGCTGGACCGCCTCCCTCTCGTTGAGAGGGAACCCCTCGGCCGGCCTCTGTTCGAGGATCGTGCCGGAGGGCCGGCCCGGGGACGGTTTCTTCGTCACGCCGATCCGCACACCCACGTCCTTCAGAATCGCACCGGCCCGGTCCACGTCGAGCCCGGCAAGGTCCGGCATGACGTACACGCGCGCCGGCGCGCCACGCGACACGAGGAGATCCACGGCGTCCCCCTTCTGACGCCGCACCCCGCCCGCGGGGCTCTGCGCGAGGACCCCGTCGGGCGGCTGCTCGCGCGACGGGATGTAGGCGAGCGTCCCCACGCGCAGGCCGAGCTGCTCGAGCGTGACCTGGGCCTTGCGCAGCGGGGCTCCGGCGAGATACGGGACCTCGATCGAGCCCTGGCCGAGGCTCAGGTAGACCTTCACGGTCCGCTGGGGCCTGGTCTTCGCGCCCGCCCGCGGCTCCTGCTCGAAGATCCGCCCTTCGGGCACGCGCGGCTCGACCCGGCTTCCGACGACCTCGATGGTCAGCTCGTGGCTCGTGGCTTCCTTCTCCGCTTCCGCCAGCGTCATCCGCGCCAGGTCCGGCACGACCACCTCGTGGCCGCGGATCGTGAGGAGCAGGACGAGATACCCTCCCGCCCCGGCCGCCACGACCATCCCCGCGAGGAGGAGCCCCGCGCGGACCACCGTGCCGACGGGCCCGCCCCGCTTGCGCGAGCCTGGCTCGTTGCCGGTGGGGCTGGCGTTGGTCTCCTCGTGGTCGATCGCTGGCGCGCGCTCCCGGACAATGCGCCGGGTATTCTATCGGAAAAAGCCCGATATGCGCGTTGATCCCTCGCGCGGCCCCCCCGGACAGCCGCGGTTCGGGACCGGCCCGGAGCCGGCGGCGGACCGCCATCGGCCTGCAGCCGGCGCGGTTTCCTGCTCCTCAGGCGCCCGGAGGAGGCGCCTCGGGGGACGGCGCCGGACGTTTTCCGGAGGAGGGCCGCGAAAAAGGCATCGCAACCGTGCCTGTGGGCGAAGGTGCGCAGGCGGCCGTCCTCGCCGACCAGGGCCCGGGCGGAAGGGGGGAGGTGCGGGCGCGGATCGGCGGCGAGGCTCCCCGAGCGCTCCAGGAACGCATCGACCACGCGGTCCCCTTCCTCGGGCTCGATCGAGCAGACCGAGTAGACCAGCCAGCCCCCCGGCCGCAGCATCGCGAATGCCGCGTCGAGGAGGCGCGACTGCAGGGCGGCGAGCTCGGCCAGGCGCGGCCGCTCGAGGCGCCAGCGGATCTCGGGATGGCGGCGCAGCACGCCCAGTGCCGCTGCAGGGCGCATCGACCAGGACCCGGTCGAACAGGCCGTCGCGCGCGGGAGGGGCCGCGGCCATCTCGGCGGCGACCGCGGCGATCCGCCCCGGGGCGATCCGCTGCGCCCCCTCGAGGAGCCGCGCCAGGCGGTGCGGGTGCAGGTCGAACGCCACGACCCGACCCGGCTCCCCTTCGCCCGCCGCGGCGTCCGGCTCGAAGCGGCCGGTCGCGAGAACGAACGCCTTTCCTCCCGGGGCCGCGCACAGGTCGGCCGTCAGGCCGTTCCAGGGCGGGGGGAACAGGAGCGGGACGAGCTGGGACGCTTCGTCCTGGATCCAGAACGCACCCTGCGCGAAGAGCGAAGTCCGAACCGCGCGCCCGTCGAGGACCCTCAGGGCGCCGGGCGCGAGCAGGGCCGGCTCGGTCTCGACCCCTTCGGCGCGCAGGAGCGCCGCGAGGTCGGCCGACTCGGGGCGGCGCGGGTTGGGGCGGAGCGTGACGGGGGGAGGCTGGTTGTTCGCGAGCAGCCACGCCCTCGCCTCCTCCTCGCCGAACCGCGCGAGTGCGCGCTCGACCATCCAGACGGGATGCGACAGCTCCGCCGCGAGCCGGCGGACGAACCCTCTCCCGAGGAGCACGACGCCGGGCGCCCCCTCGCCGGTATCGCCTGCTGTCGCCTCCGGCTGACCGCGACGGCGCTCGGCGGTCCCGGGATGCTCGAGGCTCCCGCTGCGCTTCGTGGCCCGGGGAGGTCTCGTGACCCTGCGGGCCCACCGGACGGCCGGGCTTCCTCTCCTCCCCGGTCCTCCACAGGGGCCCCGCCCCGCGCCGCCGCCTCCTCCTCGCGCGCGATCCGCCGCAGGACCGCGTTCACGAGACCGGCCGCCGCGCGGCCGGCCGCGGCCGCGCGCACCCCTTCCCCCTTCCGGCCCGGCAGGGGCGTCGAGCGCGCGAGGGCGACCGATTCGTCGACGGCCGCGTGCGAAGGAACCCGGTCGAGGAAGATCAGCTGGTACGCGCCGAGCCGCAGCGCTTCGCGGACCGGGGCATCGAGCCTGTCGAAGGGGCGGCTGCACGCGCGGCGGATCCGGTCGTCGAGCCGGGCGCGCCAGCGCAGGACGCCGAGCACCATCTCGTGCACCAGCGCGACGTCGCGGGGGTCGAGCGCTTCGGTATCGAGCGCTTCGAGGAGGCGCGATGCCCATGCCCCCTCCTCGGCGACACGCAGGAGGATCCTGTGGGCGATCCTCCGGGCGGGGCCGGCGCGCGATTGCCCCGGCCGGGCGCCCGTGCGCCCGTGTCCTGAACGGGGTGGCGGCGATCCGGGTGTCTTGCCCATGGGCTAGGAGAGGGGCGGAGGCGCGCCTCCGAGACGCTCGCCCTCCCGGAGGAAACGGCCGCGCAGCGCCTCCACCCCCGAGATCGGGCGGCGCCCCGCGGGCTGCACGACGAGCGCTTCGAGGACGGTTCCGCCGCCGCAGGCGATCCGCAGGGCGCTCCCGCTCGCGCCGAGGACCGTCCCGGGCGCCGTCCCCGCCGCGCCCGCGACCGCGCGCGCCTCGATCAGACGGAGCGTTCCCTTCTCCGCCGTCGCGGACTGCCCGGGCCACGGGTCGAAGCCCCGCACGCGCCGGGCGATCCCCTCGGCGGGCGCCTGCCAGTCGATCGATCCATCCTCGGAGCGGAGCAGGCTCGCGAAGGTGACACCCGCCTCCTCCTGCTCCCGCGGCGCGAGCGAACCGCCGGCGATCCCCTCGACGGTCGCGAGAAGCAGCGATGCGCCGGCCTCGGCGAGCCGGGCGCCGAGCCGCGGCGCATGCTCGTCCGGCTCGATCCGGAGCCGCTGCACGAGGTAGACCGGCCCCGCGTCGAGCTCCTTCACCATCCGCATGGTCGCGACCCCGGTCTCGGTGTCCCCTTCCGCCACGGCCCACTGCACCGGCGCGGCGCCGCGCCAGCGCGGGAGCAGGGAGAAGTGCACGTTCACCGGCGCGAGGCGGGGCACGTCGAGCAGGCGCTGCGGGAAGATCTTCCCGTAGGCGACGACGACGAACAGGTCCGGCGCTTCCGCCCTGACCCGTTCGAGAAACTCCGGCGTGCGGACCGCGTCCGGCTCGATGCAGGCGAGCCCCAGGCGCGCCGACGCCGCGGCGACGGGCGAGGCGGACGGCTCCCCGCCGCGCCCGCGTCTCTTCGCGGGCTGGGTCACGACGAGCGATGGACGATGGGACGAGGCGGCGAGCGCCTCGAGGGTCGGGACGGCCCAGTCGGGGGTCCCGAAGAAGACGATTCTCATTCCCCGATCGTGGCGGGCTCGGGCCACTCCCCGGCCTTGAGCATCTTCTGGATCTTCCGCTTGATCAGGCCCCGCTTGAGGGGGCTCATCCGGTCGATGAAGGTCACGCCGTCGAGGTGGTCCGTCTCGTGGCAGAGCGCCCGGCCGAGGAGCCCCCCGCCGCTGATGTCGAACTCGCGCATCTCGAGGTCGAACGCCTTGACGCGGACCCAGGACGGCCGCTCCACCCTCTCCGTGAAGCCGGGGAACGAAAGGCACCCCTCGTCCTCGTACAGCCTCCCCTTCTTCTCGAGCAGAACCGGGTTCACGAGGACGATCCTGGTCCCCGGCGTGCCGGGCTCGTCCCCCTCCAGGGTATCGATCACCGCGAGGCGCAGGGAGATGCCCACCTGGTTCGCCGCGAGCCCCACGCCCGGCGCCGCATACATGGTCTCCCACATGTCCTCGACGAGGGCGCGGATCTCGTCCGTGACCTCGGTGATCAGCCTGGTCGGCGTCATGAGGACCGGATCGGGGAACTTGACGATGGGGCGGACGGCCATGAGCGGCTTCCAACTCCTTTGATCAAAGGGTTTACGATGGCAAGCTAACAGGAGGTCCGCGCCCTGTCAACGGCGGCGGTCCCCGCGCCCCGGGCCAGGGGGGCCGTCCCACGCGGAGGACAGGGCGGCCTCGGAAGGGGTCGGATGGGCTTCCCCAGATCACCCGTAATGCCTTGCAAACAGGCGATTTCTCCCTGGCATCCGTGGCACGATCCTCGCAAATTTCCAGGGCAGGGATAGCACCCGATGAGGAGCACGACCTTGAAACGCCATTCCGTCACCGGCTCAGCCGGCCGATTCGCTGCCCTCGCCTCCCTCGTCCCCGCGGCGCCCGGCCTCGCCGCTCTCGTCTTCCTCGCCGCGACCCTGCCAGTTGCCCCCCGGGCGATCGCCGCCGAGGGGGGGAGAGCGGCGGTCAGGCAGCCGTTCGCCTATGCCGATACCGACAGCGCCACCGCCCAGGTCGGCAGCGGCCGCGTCCGGTTCCTCGAAGGCAACCTGAAGATCCAGCGGGCCGACGCCGAGACCGTGGACGAAGGGACCGTGAACGCCCCCGTCTTCCCCGGCGACACGCTCTCGACCGCGAGCAGCGCGCGCGCGGAGGTGCAGCTGTCGAACGGGGCGATCGTTCGCCTCGATCAGAACACCAAGGTCGCCTTCATCGCGCTGCCGGTCTCCACGGAGGCGGGCGAGGACGTCGTGCTCCAGCTTCCCGAAGGGACCGCCCAGATCGAGCTGCGGCGCGCTCCTCCGCGCGACGTGGACTACCGGGTCGACACCCCTTCCGCCTCCGTCTACCTCCTCTCCAGCGGCAGCTTCCGCCTCGATGTCGAAGGGCGGTACGGCAAGGTGCGGGTCTCCTCCTACCGCGGCATCGCCGAGGTGGTCGGCGACGAGTCGAGCGTGATGCTCCGCAGCGGGCAGCGCACGATGGTGAGCCAGAGCGGCGAGCCCGATTCGCCGCGGGCATTCAACACGGTCGCCTCCGATGGATTCGACGGCTGGGTCCTGGACCGGAACGCGAACTACCTGCAGGGGCGCCCCGCCGACGCCGGCGGGGGCGTGGACGAAGCCGAGATCCCCGATCCGATCCAGCCCTACCGCAGCGAGCTGTCCACCTACGGCTCGTGGGTGACGATCGAGCCGTACGGGAACTGCTGGATCCCCGTCGGGCGTCTCCCCCGGCTGGCGCCCGTACTGGAACGGCTACTGGTCGAACACGCCGTACGGCTACTACTGGGTCTCCTACGATCCCTGGGGCTGGGCCCCGTACCACTATGGCCGCTGGGTCTGGGCGCCGGGGTTCGGCTGGGCCTGGTCCCCCGGCTGGATCTTCTCCGGCGCCTGGGTCAGCTGGTACTACGGACCCGCCTACGTGGGCTGGGCGCCGCTCGACTACTGGGGCTGGCCCTGCTCGATGGGGTACGGCTATCCGTGGATCGACTACCGCTGCTGGAACTTCGTCGACTACCACGACGTGTACGTGCAGCACCCGCGCAGGGTCTATGTTCCGACCAGCGTGGTCCGGGCGGAGCCCGCCCACCGGACCGGCGTGATTCTCCGCAAGCCGGTGCCGATCTCGCCGCGCGACATCTCGAACAACAAGATCTCGCCCGGCCTCGTGCATGAAGCAGGCCCGGAGCCTGCCGGCGGCGGCCGTGATCGACCCCGCGCGCGGCTCCGGCACGAAGGTGCCGTTCCGCGAGCACGAGAAGGAGCAGCTGCGGCTCGCTCCCGGCCCGGGTCTCCGGCGCGCAGGCGCGGCCTCCTCGTCGCCCGGCGCGAAGGGTTCGGGCGCGATGGTGCACGAGCGCAAGGGACAGCCCGGCTCGGGCGGAGCGGCCGCGACGCCCGGCCGGCCTTCGGGCTTCGCCGGGGGCTTCCGGCGCCGGGTCGGTCCGCTCCCCGCGGGGGCGCCAAGCCCGGAAGCCAGGGCGGAACCGAGGCAAGGCCCGGCCGGCGCCAGCGCCCGGCGCCGGCGGGGAAACGAACAAGCCTCATGGCACCGCGACGCCTGCGCGGCCGCGCCAGATGACGCGGCTCGAAGGACGGGAGAGCACGACCGCGAGCGAGCCCGACGGGATGATGAAGGCGCGGCCCCGGCCGGCAAGGCCGGCGTACGATCCCGAGGTCCTGGTGATCCCCGCGGACGTCGGCGGCCCGTACGACAACCGCCCCGACTACCTGCTCCGCGAGTTCTTCCGTGATTCCGACCGGCGCTCCGGCGGTCGGCCGCCCGATCAGTTCCAGGTGCGCCCGCCTTCAGGCGCCCGTCAGACCCCGGGGAGCCCTCCGCCGTCCCGCGCGGCGAACTCCGGCGGCTCCTCCGCGAAGGGTCGGTCCGGCGGGTCGGCCCCGGCGGCCCAATCCGGCGGATCCGGGTCCAAGCCCCCGTCGGGCAGCTCCGGGTCGCGGCCGTCCCAGGGGGGCGGCTCCTCCGGCAGAGCGTCCCAAGGGGGCGGCTCGAAGGGCGGCGGCGGGCACTCGGGCGGAGGCGGGAAGGACAAGTAGGGCTGCCGCGGGAGCAGGGGCACGGCTCTTTAACTGTTGTCCGCAGGGTTGGCTGGTTAACAGGTCCACCGAGAGCGGAGAGAGTTTCGGGCGTGGAGGTTGCACCAAGCCCGCTTTCGGTTAACAACCCCTCGGACGGATGCGCCCGCGCACCCACCCCTCTGCAAGCTGTTGACAGGAATCGCGTAACGGCGCGCGGAACTGCGCGCCAATCGGACCGCCTGCGGCCCGCCGTGGACATCCGATGGTGCTATCGAGTGGGCGGCTACCACAGGTAATCGAGTTGTTCGAACACTCTGATGTTCGAAGAAGTGCGCGGGTGGGGTCCACATGCAACGATCTTCGAACTCGACGCTCCCGGGATGGAACCCAGCGAGCCCGTCGCTCCGGGGCAATCGAACTTCCTCGATTAGCATGGGTCCCGCAGACTGAAAACCGTCCGGAAATGAGGACATCGCTTTCGCTGGCCGCCTTCACCCCACATCAGTTTCCCTGGACGCCTACACCGGTCCGGGCACATTTTGCGCCGCTACTACTCGTAGACTGATCCTCCGTCACCGTTCGTCGTAGCGTTACGGGCGGATCATGAATGTTGTGTCGCTGTCGTCCTTGCCGAGGCTATTCCCCGATGAGTCCATCAGGACGACGCGGACCTTGCATGTCGTTTTCGGACCGTTCACGGCCGGAACGGTCCACTCGTACGACCCGGGATTCCCCGTTAGCGTGGTGATCGCTTTCCAGGTGGATCCGCCGTTGAGCGTGTACAGGAGCCTCACTCTTGCCACGGCCCTCAGCGTCGCGTAGGTGGACCACCCGACAGTGGTCGGCGTGCCTGAGGTCAGGTCCTCTCCCCCACCTGGAGTGTCCATGTGAACAACCCCGATCGTGAATGCCTGGTCGGAGACGTCGGTCCCGACCCTATGTCCCAAGCCATCGTAGGCCTTGATGCGCACCATGGATCTGGGCTTGTTCCCGGCCTGCTTCGGTACGTTCCACCCGTAGCACTCTCCTGCGACCCCCTTGACGATCACTTTCCAGACTCTCTCCATTGTCGATGGAGTAAGACAGGTCGAACTTGACGCTTTCAGAAGGTGCCTGCCAAAATACAGCAACGATCGAGCCGCTCCCTACGATCTCGCCCCCATTCGGATTGGCCACCTGCAGCGGGCCAACGCCTCCCCCCAGCGCCTCATGCCCGCACCCCGTGGCCGTGTTGCACGTCTCGAGCGTGCACGTATCGCCGTCGTCGCAGTCGTGCGGCGTGTGGGCACAGCCCGTCAGAGGATCACAGCCTTCGTCCGTGCACGCGTCGCCGTCGTCGCAGTCGTGCGGCGTGTGGGCACAGCCCGTCAGAGGATCACAGCCTTCGTCCGTGCACGCGTCGCCGTCGTCGCACTCCGCCGGGCTCACGCACTCGCAGGCATCACCGAGCCCATCGAGGTCGACGTCCTCCTGCAGCGGGTTCGGGTTGGCGATGCAGTTGTCGCACACGTCGCCCACGCCGTCTCCGTCCTGATCCTCCTGGCCCGGATTGGTGATGTTGATGCACGTGTCGCAGGCGTCGCCGACATTGTCCCCATCTTCATCGTCCTGGGTCGGGTTCGGGACGACCGGGCAATTGTCCTGAGCACCGAGGATCCCATCGCCGTCGCTGTCGAGCGGTGCCTCGCGGATCGCCTGTATTTCGCGTGCCGTGAGAGCTCGGTCGTAAACTCTCACTTCGTCGACAGCGCCTGTGAGCCTCCGCTGGTAGTCCAAGTACCCCATCCTTAGGGTGCTGTCGGGCAGGGTTGCAACGTCCATCTGGCCGGTTGCGACGGGGAGACCATCCAGGTACAGCGTGATTGTGTTCTCAATGTTGGTCGCGGCAACGTGATACCACCTGCCGATCAGCAAGTCCGGTCCGACTATTCTGCTTCCCCACGTCGAGAAGAAGGGTGTTGTCCCACTCTCAATCCCGAGGTGGTAGGTCCCCGACCAACTGCTAGGGAATCCGTACCCGAAGAAGAAGCCCTCTCCGTCAGGATTCTCGGCATCCACCCGAACCCAGCCTTCGATCGTTCGAGATCCCGAGCGCACCGGCATTCCCGCGGTTGGGGCGTGGACCGCGTCGTCGATCCCGTCGAACAGGAATGCCTGGCCAACCACGCCCTCCGTGAAGGTGGTGTGGTTCTCCGCTGCCCATCGTTGGGGCCGGCGATGTCATCGGCGCTGCCTTCGCCAGGAAACCAGACTCACGACTCCAGAAGGAGGAGCGGGGTCGTACAGTTCGGCACTAGTGAGATCCGTCCCGCTCCCGTCTTGACCACCCGCCACGAGGACCTTGCCGCTGGGCAACAGCGTCGCGGTGTGCGCCCACCTTGCGTGGGCCATGCTGTTGGCGGAGGTCCATACGCCCTCCTCCGCCCTGGTGCCCGCCCAGATTGAACTCAGGCCGCCCATTTTCGCCTCGTCAGGCAGCACAGCCGACAGCGGCAGCTTGGGGCTAGCGTTCTCTCTAGGCCAGATCAGGTGGTTCCGATAGGCCAGCTCGATCGCCTTCTGCGCGGCGACCCGGTCTTCGAAGGTCAATGTGCGTGCATCCGCAATAGTTGTGTAAATGATCACAAGAAGTGAGAGCGAGATCAGGGTGATTCCGCCGCATCGCCTCATGGGACCCTCCCCGGACAGAACAGTTACCCATTAAATACGCCCATCGGATTGGGGAGTCAATGCAATGGCAGCGCCGGAGCGATCGTCGCCCGCATGGCGTCCTGCCATCAGCCCACGACATGCGGCACACCCTCGCTCCCGGCAAGTGGCAGACGAGCGGCGGTTACGACCGATCCGGGTCTTCCGGCTGGCATTCCTGGGGCCTTCCGGACTGCCGCCATGGGTAGGCTGGCGCCGATTCAGCCCGCGGAGCGCCCTGCGGGCGCTCCGCAGCTGATCGTGCGCGCGCCCGGGCACGGACGGAGACCGATCACACCCCTGGGGTGCGCGGGGGGTCAGCGGAGTGTGACGGAGCCGGGGGCTCAAGTAGGTTGCCAAGGGGAGCGTGGTCGCGGCGCTGATTCAGCCGGCGGAGCGCCCTGCGGGCGCTCCGCGGCTGATCGGGCGCACAACAGTTCATTTCCAAGGGAAGATCGTGCGGGCGCTCCGCGGCTGATCGGGCGCACAACAGTCCATTTCCAACGGAAGACCTTGCAGGCATCGCGCGGCTGTCCGCGCGCGCAGCCGAACACAGTCCGAAACCGCTCACACCCCGGGAGTGCGCGGCGGGTCAGCGGAGCGTGACGGAGCCGGGGGCCTCGAAGGAGAGGATGCGGCTCCGCATCTGCGGGGAGACCTCCTTCGTGCGGCGGGCCTCGTAGTCGTACATCGCCTGCACGGAGCGGGCCTCGACGACCAGGCGGCGGCTTTCCTTCTCCCAGGCCTCGTAGGCGAAGTCGAAGCTCCTGCGGCCGATCGCGCTCGTGCGGATGCCGACCGAGACCGTTTCGCCCACGGTGGAGGGCGACACGTAGTCGATCTCGATCCGGGCCACGATGAGGTCCACCTGGCGGTAGTCGGCCAGGTCGAACAGCTCGCGCCAGTACCGCTCGCGCGCGACCTCGAGGTAGGTCAGATAGACGGCGTTGTTGACGTGCCCCATCCCGTCGGTATCGCGGAACCGCACCGGCACGTCCACGACCAGGCGGTAGACGGCGGGGTCCACGGTTCGGATGCGTCCGCTCATCCCCGGCAGGCTCCCATCGCGGTCCTTCCCGATTCCCCGCCTCAGGCGCCCATCAGCGTCTCGAGATGCGCCGCGACGCTGGCCGGCAGCCCCACGCGGTCGTATCCCCCCTCGAGCAGCGAAACGATCCTCCCCCCGCAGCTCTCGTCCGCGAGCTCCATGACGCTGCGCGTGAGCTCCCGGTACCCGTCCTCGGTCACCTTCATCCCCGCCAGGGGATCGCGGTGATGGGCGTCGAAGCCGGCCGAGATCAGGACGAAGTCGGGCTCGAAGTCGAGCGCGGCGGGACGAAGAACCTCGCGGAACGCCCGGAGGTATTCCTCGTCGCCCCAGCCCGCCGGGGCCGGCACGTTGAGCGTGGTTCCCTCGCCCTTGCCGCGCCCCCGCTCCCCGGCGGCGCCGGTTCCCGGGTAGAACGGCCACTGGTGGATGCTGAAGTAGAAGACCGTCGGATCGGTCTCGAACATGTGCTGCGTTCCGTTGCCGTGGTGGACGTCCCAGTCCACGATCAGGACGCGCCCGACCCCCCGCGCGGTCTGGAGCCAGCGGGCGAGGACGGCGACGTTGTTGAACAGGCAGAACCCGAGCGAGAGCGACCGTTCCGCGTGGTGCCCGGGCGGTCGCACGAGCGCCATGCCGTTGCGCACCGCGCCGTCGAGGACCGCCTTCGCGAGCGAGACCCCGGCCCCCGCCGCGAGCAGCGCGGCCTCGAAGCTCGCGGGGCAGATCGCCGTGTCCATGGAGTCGATGATCGGGTCCCCGCGCAGGCAGGTCTCCTCGACGCGGTCGACGTAGGCCGGATCGTGCACCAGCTCGATCCAGGCCCGCTCGGCGGGGCGGGGCTCGACCCTCGCGAGCCTCGCCATCAACCCGGTCCGCTCCAGGTGTTCCGTGATCCAGTTCAGGCGCTCGGGCGTTTCGGGATGCCCCGGCCCTGTCTCGTGCCGGAGGAATGCGGGCGAGGCCGCGAGCGCCGTCGGGCGCGGGGCCGCGGTGGGGCTCACCCCTGGTCCTTCTCCGCCGCCTGGTTCATGCCGGAGAACCCCTTGTGAACCTCGACGTCCTTCGGGATGTTGAGCCGGTAGGTGCTCGCCGCGATGTCCGGGTTGAAGCGAACGTCCTCGAAGCTGATGGTCGTGGTGTCCCCGTCGGGCTCGCGGTACTGCATCCTGACGGGAAGCGCGCGGTCCTTGCTGATCCAGAGGCGGACCTCCTGGATCCGCTTCTTGACCGAGCGCTTGCGGGGCTCGAGCACCAGCAGGAGGGTGTCCGCGACGTCGTTCCCCTTCTCGTCGAGGTGGATGTCGTAGTACTTCATCAGCGTGTCGCTGGCCTGCCCGATGGCCAGGACCTTCAGGAGCCGGTCGTGGTACATCGAGATCGAGACCCTCTCCGCCTTCTTCTTCTTCGGGAAGTACGAGAGCAGCTCGTTCTTGGAGATGAGGAAGTAGCGGGGGTCGGGCTCCGTGTACTGCCACAGGACGTCGTCCGGCTTCGTGTAGAAGAAGCGCCCCTTGGAGACCAGGGGCGCCTTCGAGCATCGCGAGCTCCTTGCGCTCGACGAAGGCGGCCGTCAGGGTCCGCGTGGCGGACTGGGTGTCGTCGAACCGGGCGAGGATCTCCTTGAGGCGGGCCTCCTCGGGGCCCGGCGCAGCCTTTTCATCGTGGCGCGCGGCGAGCGCCGCGGTCGCGCACGCCGCGGCAAGGGCCGCGCCGAGGAAGAGGCGCGCGGCTCGCGCGATCGGGATCATGGGGGGTTGTCTCCGGGTCACCAGGCTCCTCCGCGGGCGCACCACCCCGCGCGCGGGAATCGCCGCGGCATGGTCTCCCGGATCGGTGTCCACCGTGAGGCAGTCTAGCATGCCCCGTCGGGGGCGCCAGTGAGGCGGGGGGCCGCGGGGGCGCGGCGGTGCGCGGCTAGAACCGGTAGCCGCCGGTCTTGACTTCCTCGTCGTGGATGCGCCGGCTCACGTCCTGGCGGATCTCCATCCAGCGGTCGGACGCGATGCTGAGGAACGCTTCCACCACGACAGGATCGAACTGGCGGCCCGCCCAGTCGACGATCTCCTGGCGCGCCACGTCGTAGGACAGCCCCGCGCGGTAGGGCCGCGTCGAGGTCATGGCGTCGAAGGTGTCGGCCACGGCGAACACTCTCGCCCCGAGCGGGATATCCTCGCCCGCGAGCCCGCGCGGGTAGCCGGTCCCGTCGAACCGCTCCTGGTGGGAGATCACGATGTCGCGCGGCTTCTCGAGGAAGCGGATCCCCGCGAGCATCTGGTGCCCCAGCTCGGGGTGCAGCCGCATCACCTTCCACTCCTCCTCGTTCAGCTTCGCGGGCTTGCGGAGGATGGCGTCGGGGATGCCGATCTTGCCGATGTCGTGCAGCAGCGCGCCGCGCCGGATCTCGGTCAGCTCCGGCTCCTGGATGCCGAGCGCGACCGCGATCTCGGCCGTGAACTCGACCACGCGCAGCGAATGGCCCTGGGTCTCCGTGTCGCGGAGGTCGAGGGCCTGGACGAGCGCTTCCAAGGTGGCCTGGTAGGTCTGCTGCAGCTCTTCGAAGAGCCGCTGGACTTCCTCGTTCTTCTCCCGCAGCTCGAAGGTGCGCTCCTCGACCTTCGCTTCGAGCCGCTGCTGGTACTCGCGGTTCTCCTCGAGGAGCCGGCGCTTGTCGAGCGTCCTCTCGACGGTGATCTTCACCTGCTCGAGGTTGAACGGCTTCGTCAGGTAGTCGCTCGCGCCGTTCCGGATGGCCCGCAGGGCGACGTCGATGTCCACGACGGCGGTGATCATGATGACGTCGAGCTCGGGATACCGTTCGCGGACGACCCGCAGGAGCTCGGTCCCCGACCCGCCCGGCATCTCGATGTCGCTCAGGACGAGCGAGTACGGGTCGTCCTCGAGCTTCTCCAGCGCCTCGGCGGCGTTGGCGGCCACCGTCGTCCTGTAGCCGGCCATGCGCAGGCCTTCGGACATGACCTCGCGCACCGCCATGTCGTCGTCAACGATCAGAATGCGGGATGGCTTCCTCAACACGGTCTCCCTGCGGGGCCGCGCCCCTCACGGGCGCCCCTGGAAGATTCAATATAAGGCCGCCGGGCGGTTTGTCGAGGGCCGGCCTATCTCGAATGTTCTCAAGGCTTTGCCTCGAGCCAGTTGGGGCCGGACGAGATGTCCACCACCAGGGGAACATCGAACGGCTCGACCTTCTCCATGGCCCCCCGGATGAGCTCCTCCAGGGCGTCCGCTCTCGGCCGGCGGCGCCTCGAGCACCAGCTCGTCGTGGACCTGGATCAGGATCCGCGCCCGCAGGCCCGCGGCGGCGATCGCGCGGTGCAGGCGGACCATCGCGATCTTCATGAGATCCGCCGCCGTGCCCTGGATGGTCGAGTTCACGGCCGCGCGCACGGCGAGCTGGCGCTGGTACCGGCTGGTCGAGACGAGGTCGGGGAACCGGCGGATCCGTCCGAAGAGCGTGGAGACGTACCCCGCCCGCTCGGCCCCCGCGATGGTGCCGTCCATGTACTCCCGGATCCTGGGGAAGCGGCCGAAGTACGATTCGATCAGCTCCTTCGCCCGGGCCTGCGGGATCGACAGGTCGCGCGCGAGGCGCTGCGGGCCCATCCCGTAGAGGATCCCGAAGTTGATCGTCTTCGCGGCGCGGCGCTGGTCCGAGGTCACGGCGTCGTACGGGGTGTTGAAGATCCGCGAGGCCGTGAGCCGGTGGATGTCCTCGCCGCGCTCGAAGGTGGCCCGCAGGTCCGGGTCCCCGGAGATCTGGGCCATGACCCGCAGCTCGACCTGGGAGTAGTCGGCCGAGACGAGCGTCCAGCCGGGCTCGGGCACGAACGCCGCCCGGATCTTCCGTCCCTCCTCGGTGCGCACGGGGATGTTCTGCAGGTTCGGGTCGCTGCTCGACAGGCGCCCCGTCGCGGCGCCGGTCGGGTGGAAGGAGGTGTGCACGCGGCCCGTCTCCGGGTTCACCATCGCCGGCAGCGCGTCCACGTAGGTCGAGCGCAGCTTCGCAAGGGCGCGGTAGTCGCGGACCTTCGCCGGCAGCGGGTGGCGGGCCGCGAGGATCTCGAGGTCCTCGTCGCGGGTCGAGGAGACGCCGCTCTTCGCCGTGCGGCTGATCGGCGTCAGGCGCAGCTCCTCGAAGAGGACCGTCGCGAGCTGGCGGGGGGAATCGACGTTGAACTCGTGGCCCGCGAGGTCGTGGATCTGCGACCGGATGCGCGGCGATCTGAGCGCCCATCTCGCGCGAGAGCCGCGCGAGCAGCTCCAGGTCGATCCGCACGCCGGCGAGCTCCATGTCCGCGAGCACCTCGATGAGCGGCATGTCGATCTCGTCGAAGACCCGGTGCAGGGAGTCGGCCCCGAGGCGGCGATCGAGCTCCTCGGCGAGGCGCAGCGTCACGTCGGCGTCGCGACCCGAGTAGACCGCCGCCCTTCCCACCTCCACCTGGTCGAAGGTGAGGTTCTTCGCCCCTTTCCCGGTGACCTCGGCGAAGGGGATCTTGTAGTCGCCGAGGTACTCCTTCGCGAGGACGCCCAGGGAGAACGAGGGCCTGTCCGGCTCGACCAGGAACGCCGCGATCATCGTGTCGAACGAGAAGGCGGCCGGCTTCGCCCCGGCCCGCCGGAGCACCTCGACGTCGTACTTCACGTTCTGCCCGGTCTTGACCTTCTGCGGCGATTCCAGCAGCGGCGCCAGCAGGCGGAGGACCTCCGCGCGCGCGGGCTGCTCGGGCGCCCCGAGGTAGCGGTGGCCGACCGGCACGTAGATCGCGCGGTGCGGCTCCCAGGCGATCGAGATCCCCACGAGCGCCGCGCGCATCGGGTCCTCGGACGTCGTCTCGGTGTCCACGGCGACCCGCGGGGCGGCGAGGATGGCGGGCAGGAGCCTCGCGAGCTCGGCCGTGTCGAGGACCAGGCGGTACCGCTCCGCGTCCTCGCTCCACGCGATGGACCCCGCGCCGCCCGAGAGCGCGCCGTGTCCGTCGTCCCCTTCGTGGCGGCCGGGAGCGTGGGCGCGGGCCTCGCCGCCCTCCCGCGATCCGCCGCCCGGCGTTTCCCCCGGAGCCGCCGCGACGGCGGGGATCTCGTGCGGGCCCCCTTCGGCGCCAGCGAAAAGGCCGTTCCGCGACTCTCCGGCGCCTGCCTCCGGGCCTCCCTCTCCCTCGCCCTCCGGGGCCGGGACCGGCGTGCTCCTCCCGGAACATGAAGGAGCCCTGCTCCTCCGCCGGCCGGCTCCTTCCGGTCCTTCCCCGCTTCCCCGCCTTCGTCGGCCCCGCCTGCCGTCCCGTCCCCCGCGCCCCCCGCCGCAGTGGCCGGCATCCCCGTGGCGCCCACCGCTTCCACCCTCCCCGCGGGCGCGCTCCGGCCCCCCGGAGAACCGGACGGGCCCGAGGCCGGCGCGCTCCCGCCCCCGCTTCCCTCTCCGCCGGATCCGCCCCGCGTCGCCCCGCCCCCTTTCCCTTCCGCGGCCGGGCCCGGCTCCGCGGCGATCCCCGGCGCGGGCGGCAGGGTCTCGGCGTCGCGCAGCAGGCCCTCGAAGGAGAGCAGGCCGAAGACCTCGCGCAGGCGCTCCTTGTCCGGCGAGTGCGTCCAGACATCGTCGAGGTTCACGTCGATCGGCGCGTCCTCCCGGATCGTCGCCAGCTCCTTCGAGAAGAGCGCCAGGGCGGCGTGCTCCAGGAGTCCCTTGCGGTAGGCGGGCCGCGCGATGAGCCCCTCCTCCTTCGCCGCATCGAGGCATGCCTCGACCGTCCCGAACCGGCGCACCAGCTCGCGCGCCCCCTTCTCGCCGATCCCCGGCACGCCGGGAATGTTGTCCGACGCATCGCCCATGAGGGCCAGCACGTCCACCACCTGCGCGGGGGGCACGCCGAACTCCTTCTCGACGACCGCCGCGTCCATCAGGAGGTAGCTCCGCCCCCTGGCCGGGTCCGGCTTGTGCGGGTTGAGGATCGAGATCCCTTCCTCGACGAGCTGGAACAGGTCCTTGTCGGCCGTCACGAGGAGCACGGTGAATCCCCGGTCCCTCGCCCGGCGCGCGAGCGTGCCGATCAGGTCGTCCGCCTCGAACCCGACCGCTTCGAGCACGGGGATGCCGAGCCCGCGGGCGAGCGCGAGCCGCGCGAGCGGGAACTGCACGTGGATCTCGACCGGCGTTTCCGGGCGGGTCGCCTTGTATCCCTCGAGCTTCCCGGCGTAGTCCGGATGCCGGCCGACGAAGCTCGCGTAGTGCTCGTCGCGGTGGACGAGCCCGGGCAGATCGAAGGCGACGCCCAGGTAGGTCGGCTTCTCCTCGCGGATCAGCTTCAGGAGAACGGAGACGAGGCCCCGGACCGCGTTCGTCGGGATCCGGTCGCGCGCCGGGGTCCTCGAGCCAGGCGAGCGCTGCGTCCGCGACGCCGGCCGGCTCGGCGCGCGTTCCCGCTCCCTCGCGCAGCGCCGCGATCAGGCCCGGCCGGTTCTTCTCGTAGGCGGGACCCGTCACCGCCATGCTGGGCGGCAGCGAGTGATAGGCGCGGAAAAGCAGGTAGGTGCCGTCGACGAGGTAGAGGGTCCGCCCGGTGCTCACGCCGTCAGTTTACCCCCGCCCCGCCGCCGCGCGATTCAACCATTGCGCGCATGTGGGGAGAATCGTCATCCTGGTCACGGGATCCTTCCGCGCCGCCCGCTTCAGCGACGGCTGTGGCGCTATCGTTTCTTTCCCGTCAGCCAGTTCTGAACCAGCGTGATCGGCGTCACGCCCAGCTCCGCGACCTCCGCATCCACCAGGATCTTCTGACCGTCGGCGGAGACGTCGTACTGCTGGCCGTTCGCTCCCTTGAACCGCGCCTCGAAGAGGAGCTGCGGGTTCCCCGCCTGGAACGTCTCGCCCGCGGTGACGGGCACGCTCATCAGGCGGCTTCCCGAGGCGACGTAGAAGATCTCCTTCCCGTTGCGGCTCCAGACCGGATCCTCGCCCCCCTCGGTCGAGATCTGCCATTTGCCCGCGGGGCCCGGGAACGACTGCACGAAGATCTCGAAGCGCCCGGACTCCATCGAGACGTACGCGACGTAGCGGCCGTCCGGCGAGAAGGCCGGCTCCCCCATGTTGAAATCCGACGGCGCGAAAGCCTTCGGCTGACGGTCCCTGAACGACCAGGACCAGAGTTCCCCCCGGTGCCGCGGGCCCTCGCGGGATCCCGGACCTCGTACAGGAGCGTGTTCCCGTCGGAGGACCAGCCGAAGGGGTTCTTCGCGGTCGGCGTCTCGACGAGGGCCTCCTCCGCCCCCGTGCCCGAGGAGGACTTGCGGTAGATATCGCCCGCCGACTTCCGCGCCGAGCCGAAGGCGATCCACCGATCGTCCGGCGACCAGACGGGAAAGCCGTCGAACGCGGGGTCGAACGTGAATCGCGTGAGCGTCTTCCGGGCGAACTCGTAGATCCAGATGTCGTTGTTGCCGCTCTGGGGATCGCGGATATCGACCGCGAGCCGCGTCCCGTCGTGCGACAGGCGCGGGCGCGCCGCATCCGCCGGCTGGCCGACCTTCTCCAGCTCGCGGCCGTTGCGGTCGTACCAGGCGAGCTGCGACTGGCCCGTGACGCCCCCGCCCTGGTAGGCCAGCAGGCCGTTCGTCGAGGCCGTGAAGTAGGCGAAGTTCGACGGGGGGAAAGGCCTGGACGTTCTCCGCGATGGGGAAGGCGTCCCCCGTGAGCTTGCGCCGGCCTGCGTCGAACGGCTGCGCGAGGACCGAGCCTTCCCGCCAGAAGAGGATGTAGCCGGGCGGGGTGTAGACGGCCTGCATCTCGGACGGGAGGACCTGCACGGCCTCCGTGGATTCCAGCGATCCGATGAAGATGGCGTTGACGCCAGCCGCCTTCGTACTCCGCGTTCACCGGCGCCCGCGAGAGGAAGAGGAAGTGCCGGCCGTCGGGAAGGAAGAACGGGTGCCGGTGGCTGAACTCCTTCTGCGCGGCGTCCAGCTTCGTGACGGCCGTCGCCGTGCCGCCCGCCGCCGAGACGCGGTAGATCGGTCCGGTCGGGTTCGGCGCGAACACGATCGTCCCGTTCGCGCTCCACGAGCCGCCGCGGCCCTGGGGGGCGTCGCAGATCGACTCGGGCGGTCCCCCGGATGCGTCGATCTTCTTCAGCTTGCCGCCCGCGAAGAAGGCGACGAAACGGCTGTCGGGCGACCAGAAGGGAAACGAGGAGCTCTCGGTCCCCTGCAGGGGCTGGGCCGTGAGGCCGGACAGGGGGCGGACCCAGAGCTGGCGTCTGTTCTGCTCGTCGGCCCCCACGAACACGATGCGGGTTCCGTCCGGCGAGAGGACCATGGACCCGTTCTGGAAGGCGACGGCGACCTTCTCCGGAGGGAGGATCGACGTCTGGATCATCCGCGCCGGCTCGACCTTCCTGGTGAGCGCGCCCCAGCCGAGCGCCGCGGCCGCCACGGCGAGGAGCGCCGTCGCCGCGACCCAGAGCCGCTCGCGGGAGCGGCGCTTCGCGGCGATCGGGGCGGGGACGCCCGCCTGCGAGCCCCCTTCCGCGATCCACTGCAGCTGCAGCTTGATGTCGTGCGCCGTCTGGAACCGGTCATCCGGTTCCTTCGCCAGGCAGGTCTTGACCACCCGCTCCAGGCCCGGGGGCGCCATCGGCGAGATCGAGGAGATCGGGGGCGGGTCCCGCTCCAGGATCGCGGCGATCATGCTCGCGCGGCTCTTGCCCGCGAACGCCTTCTGGCCCGTGACCATCTCGTAGAGGACGCAGCCCAGCGCGAAGATGTCCGTGCGGGCGTCGGCGTCCTTCCCTTCGAGCTGCTCCGGGGACATGTACTGGAAGGTCCCCATGATCGTCCCCTGCTCGGTGAGCGGGTGATCCTGCAGCCCGCGGGTCGGCATGGAGGTCAGCTGCGGAGAGCTCCGCCTCGACGGCGGGTCCGAGGTGCTTGGCCAGGCCGAAGTCGAGGAGCTTCACGCCCGCCTTCGTCAGCATGACGTTGCCGGGCTTCAGGTCGCGATGGATGATCCCCTGCCGGTGCGCGCGGTCGAGAGCGTCGGCGATCTGCGCCCCGAACTGGAGGACCTGCTCCGCCGGAAGCGCGCCCTTCGCGAGGCGGTCGGCGAGCGTCGTCCCCTCGAGGTACTCCATGACGAGGTACTCGACCCCGGCCTCGCTGCCGACGTCGTAGAGGGGGCAGATGTGGGGATGCGACAGCTGGGAGATCGCGCGCGCCTCGCGCTCGAAGCGCTGGCGCAGCTCCTCGCTTCCCGACAGGTGCGGCGGGAGGACCTTCACGGCGACGATCCGGTCGAGCCGCGTGTCCTTCGCCCGGTAGACCTCCCCCATGCCGCCCGCGCCGATCGGCGACTCGATCTGGTACGGCCCGAGACGTGTGCCCGCGGCAATGGCCATCCGCCAACCTCCTCCCCTGGCTTCTCATCCGGCTGGATGCCGATGCGCCTGCGCGTGGGGGCCGTCGCGCGGCCCGCCCTGCAATCGGGGCCGGCCATTGTATCCGCCCCGCCTGCCCCGTCCAGCGGTAATTTTCGGGAGGTCCCCGGGGCGGAGGCCGGGTTCTGCCTCTATACTCCGCTCCTCTCGCGGCGTCCGCGAGGAAGGAGGTCCCACGGTGAAGTCCTACTACAGGAACAGGAACCTGCCCGAACCGGTCCTGCCCGCCCCGAGGCACGTCGACCTGCTCAAGGGGCAGACCGCGCTCGTGACGGGGGCCAACTCGGGGATCGGCCGCGCGATCGCCGTCGCCCTGGGCAGCGCCGGAGCCGACGTCGTCGTGAATTACGTGACGAGGCCCGACGAGGCCGAGGAGGTCGCCGGCGAGATCCGCGGCCACGGAAGCCGCGCGATCACGGCGCTCGCGGACGTCTCCCGCGAGGACCAGGTCCAGGCGATGTTCGCGGCGGCCGTCCGGGAGTTCGGCACGATCGACATCCTCGTCAGCAACGCCGGGATCCAGAAGGACGCGCCGTTCCACGAGATGACGGTGCAGCAATGGGACGCCGTGATCGGCGTGAACCTGCGGGGAGCGTTTCTGTGCGCCCGCGAGGCGGTGCGGGAGTATCTCCGCAGGGGGATCCGGCCCGAGGTCTCCGTCTCGGCCGGCAAGATCATCTTCATCAGCTCGGTCCACGAGGTGATCCCGTGGGCGGGGCACGCGAACTACGCCGCCTCGAAGGGCGGCATGATGCTCCTGATGAAGAGCCTGGCCCAGGAAGTGGCGGAGAAGCGGATCCGGGTGAACAGCATCGCGCCCGGGGCCATCCGCACGCCGATCAACGAGGCCGCGTGGGGGACGCCCGAGGCTTACGCCGAGCTGATGAAGCTGATCCCCTACAAGCGGATCGGCGAGGCGGACGAGATCGGCCGCGCCGCCGTCTGGCTGGCCTCGGACTTCACCGACTACCTGGTCGGCTCGACGATCTACATCGACGGCGGCATGACTCTGTACCCCGGGTTCGAGACCGGGGGCTAGGGCCCGTCACTCGCCCGGGGCGAGGAACGGGTAGGAGAAGTGCTTCGGCGGGACGAAGGTCTCCTTGATCGCGCGGGGACTCGTCCAGCGGATCAGGTTCAGGACGCTCCCCGCCTTGTCGTTCGTCCCCGAGGCGCGCCCCCCGCCGAACGGCTGCTGCCCGACGACGGCCCCGGTCGGCTTGTCGTTGATGTAGAAGTTCCCGGCGGCGTGCGTGAGCGCCTGCGTCATCCTGACGATCGCGCCGCGGTCCCGCGCGAAGACGGCGCCGGTCAGGGCGTAAGGCGAGCCCTTGTCGCACTGCTCGAGCGCGCGGTCGAGCTCCGCGTCCTTGTAGACGGAGATGGTCAGAACCGGCCCGAAGATCTCCTCCTTCATCAGCTTCAGCCCGGGCGACTTCGCCAGGACCACGGTCGGCTGGATGAAGAACCCCTTCGCGTCGTCGCACCCGCCGCCGCAGAGGAGCTCCGCGTCGGGTGAGGTGCGGGCGTGCTCGATGTACCCCTTGATGGTGTCGAAGGCGCCGCGGTCGATGACGGCCCCCATGAAGTTCGTGAACTCCCGCGGGTCCCCCACGCGGATCTCCGCCACCTGCCCGACGACCTGCTTCTTCACTTCCGGCCAGAGCGACTCCGGGATGAAGGCGCGCGAGGCCGCGGAGCATTTCTGCCCCTGGTACTCGAACGCGCCGCGCACGAGGGCGGTCGCGAGCGCCGTCGCGTCGGCGGAAGGGTGGGCGAAGACGAAGTCCTTGCCTCCCGTCTCCCCGACGATCCGCGGGTAGCAGCGGTAGCGGCGGATGCTGCCGCCGATCGTCTCCCACATGGCCTGGAAGACCGCCGTGGAGCCGGTGAAGTGGACCCCGGCGAGCTCCTCGCTCGCCAGCACGGGATCGCCCACCTCGCCCCCCGGCCCGGGGACCATGTTGACCACGCCGGGGGGAAGCCCCGCCTCCTCCAGGATGTCCATGATGAAGTGCGCGGAGTAGAGCGACGACGAGGCCGGCTTCCAGATCACCGTGTTCCCCATGATGGCGGGGGCGGTCGGGAGGTTGCCGGCGATGCTCGTGAAGTTGAAGGGGGTGACGGCGAAGACGAACCCCTCGAGCGGGCGGTGCTCGAGGTAGTTCCAGCAGCCCGGCGAGGACTCGGGCTGCTCGCCGTAGATCTGCTCGGCGTAGCGGACGTTGAATCGCCAGAAGTCGATCAGCTCGCAGGCCGCGTCGATCTCCGCCTGGTGGGCCGTCTTGGACTGGCCGAGCATCGTGGCCGCGTTCAGCACCTGCCGGTACGGCCCAGCGAGCAGGTCGGCCGCCTTGAGGAAGATCGCCGCGCGCGACTCCCACGGCATGCGCGACCACTCGCGGTGCGCCTCGCGCGCCGCCGCGACCGCCCGGGCCACCTCGTCCTTGCCCGCCTTGTGCCAGGTCCCGAGGACGTGGCCGTGGTCGTGCGGCATGACCACCTTGCCCGTCCGGCCCGTCCTGACCCGCTCGCCGCCGATCCGCGGGGTGACCTCGACCGTCTCCCGCGCCATCCGTGCGGCCTGCTCGCGCAGGGCCTTTCGCTCGGGGCTGCCGGGGGTGTAGCCGAGGACGGGTTCGTTGCGGGGGGCCGGGACGTGGAAGGTGCCGTTCGCCATGGGTCGCTCTCCTGGTGGCGGGGCCGGTGATGCCCCGCGGCGGTGCCGCCGTCCGGCGCAACCGGTCGGCGTGGGTGATCCGTGAGTCTGGAGCGGGATTCTAGCAGGGGCTCGCGGTCCGGGCGAAGGCGCGCCCGGAGAAGTGGTCCTTGAAGGACATGGTTCGCTCCCCGCCCTGCGGCTTCTCAGCGCGCCTCGGGTTCGATCAGTCCCCGCGGCGTCATCACGGGACGACCCGGAACCCCTCCCGTCGCGCAGCGGCGGCAAGAGCCGAATCCAGGCACGCGAACGGAATCCTCTCGGGCCGCTCCTCGCAGGCAATCAGAACCGCCGCCAGCTGCAGGGAATCGGCGGCGCGGAGCGGATGCAGGGAGAGAATCCGCTCCGCCCGGCGCGCCACCAGCTCGAGATCGCGAACCTCGCTCCACGCATCGCGGAGAAGATTCAGCCTCGCCATGGCCTTTCCAGCAGCCGCCGGGGTCAGGAAACCTTCTCGAACCCGCCTCTGGATCGCCGACAGGGCCTCAACCGGCGCAAGCCCCCACGCCACGACCGACGGATCGGAACGGAGAAGGCGCGTGCAGCGCGCCGATGGTTCCTCCGCCACCAGGAGAGGCACGATCGCCGAGGTATCCCAGAAGATCATTTCCCCTCCGACCTCTCCTCGATCAGCGCCTCGAGGATGCCCGATCTCCTGCCGGATGGGGCCTTGAGAAGCTCCGAAGGAAGACGGCCGGTTCCGCGCCGCACCACCCCCTCCTTCTCGAGCCGGCGGAGGCAGTCCTCTCCCGCGGGGGCCGCACCCGGCTCGCGGACCGCAGGCGTCAGCTCGGCCACGGGCGTTTCGCGGTTGTAGATGGTCACCCTCCCTCCCCGGCGCACGTAGGCCAGGTAGCGGCTCAGGTTGTTCTTGACGTCCGCGACGGTCGTCCTGGCCTTCTTCATATGGCTATCATAGCTATATGGCCGATTTGCGGCAAGTTCTCCCGGAAGCTCACGCCCGTGCCGCCAGGCCGGGCGCGGCCCCGGTCCGGGTCCGTCCCGGGCGGCCTATCCGCCCATGGCTACCCTTTTCCCGTGCGGGATGAGCGGCACTAACGGCGCCCGAGCCGGAAGGATCTAGACTCCGCTCGAGGAGGGAACGCCGATGAGCGGCCCTGGCATCCTCCGCGCGATCCTCCGCTGGACCGTCCGGATCGTCCTTGCAGTCCTGCTTCTCATCCTGGCGCTGGCCGTCGCGGGCTGCGCGTGGCAGCGGATCGCCACGGCGCGGGATGCCCGCGCCTTCCCCGCCCCGGGCCGCCTCGTCGAAGTCGAGGGCCGCAGGGTCCACCTGCTCTGCCGCGGCGAAGGGGCCCCGGCCGTCGTGCTGGACGCGCCGCTGGGAGGGTCCGCCCTCGGCTGGAGCCTGGTCCAGCCGGAGGCCGCCGGGGTCACGCAGGTCTGCGCCTTCGATCGCGCGGGGTACGGCTGGAGCGACCCCGGGCCGGCGCCGCGAACGAGCGGCCGCATCGTCTCGGAGCTGCGCGCGGCGCTGCGGGCCGCGGGCGTCCCTCCGCCGTACGTGCTCGTGGGGGCCTCGATCGGCGGCTGCAACATGCGCCTGTTCGCCGCCCGCCACCCCGGCGAGGTCGCGGGGCTGGTCCTCGTGGACTCCGCCCACGAAGACCAGCTCTCGCGGATGCCCCCGTCCGCGAGCGAGCTGCGCGCGCTCGACCTGTTCAGCGTCGCGGCGCGCCTCGGGATCCTGCGCCTCGCCGGCATGCCGATCGGCGAAGCCTCCATGGACTTCCTCCCCCAGGACCTTCGCGCTCCCGCGCGGGCGGTGGGGCTTCGCGTCTCGGTCGTGGATGCTATCCGGGCCGAGACGTCGGCGCTCCCCGCGAGCTTCGCCGAGGTGCGCGAGGCGGTGGCGGGACGGGGGAAACCGCCGTTCGGGGGCCTGCCGCTGGTCGTCCTGACGCACGAGGAGGCGCAGCCCCCCGCCGGCGAGGAAGCGGAGCGCTACCGGATCTGGCTGGAGCTGCAGGCGGAGCTGAAGGGGGAATCGTCCCGCGGCCGGCAGGTGATCGTCCGGCCGAGCGGCCACTTCATCGCCGTCGATCAGCCGGCGCAGGTCGCCTCGGCGATCCTCTCCGTCGTGACGGACGCGCGCGCCGCGGGCGGTCCTCCCGGGAGCGCGCCGGTCTCAGAATGACCCACCCCTCCCGCCGCCGAGCGCGCGCTCAGCGGCGCGGCCGGTGGAAGAACTCCCGCACCTGCTCGATGTCGGAAACGACGGGGAAGGGCGGGAGCGCCTCGAGCAGGCGCCGCCCGTAGCCGCGCGAGCGCAGGCGCCCGTCGAGGACGGCGAGGATCCCGCGGTCGGTGCGGCTGCGGATCAGCCGCCCGAGCCCCTGCTTCAGCTCGATCGCGGCCGACGGCACCTGGTACTCGTTGAACGGCTCCCCGCCGAGCGCGCGGATCCGCTCGATGCGCGCCGCGACGAGCGGGTCGCTCGGGACGTCGAAGGGGATCTTGTCGATCACCACGAGAGAGAGCGCCTCCCCCACCACGTCCACGCCGTGCCAGAACGAGGCCGCGCCGAGCAGGATCGCTCCGGGCGTGGCGCGGAACTCCTCGAGGAGCCGCGCCCGCGGCATTTCGCCCTGCACGAGGATCGGGTGGGGCGTCCGCCCCCGCAGCGCCTCCTCGACCCGGCGCAGCTCCGCGTGCGAGGTGAACAGCAGGAAGGCCCGGCCGGCGCTGATCTCGATGAGGCCCTCGAGCTCGCGCAGCATCCTCTCGGACCAGCCGGGGGCGCGCGGCTCGGGCATGGCCCCCGGCAGGTAGAGGACCGCCTGCGTCTCGTAGTCGAACGGCGAGGGGACGATCTCCTCCTCCGCGTCGGCGATGCCGAGCCGCTCGCGGACGAAGGAGAAGCTCCCGCCGACGGAGAGCGTCGCCGAGGTCAGCACCGCCGCGTGGACCTGCGAGAAGAGCGCTTCGTCGAGGATCCGCGACACGTCCACGGGCGACGCGCTCAGGATGACCGTCCGCCCGCGCGACTCCGACCAGTGCACGAACTGCTCGTCGTCTCCGCGAGCGATGAACTCGAGCTGCGCCGAGATCTCCCGGCACCGCCGGTCGAGGGCGGCCGATTCGTCCGTGGCCGGGGTGACGGCCTGGGCCGCGCGGCCCAGCCGGTCGAGGGCGCCGCGCAGCGATTCGAGCCGGTCCAGGAAATCGGCCCCGCGCGCCCGCTCGTCGAGGGTCCGGCGCGGGGTGCCGGCGAACGGCCCGAAGAACGCCGCGGCCGCGTTCCTCACGTTCTCCGCCTCCGGGCAGGCGGACGCCCGGGCGCGCTCGCGCCCCCTCCCCTTCCCGCCGCGCGCTCCCGCCCGCCCCCCGCCGCCCGACGACGTCCCCCGCGCGCCCGCCCGGCGCATCGGGGTCGTGGAGCGCCGGCCCGCCCCGGGGTCGTCGCTCGTCGGCGCCCCACCTGCCGGACTCGTCCTGCTGCGCGTCGTCGTCCATCCCGGCCCGGCCGCCCGCGCCCCCGGGAGAATCGCCGCCGTCCCCCCTCCCGCGCCGCCCCCCGCCCTCCGCGAGCCCGAGGGCCCGGGCCGCGTCGTCGGCCAGCTCGAGCACCCGGGAGGAGCTGCACGACACGCCGAAGAAGAGCGTCGCGATCTCCTCGAGCAGGTGCGCCTCGTCGAAGACGACCGCGTCGTAGTCGGGCAGGACCTTGCCGAAGGCGTCCCCGCGCAGCGCGAGGTCGGCGAAGAAGAGGTGGTGGTTGACGATCACGATCCGGGACTGCTCGGCGCGGCGGCGCACCTTCGTGAGGAAGCAGGCCTCGTAGTCGGGGCACTTCTGCCCCGTGCAGGTGTCCCCGCGCGCGTTGATCCGCTTCCAGAAGGAGACATCCTCGGGCAGGCCCGCGGCCTCGCCGCGCTCGCCGCTGTCCGTCTCCCGCGCCCAGGCGCGGACGTTCTCGTACGCTTCGCTCTCCTGGATCGTCGGCAGCAGCGGCTCGCGGTCGTAGTCGTGGAACCGCCGCAGGCAGAGGTAGTTGTCGCGCCCCTTCACGACCGTGGCGGCGACGGGGATCCCCAGCCGCTCGACGACGAACGGCAGGTCCTTCTCGATGATCTGGTCCTGGAGGTTCTTCGTTCCCGTCGAGACGATGACGCGCCGGCCGGAGAGCGCGGCCGGCACGAGGTAGGCGAGCGTCTTGCCCACGCCCGTCCCGGCCTCGATCAGGGCCCGCCCCCCCTCGCGCAGCACCACCTCGACGGCGGCGGCCATCCGCTCCTGTCCCTCCCGCCGCTCGTAGTTCGGGTGGGCGGACCGGAGACGCCCGCCGGGGCCGAAGATGGCGGAGACACCCGCGTCGCGGACGGTTCGCTGATCGTCTTCCTCAGGCGGCATCAGGATAATCCTCGTGCGGATCCCGCGGGCGGAGGCTCCCCGGAGGACCTTCCGGCTGCATCAGGGCGCATCGCGGCGAAACCGGCCGTCCCTCCCCGCCGCCGGAATGAACGTGGCGCGCTCGTCGGCGCCTGCCACGGCGGGAGGGCTGCGGCGCATCAGCCCCGCGAAAAGGGTCGCGCGGCTCCGGTCAGCCCCTCACCGGCGCCAGGCGCGAGGCGTAGAGCGGGAAGCGGTCGCAGATCTTCGTGACCTCGGCGCGGACCGCCGCGTGCGTGGCGGCGTCCTCGGGCGCCGACAGCGCGCGGACCATCAGGGCTCCGATCGCCTTCATCTCCTCGACCCCCATGCCGCGCGTCGTGATGGCCGGCGTGCCGACCCGGATGCCGCTCGCCACGAACGGCTTCTGCGTGTCGAAGGGGATCGTGTTCTTGTTGACCGTGATGCCGGACTCCTCGAGGGCCTTCTCGGCCTTCTTGCCGGTGAGCCCCTTCTGGAAGACGTCCACGAGGAAGAGGTGGTTGTCCGTCCCGCCCGAGACGATCCGGAACCCGCCCGCGGCGACCGCCGCCGCCAGGGCCCTCGCGTTCTCGATGATCCGCTTCTGGTAATCGCGGAAGGAGGGCTGCAGGGCTTCGTGGAACGCCACCGCCTTCGCCGCGATGATGTGGATGTGCGGCCCTCCCTGCGTTCCGGGGAACACGATCTTGTCGAGGGCCTCGGCGTGCTCCTTCCTGCACAGGATCATCCCGCTGCGCGGGCCGCGCAGGGTCTTGTGGGTCGTCGAGGTCACGAAATCGCAGTGCGGGACCGGGCTCGGGTGCAGGCCCGCGGCGACGAGCCCCGCGATGTGGGCGATGTCCGCCATCGTCTTCGCGCCGACCGCCGCGGCCGTGCGGGCGATCCGCTCGAAATCGATGATCCGCGAGTAGGCGCTCGCGCCGATGACGATGAGCTTCGGCTGGTGCTCGCGCGCCAGGCGGTCCAGCTCGTCGTAGTCGAGCGTCTCGGTCTCCTTCGACACCCCGTAGGCGGCGACCTTGTACATGATCCCGGAGAAGTTCATCGGGTGGCCGTGGGTGAGATGGCCGCCGTGGGAGAGGTTCATGCCGAGGATCGTGTCGCCCGGCTTGCAGACCGTCATGTAGACGGCCACGTTCGCCTGCGTGCCCGAGTGCGGCTGCACGTTCGCGTGCTCGGCCCCGAAGAGCTCGATCGCCCGGGCGCGCGCCAGGTTCTCGACGGTGTCCGAGGGACCGCACCCGCCGTAGTACCGCTTGCCCGGGTACCCTTCGGCGTACTTGTTCGTGAACACCGAGCCCATGGCCTCGAGGACCGCCTCGCTGACGAAGTTCTCGGACGCGATGAGCTCGAGGGTGCCCGATTGCCGCATCGTCTCCGTGCGGATGGCTTCGGCGATCTCGGGGTCGGTCCTCTCCAGGTGCCCGTTCATGGCTTTCTCCTTGGCGCAGGGCGCGGAGGGTGATCCGCGGGGTGGAGGCTCGTGCCTGCGAACCTTCATTTTCGCACAGCCCGGCCCTCCCACGCGCCCCCCGCCGGCGCCCGGCCCGGCCCGGCGCGGAGCCGCTCGCGCGCCGGGCGCGGATTCCCGCGCGTTTCTCCCGCGGGCTCCATGCGGGCGGAGGTATGCTAAGAAGGACGCTGGATCGCGGACATCGAGCATGGAAACCAGGGAATCCAGACCCGCTGGTACCTCCGCCGACCGGCAGGATCGACGGTCGCAGCCTCAACTTCGTGCGGATGGGGACGGCGCGCGAGGGCACGATCCTCTTCCTGCACGGCATCACCGAATCGCTCCGCTACTTCGAGCGGCGGGTCGCGGCCCTCGGCGACCGGTACGAACTGCTGATCCCCGACCTGCCGGGCTTCGGGCTCTCCCCGAAGCCGGTGGCCCGCTACTCCATGGACCTGTTCCGCGACGCCGTGGACAGCTTCGTGGACGCCCGCGTCGACCGCGCCGCGCCGCTGCACATCGTCGGCCACTCGCTCGGGACCCTCATCGCCCTCGAGTACGCGGCGCGGCGGCCCGCCCGGGTCAGGAGCCTCGCGCTGCTCAACCTGCCCCGCCACTCCTCGAGCCGCGAGGCGCACCGGTACTTTCACGACGGGTCATATTCCTACCGCAAGCTGATGCAGCAGCACTCGCTGCGCGCGAGCCTCGGGCAGCTCCGGCGCACCGGCCTCACGATGTCGCTGCGCTACGCCCGCCGGCTGCCGCTGGCCGTGCTCATCGATTCGCGCAAGTTCACGCACCTGTCCCTCACCTCGACGCTCGAGAACTGCCTGCTGCACTACCGCGTGGACCAGGTCCTCGATCGCGTGCCCCGCGTGCCGACGCTCCTGATCCACGGCGACCGCGACCAGGTGGCACCCTTCGTGAACGTCCGCGACCTCCCCGTGGGCCGTCCGTGGATGCGCCTCCTCGTGATCCGCGGCTCCGGGCACCACGTTCTGCACACTCACGACCGCGAGGTCCTGCAGGCGATCGGCCGCTTCCTCGCCTCCCCGCCGGCCTGAGTCCCCGGGCTCCTTGCGGGCCGGCGCCGCCCGCGCTACATTCGACGCATGGAACAGATGGAGCGCGGTCTGACCCGCGTCATTCTCGACCAGTCGGCCTGCGAGCACTCGGGCGTCTGCGAGCAGGTCTGCCCCGAGGACGTCTTCCTGAACGAGAACGGCGTCACCCGCGTGATCCGCGCGCAGAACTGCACCTACTGCTGGATCTGCGTCGAGAACTGCGTCGCCAACGCCATCACGCTCGACTGACCGCTATAATCGCGGCCGGTGTCCAGCCCCCTCATTCCCGGTTCGATCGCGGCGACGCTCCTCGAGGGCGCGCGGCGGCTCGGCGTGTACGCGATCGTCCGAGAGCAGGAGAAACGGGTCCTCTCGATCACCGTGCAGAACGGCAGGATCGAGGAGATCGGCTCGGCGCACTCGGGGGGCGCGGGGTTCCACCTCTTCGCGCAGGACGGGCGGTCGGCCTTCGGCTGCTCCGACGGTTTCGGGCCGGAGGAGGCGCTCGAGGTCCTGCGGAGCACGGCCGCGGCGGCCGCGGCGGCCGGCGCGCTCGGCGATGAAGGCGACCGGGCCATCTTCTCCGCCGCGCCCCTGGTCCTGCACCTGCCCGACGAGCGGGCGGGCCGGTTCGACGATGTTTCGCTCGAGCGCCTGAAGGACGAGGCGCTCGCCTCGCACGAGCAGGTGCGCGCGCTCGCCTCCGGCATCAAGGTCCAGACGGGCGTCACCGTCCAGCGCGAGGACTGGCGGATCTCCCGCTCGGACGGGACGGCGGCCTCGTGGTCGGTTCCCCGTTTCGTCCTGAACCACGCGGTCACCGCCGAAGGAGCGGGCGGATCCCTCACGCTCAGGACCCATCTCTTCTCCCCCGACTACGACGCGCTGTCCCGGGAGGGGCCCTCGCGCCTCCTCGCGGCCCGGTCGAGGGCCGTGACGGACCGGGCGCTCGGCCTGCGGACAGCCGGCCGGTATCCGGCCGGCTCGTATCCGATCCTGATCGACTACGCCCTGGCCAAGGGGCTCGCCCACGAGGCGTTCGGCCACGCGGCCGAGGCCGACTCGTTCCGCTCCTCGGTCCTCGCGCGCGACGGGAGGTTCCGCTCCGGCGAGCGCGTGGGCCGGGACGGGGTCTCGGTCATCGACGAGCCGGTCCGGGGCGACCACGCCTACCAGCCGATCGGCGCGAACGGGTTCCGCCGCGAGCGCGTCGAGATCGTGAAGAGCGGCGTCCTTCACGAGGCCCTCGCCGACCTGTTCAGCGCCGGCCCGGGAGGCGTGCCCGTGAAGGGGGCCGAGCGCGCCGAGTCGTACCGCTCCACGCCGATCCCGCGCATGAGCAACATCAGGATCGAGATGGCCTCGGCCGATCCCCTGCCCCGCCCGTTCGAGGAGATGACGCCCGGCCGACGTGCGCGACCTCGTCGGGGCGGCGGGACTCTTCGAGCGGCACCCGAAGATCGTGTTCCTCTCGGGCTACACCGGCGGGCAGGTCAACCCGGTGCTGGGCGATTTCGTGTTCAACTGCCAGGCGCTCTACGAGCTGACCCCGGCGGCGGTCACGCTGTACCGCCCCGGGATCTTCCGGGGCTCGCTGCTCGCCGCCCTCGCCTCGCTGTCCCGCGCCTTCGGCCCCCTTCAGCTCGACGCCATCGGCACCTGCGGGAAATGGGGGCAGTCGGTCCCCTCGAGCGGCGGCTCGCACGGGTACGTGTTCCTCGAGCCGAACGAGGCCGTGGGAATCGGAGGATGACCATGGAACCCCCCCGCGGCGGGAAGCGCGTGAGCGTATGAGCGAGGCGCTGAAGCCCCTGCTCGACGCCCTGCAGGGCGGGGCCCCGCGCGGCATCCGTCCCGTGGACTGGCGCCTGTTCTGGACCTCCTCGGAGCGCTCCTCGGTCGGCGTGCGGGACCGGATGCGGGCCGGGGTGCACGCGCCGCTCGCGATCAGCCGCGGATTCGTCCTCGACTACCTGTTCCAGTGGGAGGATGGACGCATCTCCGCGGGGGCCGCCGAGAAGCTCGGCATCGCGGACCCGGAGCCGTTCCTCGCGCTCGCCCGCCAGGCGGCCTACGACGACCCGGACGGGGCGGCCTTCGCCGGGCCCGCCGCGATGCCGGAGGTCCCCCTTCACTCGGCCGCGGCAGCCGCGGAGGCGCGCTCGGGCGGCGCCGGCACGTTCGCCGGCCTCGTCGAGGCCGGCGCCTCGCGCGCCGCGAAGTGGGGCTTCGGCACCTGGTCCGGGACGGTCAGCGCGGGTAGCGGCGAGATGGGCGTCGCGACCTCGCGCGGCCTGTCGGTGCGCGCCGCGACGACGCGCGTCTCCTACTCGTTCTGGTACGAGGGACGCACGGGGGACGGGCACGTGAGCCGCGAGCCGATCGCCGCGGCGGAGGCGGAGACGAGGCTCGAGCGCGCCTGCGACCTCGTGCGCCGGCTCGGCTCCCCCGAGCCCGGGTATCGAGCCGGGGACGATGCCGGTGCTCCTGCACCCCGGCGTCGTGGAGTCGCTCCTGTCGGCGTTCGTCCTGACGAACCTCCACGGGAGCCGGATCGCCCACGGGCAGAGCGCCTTCCGGATCGAGCAGTTCGGAGGCGCCGAACCGCGTCTTCGGGCCGGCGCTGTCGCTGCGCCTCGAGCCGCTCGTGCCGATGAACGCCGGCTCCTTCCGGTTCACCTCCGAGGGGCTCCCGGCGCGGCCGCTGAGCTACGTCGAGGAGGGCAGGCTGGTCCATCCGATCCTCGATCTCAAGTACGCGAAGCGGCTCGGCCGCGAGCCCGCGCCCGGGCCGCTCTCCTCCGAGACGCTCCGCTTCTCGGGAGGCGTGAGCCTCGACGAGGCAGGAGGCGCGCCGGGCAGCCGGGCGGGGGCTCATGGTGCTGTCCCTGCTCGGGCTGCACACGCAGGACCCGACGCGCGGCGATTTCTCCCTGTCCGCCCCGCTCTGCCTCGCCCTCCGCGGCGGCGAGCTCGGCGGCGCCGTCAAGGCGGTCCTGACCGGCAACTTCTTCGACGTGCTGCGCGACCCGCGCCTCGGTTTCGTCGCCTTCGAGGGGTTCCACACGCCGGGCCTGCTCTACACCGGCTCGGTCGGCCTCTCCCCCGGCAGCTGATCGGCCCGGCGCCGCGCCGAGGGGGCGCGGGCAGCGCGAAGCGGGGAGCGGCGAGCAGAGCTGGACGCGAGAACCGCGCGCAAGCGGGCGCAGCCGAGCGCGCGAAGCGGAGCCTCAGAGCAGACTGCGACGCGAGAGCCGCGCCGAGGGGGCGCGGGCAGCGCGAAGCGGGCGGCGAGCGAGCGGGCAGAGCCTGCGCACGGCTGAACCGATCGCGCGAGCGAGCAAGCCGCGCGCGCCCTTCCGCACTTCCCGGGTCCGCGCGCAAAGCGGAGCGCGCCCGCGCTCCCGAGGCGCCCCGGGGCCGGCCGCCAGACGGCTCCTTGACGGCGGCTCTCCGCGATCTTAGAGAAGTGGCGGGAAACCATGACCATGAAAACCGACCGTTACACCGTGAAGGCGCAGGAGGCTCTCCAGGAGGCGCAGTCGCTCGCCGAAAAGGCGGGGCACGCCGAGCTCCGGGACCTTCACCTGTTCATCGCGCTCCTCTCCCAGGCCGAGGGGATCGTCCCGCCGACCCTGCGCAAGCTCGGCGCCGACCCCGCGCTCCTGCTCGAGGCCGCGAGGAGCGCCGCCGACAGGATCCCCACGGTCCGGGGCGGGGCGGCGGAGCTGCGCGCCTCCGCGAAGCTCGCCGAGACCCTGCGGGAGGCGGAGCGGGCCGCCTCCGAGTTCAAGGACGAGTACGTCTCGACCGAGCATTTCCTGCTCGCGCTCGCGCGCGCGGGCGAAGCCGACGTCCGCCGGATCCTCGCCGCCGCGGGGGCCTCGCCCGACTCGGTCCTGGCCGCCCTGCGCGACGTCCGCGGGACGCAGCGCGTGACCGACCCGAACCCCGAGGACAAGTTCCAGGCCCTCGAGAAGTTCACGCGCGACCTGACCGCGCTCGCGCGCAAGGGGAAGCTCGACCCCGTGATCGGCCGCGACAACGAGATCCGGCGGGTCATCCAGGTCCTGTCGAGGCGCACCAAGAACAACCCGGTCCTCATCGGCGAGCCCGGGGTCGGCAAGACGGCGATCGTCGAGGGGCTCGCGCGGCGCATCGCCGACGGCGACGTGCCCGAGACCCTGAAGAACAAGTCGGTCCTGTCGCTCGACATGGGGGCACTGATCGCGGGCGCGAAGTACCGGGGCGAGTTCGAGGACCGGCTCAAGGCGGTCCTGAAGGAGATCGAGGCCTCCGACGGACGGATCGTGCTCTTCATCGACGAGATGCACACGCTCGTCGGCGCGGGCGCCGCCGAGGGGGCGATGGACGCGGCCAACCTGCTCAAGCCCGCCCTCGCGCGGGGCGACCTGCGCTGCGTGGGCGCGACGACGCTCGGCGAGTACAAGAAGCACATCGAGAAGGACCCGGCCCTCGAGCGCCGCTTCCAGCCGGTGCTGGTCGCCGAGCCCGACCTGGAGGACACGATCGCGATCCTGCGCGGCCTGAAGGAGCGGTACGAGGTCCACCACGGGGTCCGGATCCAGGACGGCGCGCTGGTCGCGGCCGCCACGCTGTCGAACCGCTACATCGCGGACCGGTTCCTGCCCGACAAGGCGATCGACCTCGTCGACGAGGCCGCGTCGAGCCTGCGGATCGAGATCGACTCGAAGCCGACCGAGATCGACGGGGCCGAGCGGCGGCAGGACGCGCCTCGAGATCGAGCGCGAGGCCCTGAAGAAGGAGAAGGACGCCGCCTCGATCGAGCGGATCGGCAAGGTCAACGCCGAGCTCGCCGCGATCACCGAGGAAATCTCCCGGCTGAAGGCGCACTGGCAGTCCGAGAAGTCGGCCATCGACGCGATCCGCGAGCTGAAGAGCCGGCTCGAGGCGGTGCGCGAGGCGGCCGAGCGTGCCGAGAAGGCGGGCGAGCTCGCGAGCGCCGCGAAGCTGCGCTACGGCGACCTGCGCGAGCTCGAGGCGAAGCTCCAGCAGGAGAACGCGCGCCTCGCCGCAACCCAGAAGGACACGCGGATGCTCAAGGAGGAGGTCGAGGCGGAGGACGTGGCCGAGATCGTCTCCAAATGGACCGGCATCCCGGTGAGCCGCATCCTCGAGGGGGAGGCCGGGAAGCTGACGCGCCTGGAGGAGACCCTCCACCGGCGCGTCATCGGCCAGGACGATGCGGTGACCGCCGTCAGCGCGGCGGTGCGCCGCGCGCGCGCGGGGCTCAAGGACCCGAACCGGCCGATCGGATCGTTCATCTTCCTCGGCCCGACCGGCGTCGGGAAGACCGAGCTGGCGCGGGCGCTCTCCGAGTCGCTCTTCGACGACGAGCGCTCGATGATCCGGCTCGACATGTCCGAGTACGGCGAGCGGCACGCCGTGGCCCGCATGATCGGCGCCCCTCCCGGCTACATCGGGCACGAGGAGGGGGGCCAGCTGACGGAGGCGGTCCGCCGCCGCCCGTACGCGGTGGTCCTGTTCGACGAGATCGAGAAGGCGCACCCGGACGTGTTCCACCTCCTGCTGCAGATCCTCGACGACGGGCGGCTGACCGACGGCAAGGGCCGGACGGTGGACTTCCGCAACACGATCCTGATCATGACCTCGAACCTCGCCGGCGCCGCGCTCGCCGACGCGTCGAGCGACCCGGCGAAGGCGCGCCGCGAGGCCGACCTGGCCCTGCGGGCCGCCTTCCGGCCCGAGTTCCTGAACCGGATCGACGACGTGATCCTGTTCCGCCCCCTCGGCCGCGAGGAGCTCGCGAAGATCGTGGACATCCAGCTCGCCCGGGTGGCGGCGATCCTGGCGGACAAGCGGATCTCGATCGAGCCGACCCCCGCGGCGAGGCGCCACCTCGCCGAGGCGGGATTCGACCCCGAGTTCGGGGCGCGCCCCCTGAAGCGGACCCTGCAGCGCGAGGTGCAGGACCCGCTCGCCCTGAAGCTGCTTTCGGGCGAGCTCCAGCCCGGGGACCGGGTGGAAATCGACCTGGAGGGCGGGAGCCTCGTCTTTCACAGGGCCGCGCCCGTCGCCGGGCCGGCCGGAGCCGTCTGAGGATTTCCGGGCGGCGCCTCCCGTCCCGGGGTCCGGCGCCGGCCCGGGGCCGGATCCCCCTCGAGGGAGGGGGATGGCGCTTCCGGGGGACGGGATGGGCGTTTTGGCCCCGCCCGTCGTAGATTCTCCAGTATCCACCCGCCGTCCCTCCGGGACGGGGGTCGAAGAGAGAGGATGGGCATGTCGAACCAGTTCGATCCGTTCCGCGATCTGATCCACCTTCAGGAGAGGATGAACCGCCTGTTTCAGGAGTCGCTCGCCCGCTCGCGCGGCGACGACGAGGTCGCGAGCTCCGGCGCCTGGACCCCTCCCGTGGACATCTACGAGGGGCCCGACCGGGTCGTTCTCCGCGCCGACGTGCCCGGCGTGCCGCAGGACGAGATCGACCTGAAGATCGAGAATGGCCAGCTTCGCCTGCGGGGGGCGCGGACGCTCCCCGAGGGGGCGGGGCGCGAGGAATACCACCGCATCGAGCGCCCGTTCGGCAGCTTCGTGCGCGTATTCTCCCTGCCGAACACGGTGGATGTCACCAAGGTGAGGGCCGAGCTGAAGAACGGCGTCCTCGAGGTCACGCTGCCGAAGCGCCAGGAGTCGCAGGCGCGGCCCGTCAAGATCGAGGTCGAGTAGCGGCGCCGTTCGCCGGGACCCGGCGCCGACGCGGCCACGGCCGCTCCACCCCGGTTGCGCGATTGGCGCGGGTTGTTAGAATCATGGCGCGCGGGTGGAGGGTTCCCGGCGCCGATTCAGTCGGCGAGGCGCCTGAGGCGCCTCGCGGCTGATCGTGCGCAAACCTGCGTGGCACGAGCACATCGAGCGCTGCCGAGGAGCGGCGCCATCAGAAAGGTGCAAGATCGATGAACACCGTCAAGACAGCCCTCCTGCTGGGTCTCATGACCGGCCTCATCCTCTTCGTGGGCGGCGCGCTCGGCGGCAGGAGCGGGCTGACCATCGCGCTGGTCTTCGCCGCGGCGATGAACTTCTTCTCCTACTGGTTCTCCGACAAGATCGTGCTCGCGATGTACCACGCCAAGCCGGTCGAGCAGGCGGAGGCGCCGGCCCTGTTCGCCATCGTCGAGCGGCTCGCGGCCCGCGCGCAGATCCCGATGCCCCGGCTCTATCTCATCCCCGAGGACCAGCCGAACGCCTTCGCGACCGGGCGCAACCCGAAGCACGCCGCCGTCGCAGTGACGACGGGGATCCTCCGGCTCATGGACGAGCAGGAGCTCGAGGGGGTCCTCGCGCACGAGCTCTCGCACGTGACCAACCGCGACATCCTGATCAGCTCGATCGCGGCGACGATCGCGGGCGCCATCGCGTACCTCGCGCACATGGCCCAGTGGGCCGCGATCTTCGGCGGCTTCGGCGGCCGCGACGATCGCGACCGCGGCGGCGGGATCATCGGCCTTCTCGCGACCGCCATCATCGCGCCGATCGCGGCCACCCTGATCCAGATGGCGATCTCCCGCTCCCGGGAGTTCGAGGCGGACAAGAGCGGCGCCGAGCTGGCCGGCTCCCCGTTCGGCCTCGCCCGGGCCCTCGAGAAGCTCGGCAAGGCGTCGGGGCGCATCCCGATGGACGCGAACCCGGCGACCGCCCACATGTTCATCGTTTCGCCCTTCTCGGGCCAGGCGCTGATGAAGCTGTTCAGCACGCATCCCCCGCTCGAGGAGCGGATCAACCGCCTGCTCGGGCGCTGAGCCCGGGGGCCGGAGCCCATGGGCCCGCCCGCCGCCGGACCATGCAAGGGCCGGCGGGGCGGGGTCCGGGGGCGCTGAAGCCCCGGGCGTGGCGCGGGGAGCCTCGTCGCTCCGCGCGGAGACTCCCCGGGCCGCCATTCTCCCAACGGAAGGAACCGGCATGAGAGCACGCCTCGTTCGCTCCCTCCCCAAACGTCCTCGCCAGGTCCGCCCGCGCGTTCGCGCTCGCGGCAGGCAGGCCGGCCGCTCTCCTCCCCGCCGCGGCCCTCGTTCTCGCCGCGGCCTGGACCGGCTCCATCGCCCCCGCCGTCGCCGCGGGCGGCTTCGAGCGCCGCAACGAGGTGGTCCAGGCGGTCGAGAAGGTCGGCCCGGCGATCGTCAACATCTCCGCGGAGAAACGGCTCGCCAACCCCTTCTACAACGATCCCTGGGGCCAGTTCTTCCGCGACTTCTTCGAGGGGGGCCGCCAGCAGCCCCGCGTGGAGAACAGCCTCGGCTCGGGCGTCCTCATCGATCCGGCCGGCTACATCCTGACCAACGAGCACGTCATCGCCTCCGCCTCGCGCGTGAAGGTCACGCTCCTCGACAACCGCGACTTCTGGGCCGAGATCGTCGGCACCTCGGAGGACGCCGACCTCGCGGTCCTGAAGATCCAGTCGAAGGAGCCGCTCCCTTCCGTGCCGCTCGGCTCCTCCGACGACCTGATGGTCGGCGAGACGCTGATCGCGATCGGCAACCCTTTCGGCCTGTCGAACACGGTGACGGTGGGCGTGGCCTCGGCGCTGCACCGCCACGGGCAGAGCGGCGAGCGCGGTCTACTCCGACTTCATCCAGACCGACGCGGCGATCAACCCCGGCAACTCGGGGGGCGCCCTCCTCAACATCAACGGGGAGCTCGTCGGCATCAACACGGCGATCATCGGGCAGGCCCAGGGGATCGGGTTCGCGATCCCGATCGACCGCGCGAAGGCGATCTACCGCGAGCTCGTCCAGTACGGCGAGGTGCGCCCGGTCTTCCTGGGGCTCGAAGTGCAGGAGCTCGATCCGGAGACGGCCCGCGACCTCGGCCTGAAGCCGAAGTCGGGGCTGCTCGTGACGAAGGCGCGCGGGCCCGCGGCCGCGGCCGGGGTGAAGGCGGGCGACGTCATCGTCCAGGCCGACCAGGCGAGGATCCAGAGCGGCGCCGATTTCAGCAGCGCGATCGGGCGCAAGAACGTCGGCGACACGCTCGCGCTCGAGGTCGAGCGCGGCGGCGCGAAGCAGACGCTGCGCGTGCAGGCGGTCGCGTTCCCGGTCAAGGACTACGCGTGGCAGTCGATCGGCATCGCGGTCGGGGACATCCCCGCGGACGACAAGCCGCGCCGCGAGGTGCCCGACCAGGGCGTCGTGGTCACCTCGGTCCGCCCGGACGGCCCCGCCGCCCGCAAGGGGCTCAGGGCCGGCGACTACATCATCCAGGTGCTCGACGCGGGGGTCACGAACGCCGCCGACTTCAACAGGCTCCTCCCCAGGATCGCCTCCCTGCAGCGCGGCAGCCTCTTCCTGCGCGTCGTCCGGGACGGGTACATCGCGCCGGTGTCGCTGCGCCTCGACTGACGGGACTCAGCCGGCTGACGGGCCCGTTCCCCTGTGGGCCCGCGCCCTTCGAACCGGCCGGCGCGCGCCGGAATTCAGGGCCACCCTGCCTGCGGCCGGAGGTTTCCGCCCTTCAGGGCCACCCTGCCTCCGGCCGAAGGTTTCCGCCCTTCGGGGCCCGCCCTACCGAGGCCGAAGGTTTCCGCCCTTCACGGCCTGCCCTACAAGGGCCGGAGGTTCCCGCCCTTCACGGCCTGCCCTACAAGGGCCGGAGGTTTCGGCCCTTCGGGGCCCGCCCTACCGCGGCCGAAGGCTACCGTCCTGCCGCGCCCGATCCGCGCCCGGCTGCGTCCCGGATTCCCGGCACCAGGAAGGGCGAGAGCGGTTGACATCCAGCCATATGTATCGTATGGTTTTCCATATGAAGACCACTCTCGTCATCGACGACTCCGTCATGGCCGAGCTCAAGCGCGAGGCCCTGCGGCAGGGCCGCACGATGTCCGATCTTGTCGAGACAGCCCTTCGCCTGCTTCTGCGGCGCAGGAAGGGGGCGCCTGCGGCGCGCGAGCTGCCGACTTTCAGGAGCGGAGGAGCCCTCGTCGACATCGCCGACCGGGAGGCTCTCTATCATGCGATGGAGGGCCGCTAGTGTTCTTGGTCGATACGAATGTCCTCGTGTACGCCGCCGACGAGGACTCCCCTCACCACGCCCGATGCCTCGCACGCCTCAACGCCTGGCGGGAGCGAGCCGACGCCTGGTTCGTGACCTGGGGAATCCTGTACGAGTTTCTCCGGGTGACCACCCACCCGAGGGTGATGCGAAAGCCATGGGCGGCGCCGCGGGCCTGGAGCTTTGTCTCCGTTCTGCTGGAGTCCCCCGGACTCGAGGTGCTCGTTCCGACCGAGCGGCACGCGGCGGTGGCGGAGGGCGTGATCGAGGAGCTCCCGCACCTGGCGGGCAATCTCATCCACGATGCCCATACCGCGGTCCTGATGCGGGAGCACGGGATCCGGACGATCTACACCCGCGACGCCGACTTCCACAGGTTTCCCTTCCTGGAGGCAATCGACCCGCTGGGCCTCACGCTTCACGAACCGCGCGCGCGTTCGACCCGCGCGCGCCCGCGCCCGAAGTGACGGCGGCCCCGCGGGCGCCGCCTCCCGGAAAGCGTCCGGCGCGACGCCGGGTTGAAACTCCGGGCTCGCCGGGGCGTACCATAGTCCCGTGCTCTCCGAACTGATCCGGCGCGCGGCGCGCTCGCTGCTCGACACGCCGCTGCGCACGGCGCTGACCGTCTCGGGCATCGCGATCGGGATCGCCGCGCTGTTCTCGCTTCTGTCCGTCGCCGAGGGGATCCGCCACCGGATCGTGGACGAGTGGCTCTCGTCGGGCCTCATGACCTCGCTGTCGGTGATGCCCGAGGGATCGATGCAGCAGCTGCGCGGCGAGGGCCAGGGCCCCCACGGCCGCAGGCCCCGCCCCGGAAAGCCGGGCGAAGCGAGCAAGCCGCGAGGAGGCGCGCCGGGCGCTCGACGACGCGGTCGCGAAGGAGATCGCCGCGATCCCCGGCGTGCGCCGCGTCTGGCCGGTGGTGACCCGCCCGTCGAACTCGTGGCGGTGACGGCCGGTTCCGGCGATTCCGCTGCACCGGCAGCGGTCTGCGCGGAGGCACCGCCTCGGGCGACGCCCGGGCACACAGGGGTCTCCCACGGACAAGGTAAGTCCCTCCCTCCGAACGCCATCCCTGCCCCCCTGCCGTCGCTGAACACAATCCAGCTCCAGCGCCCGCCGGCGAAGGTCCTCCCGCAGGAGCCGAGCGCGACAGCAGGGAGTCGCGCCCCGCGGGCGCGGAAGGCGCCACCCCCACCGACGGCGCCGCCGCCAGTGGCAGCGGCAGCGAGGGAACGGCCGGGCCGGCGCCGAGAGCGCTCCCGAGCGGGTGACGCTGCGCGGGTTCGACACCGACTTCTTCTGGAACGAGGACTACATCAAGATCGTCGCGGGAGGGCCCCTGACGGACGCCGGCGCGAAGCAGGCGCTCGTGGCCCAGGACCGGCTCGAGGGGCTCGGCTTCAAGGACGCGGCGGCGGCCATCGGCAAGCCGGTCCTGCTTCGCTGGCGCGAGCCGGCGGCGGAGGGGACCGAGGGGGCCGTGGAAGTGCCGGGGCTTCCCCTCTCCATCGCCACGCGCTCGGCCGAGTTCACGATCGTCGGCGTCTTCGAGCGGAAGGGGGCCCTGTTCCTGCGCAACGCCGGGATCATCGTCCCGACGGCGGCCGCGAAGGGAATCGCCACCTTCGACACCGAGCTGATCCGGTCGCTCTTCGAGGGGGGCAAGGCCGCCTCCGGCTATCCGGGTCTCGATGTCTACATCGCGCCGGGGGCCGACCTCGAGGCGATCGAGAAGAAGATCAAGGAGCTGGGATTCGACACGATCTCCGGCGCGGAGATCGTGAGCCGGATCCGGCGCTCGATCCTGATCCTGCAGGCGGTCCTGGGCGGGCTCGGGAGCATCGCGATCGCGGTCGCGACGCTCGGCATCGTGAACACGCTGATCACCGCGGTCTTCGAGAGGATGCGCGAGATCGGCGTGATGAAGGCGGTCGGGGCGCGCCGGCGCGACATCCGCCGCCAGTTCCTGGCCGAGGCGGGCCTGATCGGCCTCGCGGGCGGAGCGCTCGGCGTCGCGGCCGGCTACGGGGCCGACCACCTTCTGTCCTTCATCATCGGGCACGTCGTCCGGGCGCAGGGCGGGGACAACCCCGGCCTGATCGCCCATCACACGCTGACGATCACGCTCGGCTGCCTCGCCTTCTCGGTCGGCCTCTCGCTCCTCGCCGGGACCTTCCCGGCGGCGCGCGCCGCGCGCCTCGACCCGGTCCAGACCCTGCGGTACGAATAACGGCCCCGGTCAGGGTTCTCTTCGGACCGTGAGGACCAGCTCGTCCCGGTGGCCGCCGTAGAACTCGCGGTTGTCGATCCAGACCATCGGGTGACCACCCGCGTTCGGAGGCTCAGCCTGCGGGCCGACAGCGCCGGCGGTCATCTTCCCGCCGATGCCGTAGCGCCCCTCCGGGGGCGGCAGGACCATGCTCACGGTTTCACCGGGAGCGAGGGAGAACTCTTTCCGCCCTCCGCCTCCGATGCCGCCGGTGCGCGGGCTCCCGGCGCCCGCAGCGCCCACCCATCTCGTGACGCCCACGTCCACGCTGATCCCGCCATCGGGCCGCACGCGGCCCCTGACGGCGCCGAGCCCATCGATGACCGAGTCCACGGGGGTGCCGTCCTCCAGGAGGGCTCCCGGCACGGGAAAGCGCATCGGCGCGAACCGGAACTCGACCTTTTCGCCCTGCCGGCCGACCGTCTGCACCCGCCGGGTCGTTACGGTCCCCTGCCTGTCGGTGTGCTTGAGCCAGAGGTCGTAGCCGATCGATTCCCCGGACAGGGTAGGATCCTCCTGGACCTCGGCCTTCACGTCGATGATCACGTTCTGGTAGGAGGCGGTCCCCTCGGCCTTGCCCGCCGCGAGGAAGTCGAGGACGTGGTTCTCCCCCTCGTTCATGACGATGCGGCGCGTGTCGCCGGAAACCCTGACCGGCTCGCCCCTGCGCTCCGACGCGAAGTGATCCCACTTCACCTCGAGCGCGACCTTGCCCATCCGGGAAGGAAGGGCCCGGACCTCGGCCCAGATCACGTGGGCGGCCTGGTCCAGCAGCTGCTTCTTCACTGCCTCCGCGGCGGCGCCGGTCGTCTGTCCAACCGATCGCTGCGAGAGATCGCCGGGCCGGAGCTTCCCGTCGCGATCGAATCCTCCGATCGAGACGTACAGCAGGGCTGTCTCGTCCGGGGCGAGACCGGCGTCCGCCGAGGCCGTCATGCTGGTGTCACCATTGGTTCCGTCTCTCTCGATCTGGGTGCTCAGCACTCGCAGGTGCACCGCGAGCTTCTCGGCGGCGGCTGGTGAGACAGAGGCCGGCACGGAGGAGACCGGGCAGAGACCTGTGCACACGGCCGCAGCGCCGAGCAGCCACAACAGGGTGCTGCGAAGCGGGGATGTGTCTGCGGGACTGTTCGACGCTGCTCATGGCTCTGTCACCTCGTTTCATCGGTTTCTCATCGCGCGTCGCGGCCGGGTCGTGGAATGCGACCCACCGCCGTTTCTCATCCGTGGAAGCGCCAGGTCCCGGGCCCCGTGCGCTCATCTGGCCCCCGCGGGGCCGGCATCGCCGGGGGAAGGGCCCCGGCTGGACTGCCAGTCGACACCCGGCTCGAGGACGACGATCCGGTCCGGCGCCGGCGGCAGGTCGGTCGAGCGCTGCGGCGGCCCACCAGCCGACCGCCAGGTCCACACACCCAGCGCGACGACCAGAATGGCCGCTGCGGCAAGCACGGGAGCCGGCACGGGCACGATCGAGGCCCACCAGGGACGGCGGCGCGCGCGGAGCCTCGAGCAGGCCGCCCATCGTCCTGTAGAACGCCGGGCCGGGACGGCTCTCGTCGGCGACGAGGTCGGCGCGGATGAGGGCGAAATCCCTCAGCGCCTCTCTGGAGCCCGGCGCGGCGAGCGCCTCGGCGAGCTGCTTCGGATCGACCTCCTCGCCGTCCAGGAACGAGGAAAGTATCTCGATGTAATCCATGGTCATGACCTGGCCTCCGTGGAGGGTCGCCGCGGCTGGCGGCGGATGTCTTCGGAGAGGGCTGCGCGGAGGGCGATCCGCGCCCTGTAGATCCTCGATCGGACAGCGGCGGGCGTGAGCCCGCAGATCCCGGAGATCTCCTCGTAGCCGAGCCCTCCGAGCTCGCGCATCAGGAAGACCTCGCGGTCCGCCCCGTCGATCCCGGCGAGCGCCTGATCGAGCTCCATCGCCCCGGCCCCTGCGGGCGGCTGGGGGGGAGCCTCGCGCAGGTCGCCCGGGAAGGGCTTGCGCGCGTCGTCGCGCCTCTGGTTCAGAAGGAGGTTGCGCGCGGTGCGAAACAGCCACGCCCTCTCCCGCAGCTCTGGATCGGAAGGCAGGGCGCGGACCGCCCGGAGGAAGACCTCCTGCGTCAGGTCCTCTGCCTGCTCGGTGCTTCCCGTCATCCGCCTGAGGTACCGGAAGACGGAGAGGTGGTGGTGCTGGAACAGAACCGCCGCGCTCGACACGCCTGACCCCCCTTTCAGGAGGTTATAACCCCGAAAGGTCCCCAGGCTCGCAAAGAAACCCGGGGGGGCCCTAGGTGGCGTGCGGGACGAGGTAGGCGACGGCGAAGCCGATCTGGGCCGCCATCATCATGAGGTACATGTGGGTCCAGGACGGGTGGTTCTCGACCCTCGCGAGATCATCCGGGTTGCGGACCAGCAGGTAGACCGTGTAGACGCCCCACAGCGCGAGACCGAACCCGAGGATCGAGAGCAGGACGGGGTGGCCGGTCAGGATGTGGTGGCTGGGGTCCCACGGATTGCGGACGAGCGCCCCGAGCGGGATCAGCAGCCACGGGATCACGAAGGCCGGGGCGATCATGTAGGCCGCCTTGCGCACGCCGTACTTGATCGGGAGGGTGTAGCAGCGCGCGATCCGGTCCCCTTCCATGTCCGAGAAGTCCTTCGTGGAGGCGGCGCCCAGCAGGAACAACCCGAAGATCGAGCCGATGAACCAGGGCTCGAGGTGGTAGACCGACGCGACCATGGACCAGCCCGCGACCTTGAGGAGGCACCCGCGGGGGATCGCGATCGTCAGGTTGGCGCCGATCGGGTGCGCCTTCGTCCGGCCCCAGGCCGGCGCCGAGTAGATGAAGGTCGCCAGCATTCCGAGGATGTAGATCGCCACGCACTGGTGCGCGGACAGCGGCGCGAACAGCTTCTCCGAGAAACCGCTGCGCGGGTAGGTCACGACCAGCCAGGTCGGGGCGACCGCCAGGATGTAGAGGACGATCGAGTACCACCAGCCCGCGCGCATCGAGATCGCGCCGGTCACGAGCGGCCGCTTCGGCTTGTTCTTCCGGTCGTTCTCGATGTCGTAGTACTGGTTGATGCAGTTCGACGCCGCGTTGAGGAGCGCCGCGCAGGCCGAGCCGAGGGCGACGGTCAGGACGACCGGAAGGGTGACGGCGCGCGCGGGGTCGGGGTTGCTGGCCGAGCCGAAGGCCGTCACCGCCCCCGAGATCACGCCCAGGGTGGGAGGAAGCAGCGTGAAGGGACGGGTGAAGTCCACGTACAGTTTCACGCGGTCGAGAAAGGTTCCCGTCGCGGGACTCGCGGGGTGCGTGGCTGCTTCGCTCAACGGTCCTCCGTTCTGCGCGCGATCGACCGCGCGAACGGCGTAGAGCATAAGGAGTCGCGGCGGCGGATTCAAGGCGGCGGCGCGAAGGACACTCCCGGGAACCGGGGCGGGACTTCCCCCGCCGGCCTGTCCATCGGCCGGGAGCGAGGTCGCGCGCCCGAGCGTGACCGAGCGCCGGCTGCACGCCCGCGCGGGGAGGCCGGGCGCCGGCCGGCACACCACGCCGGCTTCCTCCGTGTACGATGACGGGGTGAGCCTCGCCTCGGCCCTCAAGCCGCCCCCGCCGCCGCACGAGCACGGCGGGTGGGCGCTGCTGTTCATCCCGCTCGTCCTCGGGACGGCCGCGGGCGGCGCGCTCGCCGCCGCTCCGCTCCTGGTCTGGCCCGCCGTCGTCCTCGGCTTCTTCGCCCGCTACGCCGCGATCCCGGTCGCGGTCCGCCTGGCTGCGGGGAAGAGCGCCCCGCGCGAGATCGTCGTGCGCCGCTTCGTCTGGACCGGCCTCTACATGACCGCCAGCGCCGCCTGCTTCGCGCTCGCCGTGCTGCTGGCGCCGCCGGAGGCGCGCGCCGCGACCGTGCTCATGGCCCTCCTCGCCGGCGCTCTGGCGCTCGCGCACTCCGGGCTCGCGCTCGCGGGGAAGGACCGCACGCTCTGGGGCGAGCTGATCGGGATGGCCGGGCTCGCCGCCTCGGCCCCGCTCCTCGTCGCCGCGGGGGGAACCCCTCCCGGCGCGCGCGCGGCCGGCGCCTTCGCGCTCTCGCTCGCCTACGCCCTCTCGACCCTCTCCTTCGTGCGCTCCTTCCGCAACCTGCAGGCCGGCCGTCTCCTCTCGATCGCCTCCTGCGGCGCGGTCCACCTGGTCCTCGGCCTCCTGCTCGGAGCCCTCTGGCTGGCGGGCTGGGTGCCCCTCGCGGGCTTCGCGGCCTTCGCCCTGCTCGTCCTCCGCTCCGCGTGGGGATTGCTTCTCCCTCCGGCGGGCCTTCGCGCCATCGGCATGCGCGAGGTCGGCGTCGCCGCTGTCTTCGCGCTCATGTGCGCGCTGGGCCTGATCGCCGCGAAACCCTGAGCCTCAGCCGCGGGCGAGGAACGGGATCGAGGGGAGCAGCGCCGCGACGGCGATCGCGAACAGGGCGCCGGCGAGCGTGTTCGCGAAGTTGATCGCCTCGTTGTCGATCAGCTTCGAGCGCTCCCAGATCGCGCCCATGTAGGATTCGAGCGTCGCCCCGAAGAAGGCGGCCGCGACCACGAGCAGCGCTCCCGCGAAGGTCACGAGCCCGAGCGCCAGGGCCGCCGCGGCGAGCACCGCGGCCCCCGCGATGCCGGCGAGGGTCCCCTCGAGCGAGACGGCGCCGTCGGTGCCGGGCGGCACGCGGCGGAAATTCGTCACGAGGTACGTCGTCCTGCCGTAGGCCTGGCCGATCTCGCTGCTGACCGTGTCGCAGGCCGCCGTCGCGAAGGCCGCGACGAGCGCGAGGGTCGCCAGCCCGCCGAAGGGGGTGGTCGCGGCGACGAAGGCAAGGAGCGCTCCCATGCCGCAGTTCGCGACGGCGTTCTTCGCCCCGCGCCGCCCCCCCTTCTCCTGGGCGATCCCGAGGGCCGCCTTCCTCGCGTACCCCATCTTCGTCGTCGCCGTCCCCAGCACGAAGAAGACGACCAGCATCATGAACGAGCGCCAGCCTCCGCAGGCGTACAGGGTCCCGCCCATCAGGATCCCGCCGACGACCCCCGACCAGCTGACCGAGCGCGCGGCGTAGGCCGCCGCGGCCAGGACCACGTTGATCCCGACCGCCCACGGCAGGTTCGAGACCACCCAGTCCCGGTGGGCGCTCCAGGAGGAGGCGTCGAAGAGGGTGAGGCAGAAGAGGAACCCGCCCGAGGCGAGCGGGACGAGGATGTTGTCGTCCAGCCCGAGCGGGAGGCTCTCGAGCGTCGCGGCCAGCAGCGCGGTCGCGCCGACGATCAGGAGGAGCCCCGTTCCCCAGCCGTTCCCGAGCGCCAGGCGGAGGGCGCCGCCCGCGAGATGGAGCAGGTTCCCCGCCGCGGAGCCGTCCACGGCCCAGAGCGTGTCGACCTGGGGCCACCAGAACGGGGCGGACGAGGCCGCGGGCGCTTCGAGGTGGACCTCGAAGCCGCCCGGGGTCCAGGTCAGGCCGGAGAGGAGCGCCCGGCCGATGACGGTGTGGACGTACAGGAAGCGCGCCGCGAGGAAACCGAAGACGAGGAACGCGAGCCAGCCGCTCCAGGACTTCGCCCTGTTCCAGGGAAGCCGCGGACCGCCGACCGCCCTGCCGACCACGGTCGCGAAGCCGTCGCCGAAGGCGAGAAGCCCCCACGCGGCCGCGGCGATCTCGAGGCGGGAGTGGAAGACGACGATCAGGACGGCGACCGAAGCGGGGTACAGGAGGATCCCGACGTCGCGCCCCTTCTCGTTGGCCTCGCCCCGGAAGACCTTCCGGCGGCCGTAGAGCGGCAGAAGAAAGTAGTTGTGGAGGAAGGCCACGAGGGCGAAGGCGAGCGCCTGCCACCAGGTCAGCCAGGCCAGCAGGAGCGCGAACAGGCCCATGGCGATGTGCAGCGCCTTGCGCGCCGCCTCGCTGAAGCCGCTTCTCAACCGCTCACCCCGAGCCGGAGAACGAGAGTGCCCACGCCGGGGGAAGGGCGCGGACACGAATCGATGCGCCGCTCCCACCAGCCATGGACTTCCTTGCCTACGCCTCACGCGCCCTCGCTCCCCGGGGGCCAGCGAGCGCAGCCAGGCGACCGTCCGCTTCACGCCCTCCTCGAGGGGGGTGATCGCGTACCCGAGATCGCGGATCGCGCGCTCGCTCGAGTAGGCCCACTCGTGCCGGTAGATCTGCACTTCCTGGTCCGTCAGCTCGGGCTCGCGGTGGGTCACGTAGGCGCGCCAGCGCTGCAGGCGCCCGACCATCGAGGCGACGCCGTAGGGGATCTTCCGGCGGGGCGCCGCGACGCCGCTCTCCTTCTCGACCAGCGCGAGCAGCTCGCGCACGGTCCGGTTCTCCCCGCCCAGGATGTAGCGCGACCCGAAGTCCGCCCGGTAGAAGGCGGACAGGTGCCCCTCGGCGACGTCCTCCACCCAGGTGAACGACTGCCGCCGGTCGCCCGGCCCGATCGTCCCGGGCAGCTTCTTCTCGATCGCCTGGCGGACCGCCTGCCCGACGATGTTCCCGTCGGTGAGCCTGCCGACGCCGTAGATGACGCCGGGGTAGAGGATGACCAGCGGCTCCCCCTCGCGCATCTTCACGCGCGCGAAGCGGTCGGCCGCCCACTTCGTCCGCTCGTAGTCGTTGTGGAAGTCCCGCGGGCGCGGGTCGTGGTCCTCGTCGGCGATGCCCCCGTCGGTCGGCCCGAGCGCGATGAACGAGGAGGTGTAGAGGATCTTGCGGACCCGCGCCGCCGCCGCCGCGCGCAGGACGTTGCCGAGCCCCTCGATGTTGACCCGGTCGAACTCGCGCGGATCGCGCGCCCAGCGCTTGACGAGCGCCGCCGCGTGGAAGACCGCCTGGCACCCGTCCATGCCCCGCTCGAGCGAGCCCGGGTCGGTGACGTCCCCGGGGACCACCCTGACGCCGGCGGGCATGGCCTGCGCGGCTTCCTCGGGGCGGCGCGCGAGCGCGACCACCTCGAACCCGGCCGCGTGCAGGCGGGCGACCAGCCTGCCGCCGAAGAACCCGGTCCCTCCGGTCACGAAGACTCTCATCGAAGAAGTCCGCTCACGGTGATCCCATCCCCGCCCGCGCGGAACCGCGCCGACGCGACCGGGCGCCATCGGGGGGCCCTCCGGCAGACCCTCGCCCTCACGATTCCTCCCCGCTCCCGCGCAGGTACTCGCCCAGCGCATCCTCCCAGGGCCTCGGCGGCGCGCCGAGCAGGGCGCGTCAGGCGCCCCAGCTCGAACGGCGTGCGCTCGGGACGCTTCGCCGGCATCGGAAGATCGACGAGGCGGATCGGCTGCACGGGCGCGTCGGCGATCTCCGCGAGGCGGCAGGCCGCGCGCGCGAACTCGAACTTCGAGCAGGCTCCCGCGTTCGAGACGTGCAGGATCCCGGCGACGTCGAGCTCCATCAGGCGCTCGAGGATCTCCGCGAGATCGACCGTGTAGGTCGGCGAGCTGACCCAGTCCAGCACCGCGCGGACCTTCTCCCCCCGCCTCGCGCGCTCGACGGCGCGGTCCACGAACGTGGGCCGCCCGGGCCCGAACAGGAACGAGGTGCGCACGACGAGGGCCGCGGGGTACTCGGAGAGGACCGCGATCTCCCCGTCGCGCTTGCTGGCGCCGTAGACCTGGATCGGGGCGGCGTCGTCCGTTTCGTCGTAGGGCGCCGGCTTCGTCCCGTCGAAGACGTAGTCGGTCGAAACGTGGATGAACCGCGCCCCGAGCGCGCGGCACGCCTTCGCGAGATGCCAGGGACCCATGCGGTTCACGCGAAACGCCCGCTCCGGGTCCAGCTCGCACCCGTCCACGTCGGAGAAGGCCGCCGTGTTGATGACGACGTTCGGCTGCAGGCGCTCCAGCTCGGCGCACAGGCCGAAGTAGTCGGTGATGTCCAGGAACGAGCGCGTGGCGCTCACCGTGTCCGGGTGCGCCTCCTCCAGGCGCTCGACCAGGGCGCGGCCGAGCAGTCCCTCGGCCCCCGTGACCAGGGGGCGGATCATCGCGACAGGCTCATGTTCGGGTCGAGGAAGCGCCCGATCCCCTTCAGATCGATCACGAATCGAATCTCCCGCCGCAGGTCCGTCTCGAAGTTGCGCTCGAGGTACTCCGCCATGAACCCGCAGCACTGAGTGTAGTAGCCGACCCTCGCCCGCCGGTCGAGCGAGGCCGAGCGGCGGAAATCGTAGCCCACTTCCGCGTCCAGCGTCAGTTTCCTGTTGAAGAAGTACCCCCCGGCCCCGGCGCGCAGCTGGGCGAGGGGGTCGACGAGGGACCCGGGGAATGTCTGGCGGGACCAGGAGGCGTTCGCGTAGCCGCTCGCCCAGCGGTACCAGCCCGACAGCGCCGTCGCCACGAGGGAGCTGTTCGCGAGGTCGTAATCGGTCCGCAGGTCCACGCTGAACGTCATCGCGGGGTTGAAGTGCGCCGTGAGCTGGACCGGGCTGTAGGCCCGCGTCCCTTCGACGGCGATGCCCGGGCGGGTCTGCCCTCCCCCCGCGCAGGGAGGCGCCGAGCCGTCGGCGCAGACGATCGTCTGCTCGAAGATCGTCGTGAGCGGGATCCCGAACGAGTACGACTGCCCCAGCTCGACGCTGAAGATCTCGACGGGGTTGGCCTCCATGGCGGACAGCGCCGCGGAAGCCGCCGCCGCGGGGGCGCCCGGGGGGGCCGTGGCCGGCGGCCGGCTTGGCGAGCTCTCCGGAGGCGCAGGCGACGGGGAAGCGGGAGACTGTCCCGCGGGCGGCCCGGAGGAGCTGGAGGCGAGGGAGGGAGATCCGGCCGGGAGCAGAGGTTCGGACCCGGCGCCGCCGACCGGCGACAGGCCCGCGCCGCCATCGGCCTCCGCGCCGGGCTCCTCGGGCGCGGGCGCGGGCTCCGGGGCCGCGGGGACGGGCGCGGCGGGCGGAGGGGTCGTCACGGGGGCCGGGAACGACGACCACGGCAGGGAGCCGCCGCTCTGCCAGCCCTCCGGCGTCTTGACGGGCTGGGCGAGCTCGAGCTTCGGCGGGCGCTTCGCGAAGACGCGGTTCACGATCGAGAAGGTGACCAGGTTGAGGTCGCCGACCGCCGGGTCGCGCTCGTCCATGATCGGGACGAGAAGCTGGTCGGTGATCCGCGGGATGTACTGGTAGACGAGCTTCGGCTCGATGACGTGCTTGTACGAGGGCGAGTAGGCGGAGTCCGAGGCATAGACCCTGTAGAACCGGGGGCCGATCGCCTCCGCCGCGAGCGTGTAGTAGCCGCGGTTGAGGCTTCGCCCGTCGTCCACGGCGCCGGTCAGCTCATCGCGCGACGCGCCGTACCAGGTCTCGCGCGCCGAGGCGCGCCCTTCGAGCGAGAGCCAGGGCAGCGGGCTGCAGCGGCAGCGCGAGCTGCGGCTCGATGTCGAAGCGCCCCCAGGACGCGCCGCTGCACGACGCCGGCAGGCCGGGCGTGTACACCTTCTCGTCGCAGAGGAACCAGTCGGCCGACGATTCGAGCGAGAAATAGAGCGGCGAGCGGCCGATGGGGCGGGGGCGCCCCCGCAGCTCGACCCCGGGCAGGGTCTGCTGGATCAGCTCGGCCCGCAGCACCGGCTCCTGGAGCACCCCCTGGTCCACGAGCGGCACGTTCAGGAAGGACGGGAAGAACTGCTGGCGCCGCTGAAGGCGGACGTTCAGCGAGTTGTAGTCGCCGTCGCGGACGAGGTTCACCCGCGAAAGCACCACGGTGTCGGACGCGGTGGAGAGAGTCCGGCCGAAATCCTGGCGGTAGAGGAAATCGCTCACCGCGTTGAGATCCCCGGAGAGCCGCCAGCCCTTCTGGAACGGCTGGCGGAACTGGAGCCGGGACGTCCAGCGGTCCGTCTGGCGATCGGTGTCGCGCAGGTAGAAGCCGGTCAGCTTGATGGCGCCGCGCTCGGTCGGAAGCCAGTTCGCCTCGAGCCCCCCCGCCGGGCCGGCGCGGCTGAACCAGTAGCCGAAGACCGTCACGTCCGCGTTGTCCGCGAAGGGCCAGAAGAACGGGAGGCCCAGGAACCAGCCGTACTTGTGCGAAACGCCCCATTCGGGGAAGAGGAAGCCGGTCGCCCGGTCCCCCTTGATCGGCCAGAGCATCCACGGCAGGTAGAAGACCGGCACCTTCCCGACGTTCATCCGCACGTGGCGCAGGTGCGCGTAGTGATCGAGGTGGAACAGGCCGCGGCTGATCCGGAACGACCAGTACGGGACCGGCTGCGTGCAGGAAGTGAACGTGCCGTCCTCGAGCAGGACGTTCTCCTCGTCGAGCCGCGTGATCGCGCGGGCCTGCAGGATCACCTCGGGCTCGACCCAGCCCGTCGCCTCCTCCATGGTTCCCGTCTGCTTCTCGAGATCGAACTCGAGCCTCGCCCCGCTGATCCGGTTGGTGCTCCAGTCGAGAACGACCGATCCTTCCGCCCGCCCCTGCTTCGTCCGCGGGTCGTAGACGACGGTGTCGGCCTGGATCCGGAAATCGCCGCACCGGATGTCCACGTAGTCCGACAGGCGGATCGGGCCCGGCCCTCCCTGCCCCGGCTCGCCCTCGCCCTCCGCCGGCTTCTCCCCGGGAACCTGCGCGCCGGCGGCGGGCGCGGGCGTTTCCGGGCCGATGCTGCCGAAGGAGATGGAGCAATCCGCGGGGATCGCGAGCCCGCCCGCCGCGCGCAGGGCCGGCCCGGACGGCGCCGGGCCGGAGGCCACGCGGCGCGGCCGGGGCCGGCGCCGCGGGACTGGATTGCGGCGCATGGGAGGCCGCCGCATCGGAGGAGCCCGGTCTCTGCCTCCGCGGCCGCGAGCGCCGCCGCGGGGAGGAGCGGCGGCGAACAGCAGCATGGCGGCGAGGGAGGAGCGCGGCCGGGCGCGCCGCCCCGCTGTTCGATCGGCGGCGCCTCGCCGCGCGCGCAGGCGCAGCAGGCACGGCGCGCTCCGGGCGCCGCATCAATGGAAGGTCAGCCCCGCGTAGGCGACGACGCTCGCGTAGTCGCCGGTGCGGTCGCCGGAGGAGGTGTAGGCCACGAGGCGCCCCGAGCCGGCGCCGAGGGCGCGCGCGGCCCGCAGCCCCGCGACCGCCGGGCAGTAGCCGCACATGGTGATCCCCTCGCGCTCGATCGTCCGGTGAAGCCCCTCGGCGTCGAGCGCCTCGAGCTTCGCGATCGCCTTCGCGTCCAGCGCGCGCGCCAGGTCGAAGGGGATGTAGTGCGACATGTCGCTCGAGACGACGATGAGCACCCTCTCTCCCGCGCCGCGCACCGCCTCCGCGACGGCGTCGCCGAGCGCGAGCAGCTCGGACAGCCGGTCCGTGCCGACGCAGATCGGCACGACCCTCACGTCGGGCCGGAGCGCGAGCAGGAACGGCAGCTGGACCTCGAGCGAGTGCTCCCGCGCGTGGGCGATCGGGTCGGCCTCGATCGCCGGGTCCAGCTCGCGCAGGCGGCGCGCCAGGGGGCCGTCGAGGGGGACCGGCCCGAGGGGCGTCTCCCAGGTCCCCTCTTCCATGATCGCGAGCGGCCGTCCGAACCCGGTGTGGTTCGGGCCGAGCGCCACGACGAGCCCGGGCACGCGGACCTGCGCGTAGGTCCGTCCCGCGCATTCGCCCGAGTAGATGTACCCCGCGTGCGGCGCCAGCAGGGCCACCGCTTCCTCGTCCCCGCGCTCCGCGCCGAGGCAGGCCAGCACCTCCCGGCGAAGGGTCTCTGGATTGGCGGGGTAGAACGTTCCGGCGACGGCAGGCTTGCGGTTCATGGGAAGACCGCCTTCACGCAGGGAGGGTACCAAACCGCCGGGGGCGGTGCCACCCCGGGTCAGGTCAGGATGATCCGGGACGGCTCGGGCCCCCCGGGCTCGCGCCCGGGCGCGGGGTAGATCCGCCGGAGGTGCTCGACCAGCGAGCCCGTTTCGGCCTTCCGCCCGAGGTGGTACTCGCAGCGCTCGGCCAGCACGTCGAGGCAGTGCGCCGCCTCCGCGGGGCCCCATTCGGGCAGCCCCCTGGCCGCCTTCCCCTGCGCGGGCCCGGTGCTCGTCCATCGCCTTGCGCATGGAGCGGATGCCGCCGACCAGCTCGCGCGTCAGGGCCTCGGCGGTCGGCGAGGTCGGGTACTGCTCGTAGATGACCCCCTTCGCCTCCGACTCGAAGGTCGTGCGCGCCGCCGCGAGCGCCGCCGCGAGGTCGCCGTCGTCGACGGCGCGGGGGGCCGCGGCGACGATCCTCTCGATCCCCTCCATGAGGAAACCGAGCGCCTCCATCGTCCGCACCCACCGGACCGCTTTCTTCGGGTCCTGGCGCTGCAGGTAGCCGGAGGCTTCCCGGCGGACCTCGTTCTGCGCCCCCCTTTCCAGCTAGGCGCAGTCGGGCGGGCAGGCGATCTCGACCACCCGCTTCTCCCCGCAGCACGCGGGGCAGATGCCGGACCGGAGGGCCGGGCAGGCCCGCTTCCCCTTGCGGGAGCGGCAGAGCGGACAGACGGCCATGGTGAGCGGCATTTATAGCATGGAGGGCGAGCGCCGAGCGCGCGATGGGCGGAATGTGCGGGCGGAGCGGGCCCGGGAACCTCTCGAGGCGAGCTCGATGCCGGGCCGCGCATCGATGGGCCGCGGGACCTGTTGACCTGTGATCCCTTCCTGGGCCACATTTCCCGCATGTCATCGCCACCGATCGAGACGCTCGGCCCCGACAGCTACGATGAACTGGTCTCCCTCTGGAAGGAGGCCGGCCTGCCCTTCAAGTCCGCCGGGCGCGATTCCCGCGAGGCGATCGCGACGCAGATGGGGCTGCCGTTCTGCCGCTTCTTCGCGGTGCGGGACCCCCGGGGCCTTCTTCTCGGGGCCGTCGTCGCGAACCACGAGGGGCGCAAGGGCTGGATCAACCGTCTCGCGGTGCGCCCCTCCGCCAGGCGATCGGGGATCGCGAAGGCGCTCGTGGAAGCCTGCGAGGACTGGCTGTTCGGGCAGGGGGTGCCGATCGTCGCCGCCCTCGTCGAGGGGGACAACCTGGGCTCCCAGGGGCTGTTCGCCGCGTGCGACTACGAGCGGGACGACACGCTCGTCTACTTCCGGAAGCTGATCCGCCCGGGCGTGTAGGCCGGCTGGCGGCGCCACGAAACGCGCGGCGCGGCCGCCCGGCATTCAGCCCGGAACGACCGCGCCGGACCCTTCCCTCTTCCCCGCCCCCGCCCCCCCGTAACCGATCAGGGCGCGATCGTGAACCAATCGTCGCCGAGGTCCTTGCCGACCGACAGGCCCGCCGAATCGAGCAGGATCACCTTCACCTTGCAGCGCGTCTTCGCCGCGGGCACGGCGGGAACCGTCCAGTCGAGGGTTCCCGGGTTTCCCGAGGTCGTGCCGGCCACCTTCCAGGTGGTGCCGCCGTCCCTCGTGTACTGCACCTTCACCGAGGCCACGGGCCGAACCGTCGCGTTCGTCTCCCACGTGATCGTGGCCGTGCTCCCGGAGTGCCACGTTTCCCCGCCGTCCGGCGCGCCCAGGTGCACGACTTCGATCGTGAAGGGGCCGTCCGAAACGTCCGTCCCCGTCTTGGAGTGGGACCCGTTGTAGGCCGTGATCCTGACCTTCGCCTTCGTCTTGTTCCCCGGCATGAGCGGGACGTCCCAATCGTAGGAGGTGCCGGTCACGCCCGTGGCGACCGGCTTCCAGGTCGTCCCGTTGTCGATCGAGTACTGCAGATCGAACGTCACCGCCGCCGCCGGCGCCTCCCACTGGATCGTGGAGGTCGAGCCCGTGGCCAGGGACTCGCCGCCGTTGGGCGCGAGGAGCTTCAGGGACCCGCCACCTCCCGACGAGGCGCCCGCGAACACCCGGGCGAGCTTGTTGCGGGTCGTGTTGTTGTACTTTCCGAAGTAGCCGCCAAGGAGGAGCTTCCCGTCCGACTGGAAGGTCATCGAGGGAATTGATCGCGCTGTCCGCGCCGGCGCCGGGATCGAACGAGGTGTCGAGGGTCCCGTCGGCGTTGAGACGCGCGATGTTCCCCCGGTTCGTCCCGTTGTACGTGTTGAAGCTGCCGGCGATCAGGATCTTCCCGTCATCCTGCAGGGCGATCGACCAGACCGGCCCCAGGACCGTGATGCCGGGCAGGGGCGTCCAGGTAGTGCCGACCGCCGAGTGGAAGGACGTATCCACGGACCCGTTGGCGTTCAGGCGGATGATCCCGCCGGCGTTGACGCCGTTGAAGCTTGCTGAACTGGCCACCGACGAGGATCTTCCCGTCCCCCTGGCGGACGATCGTCTGGATGTAGGGGGTCGTGAGCGAACCGGCCGAGGCGCTGGTCCCCGGATCGAAGCTGGCGTCGAGACTGCCGTCGCTGTTGAGCCGTGCGATCCGCACCCGCGCGCACGCTGTCCACGCTCTCGAAGATTTCCAGAAATCAGGAGCTTGCCGTCCGGCTGGACGATGACCGTGTTGACGCCGCCGCCGCCAATATGGGCGGCCGGGAAGCCGCTGACCACCGAGCCGTCGGCGTTGAGCAGCGCGAGGCCGTCCGGGTAGAAGAGGCTGCCGGTAAACGCGCCGCCCACCAGGAATTTCCCGTCGGTCCGCTCGATGATGGCGTTGAAACCGCTCATCCCCACGGGAAGATTGCTGAACGAGGTGTCGCGGCTCCCGTCGGTGTTCAGGATCGCCATGTCTCCCAGGAGCGCGCTCGTCCCCGTGTCCGTCAGGTTGATCCCCCCGACGGCGATCCTGCCGCCCGAGATGAAGGAGTAGGTGTTGACGTACCCGCCGACGCCGGGCACGAAGGAGGCGTCGAGAGCCCCGGTGGCATCGAGCCGGGCGACCCCGGCCCGGGGCTGGCCGCCCATCGTCGTGAAGACGCCGCCGACGAGGATCTTCCCGTCCGAGGGCTGCTGGCGCACGACGTTGACGACGTTGTTCGCTCCGGCCCCCGGGTCGAACGCGGTATCGAGGCTTCCGGCGCTCTGGGCGAGCGCGGCCCCCGCTCCGGCGAGGAGCAGGGCCAGCAGGGCGATAAGGAACCTCGTTGCGGGCGTGAAGGGTCTTGCGGTCGCGGCATGGGTGTTTGAACTCAAGGTGGTTCTCCTTTCCACGGCGTATCCAGGTGCCATTCGCACGGGGAAGTTACGCGACCCCGGGACTTTCGACATCGGAAGGAAGTTGGGCGACCGGCTATAACTTTCGGCCTATGACCCGCTCCCGCCTGGTTCCCGGAACCGCCCGGTCAGGCGCAGAGCCGCTTTCCGGCCCCGCATGCCAGGTCGGAGCCGCGTACACGGACCAGGGGCTTCCGAGCGCGATGGGCGTCGGCGTCGCCTGGATCCCGGCCGGCGACTCGGGCGATGGTGCTTTCAGGCCATCGTGCGACCCGACCCTCTCGCGTACACTTATCGCGTTTGCGAAGAGGACCTTTGGCAGGCACGACTCGGAACATGACCGCGGGCTTGGTGGCGCTCACTCTCTCCCTCGGGGTCCGCGGCCTGTTCGCCGGCCCCCAGGCCCCGCCGGGCGGCCCTTCCGGCGCGGGGTACCTGGTCGAGTCCTGGCGCACAGACCAGGGCCTTCCGAGCGACCTCGTGGTCGGGATCTCCCAGACACCGGACGGCTACCTCTGGGTCGCGACCAACGCCGGCCTCGCCCGCTTCGACGGCGTCCGGTTCCGCGTTTTCGAGCCCGGGAACACGCCGGCGCTCCGCAGCGAGCAGTGCGCGCCGATCTTCGTCGATCGCGAAGGCGTCCTCTGGATCCCCACGATGGGCGGCAACGTGACGAGGCTGCACGACGGCCGGTTCACCACCCTCGGAAAGGCCGACGGCATCGCGTTCGACTACGTGTTCAATTTCGTCCAGGGCAGCGGCGGGAGGGTCTGGCTCGGCACGAACGCCGGGCTCCACCTGTGGGACGGCGCGAGGTTCCACCTCATCGGCCCGGACCGGGGGTTGCCGCTCATGCGCGCTTCGCCCCTGTGGGAGGACGCCGCGGGCTGGCTCTGGGTCTGCGGGGCGGATGGCATGGTGGGCCGGTGGCGCGAGGGAACCTTCGTGCCGCACGGGAAGACAGGTCATCCCCTGCTGGACCGCCTCCCGGAGCCGCTCCGCCCGTGGCCTGGCCCCGACGGCTCCGTCTGGACCACCCTCGATTCCGGGCGGCGGATCGCCCACATGCGCGGGGACGAGCCCGAGGTGCTCGATCCCGGGCCGGTTTCCCCCGGGGACCGTGTCGGAAGGCTGCTCGAAACGCGCAGCGGCGAGCTCTGGCTCGGCATGTCGGAGAGCGGACTGAGGGTCGTGCACCGGGGCGTCATGACCGCGCTCGGCGACAGCGAGCAGCTCCCGCGCGCGCCGGTCAACGCCCTCTTCGAGGACCGCGAAGGAAACGTCTGGGTCGGCACGAGCGCGGGGATCCTCCGGATCAGGCCCCGTCTCTTTTCGATGCTCGACGATCGCGCGGGGATCACCGACCCGCGCAGCTGGGCGGTCCTCGAGGACCGCCACGGCGACATCTGGATCGGGACCGAGTCGTTTCTCTACCGCCTGCGGGGGGGCCGGGCGACGCAGTTCTCGGCGGGGGACGGCCTGGGAGGCCCCGGGGTCCTGTCCCTGGCCGAGGACCGCGACGGGAACCTCTGGGCCGGCACCACGGGCGGGCTGGCCCGCCTCGAGGGGGACCGGTTCGTGAACTTCACCGTCAAGGACGGGCTGTCGAGCAACAACGTGCGCTCCCTGTACGCCGATCGCGAGGGGAGGCTCTGGATCGGGACCCTCGCAGGCGGCCTGAACGTTTACGAAGCGGGCCAGTTCCGCTCCTGGACGGCGAAGGAGGGGCTCGGCTCGAACTGGGTCCGGTTCATTCACGAGGATGCGGCGGGCGACCTGTGGGTCGCGACCACGGGAGGGCTGAGCCGCCTGCGGCAGGGCTCGTGGAGGAACTTCACCAGCGCGGACGGCCTGGCCGGCGACAGCGTCATCGCGATTCACGAGGACGAGGAGGGCGCTCTCTGGATCGGGACGTTCGGCGGTGGGCTCTCGCGGATCAAGGAAGGGAAGCTCGCCTCTCTCACGGAGGCCGACGGCCTGCCGTCGAACACGATCCCCCGGATTCTTCCCGACGACCGCGGCAACCTGTGGTTCTCGAGCCCCAAGGGGATCTTCCGCGTGAACCGCCGGCTCCTTGACGCGGTCATCGAAGGGCGAGCGCGCACCGTGCAGGCCGTCGTCTACGGCAAGAGGGACGGGATGAGCACGACCGACTGCGGGGGGGAACCCAGCCGGCCGGCTGGAGGACCCGCGACGGCCGGCTTCTGTTCCCCACGAGCCGCGGCGTGGCGGTCGTCGATCCGAGCGCCGTGCCCGAGAACCGCGTGCCGCCCCCCGTCGTCATCGAGGAGCTGGTCCACGACGGGACGCACGCTTCGCCCGCGGGCGGTCAGGTCCTCCCGGCCGGGACGAGGAGCGTGGAGATCCACTACACCGGGCTCAGCTTCACCGCTCCCGACCGGGTCCGGTTCCGCTACCGGCTCGAGGGCGTCGATCCGGCCTGGATGGAGGCCGGCGGGCGGCGCACGGCCTACTTCACCCATCTCCCTCCCGGCTCGTACAGGTTCCGCGTCTCGGCCGCGAACAACGACGGCGTCTGGAACGAATCGGGGGCATCCCTCGAGTTCACCATCCGCCCGTTCTTCTACCAGACGGCCTGGTTCTACGCGGCCTGCGCCGCGCTGGCCGCCGCGGCCGCCTACGGCGTCTATCGCCTCCGCACCCGCCAGCTCGAGGCCCGCTACGCCGCGATCCTCGCCGAGCGGAGCCGCATCGCGCGCGAGCTGCACGACACCATCGCGCAGGGCTTCGCGGGCGTTTCGATGCACTCGAGGCGGTGTCGGCGCACATGGACGGATCCCCGGAGCAGGCCCGCGAGAGTCTCGACCGGGCACGGCTCCAGGTCCGGAGCAGCCTCGCGGACGCCCGCCGGACGGTCCGGGACCTGAGACCCCACCTGCTGGAGACGGGCGACCTCGCCGCGTCGCTCCGTTCCGTCGCGGCGCAGCTCGTGTCGGGCACCGGCCTGCACGCCGAGGTGAAGGTGCACGGAGCGCGCCATCCGGTTCCCCAGGCCGTGGAGGACCAGCTCTTCCGCGTCGGCCAGGAGGCGCTCACCAACGCGATCAAGCACGCCGGCTGCCGGTCGCTGAAAGTCGAGCTGGACTACCGCGGGCGCGGCCTCGCGCTGACCGTCGCCGACGACGGCCGGGGCTTCACCCCCGGCGCCGCGCGGCCGTCGACCGATTCCGGAGGCTTCGGTATCCTTGGGATGCGCGAGCGGATGGCGCAGATCGGCGGGACGCTCGACGTCGAAAGCGGGCCGGGCCGCGGGACGCGGATCATCGCGCGCTGGAAGCCCGGCGACCGGCCACCGGCCGACGGGGAGAAGCTGCAGGGGAACGGACGATGAGCGAGGGAAGGAAGATACGGATCCTGATCGCCGACGACCACCCGGTCGTGCGGGGAGGGCTGAGGGCGGTCCTCGAGGCGGCGGGGGACCTCGAGGTCGTCGCCGAGGCCGGGGACGGGCGGGAGGCGATCGCCGCCTACAAGGAGCTCCGTCCCGACATCGTGCTCATGGACCTGCGGATGCCGCGGATGGACGGCCTCGACGCGATCCACGCGATCCGCAGGTTCGACGAGGCCGCGCGGATCGTGGTCCTCACGACCTTCGACGGGAACGAGGACATCCACCGCGCGCTGCAGGCCGGGGCCCGCGCCTACCTCTTCAAGGACGCTTTCCGCGAGGAGATCCTCGCCGCGATCCGCAACGTCCACGCAGGACTCCGCCACGTTCCGACCGACGTCGCATCCCGGCTCGCGGAGCGGCCCGTGGGGCGCGAGCTGACGGGCAGGGAGCTCGAGGTCCTCGAGCTGATCGCGAAAGGGCGCAGCAACCGCGAGATCGGAGACGAGGCTCTCGATCGCCGAGGGGACGGTCAAGGCCCACGTGAACAACATCCTCGCGAAGCTCGAGGCGCAGGACCGCACGGACGCGGTGATGCTCGCCCTGAAGCGGGGGATCATCCGGCTGGAGTGATCCGGCCTCCAACTTTCGGACGATGCGGGGGGCGGGGCGCGCCGTAGGCTGCTGAACGTGGCCCGATCGGATTCAGGAAACCGGGGCGGCCCCGCGGACCGGCACGGCCCGACGCGCGGGGCGGGAGCCGCCGGCCCCGCCGCGGGACCGGCGCAGGCGGCCGCCGGCCGCCCGGACCGTTCCCGGCTCAGCGAACGGGAAGCGCAGATCCTCGGGCTCATCGCCCGCGGCAGGAGCAACCGGCAGATCGGCGAGCTTCTCCAGCTGAGCGAAGGAACCGTCAAGGGGCATGTCCACCGGATCCTCCTCAAGCTCGGCGCCGCGGACCGGACGCAGGCGACCATCGCCGCCCTCAGGAAGGGCATCCTGACTCTCTGAAGGGCCGGCGCCCCCGGCGCCCGCCATGACAGGGATCCCGGGCCGGTGCTATTCTCCGCGCCCGCATGCCCCTCCCCGCCTGGCGCCGCAACCAGCTCGCGATCACGGTCGCCGCCTGCCTGGTGTTCGGCGGGTTCACCCTCGTCCTCCCCTTCCTCCCCTACTACGTCGAGATGGTCGGCGTCCGCGGGCGCGCGGTGAACATCTGGTCGGGCGTCCTGCTTTCGGTCGCGCCGTTCCTCGCGGCGATCATGGCGCCGTTCTGGGGGCGCCTCGCGGACAGGTACGGGATGAAGATCATGGTCCAGCGGACGACCATCGCGATGGTCATCCACTGGACCCTCATGGCGTTCGCGCAGAACGTCTACCACCTGCTCGCCCTGCGGATATTCCTCGGCCTCTTCTCCGGATTCGCAACGATGTCGGTGGCGCTCGTGACCCAGGGCGCGCCGAAGGAGAAGATCGGGAGGATCGTGGGCACCCTGCAGGCGGCGCAGATCCTGGCCGCCGCGGCGGGGCCGTTCATCGGCGGCGCGCTCTACGAGGCGATCGGCCTGCGCGCGACCTGCTTCATCACGGCGCTGTTCTGCGCGGGCGGCTTCGCGCTCATCAGCTACGCCTACGACGACCGCGACGTCCGGCATGCTCCACCCCTTCCCGAGGAGCGGCCCGGGGACGCGGGCCTCCCTGCGGGCCCCCCGATTCCCCGCGGAGCGCCCCTCGTCCGGAGGGGCCGTCTCCCCGCAGAGACTGCCCGGCGGGGCGCTCTCCCGCGCGGTCAAATCCGGCGTGGCCGGGTCGGACCTTGGCGGAACCGATGATGCGGAGCCCCTCGCCATGGCCCCTCCGGCCCCGGGGCGCCGCAGGGATCCCGACCGCGTCCCGCTCATCGAGATCGCGCGGCTGCCGGGGTTCGCCGGCATCGCGATCGTCCTCTTCTGCTCCACCGTGATCTCGCGCTCCTTCGGCCTGGTCACGCCGATCGAGATCCGCCAGCTCGCTGCCGGCGCGTCGGGCCTGGGCCTGCTTGCCGGCATCGCGGTCTCGGCCGGCTCGTTCGCCGAGGCCGTCTCGGCCATGATCCAGGGGCGGATCGCCGCCCGCTTCCCGCCGCAGGTCCTCATCTTCATCGGGCTCGCGCTCGCCTCCATCGCCGTGCTTCCGATGATGCTGGTCACGAGCGTGACCGGGTTCACGCTCCTGCGGGCGCTGCAGGGATTCCTGGCGGGCGGAACGCTGACGCTCGGGTACACGATCGGGGGCGAGGTGATTCCCGAGAGGGTCCGCGCGACGGGGTACGGACTCCTGTCGAGCGCCGCCATGATGGGAGGCGCCTTCGGACCGACCCTCGCCGGGCTGATCTCGTACGGGTTCGGCATGCCCTGGGTCTTCGCGGCCTCCGCCGTGGGATACGCGGCGCTCGCCCTGCTGGCGCTCGCCGGCATCCGGCGCGAGCTCGAGCTGGAGCGCTCGTCCCTCCCGCCGCCGCCCCACCCCTACATCCCGATCCCGCGCTGACCGCCGGACCCGCCTCGGTTATGCTAGGGGGACCGTGGCGGAACAGTCCCAGCCGGGCACGCTCCATGTCGTCGCGACGCCGATCGGGAACCTCGGCGACATCACCCTGCGCGCCATCGAGGTCCTCCGGTCGGTCTCGCTGATCGCCTGCGAAGACACCCGGCGGACCCGCACGATCCTCGACAGGCACGGGATCGCCGTGCCCCTCGTCTCCTACCACAAGTTCAACGAGCGAAAGACCGCCGGCTCCATCGTCTCCCGCCTGGTCGAGGGGCAGAGCGTGGCGCTCGTCTGCGACGGGGGAACCCCGGCCTTCTCGGATCCGGGCTATCGCCTCGTCGCGGACGCCCTCGCCGCCGGCGTCCCGGTGACGCCGGTCCCGGGGCCCTGCGCGTTCGTCGCCGCCGTCTCGGCCTCCGGCCTCCCCAGCGACCGCGTCACGTTCCGCGGCTTTCTCCCGCACCGCTCCGGTGAGCGGCGCCGGGCGATCGAGGAGGCCAGGGGGGAGAGCGCGACGCAGGTCTTCTACGAGTCCCCCCACCGCATCGTCGCATCGCTCAGGGACCTGGCGGAGCTCCTCGGTCCGCGGCGCGCTGCGCTCGCGCGCGAGCTGACGAAGAAGTTCGAAACCTGGTACCGCGGGACCCTGGAGCAGATCGCCGCGCAGGTCGCGGCGGAGCCGGCGCGGGGCGAGTACTGCCTCGTCGTGGAAGGGGCGCGGCAGGAGGCCGCCGCCGTGACGGAAAGCCCCGCGGGGGTCCGCGCCGCGTACGACCGGGCGCTGGGCGCGGGGCTCGACCGGCGCGAGGCCCTCAAGCGCGCCGCGGGCGAGTGCGGCCTCACGCGCAAGGAGGCCTACCGGATCCTGAACGCCGGGGAAGACGGCGAGGACGGGGACACGGCGTAGTCCGGGCCGGGCCGTGGCGCGGCCGGGGTGCCTGCGCGCGGGCTCGCGACGCTCAGTTCAGCGGGGAACCCGGCTCGCCGGAGGGATGTTCGCCGCCGCCCGGACCGGCCTCGCCGGCCGGGGGCTCCCCGGGCTGGTCCTGGCCGCCGGGCGCCGCGTCCACGGGCTGCCCGCCTCCTTCTCCCGCGCCCTTCGAGCCGCACCCGCCGCCCGGGCCGCACGCACCCCCGCTGCCGCAGCCGCCCGCCTTGGCGGTGCCGCCCCCTTCGCCCACCTCGTACTTCAGGCAGCACATCAGGCGCCCGCACATGCCCGAGATCTTCGTCGGGTTCATCGAGAGGCCCTGCGATTTCGCCATCTTGATGGAGACGGGGGCGAAGTCTCTCAGCCACGTCGAACAGCAGAGCGGCCGTCCGCAGTGGCCGAACCCGCCCTTCACGCGGGCGGCGTCGCGCGCGCCGATCTGGCGCATCTCGATCCGGATCCGGAATTTCTGCGCGAGGTCCTTGACCAGCTCGCGGAAGTCGACGCGTCCCTCGGCGGTGAAGAAGAAGACCGCCTTGCGGCCGTCGAGGGCAGGCTCGCACTTCACGAGCGCCATCGGCAGGCCGCGCTCCCGGATCCGCTCCCGGCAGTAGTCATATCCCTCGTCCTCGAGGGAGACCTTCCCCTGGACATGGGCCTCGTCCTCGGGATTGGCCCGCCGGATGACCCGGCGGAGCTTCCCCATGGCCGGGCGGTCGAAGTCAGCGGATTCGTAGCTGGCCCGGACGACCTCGCCGAACTCCGGGCCGCGATCCGTCTCGACGATCACCTTCTCGCCGGCTTCGAATTCGATCCCGCTAGCGTAGAAGTGCGAGGCCTTGGCCGTCGCCGTGAGGAGAACCTGCACCACGAGCATGTCTATCTCCATCGCGGCCCGGGGCCGCGAGACTCAGGACTTCGCGACAAGTATACCCGCCCGGGGCGCGGGACATTCCTCTTCATTCCGGAAGCCCTCCCTCTGCCGGCATTCGCGCCTCGCTGCACCTCGCCGGGCCTCGCACCGCCTCGCCGCGCCCCGCTCCGCCATGTGCCTCCTCCGTGTTGACGGTCCGGGACCCGCGGGGTAGGCTGTCCCCCGTTTCGCCCGCCCGGCCCGCCGGGGGGCTTCACGGGCCCGGGACCGGGCCCCGGTGCCGCGACGCGGGGCACGACGAGGTGCGACCTGAAGCTCAAGATCAACAAGTACTACATCCCCGACCGCGACGCCCCGCTCTCGCGCCGCCTCGCGGACAGGCTGCTGCGCCGGCCGGTCCCCGACTTCCCCCGGACCGTCCAGCTCGAAACCCAGACGGGATGCAACGCCGACTGCGTCTTCTGCGACTACGGCGTCTCCTACCCCAGGCAGCCGAAGGGGAGGATCGACTGGGAGCTGTTCCGCAAGATCGTGGACGAGTGCGCCCAGCACCGCGTGCGGCGCTTCAGTCCCTACCTCACCAACGAACCGTTCGCGGACAAGGAGCTGATCGAGCGGTTCGAGTACATCGGCCGGAAGATGCCCTGGACCAAGGTCGTCATCACGACCAACGCCCACTACCTCGTTCCCGAGATGACCGACCGCCTGCTCGCCATGCCCAACCCCCTGCACGCCATCTACATCTCCTTCCAGGGAATCGAGAAGGAGGCGTACGAGGCGACGATGCGCGGGAACATGAAGTTCGAGCGGACCATGGCGAACGTGGACTACCTCGTCGGGCGGATCCAGAAGGAGGGCCTCAAGCGCCCCGAGGTCTGGATCACCATGATCGACACGAAGCTGATCGACGCCCCGAGGGCGATCGCTTACTGGAAGCAGCGCGGGGTGAGGGCGAAGTACACCACCCTCGAGAACCGCGGCGGGAACATCGTGCAGATCGAGAAGCTCCAGAAGAGCGCGGAGATGACCTACTACTCGACCTGCACCCGCCTGATGAAGCAGGCCTACATCCACTTCAACGGCGACGTGGTCCTGTGCTGCGTGGACAACTCACGCACGGTCGTCTTCGGAAACGTGCGCGAGCAGTCGCTCTACGAGGTCTGGAACGGGCCGAAGGCGGTGGCGCACCGCCGGCGCTACCTCGCCCACGACTTCGAGGGGCTGCCCCTGTGCGGCACCTGCAAGGTGGACCAGGAGCGCGAGATCACGAACGAGTAGCCTCGCCGGCGCTACCTCGCCCACGACTTCGAGGGGCTGCCCCTGTGCGGCACCTGCAAGGTGGACCAGGAGCGCGAGATCACGAACGAGTAGCCCTCGCCGCCGCCACCTCCCCCACGACTTCGAGGGGCCGCCCCTGCACGGCGGACCCGAGCACGAGCTCACGAGCCAGCAGGCCCGGCGCGGCGGGACCGGGAGGCCCCGCCGCGCCCGTTCATCGATGATTCCCCCGCGCGGTGTCATCGCCCCGCGCGCTGTCTTCTAGCGGCAGGTCCTGTTCCGCTTGCAGGTCCCCGAGCAGCAATCGGTTCCCGCGGCGCAGGACTGCCCCGACGCCTTGCAGCCGCCCCCGCCGCCCTCCGTCAGCGTGCAGTTGTAGAGCGCGTTGCGCCCCGCGGTGTCGTCGCTCGCGATCTTCTTGTTGTTGCAGTACGAGACCGTCGCGTACATGAGCGCCGCCGACTGGTTCGAGTGGGCGAGGCCGATGACGTGCCCGACCTCGTGCGTCAGGACCGATTCCAGGTAGATCTCGCTGGAGCAGCTCCCCTGGGCCACCGTGGCGTAGTTGTAGTTCAGGTTGAACGCCACGTCGGAGTCGGTGATCTTGACGACGTTCAGGCCGCCGCAGGTCCCGGTCGCGCCGGTGTTGTAGTAGCCGGTCGTCGTCGCCGCGAGGCACGAGCCCGTGCAGATGTGCAGCGGATCGCTGAAGATGACATCGCTGATCCCGTCGCCGAGAACGTAGGCGACGTTCCCGGACCGGCTGGCGGTCACGTTGACCCCGCCGGAGTTCCAGGCCGTGACGGCGTTGACGGCCGCGGTGACGCCGTGGTCGGGATCGCCGCCCGTAACGCTGGCGATTCCGCGGTTGTCCACGTTCACCATCCGGGGCGTGTCGGCGTTGAACCAGCGGCGGGCGGGGCTCAGCAGGACGTAGGCATAGGAGGCCGAGGAGACCGCGATCGCGACCGCGAGCAGGGCGCCAAGAACGACGGTGTGCTTTCTCATGCTCTTCATCGCCCCCTCCTATCGGTCCGACCGGCCCACCTGGCGGGCCAGTTCGATCATGGGAAGACCGTCCGCCACGCCTCCGTGCAGGATCGCGTTGCCGGACTTGTCGTGCTCGACGCGGGACAGGCCCTGGAAGTAGCCGGCGACCATCGGGACCCCGTCATCCCAGGATCCGATGAAGGCGACGACCTGCTCGCCGGTGACGAACTCCGGCGCGCCCTCCATCTCGACCGTGTAGTCGTCCACCGTTCCGCCCGGGACGCGGACCACGAGCTGCCCTTCCGCCGTCCCGCGCAGCCGGCCCTTCACCTCGAGCGTCACATCGGTGAAGATCATCGTCCTCTCGGCGTTCCAGTAGGAGCGCATGTCGGCGACCCGGGCGTGAACCACCGCCCGGGATTTCCCCGCGAGACTGGCGACATCCTCCTTGAGAAAGACCGAGGCGAGCGACGGCGCGGCGAGCGCCGCCAGGAGCAGCGCCAGGGCGAGCCCTGCGGCCATCCTGCGACCAGCGTTCATCATGGGACCTCCTCCTCCTTGGGTCCTGCGACCCGTTTCACGATCCGATTCCCGCTTCTGGTACACCCGGCCCGATGGAAAGGCAAGGGATTTTGTTGTTGGGAGGCCGGTCCCGGCCGTGATCGAGGTTGCGGGCGACGGTGGCCGTCGATCCGTGCTGGACACGCGCGGGGAGTGATGGAGGTCACGGGCGACGGTGGCCATCGATCCGGGCGGCACCTGCGCGGGGAGTGACGAAGGACGGGGGCACCGGCACGGGCCCGACGGTCGGCCTGGTTGGACGGTCTGCGCATGCAGCGGCGCCGGGCCCGGGAAAGGCCCTCCTTGAGGCGGCAGCCTGTGTGCTAGCGTAGCGCGCATGGACACCAATGCCAGGAACCGCCGCCCACGCCGGCTTCATCCGATCGTCGTCGCTATCCGCCGGTCTCCTCCTGATGCTCGCCGCCGGCATGGCCGACGCGGCCCCGCCCGCGCCCGCCGGCCCGCCGGCCCCTGCCGCGCCGGCCGCTTCCCCGCCCGCCCCGGCCGGGGAAACGGCGCCCGCCGCAGGGAAGGAGGGACCAGCCCCGTTCGCGCCTCTCGACCTTCCCGACTGGGTGATCCGCGACCCGGGAGCCCCGAAGGACCTGCCCTGGATCCTGGTGGTGGACGATCCCCAGTGCCCGTACTGCATGCAGCTCCACCTCGCGATCGAGAAAGCCCGCGAGCAGGCCGATCCGGAGATTTCGAGGTCGGTCCTCGCCACGTTCCCGTTCCCCCTCGCCTTCCACGACCAGGCCGCGCACGTGGTGCAGGACGCCTTCTGTCTCGAAGCGAGCGGGAAGGAGCGCGGCTGGAGCGCCGCCTCGTACCTGGACTGGCTGATCGTCGCCCCCTGGCGGTCGGAGCCGGGATGGAAGAGCGCGACGATCGAGGACCTCGAGAAGGATGGCGGCCTGTTCGACAGCCGTTACGACGCTCACAAGGTCCTGTCGAGCCGGAGGCGCGATTTCCAGACCGAGCGAGCCCGGGCCGAGGCGGCCTGCGGCGCCGACACCTGCCGGGGCGACGCCGAATGCGACAAGCTCTGCGCCGCGCAGAAGTCCTGCAGGGAGGCCTGCCCGGCCGAAGGGGCCGCCCCGCCACCCGAGCCGGCCGCCGGGGGCGGATCGGGCCCGGCCCCCACGCGCGAGAAATGCCTTGCCGGCTGCGCGGACCGGTTCGTCTCCGCCCGCTACCGGCAGTTCTCCAAGGTCCACTCGGCCTGCCTCCTGGAAGAGGGCCCCAATTCGGCGCACGGCAGGACCGCGGCCGCCTACGCCTGGGCGATCGCGCACAAGGTCCCCGGCACGCCGACCGTCTACGTGGGGCACCCCTCGATCGGCTTCAGACTGCTCGGCGATTCCGACAACATGGCCGCCTTCTTCGGGCTGCTCAGGCAGGCGCTCGCCGAGGCGCGCTCGAAGCTGCCCGGGGCCACGACCTCCCGCTGACCGGGGCCGCGGCCACGCGCTGACCGGGCCCGGAGCCGGCGCCCCCGCCGCAATCCCCCCGCCGCTGCAAAAGAAAAACGGCGCGCCACGGGGCGCGCCGCTTTCACTGATCCGAATTGTGCCGACCGGTGCGGATCCCGCCCTGCGGCCCCCCGGATCGGAGTCGCGACCGGGACTAGGGGACGTAGTGGTCGACCGCGATCCAGTAGGTCTGGCCCACGGTCGTCGTGCCCTGCTTGAACTTCCCGATCACCTTGTAGACGCCCGGCTGAAGCTGGCCGATGGTGGCGGTCACGTAGTTGATCGTGTTGGGCTCGATGATGAAAACGCCCGAATCGCTCCACACGACGTTCCCGACCTGGTCCTTCACCGTGACGGTGGCGGTGACGTTCTTCGCCTTCGGCGTGAAGAACCCGCCGACCACCTCGAGGGCCTCGGCGTCGTACCAGAGGTAGTTGGTCGTCCACTGGTCGACCTCCCAGTCGGAGGTCATCCAGGAGTCCATCATCGCCAGGCCGTTGGGATTGCCGATGGCGAGCGGGGCGACGGTGGCCTGCTGCGGCGCCGCGACCAGCCTCAGCCCGGGCTCCAGCGGCCGCGGGGCGTCGGGGCGCTTCGCGGCGAAGGCCGTGGACGCAAGGCAAATGGCGAGAACCACGACGATCGCTGTCTTCTGCATCAATCTCATTTGATCACCCTCCAGGTCCAGAATCGTAACGTAATACGACCCGGGGTTGTTTTCAAATCTCCTGCTTTACCCGGGACGTTCCGCAGGCCGGCCACCCCCTGCCCCGCCGGTCCTGACCACCAGCGCTCCAATCTAAGCGCTCGCGGCGAATTTGGCAAAGGGGGCCCCCTCAGACCTCGAACTCGGAGGGTTCCCAGGCAAGTCCCAGCTCGCCGGGCGGGGCCATGTAGCCGAGCATCGCCGAAGCGGCGACGACGCGCGGTCCCGCCAGGTACCCCTCCCCCCCAGGCCCATCCGGTTCTGCCAGTTCCGGTTGAACGTCGTGATCGCCTTCTGACCGGGCAGCAGCGCGTCCGGCCCCTGCCCGAAACAGGGCCCGCACCACGAATCGCGGATCTTCCCGCCCACGGAGCGCAGGACGTTCGCGATCGACTCGCCCCCCAGCCGCGGCTCGGGGTTCTCGATCAGCCTCTTGACCCCCACGGACCCGGGGAAGATCACGAACTCGCGCGCCGCGCGCGTCAGCCCCCCCTTCACCGCCGCGCGCAGGACGAGCGCCGCCTGCAGCAGGTCGTGGTAGGAGCCGTTCGTGCACGATCCGATGAACGCCTTGTCGAACGCGATCCGCTCCTTCGCGACCTCCTCCGCGGGGAAGGCGTTTCCGGGACTGAACGGCTTGGCGATCATCGGGGCGACCTCGGAAAGGCTCAGCTCCTCGTCGATCGCCCAGACCGCGTCCTCGCCCGGCGCGACCGCCGGGTACGGCAGGTGATCCATCCCCTTCGCGCGGTACCAGGCCAGGGTGATCTCGTCCGGCGCGAAGATCCCGTTCTGCGCCTCCGCCTCGGCCATCATGTTGGCGATCGTGTTCCGGTAGGCGATCGGGAGCTGGCGTCCCTCGTCCACGAACTCGACCGACATCCCCTGCGACTGCTTCGCGCCCCACCTCTCGAGCAGCTTCAGCACGATGTCCTTGCCGCTGACCCAGGGCTGGAGCTTCCCGCGGAACACGACCCGGCGCGCCTTCGCCAGGGTGAAGAAGACGTACCCCGTGGACCAGCCGAACCCGAGCGTCGTCGAGCCGACGCCGATCCCGACGGCGCCGTAAGCCCCGTAGGCCCTGCTGTGCGAGTCGGCGCCCGGGATGAACTGGCCGGGCACGACCAGGCCCTGCTCGGGGAAGTAGAAGTGGAAGATGCCGTCGCCCGCGGTCGCGTAGTAAGGCTTCTCCATCCCCTGCTTCGCCGCGAACTCCCGGCCGATCGCGGTCTGCCGGGCGTCCTCCTCCTTGCCGGTGAAGACGAAGTGGTCGTTCGCGATGGCGGCCTGGCGCGGGAAGATGGTCCCGCCTCCCGTGATCGCGTTGAAGGTGTGGATCGCGAAGGGGGCGGTGCCGTCGGAGGCGGGGAGCAGGTCCGCGTGGACCCTCAGGGTCGCCCCGGGACGCACCTCCGCGCTCCTGTCCACGCGGTGCGCCCAGATGATCTGCTCCGTCGTCGTCAGGCGGCGCGCCGACGGCAGCGTCGGGCCACACGACCTCGGGCTTCGACTCGACCGAGGCGCGGAACTCGCGCCGCCCGATGGCGAAGATTCCCCCCGAGCGGCGGATCTCGTCCTCCTTGGGAGTGAGCGCCATCGGCTCGTAGGTCTTCTTCCGCGTTTCGTTCACGAGGTGCCGCGTGTCGGGGTCGTAGGCGAAAACGTCCCCGTCGCGCGCCTCCTCCACCGCCTCGGGGCTCTGCACGACCTCGAGCCCGAGGTTGAACGCGTTGCGCCGGAAGATGTCCCCCATGTTGTTGCCGCAGACGATCACCAGCTCGAGCCCCGCCTCCTCGGCCACCCCCTTGAGGCCGGCCGGGCTCATCTCGCGCGAGGAGCCGATCGCGAAGCGGTCGCCGGCGATGACGAAGGTCTCCCCCGCATGAACCCGCTTGCGGAAGTCGGGCATCAGGAAGCGGAACGATCCCTCCTTCCATCTCTCGTCGAGCGAATCGAGGCTCTCCGAGACGCAGTCCTTGGCGGGCGTGATCTGGTCCGTGTCGATGGCGTCGAGCTTCCGGCCCGGCCTCTTCGGATCCCAGAAGATGAGGGCCCGGCCCCGGATCGGGTGCCGGTGCCCATGCTGCGCGCCCTCGCCGGGCGCCGCGGTCTCGCGGGGCCTGCCGGCATGCGGCGGCGCGGCGTGTCCTGCCGCCGGCCCGTGGGCCCTGCCGGCGCGGGACGGCTCGCCGGTCCCCCCCCTCGCTGGAGACGCGGGAAGGTCCTCGAGCCGGACGCCGGGTTTGAGGCGGGCGGGCTGGATCGTCTGAACGGGAGCGCGCGGAGTCCTGTGGGTCATAGCCTCGATATTAGAACCGATGCCGGTCCCCGTCTCCAAGCCGGAGGGCCAGGCGGACCGCCGCGAGGATAAGGAAGGTCGCGAAGGCGAGGCGGCAGGGGCGCGCCGGAAGCCGGTTCACCGAGAGGACGCCCAGGACAGCCCCCGCGAGGCCGAACGGGACCAGCCTGCGCGCCGCGCCCGGATCGACCGTTCCCATGGCCCGGTGCTGCCAGGCGCCGAAGGCCGAGGCCGGGATGATCGTGACGAGGGAGGTCGCCCTGGCCGCGTGGAACGTGAAGTCGGCGAAGATCAGGGAGAGGGCCGGGACGATGACGATGCCGCCCCCGATCCCGAACAGGACGGAGGAGATCCCCGCCAGGACACCGGCGGCGACCGACAGGGCCGCGGCGGCGGCCGGCGCCCCGGAGGCGGTGAGAAGACCGGCTCCGTCCCCCGTTCCCGCCGAGGCGAACATCCTCCAGGCGGCGAGCGCCAGGAAGACCGTGTAGCAGGCTCGCAGCGGGCCCTCCGGAAGGCGTCGCAGCGCTTTCCCCCCGAGCCACGACCCGGCGAGCGATCCCGCGGTCAGGACGAGGGCGAGCCCCCAGTGGATGTTCGACCACTTGACGACCGACTCGGTGACGACTCCCACGGCCGACACGAAAACGATCGTCGCGAGGGAGGTGCCGACGGCCCGCTTGATGGGGAAATCGAGGAGGGCCATCAGGACGGGGACCACGATGAGCCCTCCGCCGATCCCCAGGAACGAGGAAGCGAAACCGGCCGCGAGCCCGGTGGCCGCAAGGACAAGGCTTCGGTTCCCCTCCGTCACGCGCGCGAGACTAGCCGAATCGCGCGGACCGGACAATCGCTCCCCTCCCCCGGGGGGATGCAACTTTTCGGGTCCGATTCCGTCTGATAGTGCGGGCCAGCGAGGGGACGGGTCCGCCATGACGCGCCTGGCGCAGGCATGGGCCGGTTCCGTCCCGGGGCATTCAGTCCACCCCACCCGCCGGAACGATTACACTCTGCGGAGGCGGGGCGCCGGCCCAGGATCCCGGGGACGCCCCCCGACATCGCCCACGGAGGAATCTCCCATGAACGCCGCGAAGCCTGCAGCCGCTCGAGCTCTGGTTGTCCTGACGATGTTGATCGCCGTTGCGGCGGTCGTAACGCTCCCCCTGGCCGCGACGGCGGACGGGGCGGCGAAGAAGGCTCCCTTCAAGGGGATCGTCCAGGACGACAAGCTGCAGCCGGTCGCGGGGGCGGTCGTGACGGTCGTCGCGATACCCAAGCGCGCGGGCGGGGACGAAGCCGAGCCGCCCATGCCTCCGGGCGGGCCGGGAGGACCTGGAGGGCCGGGCCGGCGCATGGCGCGGATCGCCGGCCGCGAGAGGGCCGGGGATGCCCCTCCCCCCGCCTTCTTCGACGGCAAGACCGACGCAAGCGGAGCCTTCACGGTCGAGGCCGAAGGGGACGGCACGTTCAACCTCAGGGTCCAGGCGCCGGGCTTCGCCCCCGTCATCCTCGAGAAGGTGAAACCGGGCGAGGCGGTCAGCTCGGTCTTCCTGCGGAAGGGAATCGGCGTGTCCGGCTTCGTCGCCGACCTCGGGACGGGGCGCGCGGTGCCCGACGCCGAGATCGTGGCGCTGCCCGAAGAGGATCACGGCTTCAGGGATCCCGAGGACCCGAAGCGGTTCGCCTCGGTCGCCCACACGGCGCGCGACGGCGGCTTCACCGCCGCGCGATCTCGCCCCGGGCTTCTATTCCTTCCGCGTGTACGCTCCGGGCAAGGCCGCCTTCGAGGCGGGCGACAAGCCGGTCGGCGACGGCGCGGCCCGCCCGCTCACCTTCTACCTCGAGCCCGGCTTCGACGTCTCGGGACGGGTCCTCGATCCCGCCGGGAAGCCGGCCGCGCGGGTCGACGTCCGGGCCCAGCCTGCGCGCCGGTCGGGAGGAATGCTGCGGCTGCTCACCTCCGGCGGGTACACGCCCTCCCGGGCGCGAACCGACAAGGAGGGGAAGTTCAGCGTGCGCGGTCTGCCTGTCGAAGGGAAGTTCACCCTCGAGGCGGGCGGCGGCGACTTCGCGCCGGCCAGCGTCGAGCTCCCGCAGGGGAAGGCCGGGGTCCCCGTCACGGGGATCGAGATCCGGCTGGAGAAGGCGCTGATCCTGCGCGCGAAGCTGGTGGATGCCGATCAGAAGCCGGTGACGAAGGGGGTGAGCGCCACGCTCACCTACCGCGACCCCAAGACGCGGCGGGTCCTGAAGGACGTCCCCCGCTCGGGGAAGGACATCGGGTTCAGCCCGGCCGGCGAGCTGACGATCAGCCGGCTCCCGTCGGGGCTCGCGGGGGTCACGCTCACGATCGAGGGGTACAAGGACGTGGAGCGGAAGGACGTGCAGATCGGGGGCGGGGACAAGCCGGCCGATCTCGGGACGATCGTCCTGGACCGCGGGAAGAAGACTCGACGGGCGCGTCGTGGACGAGGAGGGCAAGCCGATCGCGTCCGCCCGCGTGCAGGGGAGCCGCTTCGCGCCGGGCTCGTTCCTCTCGGTCGAGGCAAAGACCGACGCCGGCGGGCGCCTTCACGCTGGGAGGCCTGACCGAGGACACCGTGACCGTGGAGGCCTCGGCCCGGGGGTACGCCACCGCCCGCCAGGAGGAGGTCGCTCCCGGCGGCCAGCCGATCGAGCTGAAGCTCGGGCGCACGGGTTCCGTGAAGGGGCGCGTCGTCTGCGGAGATCCTCCCCGGCCGCTCGTCAACTTCAGCATCGAGGCGAACCCCAAGGAGTCGGGCGGCGGACCGATGGGCGGGTTCCGCTTCATGCGCGGCGCAGGGGGCGGGGGCCGCAACCAGAGCGATCCCCGCGGGCAGTTCACCGTGGCCGACCTCTCGCCCGGGAGCTACACCATCGTCTGCCACGCCGAGGGGATGCAGGACCTGGTCCGCGACGGCGTCGAGGTGCGCGGCGGGGAGGCGACCGAGCTCGGCGACCTCGCGCTCGAAGCGGGCGGGACGATCCGCGGGCGGGTCATCTCCAAGCCCGAGGGGCTCCCGGTCGCGGGGGCGGCGGTCCGGATCAAGGCCTCGGGGCTCTTCGACATGAGAAACATGTTCGCGGGCAGGGCCGAGGCCGTCCTCACGGACATGGGAGGCCGCTTCGAGCTGCGGGGCCTGCCGTCCGGCCAGGTGACGATCGTCGTCGAGCCGGTGAACTACGCGAAGGCCGAGCTTGCCGGCGTCACCGTCGAGGCGGGACGGGAAACCGACGAGCTCACGGTGAACGTGGGCAAGGGGGGCGGATCGAGGGGCGCGTCCTCGCGGACGGGCGGCCGCAGCCCAACGCCATGGTGACGGCGATGTCAGGCCTCGCCGATTTCTCCGCGCAGCTGAGCGCCACGACCGACGACCAGGGCCGCTACGCGATCGAGAACGTCGCGCCGGGCAGCTACCGCGTCGCGAGCCTGCCGGCTTTCGGCGGCGACGACGAGGAAGAGGGCGGGACGGGCGGCGGCGGCCGCAGGGGGTTCGGCGGCCTCGACACGGTCAACACCGAGGTGAAGGACGGGGAAACCAGCGTCGTCAACTTCGGAGAGAAGAAGATCGTGGTCTCCGGGTCCCTGAAGCGCAAGTCGGGCGAGACCGCGAAGCAGATGGTGATCTTCATCCAGGGCGGGGCCGGGCGCGGGGCCGCGGATGGGGGCCCAGATGGCGACGACCGACGAGGCCGGCCACTACGAGGTCACGCTCAAGGAACCGGGAGAGTACGACGTGTACGTCGGCGACCAGGGGATGCGCGGCGGCACCGCCGTCAAGGCGACGATCCCCGACAAGGCCGACGTCACCTACGACATCGTGGTCCCCGAGGGAGCGATCACGGGGCGCGTCACCGACGAGAACGGGGGGAAGCCGCTGAAGGGGGCGATGATCGTCGTGTCCCCCTCGCTCGGGAAGGACGAGCGCCCGTCCCTGACCTCCCGCCGCGGCGGCTCGCGCGCCACGACCGGCGAGGACGGGACCTACCGCGTGGACGGCCTCGGGGCCGGCAAGTACGACGTGACCTTCGTCATGGAGGGGTACGGCGCGGAAACGGTATCGGCGGTCGAGGTCAAGGGGACGGACGAGCTGTCGTCGCTGGACCAGCCGCTGCGGGCCGGGGTGCCCTTCAAGGTGCGCGTGTCGAGCCCGGGCGGGTCCGGCGTGAGCGGGGCCATGGTGATGGTCTCCCAGGGCGGCGCGCTCCTGCAGGGGGTCACGGGGATGACGCGCGAGGACGGCTTCGCCGAGCTGAAGCAGCTCAAGCCGGGGATCTACTCCTTCCTCGCGCTCACGCGCGACCAGGCCCCGGGCGTTCTGCGCGACGTCTCGATCGGCGGCGAAGCGCGACTCCGACACCGCGGTCGTCCCGCTCTCGGCCGGCGGGTCGGCGCGGATCGTGGTGCAGGACTACGGGAAGAAGGGGATCTCGGGCGCGACGGTCGAGCTGCAGAGCGCGGAAGGCGCGGACCTCGACCAGATGATCCAGCTGTTCGCGATGATGAACGGGGGCCAGAACGCGACCGGAGGGGACGGCGCCCTCGTGCTCGATCACATCCCCGCCGGGAAGTACCAGGCGATCGTGACGAGCAAGGACAAGAAGATCACGAAATCGCTCACGGTCGAGGACGGAGCGCGGGCCGAGCTGACGGTCACGCTGGAATGAGCCCGGCGGGGGCGCGCCGCGCCCCCGTCAGTCGGCGGCGGGAGGCGGCTCGGCGGAGCGCCCTTCGGGCGTC
>CAVVHA010000008.1:0-702886 GCA_963747925.1 uncultured Acidobacteriota bacterium
TCATCCGGGCTGCCGGTACTCCAGTGCGGCAGCCTCTTCCCCAATTGTAGCCCTGTCAGACCACACAGAATTTTGCGGGGACCGCTTTACAGAATGTCCGATCTCATCGATTTCCCTATCGATGGACTGCTTCCGCCTGTGGCTGAAACGACGGATCGAACATGGGTGACCGGTCGGCGGCGGTGGAAGACCTGATCACGAGGAGGAGCGGCAGTGCCAGCGATTTCAAGTGGGACACACGACGAGGAGGCAAGGACTAAGCGGCACCAAGTGGATGCCGAAGGAGAACTCTGCTCCGAGCCCCCCAGCACTAAACACCTGACCGATACATGCCGTGCCTGCGGCGGCACTCGCCGTTGGCGCTCGGTCCACGGCGTGACGGTCTGCGGCACCTGCCATCCGCCGCCGACCCAAGGGTTAGTTGCCGCGTGGGTGACCGTGCGCGGCCCACCGTCGAGTGCACCCCGAGAGTCCATCGCAACTGTGAAAACCGAAACCAGTACCCAAACCCGAGAGGAGCATCGAATGAAACTGAAATCGTACTTTGACAGCCCCTATTTGAGAGCATCTGACGTCGCCGGACGCGAAGTCGAATGCACGATCGAGAAGATCAACGTGGAACCTGTCAAGGTGGGTAATAACAGGCCTGTCGCCTATTTCGAAGAATTGAAAAAGGGTCTGGTTGTGAACCAGACCCGCTACGACGACCTCGTGGGGATCTTCGGCGAAGACACGGATGACTGGATCGGCGGAACTGTGATCCTGTTCACGAAAAAAGTGGAATACAACAAGGAGAGGGTCGACAGCATCCGCATCAAGGCAGCCGCCAAGAAGACGGACGCCCCTGAGGAAGACGACGACGATGAGGTTGGCTTCTAGCCCTGCGACGGTGGGGTCGGCGCTTCCCGGAAAGGATTGGCGCCGGCCCCGCCTTCGTAATCTACCCGATGACGCGCCCTATCAGCAACCGGCAACCCGGAGGCACGGCCGCGAATAACCCGCTGGACGAGGCAGCCATCCTACTCGCCCGCGCCTACGTCCGGATGCTTGCAGCCCGCGCCGAAAACTCGCGTGCTGACGCCGTTTCTGCCCCCAAGAATCGCCCGAATCCCCTTGATGTTCCGCCCCCGGAATGGCCTGCTGTGGGTCGGGAGGCCGCGCCGTGGCAGACAGTAAGATGATGGACCTGGCCGCGAGAGGTTCCGCGATCCAGCGGATGGGCCGGGGCGAGCTACGGGACCTCTGGCGGGAGACGTTCGGCGAGGATCCGCGGTCGGGCAACGTCGCCTGGATGCGCAAGCGGCTCGCCTGGGGCGTGCAGGCCGCGGTCCTCGGCGGGCTGTCGGAGGCTGCGAAGCAGCGGATCGAGGAGTTGACGCCTGCGGCGCTCGCGATGGATGCCCTGGGGATTCAGGTCGTTCCCCGAGCGGCACGGGCCGTTTCACAGGTGAAACGGGAGGTTCTCACGCCGGGAACGATCCTGACCCGTGCCTACAAGGGCCGGACGATCGAGGTCCTGGTCCGCGAAGACGGGCGGTTCGAGTACGACGGCGTGTTCTACGCCTCGCTGTCGGCAGTCGCGAAGGCGGTCACCGGGTCGCACTGGAACGGCCGTCTGTTCTTCTTCGGCCGTAACGGAAAGCGCGAGTCGGCATGAGGAACAGCGGCAACGGGCGCGGCAGGAACGGGCACGCCGGGAACGGCGGCGATCCCGGCGTTGTCCGCTGCGCCGTGTACACCCGCAAGAGCACCGACGAAGGGCTCGACCGCGACTTCAATTCCTTGGATGCCCAGCGGGAGGCCGCCGAGGCGTACATCAAGAGCCAGGCCGGGACCGGGTGGGTCCTTCTGCCTGACCGTTACGACGACGGCGGGTTCTCCGGTGGCAACCTCGAGCGGCCTGCCCTGAAGCGGCTCTTGGCCGACATCGAGGCCGGGAAGGTCGATCGGATCGTCGTCTACAAGATCGACCGCCTGTCCCGCTCCATCCTCGACTTCGCTCGCCTCGCCGAGGTGTTCGAGCAGAACGGCGTCGGCATCGTCTCGGTCACCCAGCAGTTCGACACCTCGACCTCGATGGGCCGGCTGACGATGAACATGCTGCTGTCGTTCGCCCAGTTCGAGCGGGAAATGGTCTCGGACCGCACGCGGGACAAGCTCCGGGCTGCCCGCCGGAAGGGGAAATTCGTCGGCGGCGGCCTCATCCTCGGCTACGACCGCCATCCCGACGGCGGCAAGCTGGTCGTGAACGAGTCCGAAGCCGAGCGGGTCCGGGAGATCTTCCGGCTGTTCCTCGAGATCGGGACGATCATCGGCGTCGTCGAGGAGCTGAAACGCCGGGGCTGGACGCTGAAGCGGTGGATCACGAAGACCGGCACCGAGTACGGCGGCGGCGCGTTCGACAAGTTCAGCGCTGAAGCGGCTCCTCACGAACCATGCCTACGTCGGGGAAGTCGCCTTCGACGGGAACATCTACCCCGGCGAGCACGAGGCGATCGTGGACCGCGAGACGTGGGACGCCGTGCAGGCGATCCTGGCCGACCGCAGCCGGGAGGTGGCCCGCACCGGCAGGCCGTCCACGGCGCTCCTCGGGGGCATCCTCCGATGCTCGGCTTGCGACGCCGCCATGTCGCCGACCTACTCGCGGCGGGGCAACCGCAAATACTAGTATTACTTGTGCCAGAAGGCAGGTCGGAACGGCTGGGCTTCATGCCCGACCAAGAACGTCCCGGCGACTGAGATCGAGAAGTTCGTGGTCGAACGCATCCGGGCCATCGGGCGCGACCCGGCTTTGATCGACGCGACGGTCGAGGCGGCGCGGCAGCAGCTCACGGCCCGGCGGCGGGAACTGGAGGCCGAGATCCAGACGCTCCGGGACCAGATCGACCAAGCCCACGCCGACCTCCGGAAGCAGATGATCGGCCTGTCGCGGAGACTCGCTCGGGCGTCCACGACCCGCGCAGCCCGAGCAGCAAGAGGAAATCCGGAACCTCGAGGATCGCCTCGCCGCCGCCCAGGCCGAACTGGCCGCCCTCAGGGGCCAGCGGATCGACCCCACCGACCTCCGCGCCGCCCTCGCCGCGTTCGACCCCGTGTGGGAGCACCTGACAAGCGCCGAGCAGCAGCGCGTCGTCCGGCTCCTGATCGAGCGGATCGACTACCACGGCGGCGAGGGGAAGATCGCGATCACGTTCAGCGCCGGCTGGGGTGCGGATGCTGGCCACCGAGGCGACGGAGGCGCAGCCGTGAGGCGCGAGGACGCCGCCAGGGACGCGAGCCCGGCTCCGGCGCGGGTCGAGTTCGAGGTGCAGTTCTCGCGGGGGCCGAAGGGGAAGCGGCGGGTCCGGGCGGCGGCAGATCCAGTTCCGGCGGCGACACCCGTGGTCAGGCCCGCCGAGGACGAGCGCCCGCGACAGCCGCGCCGCGCGCAGGCTGCCGCGACGGCCCCCGTGGAGGCCGCCCAGCCGGCCACTGCCCCGGAGCCGGTGACGGCAAGCCCGGCGACGGCGGTCCCGGCAGCTACTCCAGCGCCTATCACGGCCCCGCCCCGCGTCCCCAAGATCACCCTACTCCTCGTCCTCGGGCACCACTTCGAGCGACTCGTCCGGGAAGGCGTCGTGAAGGATTACGCCGAGATCGCCCGGCGGACCGGCCTCACGCGGGCGCGGGTCACCCAGATCGTGAACCTGACGCTGCTCGCGCCGGGGATTCAGGAGGAAATCTTCTCTGCCACTTGCAACAAGGACGCCTTAGTTGAGCGAGGGCTCCGGGACCTGGTCTCAATCACCGAGTGGTCCCGGCAGCAGGAAGCGCGGCGCTGCCGCCGGTGACGCACCCCGAAATCTGATCACCGATCTGATGTTTCCCGAGTCGCCGGAGAGGGAGGTCAAAAAGTAGCGGCCGTCTCTCACCCGAGGGACGTCATTCGTTCATCATCCTTCCGTTGGCGTATATTCATACCAATTCCGCTAGGGGGGACGATGGGCAGGTTTCAATCGCTGCTGATTTTGCTTGCATTGATTGTGTGCTCTTATGGTCTTGCGGTTGCTCAACCGGCTTCGATGGCACGTGGCTGGCAACCCTTTGGCCCCTCGCCGATGGGGTCTCACGCGATGGCTTATGATTCTGGCCGTGGCGTCGTCGTACTCTTCGGTGGCATGAGCGCCGCGGGCTACCTTCCTGACACCTGGGAGTGGGATGGCACCACCTGGACCCTCCGCGCCTCCCTGGACCCTCGGCAAGGATCGGCACGCGATGGCCTACGACGCCGCGCGCGGCCGTGTCGTGCTCTTCGGCGGCCGGCGCCGCGGCCGCTTCGGCGACACCTGGGAGTGGGACGGCACGACCTGGACCCAGCGGGCCTCCTCCGGACCCTCGCCCGCGGCAGCGCCACGCGATGGCCTACGACGCCGCGCGTGGCCGCGTCGTGCTCTTCGGCGGCGACGGCGACAGCCGTGCTCTCGGACACCTGGGAGTGGGACGGAACCGCCTGGACCGAGCAGGCGTCCTCTCCGGCCTACGCCGAGAGCTGGCCGTGCGTCATGGCCTACGACTCCGCGCGCGAGCGGCGTTGTGCTCTTCGGCGGCGACGGGCGAGTGCCGGCGACCTGCGGACACCTGGGAGTGGGATGGCACGACGCTGGACGCAGCGAGGACTCCGCCGGCGCCACGCCCGGGCGCTCGCTCATCGGCAATGGCCTACGACGCCGCGCGGCGGCGGGTGGTGATGCTTCGGCGGGCATGAGGACGGCTTCCGCTGCCGACACCTGGGAGTGGGACGGACCGGCTGGGCCGGCGGCTCCCGCCGGCGCCAGGCGCCGAGGTCCCACGGCTCACGCGATGGCCTGCGACGCGTGCGGGGCGCGTCGTGCTGTTCGGCGGCCAACATGGCGCAGGACCTTCGGCGACACCTGGGAATGGGACGGGACGACTGGAGCTGGGCACGGCAGTCGCACCCCCGCTCCGCAGAACGTCACGCCATGGCCTACGACAGCGCCCGGCGAGCGTGTGTGCTCTTCGGTGGCCGCCACGGCTCACCGTCTGGGGGACACCTGGGAGTGGGACGGCGCGAGTGGCTCCAGGACGCCCGCCTGCGCCAGCCCGGAGCGCACGGGGCTCGCCCTCGCCTACGACGAGGCCCGGCGGCGACCGTGCTCTTTGGCGGGGACGCGCCGGCGGATCTCGGAGACACCTGGGAATGGGATGGCACCAACTGGGTGCAGCTGACCCCCGCCAGCGCTCCGCCCGCGCGCAGCGACGCGGGATGGCCTATGACGCTGCTCAGCGCGCGTGGTGCTCTTCGGGGGGCCAGTGACAGTCGCCACGCTACCGACACCTGGGAGTGGGATGGCGCCACTTGGACACAGCGGGCCACCTCTGGCCCCGCGCCAAGGTACTATCACGCTATGGCCTACGATTCCGCGCGCGGCCGCACGGTCCTCTTCGGCGGCGGCGGCAGTGCGGGCTACCTCGCAGATACCTGGGAGTGGGACGGGGCGACGTGGAGCCAGCGGTCTCCCTCGGGCGTCTTGCAGAGGTATGGGCATGCAATGGCCTACGACGCCGCCCGTGGCCGTGTCGTTCTCTTCGGCGGCACATGGGTCCCTATTTTATCGGTGAGACCTCGGAGTGGGGTGGCACCGCGTGGACGGGGCTAGAGGTATTCGGCCCAGTTCCACGGGCGTATCACGCACTGGCCTACGACGCCGCTCGTGGGCGCGTCATACTCTTTGGCGGCCATGGGGGCGACCCCTGCGCACCATGCCAAGGAGTCCTCGGTGACACCTGGGAATACAATGGGTGCGATTCTGTGTGCTGCGTGAATACGGACTGCGACGATGACAATCCCTGTACCAATGACACATGCGAGAACGCGGCCACGCTCATCTCCGCGTGCGTGCACGCGAACAACACCGCAGCCTGTAGCGATGGTAGTGCTTGCACGACGAACGATACGTGCTCGGCGGGATTGTGCGCGGGAGCACCTGTAAACTGCGACGACAGCGACCCCTGCAGCGACGATTTGTCAAGATTCCGATCTGCTGGGTGCGTCCACACGAACAACACTGCCCCCTGCAGCGACGGCAACGCCTGCACGACAAACGACTCCTGCTCGGGCGGATCGTGACAGGCGGACCGCCTCCAGACTGCAACGACAACAACGCATGTACCCACGACTCCTGTAACGTAAGCACCGGCTGCGCCCACACGCAAGTCAACTGCGATGATGGCAACGGGTGCACCGACGATTCGTGCGTTGCTGCGACCGGATGTGTACACACAGCGTTGACATGCGGACCCATGAAACTCCTCTCCCCCGAACGGAGGGGAGACCCTCGATTCGGGGGAGCCCGCGACAGTCCAGTGGCAGGCGCCAGCGACGGCCGCTAAATTCGATCTCCAGTATCCATCGACAATGGGATCACCTGAAAGTCGATCACGAACGGCGCGACCGGAAGGTCTTTCGTCTGGCTAGTGCCGGCACAGGCAGGCAACAAGACGAAGTCGAAGGTGAGGGTCATCGGCCGAACGGCGACGAACGCCAAGGCCGGAACCGACCCCTCCGACGCTCCCTTCACGATCATGGTCCTCGAGGTCGAGCGGCCGAACGGCGGGTCGAGAGCCTGACCTCCGGGTCGAGCCACTATCGCGTGGTCGACGAACGCGACGACGAAGCCCGTGGCGAAGGTAAGGCTCCTATACACGATCAACGGTGGGACGTCATGGAAGGCGATCGTGACCCTCGCGGCGAATCCGGAAATCTACAACTGGACGGTGCCGACAGTAACGGCTTCAAAGGCGATGCAAGGTACGAGTTGTTCTGCAGGACTCCCGGCGGAGCCGGCCTTGGCAAGGACGATAGCGATCTGAAGTTCACCATTCACCCCTAGTCGAAAGGACTGAAGGAGCCCAGTCCCTGCAGAATCAGCACGCAGCCCCCGTACCCTCTCCCACATTTCTTCGTCCGAGGGATGTGTATAAACGGTCGTCGTGAGCGGGCTGACATGTCGGGCGAACCGCTGCGCCAGGAACAGGTCGTGCGAGAGCCGGTACACCGAGCTCATGCTCGTGTGTCTCATGCGATGGAACGGGTACAGCCGGTCGAACCCGGCCTTCTGCTGCCACGTCCGCCACGCGAACTGGACCCGGCGCTTCGAGATTCGGCGACGGGACTGGTTGCAGAACAGCGCCTCCCCGGCTCCAGCCCCTCACCCCGGCGGCGCTTGTACGCCCAGAACTTCCGGAGCTTCGGCACCAGCGCGTCCGGCAGGAAGATGTCGCCCCCACGGCCACCCTTGGCGATCTCAGGCCGGATCCTGACGCGGGAACGCGGCGTGCCATCCGGGGCGAACACGTCGCCGACGTTCAGGCCGACGATCTCAGCAAGTCGGAGGCCGGTGCCGAGGGCCAAGCTGTAGATGACGTGGTCGCGAGGTTGGCCGGCGGTGGCGCGGAGGATCGCTTCTTTCTCGCTGTGCAGTCAGGGTCGGCGGGCTGAGATGGGGCATCGCGGGACCTCCCGCGAGCAAGAGTGCGCGGCTGGGGCGGGAAGTCAAGTCCAACGACCTCAGTAGGTTCGAATCCCGGTTACAGGCAGTGGTGGTTGCCGCACACGAGAGCTTCAACCGTCCCACTGCCGTGGACGACTACCTTCGCCCGAAACCGCCGCTTGTACCAGTCTCTTACTTTTCCAAACAAGTAGTTGAGATTCAGGCCAAGACCGAAGAGATTCGGCTTCAACTCGAAGGCTTCAAGCGGCTCGATCGATGCCTTAGGTTCGATCTGCGATTCAGAGACCGCCGTACCCGCTTGGCCGCAGGCAACTTGATCGTTCTGCCGGCGTCTTGCTTCAATCCTTCTGCGCTCAAGCTGATTTCGAAGTCACCAAGCCGTCGGTCCTTGGGCCTGAGTCATGTCCGTGATCTCACGTGCCATGCCGTGCTTTGCAAGAGACTGCGTAATGTGGGCCTGAGCTCCGTTCCACACCGCCTCGACCCTGCCCTTGATCTCTTCCTCAAGCCTTACATAGTCAGTCTCGCATGGGACGACTCTCAGCGCCGTGCATGTCATGTCGAACGTATCAAGCCGGTCTTCGACTTGTCCCGTCAGGATAGCCCCCGCGTAGCCGATAACTGCCTTCGCAACTGCACCTCCCCAAACAAGCGCTCCCCGAGGCTGACTCAGTCTCAAACTTGTCAATGCACGCTTGTGCCTCTCGATAGCGTTGGCACTGGCGTTCAACCAGGAGACTGTTCCAGTACCGCAGGAAGTCCTTGTCGTCCCAGATCATGTTCCCTCCCCGCCCTCAGGCCGAGAGGCGGCTTGGCGTCACGCCACTGCCCACCCCTCCGACAGCACCTCCGCCTGCTCCAGCACCGTCTGGTCGCCTTCTCCTGCTTGTCGGGCGGGTAGCCGTACTTGCGTAGGATCCGTTTCACGAGGACCCGAGGCTGCGCCCGGACGTTCTCGCGGACGGTCCAGTCGATCGCCACGTTCGCTCGCACCGTCGCAACACAGCTCTCGTGCGATCGTTCGGAGCGTCTGGTCGCCCCGCACATTGACTGCGCTGTCCTTCGCCTCGAGCGCGTCGTAGAAGGCCCGACCCACCTCCAGACAGGCGAGCGTGTCACGGCAAGGATTACCATCCCGCATCTACTTGGTCAACAGGTCATCGCTACCAGCCCTGCTAGAATGCCAAGGTCCGAGAGGCCCGCTTTCTGCGCCCGGGTCGTCCGCTTTTGCGGCAGCAGCCCACCCCTACTGGCGCCGTCCGCGATACCGCCTCCGCCGATATCCTGATGCACGCCGAGCGGTCCCGGATGGCATGGCAGCCGGCGCCAGAACTGCAATCTCGGATTCTCGAACGCTCTTGCTGAGAAATAGTTCGCCGTCCTCGTGGATGACCACGCTCTTCCTCTCTAAAGTTTGGATTGCATAGTCGAGCGAGCGTCGTATCTGCGCGCCCAATGGGTCCCGACCCAAGTGCACACTCGCAGCCTTGAGCACTGCCTGGCGTTCACGCTTACCCTCCTTGAGTGCATGAACTATCGCCGCCTCGTAGTGGCTTAGTGACAGTGCTTGCTGCGTGGCCTCACTCTTGTCCCCGTCAGCGACCTCAGTATCAGGCGTGGCAACAGGAGAAAGATTATCGATGATTCGGGCGAGTTGCGCCTCGGAATCGTCCTGCCAACCGCGGTACGGCACTCTGATCACCTGCCAACCCGCACGCTCCAGAACCTCCTGCCTTCTGACGTCCTCGATTCGCAGCTCTCCGTGTTCATCGAGATGCCAGATCTCTCCCATCACACTCCACTGCCCCCGTGGCGTCCCGTTTCGTTCGGCGACCAGATCGATAAAATAGCCGCAGGGCTTCGGATACTGGGCGATCGTCTGAATGCCCTGCGCCGATAGCGCCCAATAACTTGGGCTTCGAACTCGGAGTCAGCACGCCTGGCCTCATTCTTGGCGGCCTTCTTGTCTGAGCAGGAGTGCTTGGCGCAGTGTTCCAGCCAGTCCTTGATCGTACCCTCGCCCGAGGCCATCCCAAACTGGTCGATCGGAGGCTGAGTGAAACACATGTAGCTCGTCACGAGCCCGGGTGAATGCCACATTGAGCATGCCCTGAACATGCGGCCGATCCGCCGTCCGCGCCGACAGCGCCTCCGTCCACCTTCATCCCTTGGGCGTCGTACGAGAGCGAGTAGAAAACTACGTCTCGTTCGTCTCCCTGGAATCCATCGGGGTTTACGACAACGAGGTCGTGTGCCGTTCTCGATTCCTCGGAGATACGGTCTGCGACCATCTCGCTCACAAGACCCATCTGCTCTTCGAACAAACAGATCACTCCGAAAGTCGCATTAGCGTACCCCGGGTGCTCAAGGTATTGGCTCAGCAGGGCGACCAGTCTTTGGGCCTCTCTTTGGTTCTCCTGCGTTCCGGATTCCACACGGCCGTCCGGGACATGGTGAAGGTAAATGCTCGGAGCTTCGGGATCCCCAACGCATTTGCTCGTTTCGTCTCGCATGATACGGTGCCCCCCATACCAGCGCTCATTCGAGAAACTAATGATGGGCGGGAGCGAGCGATAGTGCTCGTCCAGAAGCACCTCCTCGTCCATCCGGATCGAAGCCAACTGCAAAAGGTCGACCTTCGCAGGGTGCAACCACCCGTCCACATCCAGTTGATCCATCCCGTTCTGCTGCTCAGGCTTGGTCGGCTACCTGACTCCCGGTGAAGGCGAATCGCTGCGCCTGCATCTCGCTTCGAATCACCCACGACGATGGCCTGCGTCGTGCGGAAAAGAATAAGGCTCATCGACGGCAGATCGCACTGCGACGCCTCGTCCACGATCACGTAATCGAGTAGACCGGGCTCGCAGGGGAACAGGCGACATACGTCGTCCGGACTCATGATCCAGCACGGCAGAATGTCGAGAAGCATGCGGCAGCGAGACAGATCCTCCTTCATGCGGTCGAACACACTGAAGTTCTTGAACGCAGTCTGATTCCGGCTCAAGAGTTTCGCGAATTCCCGAAGATGATTGCGGGCTGTCTTCTTGTTGCTTCCCCGGTTCGCTTCTCAACGCCTATCCGCAGTAGAAGGACGGAGGCCGCCTTCAGGGTGTGGCGAAGTTGGCTGATCCTTTCGCCCAGCTCATCGCTGAGCCGCGGGGCTCGTCTCTCGGCCGAGCGGTGGACTTTCCAAGAGCGCCATCTCTTGAGCAGCCGTTTCAGGTGTCCTGGGGCTTCAAGGACTTCGCGATCAGCCCTGGCAACAAGGTGCTCGAAACCGAGCGACTCCGCCAGCGACTGCTCAACCTCGGCTGCCTGCTCGACGCACCTATCGTGCTCAGTCTGCTGCCTCCGCCATTCCTGATCCGTCTCTTGGGCGGCACGCCGCTTCTGAATTGAGTCCAGGCGTTCGCTCAGTTCGCGCTTGGAATCCCTATCCTGTCTGAGCAGCGTCATCGGCAATTGCGCCAACCCAGCTCGCGCAGCAGGTTGTCCACTACCTCGAGCGCCTTGTCTTTTTGAGATGTGATGAGCACCCGCTTGCCGTGCGCAACGAGATGACAAGCCGTGTTGGCGATTGTGAGGGACTTGCCAGTCCCGGGCGGACCCTGCACCACGATTAGACGATTTTGGGGATCCTCGGCGAACAGCGCGACCCTGCGCTGGCTCGGATTAGACTTAAAGGGGTAACAAACCTTCCTGCTGTCGGTGAACGATTCGGTCGTTGGCTCAGGGGGCCGGTCACCGATAAGCCAGCCAAGAGCAGTCTTCCGGACATTCTCATCGCCCACCTTGCCAATTCGCTCTAGGTCGCTCGCGATAAAGTAGCTAGTCTTGGGCGCCACGAAACAAGCCGCGTTGTCCACGACCCGGAGTGAGATGTTCCTCCGCGGTTCGCTCGGCGGTCCGACCAGCCTTCCATCGAGTTCGGCTCCGCGCTCGACCTTCATCTCCCTCCAGAGGCTCGCGCAGAAGGACTGCAGCTGGGCTATGCTAACGGGGAATGCGGGAGTCTGCTCGATCAGACGGCCCAGAGCATGCTCATGCGCCGCCGAATCAAACTCGGAGCGGAACGGCAGTGAGTTGAATCGGACAACCTCCTCGTTCGGTACAAGAAGCAGCGCTCCACCTTCCGGTGTGATGACAACGGGAATCGTCAACAGGGGTGCCCTGATCATTACATCATCGATCTGGCCGACAATATATGGATACCCGTAGAGCAGTTCCCGCTCATACGGGTTCAGTTCGATCGTCGCCATCATCTTATTCAACGAGTCATGAATGGTGCTCGATGCCGCTACCGGGATTGCCTTCGCTCCCGTAATGAGCACTTCCGTCCCAGGCTCCATCCATGCGAACTCATGAGATCGACGGTGCGCCGAGCTCCATCGCACGAACGCTGCAGAAGCCGTGCGCTGTCTCTTGACGAGCGCTGCGTAGGCACTCGCGAGCGCCTCGACGAGACCTGGCTTAAGCGTTGGTCCATTGTCCGGAGACAAGTGCACCTCGGTGCTTCGATCAGGATTCATCGTCACAGAGGATCAGAATCGAACATAGTTGGGCGACTCGTGGCGATCCGGGCCGCCTCGAGCGGTGTTCGTGGCGTCCCACTCATGATCCCGAGAGCATCCGCCGCAGCTCGAGAGCTCGGCCTCGAAGCCAAGATCAACGGTGGTGTTGCTGTTATTTCCTACTCGAGCCATGGGGCCCCCACGGTCCGGGAGGCGCGATTGGCGAGACGGGCCGCGTTCTCGGTTAACAGCCCGAGCCAGGTTCAGGACTCTCTCGCTGTAACCACCCACCCAGAATCGGTGTTGAGGTTAACACGCACCGCCGAGAGCGCGGAGAGTCCTGCGCGACATCAGGTCGGGGGGGCGCTCTCGGTTAACCGAGTCGCCGACCACGGGGAGGGCGGCCCGAACACGCGCAACTGTTGCCAAGAAAGGGCGTACGGGTGCGCGGAATCCCTCCCCGACCAGGCGGCCTGGGGCCCGTCGAGAACATCCGCTCGTGTCTTCGAGTGGGTGGCTCCCCACACAGGATTCGAACCTGCAACCCCACGGTTAACAGCCGCGGGCGGCCGCGCGGCCAGTACCGTTCCCATCGCCCCCCGCACCAGACCCTGCAGGCAGCGCGGGCGCGGAGCGCGGTTTCGAGGTGCTGACTGGATCCTGCCGGCGCCGCGCCGGGGTCAGTCGCGGGACGGGCGCAGGACCGAGTCGGGGACGGAGCGCAGGTGCAGGTCGCGCTGCGGAACGGGGATCTCGATCTCGTGCTCGCGGAAGACCTTGAGGATCGAGAAATAGAGGTCGCTCATGATCCGCTGCGGCGTGTGGACCTGCGTGGCGGTCGTGAAACGCAGGTCGAAGCGCAGGGCGCTCTCCCCGAAGGCCGCGAGGACTACATCCGGCGGGCGGGTCCTGCAGGACGTCCGGGTGGGCGCGGGCGACGCCCATCAGGAGCGCGCGGACCCGCTCGGGGTCGGTGTCGAACGCGACGCCGACCGAGACGCGGTAACGCGCCATCTGGTCCAGCGCGGTCATGTTCGTCACCCGCCCGGTGACGAACTCGGAGTTCGGGACGATCGTGACGGCGTTGTCGATGCCGCGGATCCAGGTGCTGCGCGGCCCGATCTTGACGACGTCGCCGGCGGTCCCGCCCACCTCGATCCGGTCGCCGACCTTGACCGGGCGCTCGACCAGCATGATCAGGCCCGACACGAAATTGTTGACGATCGCCTGCAGGCCGAAACCGATCCCGATCCCGACGGCGCCGCCGAGGAACGTCAGGCTCGACAGGTCCAGGCCCATCGTCTGCAGGCCGATGGCAAGCCCCAGGAAGAAGATGAAGTACCCGAAGATCCGCGCGAGCGCGTACTGCTGGCCGGAGTCGAGCGAGGTGCGTCCGAGGACCCGGGTCTGGAGAAGACGCCGAGCGAGGCGCGCGCCGAGCGTCAGGACGACGATGAAGAGGACGAGCTGGATGATCAGGACGGGGGTGACGGCCAAGCCTTCGCTCGTCTTGCTGTGCTCGCCGCCGAGGACGAACCACGGGTTGTTGAGCCGCTTCAGCACCTCCTCGCCGCCGACCACGTCGGCGAGCGAAGGGGCCCAGGTCGTGTCGATGAGGCGCAAAACGACGAGCGCGGCCGTGATGACGACCAGCAGCACGAGCGTCCGGGTGCTTTTCGAGATCTTCATCGGCAAGGTCCCTCTATCCTACATGAAGGCGGCTCCTCCCCGGATGGGCCCTCGGCGCCGCGCGCGCACCGCCGGGGCCCGCCGGCGGCGGCCCCCGCAGGATTGATGTAGCCTTGGGCGTGCGATCGAGGAGCCATCCATGAGCGAGCTGAGCAAAGGTTCGTGCGTGCCGTGCCGCGGGGGCGTTCCGGCCCTGACGGAAGCCGAGATCCAGGCGCTGCTGCCCCAGGTCCCCGGGTGGCAGGTCGGCGAGAAGGACGGCGTCAAGCGGCTGTCGCGGGAGTTTTCGTTCCCCGACTTCCGGAAGGCGATGGACTTCGCCGTGAAGGTCGGAGAGCTGGCGGAGCAGGAGGACCATCACCCGGACCTGCACATTTCCTGGGGCCGGGTCGTCGTCGAGACCTGGACGCACAAGATCCGGGGGCTCCACCAGAACGACTTCATCCTCGCCGCTAAAACGGACCGCCTCCACGAGCGGACCAGGAACGGCTGAGGGGACACCGGGACCGATGCCGTCCGCGCCGCCCGAAGCCGCCCCGAATACCCCGCTGCGCCCCACGCCGCCGGCTGCAGTCGCCGGCGCACCTCTGCCGCCCTCCTCCCGCGTCTCGAACGGGGTCGTGCTGGCCTCGCTTGCGCTCTGCCTGCTGGCCGGACTGCTCATCAGGCCCGATGAGGGGGACGGAGGGACGATCCTGACGCTCTTCGGGCTTCCCCTGCCCTCGGTCTGCTGGTTCCGCTTTTCCACCGGGGTCCCCTGCGCGGGGTGCGGGCTGACGCGCTCGGTCGTGCTGCTCCTGCACGGCAGGGTCGGCGCCTCGGTCGCCATCCACCCGTTCGGCGTCGTCGTCGTCGCGCTCGGGCTGCTGCTGGTGCCGCCACGGCTCGCTCGCGCGCTCGGCCGGACCGACCTCTGGATCACCCGGTGGGACCGCGGCTGGGGACTCGCCGCCGCGCTGGCGACAGTCCTGATGCTGATCTGGTGGGTCTCGCGCGTGGGCGTCGGGGTCTGGCTGCGCACCTGGCTGCCGTAGCGCGCAAGAGTCCCCGGCGAGAAGCAGGCGCCCGCTGGATATGGGGTGCCCGCGAAAGTGACGCAGGCATTCCTTCGACGCCGAGCGTGCGCGGCAGGCCCGTCCTGGAGAAGCCGGTCCGGTGATGGGCGCGGATGGAGCGCACACTGGCGGCCTCGACGCGGACCCGGGCCTCTCCGGCCCCGGGGGCGGGCTCGGGGAGTCCTAGAAGAGCATCGCCTCGGGCCCGCCGGGCTGGTGGATGCGGATCGTCCGCATGGTCAGGGATTGATCGTGAACTTCAGATCGCTGTCGTCCTTGCCAAGGCTGTTGCCGGCCGAATCGAGCAGGGCGACGCGGACCTTGCAGTTCGCCTTCGACGAAGAAACCGTCGGGATGGTCCAGGAATGGCTCCCCGGGTTGCCCATCAGGGTTACGATCGTCTTCCAAGTGCTGCCGCCATCGGTCGTGTAGGACAGCTTCACCTTGGCGACGGCCTTCTTGGTGGACTTCGTGCTCCACTGGATCGTCTCCGTGGCCCCCGAGGAATAGCTTGCGCCGCCATTGGGGTTGACCAGCCGGATCACCTCGATCGTGAAGACGGCGTCCGACGCGTCCGACCCGGTCTTCGCGCCGGACGCGTTGTAGGCGATCAGCTTGACCTTGCACTTATTCTTGTTGCCCGGCTGGACAGGGACCGTCCAGAGGTACTCCCGCCCCGTCAGCCCGGTCTCGATGGTCTTCCAGGTCGAACCGTTGTCCACGGTGTACTGGAGCTTGAAGGTCGCCGCCGTCTCCGGGGCCTGCCAGGAAATGAGCCCTTTCCCGCCGCTGGCGAGGGTCCCTCCGCCGTTGGGCGTGAGGACCTGCAGCGGGCCGCACCCGAGAGGCGTGTGGACGCAGCCGCTCGCGGGGTCGCACGAATCGGCCGTGCATGAATTCCCGTCGTCGCAGTTCAGGGACGCGTGGGTGCACTCGCCCGTGCCGGGGGTGCACGAGTCGGTCGTGCAGGCACTGCCGTCATCGCAGGTGACGGCCTGTCCGCCCGAGCAGGTGCCGTTCGCGCAGGCCTCTCCCGTCGTGCAGGCGTTCCCGTCATTGCACGCCGCGGTGTTGTTCGCGTGCGTGCAGCCGGTGCCGGGGTCGCAGGCATCGTCGGTGCAGGCGTTGCCGTCGTTGCAGTTCAGGGCGGTTCCGGCGGTGCAGGAGCCGCCGGAGCAGACGTCGCCCGTCGTGCAGGTACTCCCGTCGCTGCAGGTGGCCGTGTTGTTCGTGTGGGAGCAGGTTCCGCCCGAGCACGCATCGTTCGTGCAGGGGTTCGAGTCGTTGCATTCCGGGTCCGTGGTGCAGACGGGGCCGGCGCCGCAGAGGTCCGAGACGGAGAACGGCCCGGGCACCTTCGTGAACGTCTCCGCCGTGACCGAATAGGAGGCGGTCGCCGCGGTCACCGTGTACGAAACGGCCGTGGCATCCGATGTGGTCGCCGTGCCGTTCGAGGTTGTTGCGGTCGCCGCGCCCGGCGTGATGAAGGAGCAGGACTGGCCGAAATCGCCGGTCGAGCTCATGCGGGCGAACCAGACGTCATCGGTGGCGGTGCCGGCCTGCGGATCCTCCGCCTGGGCCATGACGAGGATCTCACCCGTCGAAAGACGCAGACCCACACCCGTGTCGTTCCACGCATCCCCATAAGCGTTCTGCCAGACGATCCCCCCCGTGGCGTCGAGCTTCGCGACCCAGACATCCTCACCGCCGGACCCGAACGATTTCGTGTAGCCGCTCAGGAGGTAGCCGCCGCCGCTTTCGCCCGTCGCGAAAGCAACGTCGAGGCCGGAGCCGCCGTAGGTCTTCTGCCAGACGATGCCGCCCGTGGCGTTCGACTTCACCACCCAGGCGTCCTCCTGGCCGGCCCCGAACGAGGTCGTGTAACCGGTCAGGAGATACCCCCCGGCCGGATCGACCTCCGCGGTCATCTGCTCGTCGACGGCCCCGCCGTAGGCGAATTGCCACTGGATCGCCCCCGCGGCATCGAGCTTCAGGACCCAGGCGTCCCCGGGGCCCTGTTCGGATCCGCCCATGCCCCAGGATTTCGTGGCGCCGGCCAGCAGGAAGGTGCCGTCGCCGAGGGCCAGCAGCTGGAGCGCCGCCTCGGGGCTGGTCCCGCCGTAGCGCTTGGTCCAGACGGGATCGCCGCCCGAATTCGAGCTTCATGAGGAAAATGTCGCCGTCATATGTGGAGCCGTTGGTGAGGGTCCCGTACATCATCAGGCTGCCGTCGCCGAGCTTCACCATCCGCAGCGGGGTCAGGAGATCGCCAGTCTCGGGCGTGTAGTGTTTCGTCCAGACCACGCCGCCCGAGAGATCGAACTTCATGACCGTCGTATCGAAAGTGAAAGTCCCCATGTTGAAGTAACTGCCCCAGACGACATAGCCATCCGACACGATGGTGACGAGCGAGCTCAGGCCGGCAGTGACGGGAACCTGCTTCTGCCACGTGATGGCGCCGGCGCTGTCGAGCTTCATGATCCAGTTGGCGGTGACGCCGGTGCCGGCGCCCGTTGCGCCGACGGCGATGTACCCTTCGTCGGAGGTCGGCGTGGCGTACCCCCTGTCCTGGGCGTCCCCACCGTAGAGGCTCGACGCGACCGGCGCTCCCGTGTCGTCGAGTTTGAAGAGCCAGAGGTCGAGATCCCGGACCCCGTAGCTGCTCGTGGTCCCCGAGAAGAGGTACCCGCCCCCGGCGGCCTCGCCCGAGAAGATCGCCTGGCTGTAGCCCGGCGCGTTGGCGCGCTTCGCCCACGGGGACAGGCCGAAGGGCGCGGCGAGTTCGCCCGGGGCGCTGGGCTTCTCGGCCCGGATTCCCGTGGATCCGTCGGCGCGGGTCATGGCGTGCTGCATCATGGCCGTCTCGGCCTGGGCCGGGGCGGCGACGACAGTCCCGATCGCCGCGAGGCAGGCGGCGCTCACAAGGGCGATTCTCGACAGGGTCTTCATGACTGGTTCTCCGTGTGTTGGGCCGAACTCGAAGCTCTTCCCCTCGACGACGGCGTCGTCCTCCTGCGCTTCCGAGGAGTTCGAATGCGGGAATCCTACCCCAATCGGCCGTGAATCCGATAGGAGAATGCCCGACAGATCTGGCACCCCGCGGCGCGCGGCTTGAGCCCGCCGGCCGCCTGCCGGAGAATGGGGCGTCGCCCCGATCCGCCTTGCCGGTAGTGCAGGGCGGGCGCGAACCAGGGAGAAGAACCGATGCGGATGCGCAAGCTGGGCAGCACCGGACGGCAGGTCTCGGAGATCGGCTTCGGAGCGTGGGGGATCGGGGGCTCCATGTGGCTCGGCGGGTCCGACGAGGACTCGAAGCGGACCGTGATGCAGGCGCTCGACCTCGGGGTCACCTTCTACGACACCGCGCTCGCCTACGGGATGGGCCACAGCGAAAAGCTGCTCGGCGAGCTCCTGGCGCGCCGCCTCGACCGGGACGGGATCGTGATCGCCACGAAGATCCCACCGATGAACTTCGAGTGGCCCGGGCGCGCCGCCTCGCCGCTGGCGAAGGTGTTCCCCGCCCGCTACGTGGTCGAGTCGGTCGAGACCTCGCTTCGCAACCTGCGGGTGGAGGCGCTGCAGGTCGAGCAGCTCCACGTCTGGCACGACGCCTGGCTCGACGCCGCGGAGTGGACCGAGACGCGCGCCGCGATGGCGCGGCTCGTCAAGGAGGGGAAGGTCCTCCACTGGGGGATCTCGATCAACGACCACGCTCCGGAAACGGCCATGAGGCTCGCCGAGGACCCGCTGATCGAATCCGTGCAGGTGATCTACAACATCTTCGACCGCTCGCCCGGAGCGGGAGCTGTTCGCCCTCGCGGCGCGCCGCAACCTCGGCGTCATCGTCCGCGTGCCGTTCGACGAGGGGGCCCTCACGGGCGCGATCGGCCCGGACACCGTCTTCCCCGCGGACGACTGGCGCAACCGCTACTTCGCGGGGGACCGCAAGGCCGAGGCCGCGAAGCGCTGCGCCGCCCTGAAGCCGCTCCTGGGCGACGAGGCGGCGACGCTGCCGGAGCTGGCGCTGCGGTTCTGCCTGACGCCTCCCGAGGTTTCGACGGTGATCCCCGGCATGCGCCGCCCCGAGCACGCGCGCGCGAACGCCGGCGTGTCCGACGGGCGCCCCCTCTCGCGCGAGCTGCTCGGGCGCCTCGCGGCCCACGCCTGGGAGAAGAACTGGTACTCGGACTAGGCCCCGCGCCGGGCGTGTGCGATTCCTGGTCCGCCCGGAGCGAGGGGTACCCCATCACGATCGGGCCGCTCCTGAGCGCCCGGCCGTGGCCCGCGTTCGCGCCCTGCGGGCCGCGATGGGGAGCCCCCGAAGACCCCCGACCCCGCCTTTTTGACCGGGCGCCGTTTCTCCACTAAAGTACCCGTTCCCACAACCACAAGGAGAGATCGAATGAAGAAGCTGCTGATTCCCGTTGCCATGCTGTGCGCGGCCGGCCTCGTCCTGGCCGCCGACGCCCCGAAGAAGGATGCCCCGGCGAGCGCGCCTGCGAAGGCCGCCGCCGAGAAGAAGGAAGCGGCCCCCGCCGCCTCCAAGGCGAAGCTGTCCGACCCGGCCTCCCTCAACGAGAAGGCCCCCGAGACCTTCGACGCGAAGTTCGAGACGACCAAGGGGAACTTCACCATCCACGTGACGCGCGCCTGGTCTCCCCTCGGCGCCGACCGGTTCTACAACCTCGTGAAGAACGGCTGGTACGACGGCGTGAAGTTCTTCCGCGTCATCCCCGGCTTCATGGTGCAGTTCGGGATCAACGGCGACCCCGCGCTCAACAAGGTGTGGCAGGAGGCGAGGTTCGCGGACGATCCGGTCGTCCAGGGCAACAAGCGCGGTTTCGTCACCTTCGCGAAGTGCGGCGCTCCCAACTGCCGGACGACGCAGATCTTCATCAACTTCAAGGACAACACCGGCCTCGACGGCCAGGGTTTCTCCGCGTTCGGCCAGGTGACCGAGGGGATGGACGCCGTCGACAGGATCAACAGCCAGTACGGCGAGGGCGCTCCCAGCGGCCGCGGTCCCGCGCAGGGGCGGATCCAGGCCGAGGGGAACGCCTACCTCGAGAAGGATTTCCCGGCCCTCGACGGCGTGAAGAAGGCGTACATCGCGAAGTAGTCCGCAGCAGCAGGCGGATCCGGCGTCTTCCCGGACGGGGGGACGCCGCCGATCCCGAGAAAGGACCAAGATGACGATCGAACAGCTTCTCGCGGCCGCGAAGGCCGACACGACCCGGTCCAACTGGAAGACCACCCTGCCGAAGCCCGAGCAGGCCACGTTCGAGCCGGGAAAGAGCTACTTCGTCTCCTTCGCGACCAACAAGGGGACGGTCCGGATCAAGTTCCTGCCGGACGTCGCCCCGATGCACGTGACGAGCTTCATGTACCTCTCGAAGCTCGGCTTCTACGACGGGCTCGCCTTCCACCGGGTCATCACCGGCTTCATGGCCCAGGGGGGATGCCCCCTCGGGACCGGGACCGGCGGTCCGGGCTACAAGTTCGGCGGCGAGTTCCGCAAGGATGTCCGGCACGACCGCCCGGGCCTGCTCTCGATGGCGAACGCGGGAGAGGGCACCGACGGGAGCCAGTTCTTCCTGACCTTCGTGCCGACGCCGTGGCTCGACGGGAAGCACACGATCTTCGGCGAGGTCGTCGAGGGACACGACGTCCTCAAGGCGCTCGAGGCGGCCGGTTCACAGAGCGGCGCGACGCGCGAGCCGCTGCGCATCGAGAAGGCGACGCTGGAAATCGTCTGATCCCGCCGGGAGGGACGAACTCTCCACACAGGGGCGCCGGCGACGGCGCCCCTTTTCATTGTGAAAACGAGCCGGACGGCGGGGTCGGTCTTATTCCCGCGGGCGGTGGCAGGAGCGGCCGGCAACGCAGGTGTCGGGCGCGACGTATCCCTCGTCCGGGCCCATCATCTTCATCGTCTTGAGACACCAGTAGACGGCGGTCGAGGAGCCGCCGGGGATCGCGCTGTCCGCCTTCGGATTCGCCGGCAGGTAGTTCCCCTTGCTTCGCAGGAGGGCGCAGGGAGCGTCGGGGGCCGGGAGCATCGCTTCGTCACCGCTGGTCATGTCCAGGTCCTTCCTCGTCGGTCAGCCGATCAGGCTAGCAGTCGAGGCGGCGCGGGTCTGTGTGGGGCCGCGCGAATGAAGAGCGTGAGGGGGGAGGAGATCCGATTCACCCCGCAGCCTCAGACCGCCTTCAGGATCGCCCGCTTCACGACCTCGCGGAAAAGGGCGACCTTGTAGGCGTTGCCGGACATCGGCTTCGCGCCCTGCACCGCCGCCTCGCCCGCCGCCTCGGCGCTCTTCTCCGTCACGGCCTTCCCCGCGAGCGCCTTCTCGGCCGCGAGGGCGCGCCACGGCACGGGCGCGGCGGCGCCGAGGACGATCCGCGCCGACTTCACGGCGCCCCCGGCGCTCCTTCACCAGCGCGACCGCGACCTCGGCGAGCGGCCAGTCGTGGCTTTCCTTCTCGCGGACCCGCAGCAGGGCAAAGGCGCTCCCCGGGGCGGGCGGAAGGACGCGGATGCGCGAGACGACCTCGCCCGGCTTCAGGGCGTTCTCGCGCGCGACGTCCAGGTCGGGCATCGTGAAGAACTGCTCCGCGGTCAGGACGCGGCCCCCGTCGGCCGACGCCGTCTCGATCCCGGCTCCCAGCGCCGCCAGCGCGAGGCCGGTCGAGGAGGGACTGACGATGTGGCAGGGCCCGTCGCCGAAGATGGCGTGGTAGCGGTTGTCCCCCTCGACGGCGAAGCAGGTGTCCCCGCCCTTCTTGAGACACGGGAAGTCGGAGCTGCGGAAGTACCAGCAGCGCGGGCGCTGGCAGAGGTTCCCGCCGAGCGTGGCGACGTTGCGCAGCTGCGGGGTCGCCGCCTCGCCCGGCCGCCTTCGCCAGCAGGGGGTAGCGGGCGAGGATCTTCGGGTGGTTCGCGATCGCGTCGAGCGTCGCGAGCGGCCCGATGGCGAGCCCCTCGGCGGGGTCGTCCGCGATCTCCGCCAGGTCCTTCAGCGCGAGGAGGTTGATCAGGCTCGCCGGCGCCGCGATCCCCTCCTTCATCCGGTCCACGAGGTCGATGCCGCCCGCCTTGAGCGCCGCGCCCTCGCCTCCGAGCGCGGCGTACTTCTTCAGGAGCATCGTCACGGCATCGAGGCTGGTCGGGACCAGGTATTCGAAGTCACGCACGGTTGCCTCCCAGCGCCGCGAGGACCCGCGCGGGCGTCATCGGCAGCTCGAACAGGCGCACGCCGGTGGCGTGGTGGAACGCGTTCGCGATCGCGGCGGCCGTCGGGACGGCGGGCGGCTCGCCGATCCCGAGCGCCCCGATGTTGTTGGAGCCGGCCGCGACCGTGAACGGGATCGCGACGATCTCGGGGATGTCGAGCGAGCCCGCGATCTTGTACTGCTCGAGGTTCGGGTTCACCATCCTGCCGGTCGCGGGGTCGAGCAGGCGCTCCTCGAACAGCGCGAAGGACAGGCCCTGGATCACCCCGCCGTTGATCTGGCTCTCGGCCGTCAGGGGGTTGATCACGCGCCCGCAGTCCTGCACGGCGACCACCTTGACGACGCGGAGCTTCCCCGTGCGCGTGTCGACCTCGACCTCCGCGAACTGCACGCCCGCGATCAGGTCCTCGAACCCCTCGTAGTTTTCCGCCCGGCTCCCCTGCGCCGTCAGGACCTCGCCCGGGATCTTCGCCGCCACCTGCCTGAAGGAGAGGCTCGCGCCCGATCCGCCCCCGGCGCGGAAGACGGGCCCCGGCGTTTCGACCGCGACCGCTCCTTCCTCGACCCCGAGCGCGCGCGCCGCGACGGCGGCCAGCCGCTTCTTCGCGTCGAAGGCGGCCGCGCGCACGGCCGGCATCAGGGTCGGCACCGTCGTGGAGCCGCCGCTGGCGGGCCCCTCCGGCCACTCGGTCCTCCCCAGGCGGACCGTGATCGACCCCATCGGCACCCCCAGCTCCTCCGCCACGACCATCGCCATGAGGGTCCGGGTGCCCGTGCCGATGTCCTGCGCGCCGTTCAGCACCTCGACGCCGCCGTCCTTCGAGACCCGCACGATCACGGTCGCGCCGGCGCCGCCGGTGTTGTACCAGACCGCCGACCCCATGCCGATGCCGCGCTTCACGGGAGAGTTCGCGTTCGCCACGGCGAGCGCCGCGCGCCGCGACCAGCCGATCTCCTTCGCGCCGACGTCGTACTGCGCGAGCCGCACGGGGTGCTTGTCGATCCTCCTGCGGTACTCGAGCGGGTCGAGCCCGCACTTCCAGGCCATCATGTCGATCGCCTGCTCGTACGCGAAGGCGCCCTGGGGGTGCCCCGGCGCGCGCATGTAGGCGGCCGGCCCCGCGTTCGTCAGGACGTCGGTCTCGTCGGTCCGCACGTTCGCGACCTTGTAGGTGGCCTGGACCGGCCCGGCGACGCCGGCTCCGGAGGCGATGCCCGGCGTCCCGTACGAGACGAGCGAGACGGCGTCGAGGGTCCCCCCCTTCCCGCCGCCGAGCTTCAGGGTCATGACCGCGTTGGGCCGGTTGCCGGCGACGAGCTGCTCCTCCTTGCGCGTGAGCATCAGGCTCACGGGCGCCTTCGCCTCCTTCGCGAGGCGCGCCGCGACCAGCGCGAACGAGCCGGGCCCGAACTTCGAGCCGAACCCTCCGCCCATGTACTCGGTGATGACCTTCACCTTCGATTTCGGGATCTCGAGCCCCTCGGCCAGCCCGTCGCGGACCGAGAAGGTCCCCTGCGTCGAGGCCCAGACCGTCAGCTCGTCCCCGTCCCACATCGCGACGACGCCGTGCGTTTCGAGGCAGCAGTGGGTCTGGACCTGGGTGCGGAACGTCTGCTCGACCGAGACCGGGGCGGCGGAGAGCGACTTCAGGGCATCCCCGCGGGATCGCACCTTTTCGGGCCGGAGGTTGGGCGAGGGCGTTGCCGCGGTCGGCGCCCCCGCTTCCTCGGTGGCGGCGGAGCCTGTTCGTCCCCGCCCGGGTAGGCCCCGGGCTCTCTGCACCTTGTCCGCCGGCCCGAAGACGGCGGGCGCCCCGGGCCGGCGCGCCTTCTCGAGGTCCACGACCCAGGGACGCGTTTCGTACGTGACCTCGAAGAGCGCGAGCGCTTCCTCGGCCGCTTCGGGCGACGTGGCCGCGACGGCCGCGACTTCCTCGCCCTGGCAGCGGGCCGTCGATCCCCTCGAAGGTCAGGACCGCCCGCACCGCCGGGTGCGCCCGGACCTTCGCGGCGTTCACCTTCGCGATCTTCGCGGCAGGGTGCGGGCAGCGGAGCACGCGCGCGTACAGAAGCCCCGGCGGCCTCACGTCGGAAGTGTACTTCGCCGCGCCCGTGACCTTCGCGCGCGCGTCCACGCGCGGCTGGCGCGTGCCGACCACCTTGAGGGCCGCGTCCGCGCCCCAGGGATCCGGATCGCCGTCGGCGACCGTTACCTCGAGCGGCTGCGGCTTGCCGGGAAGGCCGACCAGCGTCTTCACCTTGCGGCTCATCGTTCGACCTCCCGGGGCACCGGACCGGCGCCTGCTGCCCGCATCGCGGCCGGAGTGCGGCTCATGGCTTCCTCCTCGGCGCGCCCTTCGCCGCCGCGAGGGCCGCCTCGAAGACCTTCGGATAGGTCCCGCACCTGCAGAGGTTGCCCGACACCGCGTGCCTGACCTCGTCGAGGGTGGGATCCGCGTTCCGGTCGAGGAGCCCGCGCACCGACATGATCATCCCCGGCGTGCAGTACCCGCACATCAGCGCATCCTTCTCGATGAACGCTTCCTGCACGGGATCGAGCGTCTCGCCCTTCGCCAGCCCCTCGATCGTGCGGAGCTCGCGGCCGCGGGCGTCGAGCGCGAGCATCAGGCACGAGTTCACGGGCCGCCCGTCGAGCAGCACGGTGCACCCGCCGCAGGCCCCGCGGTCGCAGACCTGCTTCGTGCCGGTCAGGTCGAGCCGGTCGCGCAGCGCCGACCAGGAGGGTCGTCCGCGGCTCGACCGTCACCTTCCGCGCCGCGCCGTTGACCCGCAGCACGATCTCGACCGGGCCCGGCGGGATCCGCTCCTCGAGGAACGGGGTCCCCTCGACCGCGGCGCCGGCGGCGGTCGCGCTGCCGGCGAGCGTGGCGAGGCCGAGCGCGGGGGAAACCGCCGTCGCCGCGGCCCCCGTGCCGAGCCGTCTCAGCATGTCGCGGCGGGAGATGCCTGTTTGCCCGCCTGTTCCGGCTGCTGCCTGCGTCCTGTCTTTTCGTTTCGAGGCCATGGGCATGGCTCCCCGGTGTGGAGCCCGATTATACGACCCGCTCCTGGCGCGCGGGGGCGGTGCGCCCGGGGGACGCCCTCCCGCACGCGGCCGCTTGTGAAACGCGCCCGCCGGTCCCGCGCGCACGCCCCCGGGGCGGGACCGGCTAGATTCCCGTCGGCTCCGGCTCCTCGGGCGAGGGAAGCGGGCGGCGCGCGCCGGGAAGCTGCGTGTGCTTCCAGGTCCCGCGGCGGAACCAGAGAGCGAGGATCGCGGCGCGGATGACGCAGGTGAGGCTCATCGTCCAGGCGATCCCGGCGACGCCGAGCCCGAGACCGAAGACGGCCCACCAGGCGAGCGGGATCCTCGCGACGGCGAACGCGACGTGGATCACCATCGGGGGCACCGTGTTGCCGGCGCCGGCGAACCCTCCGCCGATCGCCCCTTCGAGCCCCGTCGCGAGCTGGCACAGCGCGATGATCCGCAGGAACGGCGCGCCGATCCGCAGCACCTCGGGATCGCGGGTGAAGATGTAGATCAGCGGCCCGGGCAGCGCGAGCATGATCAGCCCGAGGGCCCCTCCGATCACCGACATGATCCCGACCGCGCTCCAGGCCCCTCTCTCCGCGCGCCGGAGGTTCTTCGCGCCGAGGTTCTGGCCGACGAAGGCCGAGGTCGCCACCGCGAACCCGTCGCCCGTCAGGTAGGTGATCGACTCCAGCCGGTTGCCGATCCCGAGCAGCGCCACCGCCGCATCGCCGAAGAAGGCCGCGATGTGCGCGTACCAGAGGTAGACGCCGGAGAAGAGGATGCCGATCGCGGCGTACGGGGCGCCGACGCCGACCAGCGAGCGGAGCGTCGGCAGATCGAGCGACCTCAGCGACGGCGCGTGGATCGGCAGGTCCGGGTGCCGGCGCGCGATCAGGACGAGGTACGCGACGACCGCCCCGGCCTGGCAGATGAGCGTGGCGATCGCCGAGCCCGCCACCTCGAGGCGCGGGAAGGGGCCGATGCCGAAGATGAAGAACGGCGCGAGGGCGATGTTGCCCACGACCGCGCCGCCCGTGATGAGCATGGGGGTCAGCGTGTTCCCGCAGGCGCGCATCACGGAGCCGGCGGTGAGAATGATGAAGGCGAGCGGCGTGCCGAGCGCGATGATCCGCAGGTAGGCCGTGCCGGCGGCGGAAGCGCGGGGCTCCGTCCCGACCAGCTGGAACAGCCAGCCCGCGCCCAGGTAGCCGAAGATCATCACCGCGACGCTCAGCGCGAGCGTGAGCCAGATCGCCTGCGCGGTGACATGTCCCGCGCGGGCCCGGTCCCCCGCCCCGACCGCGCGGCTCACGTGCGCGCCGAGACCGATCATCACGAGGTTCGCGAGCGAGAAGGCGATCCAGAGCGAGAACATCGAGGTCATGATCGCGCCCGTCGCCCAGGCTCCCAGGAAGCCGACCCACGCGACATCGACGATGTGGAAGGCGGTGTGCAGCGCCTCCTGGCCGATGACGGGTCCCGCCAGCCCGAGCAGCGCGCGGACCGGAGGCCCTTCGAGGACGAGCTCTTTCGCCTTCACGGTCCGGCGATTCTAGTTCATGTGAGGGATCCGGCAATCGTCCGGGACTGTCCATTTTGCCCGGTCCAGAGTCTCGCAATGAGATCGAGGCCCGCCCGGCTGATTCCGCAGGGAGATTTCATTGAGCTGGATTGGAGATTTCGGCCCGGGACGGATCGCCATGAGGAGCACCGCGCCGGGGATCCGTCTCAGATCGAGACGAGGCGGCGGATCGGCCCCGACGCTCCGGACCGCGCAGGTCGGCATGGTAAGTCATTTTTTTTCAAGATGTTACGTCGCCGAATATGATCTGGCATCCGGAACGCTCACCTCAGGCATCGAGCTTGCGCTTCCAGGGGGCACACAGGCAGGAGTCGCCAGGGAGCCACGACGATGAAGGTGGTCGGGATCAGCCGTCTTTTCCGAACAGCGGAAGTGGAAGCGAGGCCGCTGGCTGCCGCCGGGAACCACAGGTGGCCGGGAGAGACCCCGGGGACCATCGTCAACCGCACTGAGCCGGTCCTGGCCATGATCGGCCGTCTGTTCGGACGCCCCCCTGTGAAGGGTCCGAGCCGGCGCCGCCGCCGGCGCCGCGCCGAAGCCGCGCCGCCCTGGAAACGCCGCCCACGCAGATGCGGCTCCCCGAGCTGCGCCGCTTCGTCGCGATCAGCGAGCCCGTGGAGCCCGGCGATGTCATCGTCCTCGACCGCGCTCGCCGCGGGCAGATGAAGCCCGGCGACACGGCCGGCGATCACGCCGTGATCGGCGTCGTCGCTGCCGATCCCGGCCGGATCATCGGCCGCGCCGCCGTCACCGTCTCCGGCGTGGTCACCTGCAAGGCGGACGCCGCCTACGGGCCGATTCACGAAGGCGACACGCTCACCGTTTCTCCGACGCGAGGGCACGCGATGCACTGCCCGAGCCATCCGACTGGCGCGAATCCTCGGAAAGGCGCTCCAGTCGCTCGACTCGGGCTGCGGTCTGATCAAGGTGCTGGTGACGCTGCGTTAGCGACCGGCAGGGGACCTGGAGGATCGGGGGAAGTGACTCCCGAACTTCGACGGTCCGAGGGAACGATCGGATTCAGGGCGGGGAGTTCCGCCAGGGGAGGTGGCCATGCTTCGGTTGGCGGCATCGGTCATTGGTCTGGTCGGCGTTGGAACCTTCTGCGGCGTGATGAACGGAGGCCCGACCCAGGACGAGCGGCTGGCAAGGATCGAGAACGAGCGCCGGCTCGCGGCGGTCCGGGCGGAGATCGACGTTGAAAGGATGGGCCTGACGGGCCTCGTGACGGACCTCGAGGTCGCCTCGCGCGACCTGCAGGAGCGCGAGGCCGCGATCAAGGCCCTGAAACAGGAGATCAACGCGATCGTGCTGAGCCACCCGAAGGGGATTCCCCCCGACCTTTTCGCCAGCCTACACGCAGCTCGCGTGCGCGCCACAGCGCGCTCGTGAGACGAATACCTCAGGGAGTCGAAGCGCTACTCGGCCCGCTATTCCGACTACATGGCGCGTGTCCGGGCGAACGACCGGAGGATGCGCGAAGCCTGCGTGCTGGCCGGGAAGCTCGGACTGGTCTGGTACGTCGTCGAGGATGCAGGCACGCGCGCGCCCCGGCCGGCGGACACGCAGGGCTGAGCGCCACCCTCAGCGCGGGGTCAGGCGCTTCTGGCCCGACTCGTGCTCGAGGAGCCATTGCTTGCGCGCGAGCCCGCCGCCGAAACCGGTGAGCGAGCCGCCGGACCCGATCACGCGGTGGCACGGAACGACGATCGCCACGGGATTCCGTCCGTTGGCGCCCCCCACGGCGCGCGCCGCGGCCGGGCCCAGGCCGATCGCCCGCGCGATCTCGCCGTAGGTCCTCGTTTCGCCGCAGGGGATCGTCACGAGCGCCTCCCCAGACTGCCTTCTCGAACTCGGTTCCCGCGGGGGAGAGCGGCAGGTCGAAGCGGGTCCTTTTTCCCTCGAAGTACTCTGACAGCTGGCGGATGCACTCCCTGACGTGGGCCCCCGCGGCGCCGTTGTCCGCGGAGCCCTCGGGCGCATTCGGGGCTCGGCGGTCTTCCCCTCCCCGCGCCCGCCGGCGGCGCGGCCCGGTCCCGGTCGCGGCCGTCGAATACCTCGTGGGCGGGCAGCGTGTCGTCGCTGTCCCCCGGCGGGAACTCGATCGCCGAGATGCCGTTCGCGTCGGCACGAATCGTCAGGAGGCCGATCGGCGTCGCAATCGTCCCTTCCGCCTCACACGAGGACGCCGCCGGGCCGCCCGTTGTCTCTTCACCGGTCTTCCACCGGGTCTCCGTCCGGGACATCATCGCAGCTCCCCCCGGAGGGCCGGTCCAGGCATCGGCTGCAGGCCCGCGGTCGGCCCGAGGCCGGCGGCGCGAGCCCCCCGCGGATGGTTCAGGCATCGGCATCGCGATTCTGCGCGCAGCGCGAGGCGCACCGGCACCGGCCCCTGCCCCTGCCGTAGGATGATCGAACCTCCGGCAGCGCTCCCGTCGTTTCGCAAGCGAATCCCCGGCGAGAGCCGAATTTTCCACGGCCCGCGGCCCCGTGGGCCGATTGCCGCCGCTTCGAGGGATATGAGATAGTTACGATGAATCCAGCCATTCGAGGGAAGAACTTGGGCGCGACCACGGGCACACAGGACTGGCAGTCCCTTCTCGAACGCCGGCTTCCCGACATCCCGCGCTGGGAGATCGTCAAGGACGTCGTCGATCAGCTGATCGACATGACGCTGAACTACCGCCAGAGCGGCCATCCCGGCGGTTCGCGCTCGAAGGTGCACGCCCTGATCGCGACGCTGCTCGGCGGGGCGATGCGCTGGGACGCCCGCGATCCCTCGAAGCGATTCGGCGACCGGTTCGTCCTCGTCGCCGGCCACACCATCCCCCTCGTCTACTCCACGCTCGCGGTCCTCAACGAGGGGCTGCGGGCGCGGTACGAGCGGACGAAGGACGCGCTCTACCTGCCCGAGGCATGCCGACAGGTGGATGCTGACCTGGGAGGACCTGCTCGTCTTCCGGCGCCGCGGCGGGCTCGCGGGCCACGCCGAGATGGAGGGGAAGACGCTCTTCCTGAAGTTCAACACCGGCCCCTCCGGGCACGGCTCGCCGGCGGCGGCGGGCGAGGCGTTCGCGCTGCTGCGCGCGGGGTGCGGCGACGTCCGCGTCTTCGCCCTCGAGGGCGAAGGGGGCCTCACGACCGGCGCCAGCCACGAGACGAAGAACTCCGCCTGGGCGCTCGGCCTCAGCAACCTCGTCTACATCGTGGACTGGAACGACTTCGGGATCGACGACCATGCCGTGAGCAGCTACGTGCACGGCGACCCCGACGGGTGGTTCCGTCCCTTCGGCTGGCGCGTTCTCGGCACCGAGCAGGGGAGCGAGTTCGCCCCGGTGCTCGGCCGGCTGCTCGAGGCGGTCCACGGCGACAACCCGGGCCTGCCGACGGCCGTCTGGCTGAAGACCCGCAAGGGGCGCGACTACGGCAAGTACGACTACAAGTCCCACGGCGCTCCGCACGCGATGAACTCGCCCGAGTACTGGGAGACGAAGCGCCCCTTCGCCGAGAAGTACGGCGTGCGCTTCGAGGGGTTCGGCGAGCCGGCCCCGGCCGACCCGGCGGCGCTGCGCGAGCAGGTGCGGACCAATTTCGCCCGCGCGATCTCGGTCCTCCGGGACGACGCGGGGCTGGTCGATTACCTGTCCGACCGGCTGGTCGAGCTCGGCGAGTCGGTTCCCGTCGAGCACGCCGGCTTCCGCCTGCGCAACGCGCCGGCCGCGAAGCCGGCGGGCGAGGCGGCGGCCTCCACCGCCGCCTCCGCCAGGCGCCGTCCATCCCCCCGCGCGAGCGCAGGCCGGGGCGGGGAAACGGCCCGCCACCCCCTTCGAGGACGAGCGGCTCTACGACTACCGGGGCTACCCCGCCGCCATGTGGGCCGCCCCGGGATCGAAGCAGCCGAACCGCGCCGCGCTCGGGAAGTGGGGAGCCTGGGCGAACACCTGGGCGAAGCGGGAGTACGGCCGCCCCCTGTTCATGGCCCTCTCGGCCGACCTGGCCGAATCGACGAGCATCGCGGGGTTCGCCCACGATTTCGACGGCGCGAAGGGGTGGGGCAAGTACGCGCCGCAAGGCGAACCCCGAGGGGACGCTGCTCCCCCAGGGGATCACGGAGTTCGCGAACGCGGGCATCACGGTCGGGATCGCGAGCGTGAACCTCGCCGCGGATCCCGAGGAGCGCTTCGACGGGTTCTACGCCGCCTGCTCGACCTACGGCTCGTTCAGCTACCTCAAGTACGGCCCGATGCGGCTCTTCTCGCAGCTCGCGCAGGACTGCGACCTCAAGGTCGGCAAGGTGCTCTGGATCGCGGGGCACTCCGGGCCCGAGACCGCCGACGACTCGCGCACGCACTTCGGGATCTACGAGCCGGGCGTCACCCAGCTGTTCCCCGAGGGGAGCGTGGTGGACCTGCACCCGTTCGAGCACAACGAGGTGCCCGTCGCGATCGCGGCGGCCCTCAGGCTGGGCCCGCCGATCATCGCCCTGCACCTGACGCGGCCCGCGATCACGGTGCCGGACCGCGAGGCGCTCGGGATCCCCTCGCACTTCGAGGCGGCCCGCGGGGCCTACGTGATCCGCGACTACCGCCCCGGGCTTCCCCCGATGGGATGCGTGATCGTGCAGGGCACCTCGACGACGAGCAACCTGCTGACGCTCCTGCCCGAGCTCGACCGCGCCGGGCTGAACGTGCGCATCGTCGCGGCGATCAGCCCGCAGCTCTTCCGCGCGCAGTCCGCGCAGTACCGGGAGCTGGTCCTGCCCGCCGCGGACAGGCTCGACCTCATGGGCGTGACGAACCGCTCGCGCCAGTCGCTCTCCGGCTGGTTCTCGAGCGACATCTCCCTGGAATACACGCTGTGCGCCGACTGGGACGACCGGTGGCGGACGGGTGGGACGGTCGACGAGGTCCTGGAGGAGGCGCACCTTTCGGCTGACTGGATCCTCAAAGGAATCGAGCGCTTCGCGCACGACCGGAAAGAACGCCTGGGGCGCGTGCGCGCCCTTCTCGAGGCGGCGGAGAAGCGCTGAGCCGGGCCCTGGCCCTGAAGGAGTCGAGCATGCTTCCGATCTCAAAGCGCAGCGGATCCCTTGGCACCGAGAACGCCTTCGTCGTCCTCGCGGAGGTGGCCGAGCTCGAAGCGAAGGGGAAGTCGGTCGTCTCCTTCTGCATCGGCCAGCCCGATTTCCCGACGCCGAAGAACGTCCAGGAGGCCGCGATCCGGGCGATCCAGGAGGGCAAGCACGGCTACACGCCCTCCGCGGGGATCGCGCCGCTGCGGGCCGCCATCGCGAAGGTCGTCGCGGCCAGCCGCGGCATCCCGGTGGAGCCCTCCGACGTCGTCGTGGCCGGCGGCGCCAAGCCGTTCATCGGCCACACCATCCTCTCCGTCACCGACCACGGCGCCGGGGACGAGGTGATCTACCCGAACCCGGGCTTCCCGATCTACGAGTCCTACATCGCCGCGTCGGGGGCCGTCCCGGTCCCGCTGGACCTGCGCGAAGCGAGGGACTTCAGCTTCGACCTCGAGGAGCTGCGCAGGAAGGTGACGCCGCGCACGAAGCTGCTCATCCTCAACTCCCCGCACAATCCGACCGGCGGCATCCTCACGCGCGCCGACCTCGAGGGGATCGCGGAGATCGTGAAGTCCCACGGCAACATGTGGGTCTACTCGGACGAGCCGTACTCGCGCCTGGTCTACGACGGCGCCTTCCTCTCGATCGCCTCCCTGCCCGGCATGGCCGAGCGGACCGTCCTGGTGGACGGCGCCTCGAAGACCTACGCCATGACCGGCTGGCGGATCGGCTTCGCGGTCAACCGCGCCCTGGCGCCGCACTTCACCCGCTGGGTGACCAACACCGAGTCGTGCGCCTGCCACGTGTCGCAGTTCGCCGCCCTGGAGGCGTTCACGGGCCCGCAGGAGTCGGCCGAGAAGATGCGCGCCACCTTCCACGGGCGGAGGGACCTGATCGTGCGGCTGCTGAACGACCTGCCCGGCGTCACCTGCAAGAACCCGGGCGGCGCGTTCTACGTGTGGCCGAACGTGACCGAGCTGTGCCGGCTGACGGGAACGGCGGACTCCGAGGAACTGCGCAAGCGCTGGCTCCACGACGCGGGCGTGGCGGTCCTCGCGGACATCCACTTCGGGCACCGCGTGCAGGGGGAGGGGCAGCACGTCCGCTTCTCCTACGCCGCCTCGACCGAGGCGATCCAGGAAGGGATCGCCCGCGTCGGCAAGTGGATCAAGGCGAACCTCAAGTAGGCCGGGGGGAGCGCACTCCCCGCCCACGCTCCGCCCCCGCGTCCTTCGGGATCAGGGCAGGGGCGGTCGCGCCGTCGCCGGCGGGCGGGCGGGAACTGCGCGCCCGGCGCTCGTATAAGATGACGCAGGACCGGCGTCACGCCGGTTCGGAGGGGGTAGGCGATGCCCGGCGTTCTCGTATTCCTGATCGTCCTCGTCGTGGCCGTGGTCGTGCTGTCGCGCGTCATTTCGAGATCGCGCCGGATCCAGGTCGTGGACGCCGAGGGGAGGCGCATGAGCGCGGGGCTGCCGAACTTCGGGAAATGGCTCCCGGTCGCGGGGATCATCGCGCTCGTTCTTCTCCTCCTGACGGCGTCCGTCCGCGTCGTCCCGGTGGGCGAGGCGCTCGTCGTCTTCAACACGGTCACGAAGGGGTTCCGCCTCGCGCGGCAGGGGATCACGTTCATCACGCCCTTCGTCTCCGTGACGGAGCGGTACGACCTTCGCCGCCTCGAGTACACGATGTCGGGGGTCGCGGGCGAGGGCCGGCGCGCCGCGGTGGACGATTCGCTCTGGTCGCCGACCCGGGAAGGGCTCCAGGTCGGCATCGACCTGACGCGTCTGGCACCACCTCGACCCCGAGCGGGTGGTCCAGATCCACCAGAAGATCGGCCCGGACTACGAGGAGAAGATCATCCGGCCCGCCGTGCGCTCGGTGATCCGCCTCGTCATCTCCGAGTACGCCGTGATGGACGTCTACTCCTCGAAGCGCGCGAAGATCCAGGACGAGATCAACGAGAAGATCAAGCTGCTCGTCGAGAAGGACGGCTTCATCGTCGACGAGGTGGTGCTGCGCGACGTGCGGTTCACGGACGACTTCGGCAAGGCGATCGAGGCCAAGCAGATCGCGCAGCAGTCCGCGGAGCAGATGAAGTACGTCCTCGAGAAGGAGCAGCGCGAGGCCGAGCGGAAGGTGATCGAGGCGAAGGGGCGCGCGCAGGCGATCGAGACGATCAACGAGGCCCTGCGGCAGAACCCCAACTACATCCGCTACCTCTACGTGGACAAGCTCTCGGACAAGATCTCCGTGATCGTCTCCGACCAGAACACGATCATGGACCTGAAGGGGATCCTCGAGTCGAAGGGCAAGTAGGACTGCCGGCTGTCCTCCGCCCCGCCGTCCGGCGGTTGGTCGCCGGCGCCCGATCCGGTCTCACCGGGCGGAGCGCGCTCAGTCCCCCGCGCTCCCCGGCGCAGGGCCCCGGCGGCCCGGAGCGCGCGCCGTCCGGGTGAACTCGAGGGACTGCTCCTTCACGGACACGGACGCGGTCTCGTAGCCGGCGGCGAGCCAGCCCTCGCGCGCCTGCAGCTTGCCCGGGTCGTTCTCCCACCATTGCGGGACCGTCTTCGAGGAGGGCGGGAGCTTGCCCGTGATCGCCTCGACCTCGGCGAACGTCATCCGCAGCGTCAGCGTGCCGATGGTCCGGAGGTAGCTCGCGAGGGCGCCGTAGTGGGGCACGTTCACTCCCAGACCGCGCGGCCGTCGCGGACCAGGTCCTCCCAGGAGAACTCCGACGGTTCCGTCTTGAACAGCCACCTGCTCACGGGTGCCTCGTCCTGTTTCCCCGGGGCGGTCTCACGCCTCGATCGCGCGCAGGGCGCGGACCATCTGGAAGCTCGTGAACTCCTTGCGGGGGCCCCGCCCCCACGATCCGTCGCGGCCCTGCGTCCGGCGCACGAGAGGCAGCGCGCGCCGGACCTGCGCGCGCGCCTCGCGGGTGTCCACCATCGCGAGGGCGCCGAAGGTGGACGCGAACGGCAGGCCCGGCCACGAGCCGGACTCCGTCTGGAGCTTCCCGAGGGCGCGGACGGCCCGGGAAAGCCCGCGCCCGCGCGAAGCATCGGGGTGCGCCGCGTAGGCCTGGAGGATGTTGTTCGAGCAGGAGGGGGAGCACCACATCCCGTCGCGCGCGCGGATCACCTCGTCGAGGCATTGCAGCGCCCGCTGCACGCGCGTCTCCCGGCCCCGCCCGAAAGCCGACGCGAGGAGGATCCCCGCCCCCGTCTTGATGAACCCCGAGCAGCCCTGCGTGAACGGAGTCCCGGTCATCCGGCTGAGCCGGCCCGCCTCCCCCTGGCGGACGCGGAAGAGGAGGTCGTGGTACACGATCCCGTCCCCGGCGCGGCGCGGCTCCGGGCGCGCCAGGCCGGTCTCCCAGAGCCAGTCGAGCGCCCGGTCCGATTCGTGCGAGCCGCTGCGCTGGAGGAGGTGGAGGGCGTACAGCGACCGGATCGTGACCGTGAGCGAGCCGAACGAGCCGTCCGCCCTCTGCAGGGACGCGATCCGCCCCAGCGCGCCCCGCTCGGCGCGGCGCAGCGCCACGGAATTCTCCTCGAGCCACCAGCGGCGGACGTAGAGCCCCACCGGGCTGGTGGATGCCGCGAACGGCGCGTAAGGCGACGTTCTCAGATCGGCTCGAAGCTTGCTGGCCGTAGGCCCCCCCTGCCCTGACGGCGTCAGATGTCGAACTTCACGCCCTGGGCGAGCGGCAGCTCCCGCCCCCAGTTGATCGTGTTCGTCTGCCGGCGCATGTAGGCCTTCCAGGAGTCGGAGCCCGACTCGCGGCCGCCGCCGGTCTCCTTCTCCCCGCCGAACGCGCCGCCGATCTCCGCGCCCGACGTGCCGATGTTCACGTTCGCGATCCCGCAGTCGCTCCCGCGGTGCGAAAGGAACGTCTCCGCCGAGATCAGGTTCGTCGTGAAGATGGACGACGAAAGCCCCTGGTCCACGGAGTTGTGCAGCGCGATCGCCTCCTCCAGGTCCTTCACCTCGAAGAGGTAGAGGATCGGGGCGAACGTCTCCTCGCGGACGATCTTCATGCCCGGGTGCGCCTTCACGATCGTCGGCTCGACGAAGTTCCCGGGCCGGTCGAGCTTCTTCCCGCCGAGCAGGATCTCCCCGCCCTCGGCCCTGACCTGGTCGAGGGCCTTCATCATCGTCGTGACCGCCTCCTCGTCGATCAGCGGTCCCATCAGCGTCGCCGTGTCGAGCGGATCGCCGATCCGGATCGTGCCGTAGGCGCGCGTGAGTCGCGAGGTCAGCTCCTTCGCGATCCCCTTCTGCAGGAACAGGCGGCGCGTGCTGGTGCAGCGCTGCCCCGCCGTGCCGACCGCCCCGAAGAGGATGGCCCGCGTCGCGAGGTCGAGGTCCGCGTCGTCCATCACGATGATCGCGTTGTTCCCGCCGAGCTCGAGGATGGTCCGCCCGAGCCGGTTGCCGACCACCTCGGCGATCCGGCGCCCCATGCGGCACGAGCCGGTCGCCGAGATCAGCGGGACCCGCCGGTCGGCCAGCAGGCGCTCGCCGACGTCGCTGCCCCGGCCGATCACCAGGCTGAACACGCCCTCGAAGCCGGCCTCCTTCTGGACCCGCTCGGCGATCTTCTGCACGGCGATGGCGGTCAGCGGGGTCTTCGACGAGGGCTTCCAGATCATCGTGTCGCCGCAGACGGCGGCGATGGCCGCGTTCCAGGCCCAGACCGCCACCGGGAAGTTGAACGCGGTGACGATGCCGATCGGCCCGAGCGGGTGCCACTGCTCGTACATCCGGTGCAGCGCCCGCTCGCTGTGCATCGTCAGCCCGTAGAGCTGGCGCGAGAGGCCGACGGCGAAATCGCAGATGTCGATCATCTCCTGGACCTCGCCGAGACCCTCGCTGAGGATCTTGCCGTTCTCCAGGGAGACGAGCCGCCCGAGCGCGTCCTTCTCCTTGCGCAGCTCCTCGCCGAGGCGGCGGATCACCTCGCCGCGCCGGGGCGCGGGCAGCATGCGCCACGTCAGGAACGCCTCGTGGGTCTTCCGGACGACCGTCTCGTAGTCCTCGGCCGTGGCCTGCCGCACCTTCGCGATCGGCCGCCCGTCGGTCGGGTTGAACGAGACCAGCTCGGGCCCCTTCGTTTCGAGCCAGGTTCCCGTCGAGGCCCCGGGATTCACATCGGCAACGCCGAGCTTCTGCAGGATGTCGCGCATGGTTCCCTTCGATGAAACGGCGCGCGCACGGTCTTCGGACCCTGATGGCCGTCGGACCGGCGTCGCGGCTTGCTCACGATGTTCAGGATCGAGGCTGGATTCTACCGCTCCGGAATCCCCCCTGCCAACAGGCGCGCAGGGCCGAAGGCCGGACGCTGATATGCTGTAGTGCCATGTTCCGGGCCCCTTCCGAGCCGGGCGGGGAGGAGTGGGTCCCCGTCTTCTCCACGGCGGACAGCGCCCTTCTCGCCGTCGTGCGCACCGCGCTCGAGAGCGCGGGGATACCGTTCACCGTCCGCGGCGAGGGAGGGATGCGGCTGTTCCCGATGGGGCGGTTCGCCGTCGGGGTCCGCAAGCGGGTCCTCGGCGCGGTCATCGTGGTCCCGCCCGAGTGGGCCGACGACGCCCGCGCGTTCCTGGAGAGCTTCGAGGGGGAGCCCGGCCCCGCGGAGGAGCCGGAGGACTGACGGGCTGCAGGACGATCCGCCCGCCGGCCGAACCGCGAGAGAATGTCCCGGATCCGCCCCGGAGGGCCAGCATGAGCTTCGCCGACGTCGGCTATCTGTTCCGCTACATGGAGTGGGCCAAGACGGTGATGGAGGCCGGGCTTCCCGGCGTCATCGACATCGGCTCGAGCGGCATCGCCCACCTGACCCGCCGCGAGCTGGGCCTCAGGCTGTCGGACATCGAGCTGTCCGGCCCCCACTTCTACGGCGAGCCGGAGCTGCGGCGCCGGATCGCCCGCCTTTCCGGGGCGGCCGGGGAGAGGGTCCTGCCGACGCTGGGCGCCTCGCACGCTCATTTCCTTCTCTGCGCGTCCCTGATCGAGCCGGGCGACGAGGTGATCGTCGAGACGCCCGGCTACGAAGTGCTCTCGGCGCTGCCGCGCGCCCTCGGCGCCATCGTGCTGCCGCTCCCGCGCCGCTACGAGGATGGCTTCCAGTTCGACCCGGACGAGCTGCGTCGCCTCGTCAACCACCACACGCGCGCCATCCTCGTGACGAACCTCCACAACCCGAGCGGAGTCGCGCTTTCCCGCGAGTGCCTCTCGGCCCTGGCGGAGCTGGCGGGGGGCGGGCCGCCGCCCCCTCCGGGGCGCGGGACACGCCGCGGCGCGGCGCGGCGCGGCGCGCCCGCGGAGCGAGCGCCGGGCCGCGCGGGCGCCGGCCGGGGCCCGTGGGTCGTGATCAACGAGGTCTATCGCGACTTCGTGCTGCGCGGGGCGCCCCCGGCCGGGCACACGCTCGGGCCGCGCGGCGTCAGCGTCGGCTCGCTCACGAAGGTGTACGGGCTCGGCGAGGCGCGCGTCGGATGGGCGGTGGGCGATGCGGAGCTGATGCACCGCGCCTCGCGCGTGAACGACTTCGGCGTCGTGAACGGCCCCTACATCGCCGAGCGGATCGGGGCGTTCGCGCTGGCGCGGCGCGCGCGGCTCCTCGCCCGCACGAAGGGGATCCTCGGCCGCAATCGTCCCCTCCTGGAGCGGTTCCTGCGCGCGACGCCCGCGCTCGACGCGGTGAGGCCCGCGGGCGGCACGGTCATCTTTCCGCGGCTTCGCGGCATCGCCGATTCCCGCGGATTCGCGGAGAGGGCGCTCGCGGAGCACCGCGTCTGCGTCGTGCCGGGCGATTTCTTCGGCGCGCCCGGGCACATCCGGATCGGCATCGGCGGGCGCGACCCGAAGCGCCTCGCCGAGGGACTGCGCCGGCTCGGCGCGGCGATCCGCGCGACGGCGGGCGCCGCTACTTCGACGCGGACTTGAGGGCGGCGGCGATCGAGCGGCGGACCTGGGCCGTGAGCGGCTTGCCGTGCCCGAAGCAGATCGTCCGGAATTTCAGCCTGAGCAGCTTCTTCACCGTCGCGCGGGTCCGCTTCGGGCTTGCCAGGTACGGATCGGGGAGAAGCCCGACCTTCCCGCGGCCCGCGTGGACCAGGATGTCGGGGCAGAAGAGAACGCCGCCGCGGGGCCGGAGGAACCCGAAAAGGGCCTCGGCCGGCCCGGGCGTGTGAACGGCCACGAGTCCGCCCGGCAGCTTGTCCCCCTTCCCGTACCAGCGGTCCGGCTTCTCATCGAGACCCTTCGCGCCCTTCGGCGCGAAGACCTTCGCGCCGAACTTCTTCCTGTAGTGCCAGGCTGAGCGCTGGTGCCAGGATCCCGTCAGCAGGACCGCCTCGACGCGCCCTCGCCGGCCGAGCGCGGCGGCGGCGGCGGCCGAGAGCGGGCAGCGGGTCGACGAGGACGACCGTCCCCCCTTCGACGACCGCGTGGGCGTCGCTCCTGGCGCCGCCGATCCGCTCGTCGCGGATCGACCAGTTGTAGACGCCCGGCACGACCAGTTTCAGGCTCTTTGCGCGCGCTTTCGGTTCGGACATGGCGACCTCCGTTCCTGAGCGGTCCATCCCGCTCCACCGCTCTGATTTTATGACAGTGGCCGTGCGCATCATCAGCCGCGAGGCGCCGCAGGCGCTTCGGCGGCTGCATGGGCGCCGGGCCCTGCCCGCCTCAACCGCCTGATTCGCGCCTTCTGCCATTCCCGCCCCTGTGCCAGTATGTCCGCAGCGACACCACGGGAGGCGGGGGAATGGAACTGCTCGGCTTGCTCGCCATGCTGGTCGTCACCGGGCTGCTGATCGTCCCGGCGGTGCTCGCGATCCTCGCCCTCGTCCGCCTCCAGGAGCTGCGCGCCAGGCTCGAGCGATCGCAGGCCGAGCCGCTGGAACAGCGCCTCGACACCCTCGAAAGACGCCTGCAGCGGCTCGAGCAGTCGTTCGGGACGCTCAGGGTGCCGCGCCGGTGCCGCCGCGGGAGCTCCCGCCGGAGCCCCCGCCGGCGCGGATGGAGCCGCGCAGCCCATCCCGTCCCGTGGAGCGGGGTGGCCGACCGGTGAGGGCGCGCCGGCCTCTTCCGCGCCCGTGGCGGGGAGCGCTGCTCCTGAAGCAGGCGTCCCGCCGCCCCCGCTTCCCCCGGCGCGGCCGGTCACACCCCCCACACCCGGCCAGGCGGCGGCCGGGGGAGCACCCTTGCCGTCGGGCGCCCGGTTTGCCGGAGGAACCGCCGCTCCCCTCGGCCGCCGGGTCCCGTCCCCCGGCTGCGACCGCGGCGGGCGGCGCCACGATCCCGTCAACAGCGAGCATGCCGTCCGTTCCTTCCGGCGCGGCGCCGACTGCTCCGGCGCCGCCCCCGCCTCCCGCCTCCGCGATCGACTGGGAGCGCTGGCTCGGCCTGCGCGGCGCGGCGGTGCTGGGCGCCGCCGCCCTCGCCCTGGCCGGGCTCCTCTTCTTCCAGTATTCGATCCAGCACGGGCTCATCACCCCGGCGATGCGGGTCGTCATCGGCGTGGCGGTGGGCGCGGGCTGCATGGTCGCCTCCGAGCTTCTCCGCCCGCGCGGCTACCGCTACACCGCCGAGGGACTCGGGGGAGCCGGCGCCGTCATCCTCTACGCCGCGTTCTGGTCGGCGCACGCCCTGTACGAGCTGATCGGCCTGGGGACCTCGTTCGGCCTCATGGCGGCCGTGACGGCGGCCTGCTGCGTCCTCTCGGTCCGCTCCGGCACGCAGACCGTCGCCCTGCTCGGCCTCGTCGGCGGGTTCGCGACGCCGCTCATCCTGAAGAGCGAAGTGGACCGGACGCTCGGGCTGTTCGGCTACATCCTGCTGCTCGATGTCGGCCTGCTCGCGGTCGGGTGGAAGAGGCGATGGCCCTGGCTCGGCGCCCTCAGCCTCGCCGGCACGGTCCTCATCCAGGCCCTCTGGGTCGGCTCGCGCATGGGCCCGTCCCGGCTGCTGCTCGGGGTCGCGATGCTGGGACTCTTCGCGCTCCTCTTCGCGGTGGCGGGAGAGCTCGCGCCGGCGGGGAACCCGCGCGAGCGCCGGGCCTGGGTCGCGAGCCAGGCCGGCGCGATCCTCCTGCCCTTCACCTTCGCGCTCTACTTCGCGGGCCGGACCGATTTCGGCCCGCGCCTGCTGCCGGTCGCGCTGCTCCTCGCGCTGCTCGCCGCCGCGGCCGGGTGGATCGGGCGCGCGCAGGGCGCGCGCTGGCTCGGCACCGGCGCGGCGGCCGGCTGCGTGGTCACGATCGGGCTCTGGCTCGTCCAGCGTCCTCTTTCGACGTCCGGGGCCTGGGAAGCGGCGGGGGTCGCCGTCGGCCTCGCGCTGATCTTCCACGTCTTCGTCGAGCTCGATCCGGCGCAGCGACGGGGCCGACGGGCCCGCCCCCGCGGCCGTCATCGCCGCCGCCGGATTCATCCTCCTGTTCTTCCTTGTCGCCGGCCTCGCGCCCCAGGTCTCCCTTCCACCGCTGCTCGCCGCCTGGCTCGTCCTCGCCGCGATCCTCTACCGCCACGCCTCCTTCCCGGGGCGCGGGGCGCTCCAGGTCGCGGGCGCCGCCGGAGCCGCTTTCGGGATCTCCCTGTTCCGCGGGTCGAAGTTCGGGTCGGACCTCGCGCTCGATCCCGCGGTCGCGACCGGCCTCGCCGTCGGCGCCGCAGGCCTGGCCCTGGCGGTGGCGTGGGTCCGCCGCGACGCGGCAGGAGCGGGCGTTCGCGCTTCATGCCGCCGCGGTGGCGGCCCTGCTCCTGATGCCCCTTCCGATCTGGACTCCCCTCCTGCGCGGCATCGGGGTCGGCCAGGGGGTCGCGGCGACGATCGTCCTGGGACTCGCTCGCGCTCGTCGCGGCGACGCTTCTGCGGTCGGGACGATGGTACGCGTGCGCGACCGCGGCGACGGTGCTCGTGCGTCTCCGCGTGGACGCTGCTCCACACCGCGGCGGCGGGGACCGCGGATCCCCTGGTGCAGTTCTTCCGGCTCGGCGGGAGCGGGGCCCCGGTGGCGCTCGGTCTCTCTCCATCTCGCATGCTCCTGGCCCTGCTCCTGCAGGGAGTCGCCGTCGTCCTGTTCACCGCCTGGCCTTTCCGCGCCCGCGCCGGCCTTCGAGTGCCGACCGGTGGGCCTGGCGCACCGCGGCCCTCGCCGGCCCGGCGCTGTTCTGGCCGATGAAGGTCCTCTGGACGGCGCGGCTGGGGGACGGGGCGATCGGGCTCCTGCCGCTGCTGCTCGGCGCGGTCTCGCTGGCCGCCGCCCTCGCGGCGCGCCGCGCGCGCCCCTCGCCGGGCAGCCCCGAGACTGAGCCGGCTGGTCTGGTTCTCCGCGGCCGCGCTTTCCTTCGCCGCCATCGCCGTCCCGCTGCAGCTCGAGCGGGAATGGATCACGATCGGCTGGGCCCTCGAGGGCGCGGCCATCGTCCTGCTCTGGAAGCGGCTCGATCACCCGGGACTCAAGTGGCTCGCGCTGGGGCTCCTGTCCGCCTCGGCCCTGCGGCTGATCGCGAACCCGGCGATCCTCGCCTACCACCCCCGCTCCGCCTCGCGCATCCTGAACTGGCTCCACTACACGTACCTCGTCCCCGCGGCCGCGATGCTGGCGGCCTCGAGCCTCCTGCGCCCGCTCGAGGCGGGCCGCGCGCGGGCGTGGGAGAAGGAGCTCTACGCCGCGGGCCGGCCCGTCGCCGGCGCGATCGCGGGCTTCGGGGGAATCGCCGTCCTCTTCGCCTGGATCAACCTCGCGATCGCCGACTTCTGGGCGACGGGCGACCAGATCGTCCTCTTCGCGGGCCGGGTTCCCGCGCGCGACCTCACGCTCTCGATCGCGTGGGGCGTCTATGCGCTGGTGCTGCTCGGCGTCGGCATGTCGCGCGACATGACGGCGCTGCGCTGGATCAGCCTCTCGTTCCTGGTGCTGACGATCCTGAAGGTCTTCCTCTACGACCTCGGCGAGCTGCGCGACCTCTACAGGGTCGCCTCGCTCGTCGGCCTCGCGGCCTCGCTGATCCTCGTGTCGCTACTGTACGCGCGCTTCGTCTTCCGGCGGGAGAAGACGGGACAGGGGTGATCCGCCCTCCGGGGCGCCCGCCGGGGGACCCTGCGGCGCCTCGGCCCCCGCGGGCGCGTAGATGGTGACGAGCGCGGGGCGCGACCGCTGCTCCCCGGCCCGCGCCTCGATCCGGTGCTCTCCGGGGGACAGCGGCCACGAGACCGAGTAGGGGGCCGCCACGCGCGCGAAGCTCTTCCCGTCGACCGTCCAGATCACCTCGGCGGGCCGGCCGCGCACGCTGCAGCGAAACTCGATCGTCTGGAACCTGCGCGGCAGGTCGGGCGAAAGGAGGAAGGTGTCGCCGTCCGCTGGCGCGAGGACCGCGATCGGGGCCCCGCGCGTGGGGTCCACCCTGGAATCGGCGCCCGCGCCGGGTGAGCCCTGATCCGGCGACGGGGCCCGGCGAGCCCGGCCCCCCCGTCCACGCCGCCGGAGCTGCCGTTGGCGAACAGCGCTCCTGATCGAGTTCCTTCGCCCCCGCCCGCGGCGACGGACGCGCTCGCGGCCGCATCGAGGTCGTCCACGAGTCCCTCCGCCACGGCCCAGTCCAGGTACAGGGGAGGCCAGGCGACCGCGATCCGGCCGTCCTCGCGCCTGACGTGCCAGCCGCAGCTCGCGGCCGGCTCCTGGCCGCGGCGGAGAAGCTCCACGACCGACACCGGGCAGGCCGGCGACGGGCGCAGGCCGGACAGGGCGCACACGGGGACCCTGACCATCCCCCCGGGCGGCGGAACGAGCGTTTCCCTCATCCCCTCGGTCCCCTCGGGGTGCTCCAGCTCGGCCCAGGCCAGCATGACCTCCCGCCAGACCGCCCCCGCGCCCGAAACCCCGGAGACGTTTCCCATGGGGGCGCGGTTGAAGTTCCCGCACCAGACCCCGACGACCACCTCGCGGGTTCCCCCGAGGCACCAGTTGTCGCGGAACCCCTCGCTCGTGCCGGTCTTCACCGCCGCCGGGAACGGGAGCCGCAGCACGCTCCAGAGACCGAAGGCGGGCGCCCGCGCCTCCGGGTCGGCCAGGATGTCGCTCACCTGGGCGGCCGCCTCCTCCGAGAAGACGCGGCGCGGGGCGGGCAGCGAGGGGCGCCCGCTCACGCGCCCGCGCGCGTCGAGCGCCGCGCGCCACGACGTCGCCGGCCGCCACTCCCCTCCCCGGATCAGCGCGGCGTACGCCTGGGCGAGCTCGTCGAGGCGGACCTCGCCCGCGCCGAGCGTGAGGCCGAGGCCGTACGCGTCGGCTCCTCCCGTCAGCGTGCCGATCCCCGCGGCGCGGAGCGCCTCGAGGAGCCTGTCGGTCCCGATCGCCCCGAGCAGCTCGGCCGCCGGCAGGTTCACGGAGCAGGCGAGCGCCTCGCGCGCGCGCACCGGTCCGTGCCACTTCTCGTCGTAGTTGCGCGGGGCCCAGGTCCCCCCCGTCCAGGTGAACGCATGGGGGATGTCGGGGAGGACCGTCGCCGGCGTGAAGCCGTGGTCGAAGGCCGCGGCGTAGGTGAAGGGCTTCAGGGCGGATCCGGGCTGGCGCGGCGCGCGCGTCCCGTCGATCCAGCGCCCGGGCGCCGCGCCGTCGAGGCCGGACCCCTCGAGCGCGAGCCACTCGCCGCGGCGGACGTCGAGGACCACGACCGCCATCTGCTGGACTCCGTGCACGGCCAGGTCGGCGAGCTGCCTGCGGACGAGCGCCTCGACGCGGGACTGGAGCGCGCCGTCGAGCGTGGTGACGATGCGCGCCGCTCCCGCCGGGATCCGCGCGGCTCCGGACTCCGCGCCTCCCGGGGGCAGGGTCCCGCGGGGCGCGCCTGCGGGGGACGGGGAGCGGGCGGCGGCCGTCGCGGGCCCGGCATCCTGCAGGCCCGTCTCCTCGAGCACGCGCCGGACGAAATGCGGCGCCTCCATCCGGAACGGAGCGCGGGCGAGCACCGGCTTCTCCGCGAGGGCCGCCCGGTAGGAGGCGTCGTCGAGCCAGTCCGCCGCGCGCATCCTCGCCAGCACGGCGTCGCGGCGCGCCTCGAGCACGGCCGGGCTCTTCCAGGGGTTCGCGCGCGACGGCGCTCGCGGCACGCTCGCGAGGAGCGCCGCCTCCGCCGGGGAAAGCTGCGCCGCCGGCTTGCCAAGGTAGACCAGCGCGGCCGCTTCGTATCCGACGACGCGGTTCCCCATCGGCGCGCGCGACAGGTACTCCGCGAGGATGCGCCGCTTCCCGAGCGAGAGCTCGAGGCGCACGGCGAGCAGGCGCCTGGCGGAGCTTGGCGGCCGCCCCGCGCGGGCGCGGATCGAGGATCCTCGCGAGCTGCATCGACAGCGTGGAGCCGCCCGAGACGATCCGGCCGGCGCGGGCGTTCTGCCACGCGGCCCGGACGACCGCGGCCGGATCCACCCCCGGGTGCCACCAGAACCGCCGGTCCTCCGCCGCGAGGACGGCATGCTCGAGCTGCTCCGGGATGTCGGCCGGGTCGAGCGGGCGGTACCGCAGGCCATCGTCCGACGGCACGAGCCGCAGCAGCGCGCCGCGGCGGTCCACCACCTCCACGAGCGGGCGCGGGGCGCGGGCGAGGAGGGGGCCCGGGGCGGGCGTGGCCGCGACGAGCGCCAGCCACGCCCCGCCGCACAGGGCCGCCGCCGCGAGCCCCCACGACAACGCGCGCCGCCGCCCTGCCGGACCCATGATCACTCCCGCCCGGGGGCGAACACCTCGAAGGAGCCCCCCGCCGTCGTCGCGAAGATCTCGGGCGCGTACATCCTCTCCGCGTGCGCGGGCGCCAGGATGAACGTCCCCGGCGTCGTCGCCCGGCAGCGGACCTTCGTGCGGTGCGTTCCGGCGGGCAGGTAGGTGGCGTAGAGCACGATCCGGTCGTCCCTCAGCTCCACGTGGTCGAACCCCGGGATTTCCCAGAACGACCAGGCGTCGTCGGCGAACTCCCCGTCCGGCGCTTCCACCGTCTCTCCTTCCGCCCCGGCGGGCGCCCGCGCGGTGGTCGCGAGGTTCGGATCGATCGCCTCCAGCCCGGCGGGGAGAGGCGCTTCGATCGCGACGAACCTCCCGTCCGTCGTCGAGGAGACGGCGAGCTCGAGCGTCACCTCCCCGCCCGCCGCGACGCCCCCCGACTCCCGTCCCTCCGCGTCGAGGAACCGGCGCTCGAGGCTCATCCCCTGCGCGCTGCCGGTCCCCCCGCCGCGCGATGCGTACGCAAGCAGGACGGAGGCGTGCGCCGTCCCGGTTCCCTCCACGCGGACAGCGAGCGGCAGGGTCCCCTTCGCGGCGCCCCCGGCGCGCTTCTGCAGCTCCGGCCATCCCCACCTTCGCGCTGACCGGCGGCGAGGAGCGGTCCTCGAAGAGCCCCTTCAGGAGCGGCGCTCCTCCGAGCGACGCGACCGCCTCGAACCGGCCCGGGGGGCCTTCGCGCAGCGCGGCGTACGAGGCGAGCGACTGGAGCATCCACGCCGCGTCCTGCGTGTCGAGCCAGCGGTCGCGCGCCAGGTGGTCCACGAGCCCGGCGGCCAGGCGCTCCCCCACCGGATCGTCCGGGCCGGCGGCGAGCAGCGCGAGGAGCGCCATCGAGCTGCCGCGCGGCTCGCTCCACCAGAACCACCAGCCCCAGCCCGGCTCCTCCTCCTTCAGGCGCGCCTCGCGGGCTTCGACGGTGAGGGCGTTGCGGACCTCCTGGAGCAGCGGTGCGGCGCGGGGATCCGCGCGGTCGGAGCCGAGCATCGCCGCCGCCAGCAGCGCCCTCCCCCAGACCGGGCGCCCCTCGCGCCTGTCGTAGAGCCACTGGTAGTAGGACGGCTCGGCCTTGCCGATCCGCTGCAGCGCGAACGAGGCGAGGACCTTGACCGTCCACCCGTCCCGCTCACCCCAGGGCATGAACTGCGACCGGAGGACCTGGGAGAGGTACTCGCCGCCGCGGTCCACCATCCCCTGATCGACCGGCACGCCCGCCTCGCGCGCCGCGGCGAGCGCCCAGACCACGTGGGCGGTGAGAACGGCGCTCTCCCCCCCGCGTCCCTCGGCCCAGAACGCGAAGCCGCCCGACGGGCGCTGGTACGAGGCGAGCCTGCGGACCGTCGCGGCCGCCCAGGCGCCGGTCTCGACCCCGTCCACCTCCCGCGGCGCGAACCCCGGCCCGAGCCTCTGCGCGGCGAGGATCCCGAGCAGCCGCGAGGAGACCTGCTCGGCGCAGCGGTGCGGATACCCGTCGAGGAACGTCGCTCCGCGCGCGGCGCCGATCAGGGCGGTCGGGGCGAGCGTGACCTCGAGCCCCCCCGTCGAAGGGAAGACATCGCGCGGGACGACGATCGCCTCCTCGGCCTTCTTCGAGGTCGAGAAGAAGGTCGCCACGGTCTCCCGCGGCGCGGCGGCGATGACGGGGAGAGGCACTTCGAGCGCGTCGCGCTCGCTCGCAAGCCCCGCGCCCTCTCCCGGCGCCGCCATCGCGGCGTCGGTCGTCTGCGCCTCGAACCGCACCCGCGCGATGCCCGGGGCGAGCCCCGCGAATCCGAACCGGACCTCGACCGGATCCCCCCGCGGGGACCAGGACTGTCCGGCGCGCAGGCCCATCGATCCGGGCCGGCAGCAGAGCGGGCGCGGCGGCGGGAGCGGCCTGCCGCCCGTCCGCCGCCGGAGCCGCCTCCCCGTCACGGCCGCGCGCACCTCGACCTGGCGATCGAAACCCGAGCGGTTTCGCACGACGACGCCCGCCTGCGCCGCGTCATCGGGCCTCAGGAACCGCGGCAGGGCCGGCTCGAGGCCGACCGGCTTCGTGGCGCGCAGCTCGGCGTCGCCGGAGCCGAACTCCTCGACCCCCGCCACCGCCACCGCCATGACGCGGTACGTCGTGAGCGAGTCGGGCAGCGCGAAGGAGACCGTGGTCCGTCCATCCTCGCCCGTGACCACGTCCCCCTTCCAGACGGCGAGCGCCCGGAAGTCGGTCCGGAGCTGGTCACCCCCCTCGAGGACGCCGCCCCCTCCGCCGCTCTTCGCCCCCTTGGTGCCGTACGAACGGCGGCCGACCAGGCGCGTGCGCGATTCCGAGGTCGTGACGCCGAGTCCCTGCCGCTCGAAGAAGACCGCCATCGGATCGGGGGTCCTGTAGCCGGTCAGCTGGAGCACGCCGGCGTCGACGGCCCAGAGGGTCACCGCGGCGCGACGCGGGGCCCCGTCCGCCCCGGCGACGGTGAGCGCGACGCTCGCCGTTCCTCCCGGGCGGTACTCCGCCCGCTCCGGCGCGACCTTCACGGCGAGGCGGCGCCCCACGGGCGGCACCGTCAGCTCGCAGTACCCGATCCGGTAGGCGGGCCGGCCCGGGTCGGCCAGCTCGGGATCGGGACGCGCGTCGATCCGGCCGCGCAGGACGACCACCGAGACGAACACGTTCGGCACGTCCTCCTCCGCCACCCTCACCTCCAGGACCGGCATCGTCCCCGCGAGCGTTTCCACCCGCGTTTCGAGGATCCCGGACCTCTCGACCGTGACGAGGGCCGTCGCGTTCTCCCAGGGCGACTTGACGAGGATCCGGGCCGTTTCGCCCGGCGCGTAGCTCTCCCGCTCGGCGACCAGCTCGATCCGGTTCCCCCGGTCGAAGCGCCAGGCCGAGTACCCCTGGCCGAACATGTAGAACGCCGTGGAGGACTCGACGGCGTTGCCGCGCCCGTCGCCCGCGGTTGCGACCACCGCGTAGTAGCCCCCTTCCTTCGCGTCGAGGCGGACGGCGGCGGGTTCCGCCGCGCTGACCACCTCGGTCTGCGCGACGGTCTCGTCCACGGGACGGGACTCGAACTCGTAGCGGCCGCCGGCGTCGCGGCGCCGGACCGATTCCCAGTGGCGGCGGACCAGCGACACCTTGATCGTCACGCCCGGGACAGGCTCTCCCGCCGGGGAGAGGGCCACGACCGACGTCTCCACGCCTGCCGCGGTGTCGAGGAAATAGCCCGGGCGCTTCACGCCGATCGCGAATTCCCCCGGGAGCACCAGGACCGATGCCCGCGCCGCCGAGCGCTGCCTGTCGATGTCCGTGACCTCGGCCTCGACGGTCAGCCGCGCAGGCCACTTCCCGTCCGACTCGACGCGGGGCAGGTTCACCGCCAGGCGCCCGCGCGCGTCGAGCGCCCCTTCCCCCTTCGCGACCGGGGGCGGGGCCGGCCTCCTCCTGTCCGGGCCGTCCTCGTCGGCGTCCTCGTCGAAACCGGCCGGCGCGAACTCGAACCCATCCCACCGCGTCCCTTTCGGACGCCACCACTCCTGCGCGGCCTGCACCGACCAGGCGACGCGCGCCCCCGCCATGGCGCCGCCGGAGAGGTAGGAGCCCTCGATCTCCGCCTCCAGCGGGTCGCCGGCGATCAGCGTGTCGCGCGGCGTCGTCACCCCGACCCGGAAACGGGGCCGGCGGAACTCGGCCACCAGGAATCCGCCCTGCGCGCGCCACCACGAGGCCGAGCGGCCGAACGACTTCTTCTGCTCGTCGTAATCGGACGCGAGGATGACATCCCACGTCCCGAGGGGCGCCCCCTGCGGGACCTCGACCTCGAGCTCGGCGGCCCCCCAGTCGTCGAGAGTGGCGCGGCGGACGAGGGCATCGTTCCCGCGGCTGTCGCGCACGACGAACACCACCTCGCGCCCTTCGGGGAGCCGCAGGTCGCGGTTGGCGCGCCGGCGCAGCACCGCCTTGACGCGCACCGACTCGCCCGGACGGACGGCGCCGCGGTCCGGCCAGACCATCCCGGCGACCGGCTTCTCCTCGCTCCAGTCCACGGGGAGGTTGAATTCCCAGCCCCGGTGCCCTTCGTACCAGGAGGTCTTCGCGTAGGCGAGGTCTTCGCCGACGCGGGCCGTGACGAACAGGGCGCGCTTCGTCTCCTGCGGGGCGGGCGCCCGGGGCCCCTTCCTCCTCGCCGTACCAGGGTTTCGCGGCGCCGATGTCGGGCGGCGTGCGCGCAAGCCCGTTCGCGTCGGAGGTTCCCTCCCAGAGAACGCGGTTCGCCGCGTCGCGGGCGCGCACGATCGCCCCGCCGACCGGCGCGCCGTCCTTGAGGCGCGTCACCCAGACCAGGAGCCCTTCGTGCCACGTGCTCTTGACGGTGAGCCCGAGCCCCGTCACCTGCGTGATCGCCGAGCGCGGCGCCCGCAGGGCGCGGAGCTCCTCCGAGTTGTACTCGGAGCCGGAGAGGACCGCGCCCGCCTGGACCTGCGACCAGACGATTCCCGGCCTGCCGCCCAGGACGGGATCGAGCTCGAGCGGGCTGACAAGGCGGGCGTCGGACGGGGCGGCGAGCTTCGCCGTCTGCGCACCGGCGGGCAGGGACTCCGGTTCGGGCCGGGCGCCCCACCCGCGCCGCGGGGCCAGCAGTCCGGCGAGCTGCTCCTCCTCGATCCGTGCGTGGATGACCCGGTAGTCCAGGACGTTCGTGCTGGCGAGCGGAAGCCGGCGCGGACCGTCCCATTCCAGGACGCCGTCCCCCTGAACGAGGTTGAACCGTGGCGGGCGATGCCCCGTGCGAAGCAGGCCGCACCAGGGGAAGCCGAGCGGCTCGCCGGCCTCATCGGGCGCGGCGGCATCGAGGCAGAGTTCGTACTGCCGTCCCGCTTCGAGTCCGAGCGGAGCGAGCGTGAGCTCGACATCCGCGGCGCTCCACCACCAGGTGTCCTCCGCGGCCTTGACCGTCCGCCATCCGGCCTCCCCCGCCGGCCGCCAGCGCACGAACGGGGCCAGCTCCTTCCACCGGACTGCCGCGGTGAAGGTCAGCGCGGCCTGCTCGGGGTCGATTCCCTCCGCCCCCGCGCGGCGGCCCGAGAAGTTGAGCGGGGCGAACGGCCACGGGGTTGCGAAGCCCGCGGATGTCCGGGCGGGGCCGGGCTCGGGGCCTTCGAGACTGCGCACCCCCTCCGCGACCTCGACCACGATCCGCGCCGCCGGCGGCCACGGGCCGCGCGGGCGGATCCTGAAGACCCTGTGCGGGAAAGCGGGGTCGGGCTCGAGGTCGAAGGGAACCTCGCCCTGCGGGGCCCCGCGCGCGGCCGCGAGGAACCTGCTTCCAGGCTCCGTAAGCGCGGGGGTCGCTTCTCTCGAGGGCGGAGCTCGCCTCGGCGGTGAGGACCCCGTCGGCGCCCACGACCGGCCGCGGCCACGAGCGGACCTTCAGGCGCCCGGCGAGCGAGCCGTCGTCCACCGGCTGGTTCCAGACCACCAGGATCGGATCCTGGCTCTCGAGAGCCGGCTGCAGCCAGTCATTCGCCACCCCGTCCTTCCAGTGGTCGATCCATTTGAAGAGGTCGTCGTACCCCTGGCCGGGCTCCCCCGCCACGACAGGCTCGGGCGGCTGCGTCGCGAACTCGAAGGCGTAGTCGTCGGCGAGGGTCCCGCCCCCGATCGCGCGCAGCCCCTTCGCGATCCTGACCCGGTACCGTGTCGCGAGGGGAAGCGCCTGGCCCGGCTCGCCGACCAGCGTCGCCGTCCCGGCCCAGCGCCAGCGGGCGAGGATCGGCGGGGAGACCTCGAGCCAGTCCGGGGGCGCGGCGCCCGGATCGGGGGCGGCCAGGGGGACCACCGGCGCGCTGAAGACGATCTGGATCCGGTCGCTCCCTGTCCGCCCCTCGGGCCGCCCCTGCGGCGAGGCGCTGAGGACCCGGAGCGCGGGCGCCTGGGACGGGGCGGGGAGCGCGGAGGCGGGGAGCGCGGACGCGAAGAGCGCAGCGGAGAAGAGCACGCACCCGAGGAGACTCGTCATGGATCTGGTCACAGCGATTCTCCCGAAGCCCGGGGGGCCTCAGCCGATCGATCGGCCAAGTCTACTCCGTAGGTCCGCGTGCCGGGACGCGGCTCCGCGTCGCCCTGCGGCAGGCGCTGCGGGAGAGGAACATCGAAGGCCCGGGCCTGGACAGCGCGGCGAAGCTACACGGCTAGGCCAGCTCGTTCGCGAGCAGGTGGAGGAACAGGCCGACGTCGGTCACGACGCCGATCGTCTGGGCCGAGCCGCGGTCGGAGAGCTTCGTCACGACGGCCGGGTTGATGTCCACGCAGATCGTCTGCACCCAGGCCGGGATCATGTTCCCGACGCCGATCGAGTGGAGCATCGAGCCGAGCATCAGGACCGCGTGCGCTCCCTCGAGCAGCCGGGCGTACTCGGCCTGGGCCTGGAGGAGGTCCATCATCGTGTCGGGCATCGGTCCATCGTCGCGGATCGAGCCGGCCAGCGCGAACGGGACCCCCTTCTTCACGCACTCGTACATGAGCCCCGAGCCGATGACCCCCTGCTGGACCGCCGCGGCGATCGAGCCGCAGCGGCGGACGGCGTTGATGGCCCGCATGTGGTTGCGGTGCCCCTCGACGACCGGGATCCCCGTGTCGAGGTTGATGCCGAGCGAGGTCTTGTAGAGCGCGCGCTCGATGTCGTGCACCGCGAGCGCGTTCCCCGAGAGGATCGCGTGGACGTATCCCGCGCGGATGATCCGCGCGAGGTGCTCCCCGCCCCCCGTGTGGACGACCACGGGGCCGGGGACCGCGACGATCCGCCCCTTCGCCTTCCGGATGGAGCGCATCATGCGCGCGATCCCGGCGACGGTCAGCTCGACCCGCTTCTCCGAGGAGACATCGCTCGCCATGAAGACGAAGTCCTGCTTCTCGCGCTCCTTGAACTCCGGGTAGACCTCGATGCCGCCGTGCCCGCAGACGACGGGGTCCCCCTTCTTCACGTCCCGGAGCTTCGTGCAGAGCGCCCGCCCGGCCGCGGACGACGATGCAGCCGTCCATCCGCTGGTTGCGGACCTCCAGCTCGCGCCCGCCGAGCCGCACCGTCGTGCGATGGTTCGTGGTCGAGTAGAAATCATCCGGGGACCGTGCCGTCCTTCGCGGCGGGCCGCAGGATGACCTTCCCCTCCTCCTGGAGGTGGCAGCCGAGCGAGACCAGGCTGACCAGGATCCGGTCGAGCGCGCGGGCGCCCGGGGCCGTGACCGAGAACTGCACGGTCGAGAAATCATGGACCGTCTTGCCGATGTCGAAGCGGTGCAGCTCGTAGGACCCGCCGTTCTCGACGACGACGTTCAGGTACTTGGACATCATCCCCGAGTCGATCAGGTGCCCCGTTGCCGTGAGGGTGTGCGTCCGCCGGCGCGCGTCCCGGCTGCTCCCCTTCACCCCGCGCGAGCTGGTCTTGGGCATGCGTCCCTTTCCGATCACGTCCTGACGGCGCGCGGCCCGGGCAGGCCGGGCCTACTTCATTCCGATGTCCCGCTTGGCCTTGTCCAGCTCGAGCTGGAGGCGCGCCAGGCCCGCCCTCGTCTTCTCGGTGGCCTTCTTCTGCAGCTCCTTCGCCTTCTTCTGGATCGCCTCGAGCTGCTGCCGGGCCACCTCGGCATCGGCCGTGGTGTCGATCCCGCTCATGCCCGCCGCCCTCGCCGGCCTGCGTGTAGTCCGCCGCCGCCTGCTTCACCTGCTGGATCAGCGAGTCGATCTCGCGCTCCTGCTCGGACATGGTGGTGGTCGGGATCAGCCCGAGCCTTCCCGTGGTCACGTAGTTGTAGGCCAGCAGCGCCGCGACGATCAGGACGAGGACGACGACGATCCTCTTGAGCATGGCTCTCTCCCGCTGGGAAGGGGCCGCCGGAGGCGGCCCACCGGCTCAAACCATAGGTTTGCGGGGCGGGTTAGTCAAAGGCGCGGGGCGGTGGGGGCGAACCTGGCCCCCTCCGGGAGCGGCGTCAGTGGTCGATTTCCACCCTGCGGGTCTTGAGCCAGGCGATCGGCGGAGGGCCGATTTCCTGGGCCTCGGCGCTCGGGGAGAATTCAGCGGGGGTTTCGGCTTCGGGTGGCGCCTGAACGGCGATTCCTCCGAGGGACCGCTGCGCCAGCGGAGAGGAGCTGCCGGGCGCTCCCCCCGGTCTCAGGTGGCCCAACTCGAGCAGTTCGGCCTTCCGGCGCCGCTGCTGCGTCGTCCGGAACTTTCGGAATCCGCTCATCTCTGCCTCCTTCGCTTCCGTGGGAACCTGGGTGGCATGGGGCGAGGAGACTGTAATGAACCTCTCCGGACCCGTCAAGTCGCCCAGGGGGGGGCCGCGGAGGCGCCCCCGGGTGGCGGGCAGAGCGGTCTCCCGGCAGGGGGTCGAGGGGGCCTCGCGGGGGCGGCGCGGGTCCCACCGATCCCCGAAAACGCCCGCCGGACGGGCGCGAGCAGGGAGGAGTGGGGGAGCCCGCGGCGCCGTGTCGGCCGCGCGGCCGAGCCTCGGAAACGTTGCGTTGGGAGGGGGCGGGACCGCGCGGACGGAGTCCGGGGCCTCCACGGTTATGGCATGTCAACTATTGTAGTTTCAACGACTTGGCGGAAAAACGTCGATTTCTTTTGCGGGCTCAGACGGCGGCGCTGTCGAGGTTGCCCCCCGTCGCGAGCCGGATCCCGCGCATCAGGTCCTCGGCGGAGAACGGCTTCTTCAGGAAAAGGCCGTGCTCACCGATGTATTCCGCCATCGTTCCGGCGGGCTCCCAGTGGGAGATGAAGATCGTGCGGCGCGCCAGGGACGGATTGAGGGTCAGCACCGAGGTGTGGAGCGACCGGCCATCCCGGTGCGGAAGGAAGATGTCCAGGATCAGCAGGTCGTATCGCTGGTGCCGGATCATGTCCAGGGCGGTCAGAGGGCTCCCGCAGACCTCCACCTCGTATCCGCAGCCCGCGAGTTGCTCCCGGACGATGTTCCGGGAGATCGGATCGTCGTCCACGACGAGGACGGCCCGCCCGCTCGAACGCCGCACACCCGGCGAAGCCGGCCCCTCTTCCTTGCCGGGCACTCCCTGGCGGCTCGATTTCGACTCATCCATCGTCGCTCTCCTCCCGAATCGCCCGCCGGAGCCCACCGGCGGCACACCCTGGCCCTACTCGCGCGGCCTCGCCGGCAGGACCTTGCGGACGAGCTGCGCGAAATCCTGGGCCCTGAACGGTTTCTCCAGGAAGGCAGCGGTCGAGGCAAGGTGCGAGCGGAGCTCGTCGCGGCTGACATAGCCGGAAATGAAGACCGTGTGCTCGGCCAGTTCCGGATCGAAGACACGCAGCTTGGCGTGGAAGAGCATGCCGGACATCTCGGGCATGTACAGGTCGAGCACGAGGGCGTCGAACCTCTGCCGCTTCGCCTTCTGCAGCGCCTCCGACGGGGATGCGACGGCGACCGGTTCGTACCCCATCGCCGTGAGCATGTCCTTCAGGACCTGCAGAACGGCGGGCTCGTCGTCCACGACCAGGATCCGGTACTTGCGATCGGCGGCGTTCGAGGGAGAAGAGGGGCGCGCTCCGGCGGTGCCGGTCTCGGCGGAGTGGGAGGGGGGGGGGCGGTGGCGACGGGGCTTTCCCCCGTGACTTCGCAGGACTGCGTCGCCGCGGCGTTCCCGCCGGTTGGTTCGATCTTCGTCCATCTCGTAGCAAACTTAGGGACCGGGTCGCGACTCGTCAACGGTTCGAAACGGTAATTCGGAACTGTTTTCAGGGTTCCGGGATGCGGCGCCGGGCGCGGCCGACTCCGGGCTCCTCCCGTCTCCCCAGTCGTTCGCCATCCATCGGGCACGGGAGCCGCGGCCGCGCGGTCCACCGGGGCTATACTCGGCCTGCCGGGCCATGTCGACGCGAATCGCCAATACCTACGTCGTTTCAGGCTTTTATCGCTCCTGGCGCCTCGACCGGTTCCTCCAGGCGATGATCCCGAAGCTCTCCCGCGCCCGGATCCAGTCGGCCATCCGGTCCCGCGTCGAGGTCTCCTGGCACCCCCGGCCCCGCCCCTCCCTGACGGTCGTTCCCGGGGGCGAGGTCCGGATCTACTTTCCCGGACGTCGTCGAGCCGGAGCTCACCGCGCGGCCCGCGATCATCCACGAGGACGAGGCGATTCTCGTGGCCGACAAGCCGGCCGGGCTGCTCGTCCACCCGACGCACTCCTGCCTCGAAGAACAACCTGATCCACCTGATCCGGGCCGAGCGGCCGGGCCTTCCGCTCGCGCCTGGCCCACCGCCTCGACCGTGACACCAGCGGCGTGATCCTCCTGACCAGGACGCAGGAAGCGGCCCGCTTCCTGGCGCGGCGGTTCGAGCGGAGGGAGGTCGAGAAGTCGTACCTGGCCGTGGTCCTCGGCCGCATGGCCCGCGCGGAGGGCACGATCGACGCCCCCCTCGGGGTCTCCCAGAGCCTGCAGGTGATCTTCCGCCGCTCGGTGGACGGCCGCAACGCCCAGGGCGCCTCGACGGCGTTCCGGGTCCTGGCGGTCGGCCGGAGCGTCTCGCTCGTGCTCCTGCGCCCCAGGACCGGCCGGCGCCACCAGCTCCGGGCCCACCTCGCGGCCGTCGGCCACCCGATCGCGGGAGACAAGCTGTACGCCCTGTCCGACCGGGACTACCTGAAGCACCTGCGGGGGAAGCTGGGCGACGACGCGAGGGACGCGATCCTCGCGGACCGGCAGCTGCTCCACGCCTTCAGGATCCGGTTCCCCCACCCCGCGACGGGGCGAATGGTCGAGTTCGAGTCGCCCCTGCCGGAGGACATGCGGGCCTTCCTCGAGCGCCACGGCGTGGAGCCGCCGGCGGAGATCCCGCGGGAGGACCGGGGGACCAGAAAGCGGAGGGGACGCCTGCCCGCCGCCGATCGGGGACGGGACTGATCGATGGCCGGCTACTGCGTGATGAGCAGGCGCTGGCCCGGGAGGAGCTGGCGGTAGATCTGCTGGGCGAGCGGGAGCGGAAGGCGCACGGTGATGCGGGTCTCCTCGACCTCTTCGTGGCTGCCCGCGAAGCGGAGGCCCACCTCGCGCGCGAGGGCGAGGAACGATTCGTAGCCGGCCGCCGCCGGCGTCCGCGGCACGTCGGACACGACCCAGATCGACAGCTCGCCGTCGAACCCCATGTGGTACTTGGGCGGAGGATCCGGCGGGATCTCCCCGCCCGCGACCCCCGCCATCTTCTGGGGGGCCGCCTGCGGCTCCTGGCCGCCCTTCGCCGCGTCCCCGCCCGGCGGGCCCGGGGACGATCCGTTCTCCACGGCGCCCTGCTCGGCGCCGAGCGGCTCGTCCTCGGAGAGATCGCTCCCCGCGGCCCGCTTCTCCGCCTCGGTGAGGGTCTTGCGCTGGATCGTCTCGGTCTCGACCCCCTTCCCTTCCTTGAGCTGAAGGGTGAAGGCGCGGAAGGCCAGCTCCTCCGGATCGACCGGGCGGGCCATGCGCGTCGTTTCGAGGGCCGTGAACGTGATCGCCTTGAAGGCCCGCCCGCGCACCTTGAAATACAGCTTGCGCTCGGAAAGGTCGAGGACCGCGTAGGTGGTCCGCTTGGCGGAGAGGTCGGCCTCGAGCTTCCAGAGCGCGTTCAGCCTCTCGGCGCGCTCCTTCTTCTTCACGAGCTCGAGGTACCGCTCCCGGTCCGACGCCGCGGCCGGGGACGCGAGCGTGCCCGCCAGGACGGCGCCGGCAACGAGCAGCCAGGCAAGGGATCTCAAATGATGTAGACCTTCGTGCCGACCTGGGCCGCCTTGAAGAACGCCTCCAGGTCCTGGTCGCCGACGCGGATGCACCCGTGCGTGACGCTCATGCCGATCGTGCGCTTGTAGATCGAACCGTGGATCAGGTACCCGTCCGGGAGCTGGAGCGCGTAGGCGCCGAGCACATCGGGATCGAGCCGGTCGGCGAAGTTCTTGGGGATCGGCTCGCCGTCCTCGATGAAGGCCCAGTCCGGCTTGGTCCAGACCGGGTTCACGATCTTGCGCAGGACCTCGAACTCGCCCCGCGGCGTGTTGAAGACCCAGACCCTCTTCCCCGCGACGTCGACCAGCCGCGAGCCGCTGCCGGTCGAGCACAGGGCGTCGCGGACGATCTTCTCGCCGTTCATCAGGTAGAGGTGGTTCATGCCCGTGTCCACGACGATGTAGGTCCCCGTCGGCGAGAACCGGGAGACCTTCGCCAGGAGCTTCTTGCCGCGGGCCTCCTCCTGCGCGAGGTCCTTTTCGAGCTTGCGGATCGCCGCCGTCAGCTCGGGCCCCTCGGGGACCTCGATCGCCGGGCCGTGCGGACCGGCGGAGCCGGAAACCGACCGGCAGCCGGGGAGCGCGAGCGCGGCCGCCGCCAGCAGCGCCGCGGCGACGAACCGGACCGGGCGCTTCCCGTCGGAGCGCGCGCGGTGCCCCGGCCGCCGCGGCAGCCCTGCCGCCCCCTCGTTCAATGCCCGTATGCGCGCTGGAGAACATGGCCCTGTCAGCCGGAGATGGTCACGCCCCGCGTGATCGTCCCCACGATTGTAACAGGCGTGCCGATATCGACAAGCCGGAACAGCTCGTCCATGTCGCGGTTGGCGAGCGCAACGCAGCCGAGCGTCCAGTCCTCCTTGCGGCCGCCCTCGCCGTGGATCTCGATGAGGCCGCCGATGCCGGCGCCCCGGGAAACCCAGCCGTTCCGCTTCGCGATGGCGAACTGCGCGCGGTCCTCGTCGTTCGGATAGTTGATCAGGAGCGCCTTGTAGTAGACCGTCTGGCCCGGGGCGCGCTTCCTGACGACGCGGTACATCCCCTCGGGCGTCGCGCGGTCGCCGGCGCGCATCTTGTCCCAGAGCGGGCCGCCGAGGTCCGCGTCGTAGGTGCGGACCAGGACGCCGCCGCGGTAGAGGTGGCACTTGTGCTTCAGCTTGTCCACGAGGATCACGTAGTCGCCGCTGCGGCGTGAAACCTCGATGGTATCGGAGATCCACCGGGCCCACCGCTGCGCCGCCGCCCCGTTCGTGTAGTGCGTGACGAACCCGTCGGCGCGGCGGCGGATCTCCGCCGCGGTGGTCTTGGCGAACGTCGCGTCGCGAGCCGCGCCCGCGAAGTCCCCGTTGCGCCACCGCACCTCCGCGCTGTCGATCGCGACCTGCGCCCGCGCCAGGTTCGTCCGGACCACCGCCCCGATCGGGAGGGAGCGGAGCGCCGCCTGCGTCTGGTCCAGCGCGCGGTTTCCCTCGGCGATGAGCCGGCTCGCGTCGGTCCTCGCGGCGTCGCTGGTCCGGCGCGCCTTCTTCCAGGCCAGGTCGACCTTGGAGCGGGCATCGCCGAGGCGGGACCGCACGAGATCGTAGTTCAGGAAGCCCGTCTTCTCGGAGATGGTCCGGTAGTGAAAGGAGAGAGCCTGCTGGACGTAGGCCTCGGCCGTGCGGAACTCGTTCGGGCAGAACTCCTTCGCGCGCGCGCGGCGCGCCCCTTCGAGCGCCCCCTTCAGGGCGGTCGCCTCACGCACGGGGGGATCCGCGTTCATGGCGATCAGAAGACGGCCTCCGAGCCAGAGCGGGACCAGGACCAGGATGGGCGGAAGGATCAGCTTGAGCAGGCGTCGTGGCGTCATGCGAGATGAACCGTTGTCTCCCTGTTGATGGACGAGGCCGTGGACCAGCCTTCACTCAAAGCCAATAGATTAGATGGACCGGGCGCGGCGCGCAAGACGGAAGGGATCCGCCCCGGCCTCGCCTGGGCCGTGCGCCGGCGCAAATGAAAAACCGCGGCCGCCGGTTGGGGCCGGCGACCGCGGCTGTACACGCACAACTGACATCTTGAACGCGGGAGAACACGGCAACGCGCGCCCCCCGGCCCTGGATTGTTACTTCTTGCCCTTCTTCGCGTCGATCGCGGCCTGAACCTGGTCGGCCACGGACTTCGCGTTGTCCTTCGCGCCGGTCGCCTTCGCGGTCGCGCCCTTGAAGTCCTCGGAGGCCATCATCTGCTCGGCCTCGGTGATCGCGGTCTTGTAGCCCTCGAGGTCCTTCGTCATCAGCTCGAGGTCGGCCTTCGTGCCCTTCCCCTTCGGGGCGGACTTCAGAGCGGTCTCGGCGGCTTCGACAGCGGCCTTGGCATCAGCAATCGCCGCGGTGGCCTCCTGCTTCGCCTTCTCCTTGCCCTGGATGGCGGCTTCCTTCGCCTGGTCGCCCTGGGTCTTCGCATCCGCGAGGAGCTTCTTCGCGTTGTCGTAGTTCGGGAACCACTTGGCCTTCTGGGTCTCGATCTCGGCGCGCGCCTGGTCGAGCGTGGTCTGCACGGTCGACAGCTCGGTCTGGGCGTACTTCTCGGCCTCGGCCTGCTTCGCGGCGTCGATCGCCTGCTGCGCGGCGGCCAGCTCCTGCTCCGGCGGCTTCTGGCAACCGGTCATCAGGACGGCGGCGGTCACCATCAGGATCAGGGCGAACATCATTCCGTACTTGCGCATTGTTTGTGCACTCCCTCGAAATGCCCCGGTTCGGGGCGGATTCTCATTTCCGGCCGGAGAGCGCCGGAGCCAATTGGTTGCTGGGGAAACTTTTCTCGCTTTCATTCAAGGCTTTTTCGCATCTCTCTCTATGAGCAACCACCGTGCCATGATAAAAACGACCCGGCGGGAGGGGCTGGGGCTTGCAAGCTGTTCTTTTTGCTATTAGTTGTGTAGTGCGCGGGCTGCGACCCGCCGGGAAGGCAACGCTTGAACCGAGTGTGTAGATTTTTCCTCATCCGGGCCGGAGCGTTCACCCATGGCCGTCCCGCCTTCGAGCGGGGCGGAGGCGCCGCTCTCCGGGCCGGTGCGTGGAGAGGGAGCGCCGCCGGGCGCGCGCTCCTCTTCCTCCTTCTGCTCTCCCTGCCGTTCGCAGCCTCCACCGGCGCGCGCGGGACCGCGATCGCGGCCGGAACCCAGGGGCACGACCCGGCGGCAGGCGCGGATGCCGGGTCCGGTCCGGCGAACGGCGCGCGCGCCGGCCTCGATCCGGAGGCGCCATCCGACCCGGCCTCCCCTGCCCGGGCGGCGCGCCCCGAGGCCGACGGGCCCCGCTACGCGCTCCCGCTCCTCGGCTCGTACCGCAAGAGCATGGAGATCGAAACGGAGCTCCTGTCCGCGTGCGTCAAGTACAGCCTCTCCCCGGCCCTCGCTCGCGCCGTCCTTCTCTACGAATCGGGAGGGAACGACGGGCTCGTCTCCGGCGCGGGCGCTCGCGGCTACTTCCAGGTGATGCCCGCGACGTTCCGGCTGATGAAGGTGCCGACGAACATCGAGGCCGGCGTGAAGTACCTATCGCTGATGGTGCGTGACTACCGCCGCGAGGACGACGCCCTCGCCGCCTACAACGGCGGCCCGGGCCGACTGCAGAAGGGGCGCAAGCTGCCGATGGAGACCCTCCAGTACGTCGTCGGCGTCGGGATCTACCGCACGCTGCTGACGACCGAGGAGGAGGCCATCCGGGCCGAGGCTTCCCGGCTGCTGCTCCACCGCGTCGCCGCAGGGGACACCTGGGCGTCGATCGCGGCGAGCACGGGGATCCCCGTGCTCGAGCTGCGCCTGTACAACGCCTTCCTAGCGCCGCGTCCCCTGAAGCCGGGCATGCTCATCGCCCATCCGCGCGCGAGCGTGGGCTCCCTGTTCGAAGCCTCCTCCGCGGCCGGAGGGCCCGAGCATTACGTGACCCGCCGGGGGGACAACTACCTGCTGCTCGCGTTCGCGTTCGACGTGGACCTCGAACAGTTCCGCGAGGCCAACGCCCTCTGGCGCGTGCAGGTCCCCTTCGAAGGGATGCGCCTGGCGGTCTCGAACAGGCCTCCCCGGTTCCTCGGCCCCGAAGCCTCGGGAGAAGCCGCGGTGGGCGCCCCCGATCCGGTCGCCCCGACGCTCTCGAGCGCCCAGCCCGCGGCCCCCGACAGAGCATCCGGCGGGCCTCCGGCCGCCGCGCCCGAGGGCGCGCCGGAGGGGGGCGAAAGGGCAGCGGGCCCGCCTTCCGGACCAGGCGATCCGGCGCGCCAGGCCCAGGGACCCCCGCCGGGGCCGCTCGTTCACAAGGTCAAGCGTGGGGAGACCCTGTACGGCATCGCCCGTCAGTACGGCGTGAGCGTCGAGACGATCCGCGAAGCCAACAAGCTGCGCCGCTCCAGCCTCGTCGCCGGCCAGGTCCTGAAGATCCCGCTCGGCTGAGCCGCCGCCCAGGATGATGGAGATCGAGTACACCCGCAGGTAGCCGCGCCATGAGAGCCGTGATCATCCCCCGCCCCGGCGGGCCAGAGGTCCTCGAGCTGCGCGAGGTCCCGGATCCACCCTTCGGGGCGGAAGAGGTCCTGGTGAGGGTCCGCGCCTCGGCGATGAACCGCGCCGACCTGCTGCAGCGGCGCGGCCTCTACCCCGCCCCCCCGGCGCCCCCGCGGACATCCCGGGCCTCGAGATGGCCGGAGAAATCGAAGCCTGCGGAGCCCGGGTCTCCCTCCTGCGCCCGGGAGACCGGGTGATGGCGATCCTCGCGGGCGGCGGGCACGCGGAGAAGGTGGCCGTGCACGAGCGGCTCTGCATCCCGGTGCCGCCGCGCCTCGGATGGGACGGGGCCGGGGCCGTGCCCGAAGCGTTCCTCACCGCGTTCGACGCCCTGTTCCTGCGCGGGGGACTCGAACCCGGCGAGACGGTCCTCCTGCACGCCGCCGCCTCGGGGGTCGGCACGGCCGCCGCCCAGCTCGCGCGCGCCGCCGGCGCGCGCGTGATCGGGCTGTCCCGCACGGCGGACAAGCGATCCCGGCTCGAGGAGCTGGGCCTCGACGCAGTCCTCGATCCGGCGCTCCCGGACCTCGCCGGCCGGATCCGCGCCTCCGCGCCCGGGCCGGGCGGGGTCGGGCTGGTGATCGATCTGCTCGGCGCCTCGTCCTGGGAGCTCAACCTGGACATCCTCGCCCCGCGCGGACGGCTGGTCCTGGTCGGGACGATGGGGGGATCGCGCGTCGAGGCCGACCTGTCGGTCCTGATGCGCAAGCGTCTCACGGTCGTCGGCACGGTGCTGCGCTCGCGCCCCCTCGAGGAGAAGCTCGCGCTCGTCCACGATTTCTGCCCGCGGGTCCTTCCCCTGCTCGCGGACGGGACCGTCCGGCCCATCGTCGACCGGGTCTTCCGGCTCGACGAAGCGGCCGAGGCGCACCGCGCTATGGAGAGGAACGAGAGCTTCGGGAAGCTGGTGCTGCGCGCGGACTAGACGCGCCGCAGCCCCTCGGGCGCGATCACGCCGCCGGAGAGGACGATCTTGAAGGCCTCCTCGGTCGTCATCACGGTGTGGATCACGGACGATTCGGGGAGGAACAGGAGAGCGCCCGAGGTGGGGTTGGGCGAGGTCGGCACGAACACGGCCACCGTGCCTTCCGGGATGGACGGCTCCGGGCGGCAGCTCCTGGGTCACGAAGCCGACCATGTAGTGCCCCTTCGCGGGAAACTCCACGAGGACGACCCTCTGCCGCTTCTCCTTCTTGCCGGCGGAGAAGGCCTCCACGACCTGCTTCGCCGAGGAGTACACGGTCCGCAGGATCGGCAGGCGGGACAGCAGGTGCTCGAACCCGTCCTCGAGCTGGCGGCCGATCACGTTCGCCGAGAGCATCCCGAACAGGTAGAAGACCGCCAGCGAGATGAGCAGGCCGACGCCCGGGACCGGGAAGCCGACCGCGCGGGTGACGATCGGCGCGAAGATCCCGTCCAGGAACCCGAACAGCCACTTCACGACCACGTACGTGACCATGAGGGGGAACGCGGCCAGGGCTCCCACCACGAAGGTCCGGCGGATGTGGGCCAGGACCCTCGAAGGAACCCCTTTAGCCGCCGAGGTAGGCATGGCGGACCCTTTCGTTGGAGGCGAGGCTTTTCGCGTCGTCCGCGAGGACCACGCGGCCCGTTTCGAGGCAGTAGCCCCGGTGGGCGACGCCGAGCGCCATGTTGGCGTTCTGCTCGACAAGGAGGATCGTCGTTCCCTTCGTGTTGATCTCGCGGATCGTGCGGAAGATGGCGGCGACGAGCTGGGGCGCGAGGCCGAGCGAGGGCTCGTCGAGGAGCAGGACGGACGGCCTCGACATCATCGCGCGTCCGATCGCCAGCATCTGCAGCTCGCCGCCGGAGAGGGTCGCGCCCCGCTGGCGGTTCCTCTCCTTGAGGACGGGGAAGAGGGCGTAGACCTTCTCGTAGTCCTCGGCGATCCCCTTCGCGTCCCGGCGCAGGTAGGCGCCCAGCTCGAGATTGTCCCGGACCGTGAGGTTCGGGAAGATCCCCCGCCCCTCGGGGACGTGGGAGATGCCGAGGGCCGTGACGATGTGCGGCGGGAGCCCCGTGAGCTCCTCTCCCCGGAAGAGGATCCGCCCGGAGCGCGGCCGCAGCAGCCCGGAGATCGTGCGCAGCGTGGTCGTCTTCCCCGCGCCGTTGGCCCCGATCAGCGTGACGATCTCCCCCTCGGCGACCTCGAGCGAGACGCCGTGCAGCGCCTCGACCGCCCCGTAGGCGACCACCAGCTCCTCCACGGCTAGCAGCGGCTTCGCGCTCATGCTCCCGGCCCCGCCGACTCGCCCAGGTAGGCGGCGATCACCTCGGGATTCGCCTGGATCGCCGCGGGCGTCCCCTCGGCGATGGTGCGCCCGTAGTTCAGGACCAGGATCCGCTCGCAGATCCCCATCACGACTTCCATGTTGTGCTCGATCAGGAGGACCGCGAGGTGGAACTCGTCGCGGATCTTGAGGATCGTCTCCATCAGCGCGATCGCCTCGGCCGTGTTGAGCCCGGCGGCCGGCTCGTCCAGGAGCAGCAGAGACGGCCGCCCCGCCAGCGCCCGGGCGATCTCGAGGCGCCTCTGATCGCCGTACGGGAGGCTGCGCGCCATCTCGAGGCGGCGCCCGTCCAGGCCGAAGATCGACAGCAGCGCGCGCGACCGCTCGGTGAGGTCCTGCTCCTCCCGGGCGATCGCCGTTTCGAGCAGGATCCGCGAGGACCCGTAGCGGAGCGTCGCGCCGCCGCCGATCCGGACGTTGTCGAGGACGGTCAGGTCCTTGAAGATCCGGATGTTCTGGAACGTCCGCGCGATCCCCGCCCGGGCGATCCTGTGGGGCGCGAGCCCGACCATCGAGCGGCCCTGGAAGGACAGCCCTCCCGAGGTCGGCCGGTAGACGCCGGTGAGCAGGTTGAAGATCGTCGTCTTGCCCGCCCCGTTCGGCCCGATCAGCCCGGCCAGCTCGTAGCGGTTCATGGCGAGCGAGAACTCGCTGACCGCGGTCAGGCCGCCGAACCGGATCGTCAGCCGGTCGGCGCTCAGGAGCGCCTCCGCCGCGCGGGCGCGCGCCTGCCCGGTCACGAGCGCCCCCCGGCCCGGGCGGCGCGCCGCTCGCGCCACCAGACGCGGATCTCGTGCGTCCCGAACAGCCCCGTCGGCCGCGTCAGCATCAGCGCGATCAGCATGATCGAGTAGAGGACCATCCGCGGATCGGGCAGCTCCCGGAACAGCACGCTCATGCGGCCCAGCAGGGCGGGCGCCCCGGTTTCGAGGCGCCCAGGCGGCCGCGAACGCGAACGGCGCCAGCAGGCCGACCGCCGCGAGGCCCCGGTAGCCGGGGACGGGCGCCCCGTCCGGCCTCGCGGCGCGCGCCCGGCGCAGGCCGATCGCCGCCCCGGCCGCCATCCCGAGCAGCGTCGCGGCCCAGTACTCCGCCCGCGGCGGGAGGGTCGTCCCCAGCAGGGCGCGGTGCGCGACCGCCGCGGCGATCCCCGCCACGGCCCCCAGGCCGGCCTCGCGGACCCACGCCGGGGCCAGGCCGACGGCCCGCGACGGCAGCGAGACGAGGCGTCGCCGGCCGCCCGCCTGCCTCAGGCGGGCCAGCTCCTCGCTCCCCAGCCGCGCCCCGGAGCGCATCTTCAGCGCGCTCGCGAGCCGGGCCGCGGCGCGGGCGAGGAGCGCCGCGATGTCCGCCGCGAACAGGGCCAGGAAGATCAGGGCGAAGAGGATGAACGGGGCCGAGGCGTAGAGCACCGAGGGCTCGGTCAGGTTCCCCAGGAGGTCCTTGGCGTAGCGCAGGAGCTCGGGCGCGAGGGCGATCAGGACCGCCGCGACGGCGGCCCCCGAGACCGACCCCATGCCGCCGAGCACCACCATGATGATCACCTCGAACGACTTGTCGAACTTGAACATGTCCGGGTGCAGGTACTCGTAGTGGTGCCCGAGCAGCCCCCCGGCGATCCCGGCGAAGAACGTGCCGATCGCGAAGGCCTGGATCTTCGTGCGGGTCGTGTCGATTCCCATCGCCGCCGCGGCGATCTCGTCCTCGCGGACGGCGAGCATCGCCCGGCCGGGAGCCGAGGCGAGCAGGCGGTAGGACACGAAGATCGAGAGGGCCGCGAACAGGAACACCCAGAACAGGCCGCTGTAGTGCGGCACGGCCGGCAGGCCGCGCGAGGCCCCGATGACGTTCACGTTGGCGATCAGGTTGCGGATGATCTCGCCGAACCCGAGCGTCACGATCGCGAGGTAGTCGCCCCGCAGGCGCAGCGAGGGGATCCCGACGATGTAGCCGGCCAGGGCCGCCGCGATCCCGCCGGCGAGCAGCGCCAGCAGGAAGACCAGGCCCTGCCCGAGCTTCCAGGGAAGCGCGTTCAGGACGGCGGCGCCGGCGAACGCGTTCCAGGGCCCGTTCCAGGGAAGCCACCCCACCCAGCCGGTGGTCCCCGATCCGAGCATCATGGTGAGGTAGGCCGCCGTGTACCCGCCGACCGCCATGAACCCGGCGTGCCCCATCGAGAACTGCCCCGCGATCCCGTTGATGATGTTGAGGCTGACGGCGAGGGTGACGTAGATGCCGATCTTGATGATGATCTGCCAGACGTAGGAGTTGACGAGCTGCGGGACCGACAGGTCGAGCAGGACGAGCGCCCCGATCAGGGCGAGCCACCCGGCTCCGGTCGCGGCCAGCCGGATCCGCGGCTCGGCCGAGCGGTCGTGCCACAGCGCCGCCATCGCGGCGAGGACCAGGGCCGCGGCGCCGGCGAAGGCCAGGATCCAGGCCAGGGTCATACCTTCTCGGGTTCGTGCTTCCCGAGCAGGCCGGCGGGCCGGAAGAGGAGCACGAGGATCAGGATCCCGAACGTGATGGCCGACTGGTACGAGGTCGGAAGCCCGAAGACCACGACGAACTCGTCGCAAAGCCCGATCAGCAGGCCCCCGAGCATGGCGCCCGGCACGATGCCGATTCCCCCGAGCACGGCGGCGACGAACGCCTTCAGCCCGGGCATGACCCCCATCAGGGGGTTGATCTCCCCGTAGTTGAGCGCGTACAGCACGCCCCCGGCCGCGGCCAGGACCGAGCCGATGACGAAGGTCGTCGAGATCACCCGGTCGGTGGGGATCCCCATGAGCGAGGCGGTCTCGAAGCTCCACGAGACGGCCCTCATCGCCCGGCCGAACCGGGTCCGGTAGACGATCCAGGAGAGAGCCGCCATCAGCAGGAAGGAGCTGACCAGGATGATCAGGGGGTAGTTGGTCGCCTCGACGCCGAGGAAGCTGACCCGCTTCTTCGGGATGATCTCGGGGAACGACCGGTAGTTCGCGGAGAAGACCATCTGCCCGCCGAACTCCAGCAGGAAGGAGACGCCGATGGCCGTGATGAGCGAGGTGATGCGGTTCGAGTAGCGCAGCGGCCGGTAGGCGATCCTCTCGTTGAGGAACCCCATCAGCCCGCAGATCCCCATCGCGACGAGGAAGATGATCCCGACCTTGAACGGCTCGAGCGCGGTGGCGCCCCCGCCGAGGCCGAGCGCGCCGGCCGCGTAGTACCCCATGAACGCGCCGACCATGACGATGTCGGAGTGCGCGAAGTTGATGAGCTTGAGCACACCGTACACCATGGTGTAGCCCAGCGCGATCAGGGCGAGGATGCTGCCCGTCGTGATGCCGTTGAAGATGTGCTGGAGGAGCGTCGACACGTCAGGGCTGCAGCGTTTCCCTGAGGGCCAGGCTGCCGTCCTTGATCTCCAGGATGACGATCGGCTTCACCGGGTTGCGGTTCTGGTCGAACGTCATCTGCCCCGTGACGCCGGCCCACCCCTTGGTTTCGGCCAGGGCGCGGCGGATGGCCTCGCCGTCCGTCGAGCCCGCCCGCGTGATCGCGTCGGCGAGCAGCTTCATGGCGTCGTAGCCGAGGGCGGCCATCGAGTCGGGGGCCGAGCCGAAGCGCGCCTTGTACTTCGCGACGAAGTTCTTGACCGCCGGGGACTGGTCGCCGGGGTAGTAGTGGTTCGAGTAGAAGGAGCCGTTGATGGACTCGCCGCCGATCTCGAACAGCTTCGCGGACTCCCAGCCGTCGCCGCCCAGGAGCGGGGCCGTGATCCCCAGGTCGCGCGCCTGCTTGGAGATCTTCGCGGCGTCGGCGTAGTAGCCGGGCACGTAGATGAAGTCCGGGCCCGCGGACTTGATCTTCGTCAGCTGGGCCCGGAAGTCGTTGTCCCCCTCGCTGTAGTTCTCGTCGGTCACGACCGTGCCGCCGAGCCTCTTGAACTCGGCCGAGAAGAAGTCCGCGAGGCCGACGCTGTAGTCGTTGCGGATGTCGCGGAAGATCGCCCCCTTCTTCATCCCCAGGGTGTTCACGGCGAACCGGGCCATGGAGGCCCCCTGGAAGTCGTCCAGGTAGCACATCCGGAAGATGTAGTCCCCGACCTGGGTCACCCGCGGGTTGGTCGAGGAGGGAGAGATCATCGGGATCTTCGCGCGCTGCGCGATCGGCGCGGCGGCGAGCGAGCGGCTCGAGGCGACCTCCCCGATCAGCGCCACGACCTTGTTCTGGTTGATCAGCTTGGTGATGACGGGGGGGACTTCCTCGGGCTTGGACTGGTCGTCCTCGGTGAAGACCCGGACCGGCTTGCCGAGGACGCCTCCCGCCGCGTTGATCTCCTCCTCGGCGAGGGTGACCCCGCTGTTGGTCGAGGTCCCGAACGCCGCGGTCGTGCCGGTCATGGAGCCGTACTGGCCGACCGGGATGAAATCCCCGGATGGCGCGCCCGGCGCGGCGGGGGGAGCCCCGCCGGCGGCGGTCTGCGGACCGCCCGGCGACGAGCACGCGGCGGCGAGCGCCGCGGCCGCGACGAGCAGGCAAAGCGCGAGCCCCGGGGCGACTCCCGCTCGCGCGCCGGCCTGCTGTTCGACTGCGGGCGACCGCTCTCGCCTCTGGATCATCGTAACCCCCGTGGTTATTAGGAAATCGGCCGGCAAGTTACCCGATCCCCCCGGCCCTGTCAATTGCTGAGTGTTCACCGCAGGCTTCACCGCGGCACCGTGGTCAGCGGGGTCGGCTGCGGGCACAATAAGCCCTGTCGGGGAGGGGCGCTGCCGGCGGAAGGGCCGCCGGACGTTGACACCCCCCGCGGCTCTTGGATATGCTTCGCCGATCGTGGAGACATCGCTGGATCCTCTCGACAAGGCACCGGGCCTCGTGTGGCACGACCATGGTTCTGCCCGGTCGCGGTGCCGGTCATGAAATTGCCGCGACCGACGCGCGGCCCCGGAGATTCCATGAGGGGTAGATCGCTCGCAGCACTTCTTCTCGTCGTGTCCCTGGTCACGTTGTCCGGCTGCGGGACCCTGAGAACCCGCTACTACATGGCGGAGGGGAACAAGGCCTACAAGGGGCAGAAGTACGAGGAGGCGATCGGCTACTACAAGAAGATCGTCGGCTTCGACCCCACCAACTGGACCGCGAACTACCAGATCGCGATGTCCTACCTGGCCATGTACCACCCGGGATCCACCCACCCCAAGGACATCGAGGCCGCCGACAACTCGATCGCGTCCTTCGAGCGCCTGCTCAAGCTCAAGGCCCCGGACCTGGACACCTCCGAGAAGGTCCGCAACTACTACGTGGCGGTGCTGACCGCCGCGGACAAGACCGACAAGGTGGTCGCCTACTTCGAGGCGATCCTCAAGGCGGACCCCAACAACGGCCTGATCATGAGCCAGCTGGCCCAGATCTTCGCCAAGAAGGGCGATTTCCAGAACGCGCTGAAGTGGTTCGAAAAGCGGTGCCAGGCCGAGCCGAAGAACAAGGAGGCCTGGTACACCGTCGGCGTCGTCTGCTGGGAGCGCTCCTACCGCGGCGGCCCCCTCGTCTCCGACGAGGAGCGCGCCATGGTCATCGAGAAGGGCCAGGCCGCGCTGGACAAGGCCATGGCGCTCGATCCCGAGTACTTCGAGGCGCTCGCGTACGTCAAGCTGATGTGGCTCGAGAAGATGAAGCTCCTCTCGGCCCAGGGCAAGGCGGTCGAGGCGGGCGACGCATACACCAAGGCCGACGAGACCAACAAGCAGCTCATGGAGCTGCTGAAGAAGCGCAAGGCGCAGCAGGCCCAGGCCCCTGCTCCGGCCGCCAAGTAGACGGGCGCACGGAAGCGAGGAAAATCCATGTTTGACCACATGCTCGAGTCCAGGAAGGGCGGCGAAGACAAGAAGCCCTGGTACTTCTTTCCGGTCGCCCTGGCCCTGCACATCATCGTGATCGCGGTGATCGTCGCCGGGTCCTACGTGGCGGTGGTCGCGGTCCAGGATCCCGACCTGATGATCTCCTTCGTCAGCGGGGCCGCTCCGCCTCCCCCACCTCCCCCGCCTCCGCCGCCGCCCAAGAAGTCGAGCAGCGACGTGAAAAAGGTCGAGATCAAGCCGACCCAGCCGGACGAGGTCGTCCAGCCGACGGAAACCCCCAAGGAGATCCCCAAGACCGATGAAGGGGACAGCGGCGTCGACGGGGGCGTGGAAGGCGGCGTGGAAGGCGGCGTCGAGGGCGGCGTGCCCGGCGGCGTCGTGGGCGGCGTCGTGGGCGGCGTGCTCGGCGGCGTGCTGGGCGGCACCGGCACGACGACCGACGAGGAGCCGATCCTCGTGGTGGGCGACGTGAGCCCGCCCGAGCTTCTCGTGAAGGTCCAGCCCGAGTACCCCGAGATGGCGCGCCGGGCGCGCATCGAGGGGAAGGTCATCCTCGAGGCGATCATCAACACGAACGGGGACGTCGAGAACGTCCGCGTCCTGCGGTCCATTCCCCTCCTCGACAACTCGGCGATCGCCGCCGTGAAGAAGTGGAAGTACAAGCCGGCCGTCCAGCACGGACGCCCCGTGAAGGTCTACTTCACGGTCGTCGTCGAGTTCTCGCTCCGCTGATCCGAGGTCATCACAAGGTCCAGAATACCGAGCAGATAAGCCAATACCGATTCAAGGAGCCCAACCATGGAAATGTCACTCGTCGAAATGTTCAGGCAGGCGGGATGGGTCGCCAAGGGAGTCATCCTCCTCCTCCTCATCATGTCGATCTACTCGATCAGCGTCATGTTCGAAAAGTACATGACCTACCGCGCCGCGAGGAAGGAATCCCTCGAATACCTTCCCCTGCTGGCCAGGTCGCTGAAGGCCGACAAGCTGCAGGAGGCGGTGGACAGCTCCAAGCGCTACAAGAAGGCGCACATCGCCAAGGTCACCTCGGCGGGGCTCCTCGAATTCCTCAACCAGTCGGGCTCGACGGGAACCTCCTACGACATCGTCGAGGCGGTCCGCCGCCAGCTCGACATGGCCAGCGCCCTCACCTCGGCCGAGATGAAGAAGGGCCTGGGCGGGCTCGCGACGATCGGCTCGACCGCCCCCTTCATCGGGCTGTTCGGAACCGTCATGGGGATCGTCAACGCCTTCACGGGCATGGCGACCAGCGGTTCGGGCGGTCTCGCCGCCGTGTCGGCCGGTATCGCCGAGGCTCTGATCACGACCGCCTTCGGGCTCCTCGTGGCCATCCCCGCGGTCATGGCCTTCAACTACTTCACCGGCCGCCTGGAGCGTTTCGACATCGAGATGACCAACTCCTCGCAGGAGCTGATCGACTTCTTCCTCAAGAAGCACGGGGCGGCCTATGGGGCCAAGTAGTCCCGCTGGCGGCGTCAAGTCGGACATCAACGTCACGCCCCTCGTGGACGTGATGCTGGTCCTTCTGATCATCTTCATGGTGGTCACGCCGATGCTCCAGAAGGGCCAGGCCGTGCAGATTCCCCGCGCGGGGAACCCGCCGAAGAAGCCCGACGACAAGTCGCAGATCATGGTCGTGCTCAGCGAGAAGCACGACTACTGGATCGAGAAGGAAAAGATGTCCGAGGCTCAGTTCCCCACCAGGATCAAGGAGACGTACCAGCGGAACATGGGCAGCAGCATCGTGATCAAGGCCGACTCGCGCCTCACCTACGGCGAGGTCAAGAAGGCGATGCTGCAGATCAAGGAGGCCGGCTTCACTCAGGTCGGCCTGATCGCACAGAAGAAGGAAGGATAGCCGCGGAAAGGTGATGTCATGTCAATGAACCTGGGCGGTGGCGGTGGTTATAACTCGGACATCAACGTCACCCCGCTGGTGGACGTGATGCTCGTCCTCCTGATCATCTTCATGGTCGTGACCCCGCTGACCCAGCGCGGGTACGACATCGATATCCCGCGGGAGTCCAGCACGGCTGCCACGGAAGACCAGACGAAGAACCAGGTGATCCTCGCGATCTCCGAGGAGCTCTGCCCTGCCATCGCACCCCTGACCGGCGCCGGGCTCCCGCCGGGCTGCAGGGTGCGGATCAACAAGGAAGAGATCGCCCTGGCCGACCTGCCGGCGAAGATGAACGAGATCTTCAAGAACCGCCGGGCAGCCGACAAGCTGGTGTTCCTCGCGGCCCAGGAGAAGCTCAACTACGAGGCCGTGGTCCAGATCGTGGACATCGCCAAGGGCGGCGTGGGCGATGACCTGAAGATCGGCATCGTGACCGACGAGCGCCTGGCGACCGCCACGGGCGGCATGTAACCCCCTCCCGCATCAGAACCCCGAAGGCCCGCCTCACCGGCGGGCCTTTTTTTATGGTCCCGCGCCCATCAGCCGCGGGCGCCGCAGGCGCCCGCCGGCCTCAGGGATGAGCCGCGTCCGGCCGCTGGCCGCCCTTCCCCCCTCCCGCGCCCATCAGCCGCGGGCGCCGCAGGCGCCCGCCGGCTGCATGAGCGCGAGCGAGGGTTCCTTTACTTTGCCCCCCTATTTGGGTATGGTTACGCCGCCCTTGCGGGGCATTCTCTGACATTTCCATCCTGAGGAACCATCCGCGCCGCTTTCCGGGCGCGGGGTGGCCGCCCGCAAGGCGCTCACCGATCGTACGAACTGAACGGGGGATCTACTGATGTTGATGGGTCTGGTGCTCGTAATCGCGGTTCTGGCGCTTCTCACCGCCGTCTGGCTCGCCTCCTGGGTTCTCAAGAAGGACCGCGGGACCGAGGCGATGCAGGCCATCTCCAACGCGATCCAGGAGGGGGCCGAGGCGTTCCTCGCCAGGCAGAACAAGACCATCGCCCTGCTGGCGTTCGCCCTCGCCGCCCTGATCTTCATCCTCTACGGGTTCGTGCGGGGAGCCCATGCCCAGGACCCGGTCCAGAACCGCCTGGCCCTGGCGTTCTGGATCACCTTCTCGTTCGTGCTCGGCGCCGCCTGCTCGATGGTCGCCGGCTACATCGGCATGTGGGTTTCGATCCGCTCGAACATCCGGACCGCCTCCGCGGCGCGGACCTCGCTGAACGATGCGCTCCAGATCGCCCTGCGGGGCGGCGCCGTCTCCGGCCTCTTCGTCGTGGCCATGTCCCTGCTGGGCGTCGGCGGGCTGTTCGCCCTCGTGAAGGCCCTGGGAGTCACCGAGGAGACCCGCATCCCGCTGCTGATCATCGGCTACGGGTTCGGGGCCTCGTTCGTCGCCCTCTTCGCCCAGCTCGGCGGAGGGATCTACACCAAGGCGGCCGACGTGGGCGCCGACCTCGTGGGCAAGGTCGAGGCCGGAATCCCCGAGGACGATCCGCGCAACCCCGCCGTCATCGCGGACCTCGTGGGCGACAACGTCGGCGACTGCGCGGGCCGAGGCGCGGACCTCTTCGAGTCGACCGCCGCCGAGAACATCGGCGCCATGATCCTCGGCGCCACGCTCGCGCTGGGGGCCGAGAAGGCGAACATGGGCTTCGCGATGGGCACGACCGGCGTGATGCTCTTCCCGCTCATCGCCCGCGCCTTCGGGCTGATCGCCTCGATCGTGGCGATCGTCGCCGTCAGGACCAACGAGACCGAGGACCCGATGAAGGCCCTCAACCGCGGGTACTACATCGCCTCGTTCCTCGGGATGGTCGGTTTCGTGGCGGCGACCCGCTGGCTCCTCTTCTCGGACGCCGCGCCCGCCGCCTGGTGGCACTTCGCCCTGTGCGGCATCATCGGCATCCTGAACGCCCAGGCGTTCGTCTGGATCACCCAGTACTACACCGAGTACCGGTACCGGCCCGTGAGGGAGATCGCCGAAGCCTCGCAGACCGGCCCCGCCACCAACATCATCACGGGGATCGCGGTCGGCCTCGAGTGCACGGCGCTGCCGGTGATCACCATCTCGGTGGCCATTCTCGCCTCCTACTTCCTCGGCAACTCGAGCGGCCTGCCGCACGCCGGCCTGTTCGGGACCGCCGTGGCGACGATGGGGATGCTCTCCACGGCCGCCTACATCCTCGCGATGGACACCTTCGGACCGATCACGGACAACGCCGGCGGGATCGTGGAGATGAGCCGGCAGCCCGAGGAGATCCGCAAGAAGACCGACCGCCTCGACGCCGTCGGGAACACCACCAAGGCCCTGACCAAGGGGTACGCCATCGGCTCGGCGGCCCTGGCGGCCTTCCTCCTCTTCAGCGCCTACTTCGACGAGGTCCGCAGCTACGTGTCCGAGCGCGGCTCCGAGGTCGCCGGGCAGGCGGCTCCCGTCTTCGGCAGCATCGACCTCGCCAAGCCGGTCGTCTTCGTGGGCGCCCTGCTGGGGGCGATGCTCGTGTTCCTGTTCTCGGCCCTCGCGATCCGCGCCGTCGGCAAGGCGGCCTACTACGTCATCAACGACGTCCGGGCCCAGTTCAAGGAAAAGCCGGGGATCCTGGCCGGCACCGACCGTCCCGACTACGGCCGCACCGTGGACATCGTGACCCGCGGCGCTCTCAAGCAGATGGTCCTGCCCGGGCTCCTGGCGGTCGGAATGCCGATCGCGGTCGGCCTGATCTTCAGGGTCTTCATCACGAAGGCCGACCCCTTCATCGCCGCCGAGTCGGTGGGGGCCCTTCTGATGGTCGGCACGATCGCTGGTATCCTCATGGCCACCTTCCTGAACAACGGGGGTGGAGCCTGGGACAATGCCAAGAAATTCATCGAGACCGGGGCCTACGGCGGGAAGGGGTCGAACACCCACAAGGCCGCGGTCGTCGGGGACACCGTCGGGGACCCCTTCAAGGACACCGCCGGCCCCTCGATCCACGTCCTGGTCAAGCTGCTGAGCACGATCACGCTCGTCCTGGCGCCGCTGTTCATCTAGGTGCCGCCGGCCGGAGGAAACGAAGCCTGAAGCCCCAAGCCACATCCGGACCCGGGCGCTGCATCCGCCCCGCTGCCTTCGCGGGGGGGGGTTGGCCCCTGCCGGGACCCGGGACTATATTCCACCGGGTGAGGAGCTACGGGCTCATGCGGGCGCTCTTCGTGCGCCTCCTATCGGCCGCCCTGATCCTGACGGTCACGGCGTGCGTCGCGGTCGCCAAGCCGGCCGGCTCCCGCAAGGCGAAGTCCTCGCGCGGGCTCGATCTCACGCCGGGAGCACCGCCCCCGCCCCGAAGGGCTCGAAGACCGGCTCCGCGGCCCAGGCCTCCCGCTCCTCCGAGCCGATTCACCACACCATCGCCCGCGGCCAGACCCTCTACCGGATCGCCTCCATGTACGGCGTCACCGTCAAGGAGATCTGCCGGAAGAACGGGATCAAGGACCCGGCGCGGGTGAAGGCCGGGACCGTGCTCGAGATCCCCCGCCGGACCTCCCCGGGATCCTGGCCGGTTCAGAAGGGAAACGGGGATCAGCTGCTCGCCGGCGCAGGGTCACGGGGGAGGAGCCGCCCAGGACGGGTACGACGGGTTCGTCGGTCCGGTGATGGGGAACCCCTCAGGCCCGCGCGACCCGGCCGTCACCGAGGCGCGCATCGGCGGCTCGCACGACCGCCCCGGTCTGCTCCGAGAAGACCCCCGTGACGGCCTCCGCCGCCGCCTGCCTCGCCGCCGCGACCCAGCTCGACGGGGATGACGCGCACAACGAGATGGCCCCCGACGAGGACGACTGGGCCGACGAAGAAGGGGCCTCGGACATCGGTCCCTCCGGAGTTACCTACACCCTCATCCCCTCCGACGATCCGTTCTCGTGGCCGGTCCAGGGCGGGATGATCTTCTCGCCTTTCGGCAAGCGCCGGGGCCGCCTGCACGCGGGCGTCGACATCGCCGCCCCCTACGGGACCCTCGTCTACGCGGCGCGCGATGGCCTGGTGACCTTCAGCGGCCGCAAGCACGGGTACGGCAACGTCGTGATCGTCGACCACGGCGACGGGTTCGCGACCCTGTACGCCCACAATTCCAAGAACGTCGTCCGGCAGGGGGATCGCGTGGTGCGAGGGCAGCTCATCGCCCGCGTCGGCGCCACGGGGAACGCGACGGGCGCGCACTGCCACTTCGAGATCCGCAAGACCAACATCGCCCTCGATCCGACCCGCTACCTCTCCTCGACGACGGGCACCACGATGACCGCCGCGAGCAGGGACACCAGGACCGAGAAGCCGCCCCAGATCAACAAGGCCGGCATCGGCGTCGGACTGCTGCCGATTCCCTAGCCCCCCTGTTGCCTCCCCGGGGCGCGGGACCTACCTTTTTCACGTGTGAGCGACTCGGGAAGAACTGTTCCCGGGCGGGTCTGGGTGTCCTGCCCCGGATGCGATGAGAAATATGTCCTCGAGGAGGCGCGGATTCCCGCGTGGGGCGGAAGCCTGACCTGCCGCATCTGCGGAAGCCGCGTCCCGGTGCAGCGGCCCCCGGAGCCCGCTATCCCTGGAGGGAGGCCGGGGAAGCGGCACCCACGGCGCGTCCTGCCGGATCCCCCGAGGAGCTTCCTGCCGCCGGCGGCGCGGCGCCGGATCCGGCCGGCTCCGGCGCGGCCGTGTGCTGCCCCCGGTGCGGGTTCTCGTTCGAGCCGCCGGCGATGGCCGACGCCCCGTCCACCGCGGCGGGGGAGCGCCCGACCGTCCTGATCGTCGAGGATACCGAGTTCTTCCTGAATCTCGCCCGCGAGACCCTGCAGCGCGGCTACGACACCCTCTGCGCGCGCTCCGCGGTCGAGGCGCTCAGCCTCCTCCGCGACCGCCGGGTGGACCTCGTGGTTCTCGATCTCACCCTCGAGCGCGACGACGACGGTCTCGAGGTGCTGGCCGCCGCCGCTCCGAAGGGGCTCCCCTGCCTGGTCTTCACCGCGAAGTCGGAGACCGAGATGTGGGGCGAAGCGTGGCAGCGGCTCAGGAAGAAAGGCGCAACCGATCTGCTGCTCAAGGGGATGAACATCGAAGAGCAGCTCCTCTCGAAGATCAGGACCCTCCTCTCCCAGCACTGAGCCCGCGGCCTCCGGACGGCTTTCGGGATCACCGCAAAGAAGAAGCCCCGACCACCTGGGGAGGCGGACGGGGCGCTATGGGGGGGGTTGGAAGCTCTGGCACCCCTAAGTTACACCGGACCCCGCCGCCGGGATCCGCTGCCGGGGCCCCTCCCGTAGGTTCCTGCTGATGCGCGGTCCGCAGCGCAGGGGGTGGCGCGCGGGGGGGTCGGGGCCGGCCTCAGGCGTAACCGCGATCGGCCAGCTCGTCCTCGTCGAATCCCATGTAGTGGCCGATCTCGTGCCAGAGCGTCGTGTGGATCTCGTCCACGAGATCGTCCCAGTCCTCGCTCGACCGCTCGAGGTTCCGCTTGAAGAGGAAGACGGCGTCGGGCATCCGGGGGGTCGTGTCGGTGGCCGCTTTCTCGGTCAGCGGAACCCCGACGAAGAGCCCGAGGATGCAGGGGTCGAGCGGGGGCTCGGAGTCGGTCAGGATCTTCTCGTCGGGAAGATCCTCGACGCGGATCGCGACGTTCTCGAGCTGGCGGTCGAACTCGCGCGGCAGGCGGGTCCGGGCCTCCTCGACGGCCTCCACGAACTGTCCCTGCGACATCCTCCTCGGCAGGGGGTATCCCACGGGATCGAGCTCGTGCGCCCGGGCGAATTGCTTCTCGGCGGCCTCAAAGTCGCCCCGGCGCTCGAGCAGCAGCGCGGTCCAGTAGGAGGCGTCGGGGGAGTCCACGCCCAGCTCGGCGGCACGCGCCAGGTTTCGCTCCGCCTCCCTGAACTCGCAGTGCTCGAACAGGGCGATCCCCAGATCGATCCGCACTTCCGGGTCGTCGGGAGCGAGCGCCACCGCCTCGCGCAGCAGGTCGAGGGCCGCGTCGAACTGCTCCTTCCCCGTGAGAGCCCGCGCCAGTCCCAGCCGGGCGTCCACCGAGGAAGGATCGACCATCAGGGCGCGGCGGCTGCAGGCCTCCGCCTCGTCGAAATCCTCCTCGTCGAGCGCCTCCCAGGCGCGCTGAACGAGCTCCTCGCAGGATAGGGCCATGGGGGGATTGTACGACGGAGGGGGGGCCTTTCAAGGATAATCCCCCCATGCAGACCCGGATCCCCGGCCCGGAGGAGATCCTGCAGATCTCCGACCCGGCCGCGCGACTGACCGCATTCCTCGTCATCGATTCGACCCGGCTGGGCCCGGCCCACGGCGGCGTGCGGGTGCGCGCGTACGAGAGCGAGCGGGAGGCGCTGCTCGACGCGCTGGACCTGGCGGCCGCCATGACGCTGAAGGCGGCGCTGGCCGGTCTTCCCTGCGGCGGCGGCAAGATCGTCGTCATGGACCGGCCAGGTCTGCGGCGCGCAAGGGCCATGAGGATGATCGGCGAGGCGCTGAACGGCCTCCGGGGCCGGTACTTCGCCGGGCCCGACTACGGGATCACCCCGGCCGACCTCGCGACGCTGCGGCGCGCGAGCCGGCACGTCGCGATCGACCGCCCGGGCGCCGCCGCCCTTCTGGCCGATGCGACGGCGCGCGGGGCGGTGGGCCGGCCGCGCGCGCCGCCCTCGCGGCACGCCGCCCGGAGCGGCGGCGCCGCGGAGAGGGGCCCGCCCGGCGCGTATCACGGACCGGGGGGGCGAACCGCTTCGCGGCGCGAGCGCGCTGGTGCAGGGGCTCGGGGCGGTCGGCTCCGCGATCGTCCGGCGCCTGATCGCCTCGGGCGCCACCGTGACCGCCTGCGACCCCGACCCCGCGGCCGCGCGGCGTGGAGCCGCGCTCGGAGCGAGGATCGTTCCTCCGGGCCGGATCGGCTCGCTTGCCGCCGACCTGTTCGTCCCCGCGGCCGTGGGGGGGACCGTGGACGAGCGGTTCGCTGCCCGATGCCGCGTTCGCGTCGTCTGCGGGCCGGCCAACAACGCGCTCTCCTCCCCCGGCGTCGAGGGTCTGCTCCGGCGCCGCGGCATCGTCTTCGTCCCGGATGTCCTGGCGAGCGCCGGGGCCCTGATCGCCGGGCTGTCTCCCCGGCTGCGGGGCGCGGGAGAGCCCGGTCCCGCGGTGGACCGGATCGGACCGCGGGTCGGCAGGATCCTCCGCGAGGCGGAGCGAGGCGGGCTCGACGCGAGCGAGGTGGCGCGCCGCGCGGCGGCGCGGCGCCTGCGCCGCGGACGGTGACCGGCGCGCGGCGGGGCGGACCCGCTGGAGAAGCCGCCGCGGCTCTGCCATACTTCGGGGCCGTGAACCGGAACGGAATGAAGGCGGTCTTCTTCGACGCCGGCGGCACGCTGCTGACCCCCTACCCCTCGGTGGTCGAGGTCTACACGCGGGCCCTCGCGCCCCTCGGGATCGAGGCGCCGCCCGAGGAGCTGCGCCGCGCCTACCTCGACACCTGGGCGGAGTTCGACGCCCTCGTGGGCCCGGGCCGGGACCGCTACTCGTTCTTCGGCGGAGGCGAGCGCGAGTACTGGCGGCGCTACGTGCGCCGCGTCCTCGAGCGCGTCGACCGCGGGGACGGCGGCGGCCGGGCCGCGGACGCGCTGCACGCGGCCTTCTCCGACCCGCGGGCCTGGACCATCTTCCCCGAGGTGGCCGGGACGCTGCGCACCCTGCGGGAGCGGGGATACCGGCTGGGGGTCATCTCCAACTGGGATTCGAGACTGAGGGCCCTCCTCGCGGAGCTCGGTCTCGCCGGGCAGTTCGACTCGATCACGGTCTCGTGCGAGGTCGGCGTCGAGAAGCCGCACCCCGCGATCTATCCGGAGCGCCCTCGAGGCGCTCGGCGTCGGAGCGGGCGAGGCCCTCCATGTCGGCGACGACCCCGTCTCCGATTTCGACGGGCCGCGCGCCCTCGGCATGCAGGCCGCCGTCATCGTCCGCGGCGGCTCCGGCGCGGCCGGCGCGAGGGCCGTCCCTCCCCCGCGCGCCGGCGTCCCGCGGATCGCGTCGCTCGCGGCCGTGCCGGGCCTGCTCGACCCCACGAATGCCCCGGCCGGCACCGGCCGCCGAAGAACCCGGAGCCCCCCGATGACGACCCACAAGCCCCACAAGCGCCGCGCCCGAGGCTGGATGAGCGGCATGAAGAAGGGGTCGGGACATGGCCGCACCCCGCTCTGGCAGTGGGTGATCGGCATCCCGCTCCTCGCGATCATCGCCATCGCGATCGCGTCCTATCTCTACGTCACCTACCTCAACCCGAAGCTCGCCTCCGGCGCCCGCTGGGTGAAGGGCGAGGTCGTCGAGCGCGTCGAGAAGAAGACACCCGAAGGGACCCTCGACATGAGCGGATCGTCCCTGCTCGTCAAGGTCGAGGGGAAGGAGCTCCGGCTCGCTCCGAAGCTGCCGGAGTTCAACACGATCTCGAAGGGGGATGCGATCGAGGTCGAGGTCTCGACGACCGGGGGGAGCCTCCAGGCCTTCTCCTGGAGGCTTCCCCAGGCCGCCCCCGCGCCGCCGGCTCCCGGCCCGGCACCCTTCCGGCCCGGCCCCCTCCGTCCCGCCGCCCCGCTGATCAGAACCGGAACGAGGTCCCGAAGGTCAGGCTGCCTCCGCTGAGGTCGAATTCGTCCGAGTCGTAGCCGAAGTCGCCCCCGAGGCTGTCCTCCGCCCACCGATACCGCCCCTCGAACCAGAGGGCGACCCACGGGCTGAGCTGCACTTCGATCCCTCCAAGAACGTGGACCGAGAGGGTGACGCCATGCGCGGACCGCTCGTCGTAGTAGGCGAACGTGGGATAGTCGAGGTCGTCCAGGAACTGTCCTTCCTCGCCGTATTCCCACATGAGGCACCCACTCCGCCGCCGAAATACGGCACGACCGGCCGGAGGGTCATGACGCGGCTCGCCCCCCCCGTCGTCATCCGGGAGATCGGCAGGAACTTGACCGAGAAGTCGATCGGGAACTCGCTGAGGGTCTGGCGCTGCACCACGGGATCTCCGTAGACATCCACGACGCCGCGGTACGCAACGTCGGCGGTCCCCCGGTAGTACTGCCCGCCGATCTGGAGGTCGAGGTGGGGATTCAGGTGCGACGCGAAGGCCGCCCCGCCGATGATGTCGGAGAAATCGCCGGCATCCTGGGTCAGGTACACCCCGTTCCTCTCCCAGTACGCGCTCCCCCCGTGGGGCTCGAACACGCCCACGTTGAACGAGAACTCCCCCCCCGACAGGACCGGGCCCGCCTGGGCGGAAGCGGCTGGCGCGCCAAAGAACGGCGCCGAGAGCGATGACAACGATGCCGGCGCCGATGGCAGCGCCGCGGCGAATGGAGGAGCTCGATCCTCTGATCATGGATTGCCTCTCGCTGGAAGGGTCCCCACCTTCCAGGAGATCAGAGAGCAAGTCCCGGGCCAGTCCCTCCAGCGCGCGCGGCGCCCTGTTCGCGGGTCTTTTCGCGCCGGCCGCCCCATGGCCGGAGAGAACGTCCTCGCCGGTGGACATTGCGCCACCGGCGAGGACGTACCGGATCAAGAAAATGCCCGACTTGAGTGTTGGTCCCTCTCCCGTTTCCTAGCTCTGACGGGTCTTCACGACGCGAGCAGGTACGGGAGGGCCACCGTACACCAGGGACAAGGCAACGTGTTTCTCTTCAGATACTTGCAGTGGGCCAGCAACACTGTCGTCGGTCATTTTCCGAGATCGCCCGCTCCCGGCGCTCCTATTTCTTGGCGGGGAGCCGGACCTCGAGCGGCCGGTCGAGCTCCACGATCAGCTCGGCGCCCGCCGGGATCTCGACGTCCTTGTTGTCCATCGAGGCGACGACTCCGGTGCCGATCGCCGCACCTGCAGCCGCGCCGATGAGCGCGGATTTGCCGGAGCGGCCGATGATCGTTCCCAGGAGCGCTCCGCCCACCGCGCCGCCGGCAACCCCCTTGGTCGTGCGGCTCTTGGTGTTCTCGCCCTGCTTCACCAGGGTGGCGGTGATGTCGTACGACTCGCCCGAGGGGAAGACCAGCTTGTCGAAGGTGAAGCCGAGCCGCGCGCCGCCGCTCATCGCCTTCGCCTTCTGCACCTCGGTCACCCGCCCGATCAGCTGGGTCCCCGCGGGAATGACCGTGTCGGGGTGCGCCTTCGTCCCGATATCGCTCGAGACTCTGGCGGCGAACTTGTCGCCGACCGCCGCGGTCTTCGAGGAGAGCGCCGATTCCACGGAGATCGGGATGTTCTTCCCCTCCGCCACCTTCACCATGATGAACTGCGGTTCGGGGGGCGGGGGCGGCTCGGCCGGCTTCGCGGCGGGCGGGGCTGCGGGCGGGGTCGCGGGGCGTTTCCTTGGGCGGCGCGGGCGCCGGCTTCGTCTCGGCGGGGGCGGCCGCCTTCTCGGGGGCCGCTTCCTGCGCGGGCGTGGCGGGCACGGCGCCGGCGGGAGGCTGCGCGGCCGGGGCTTCGCCCTGGGGCGGCGCGGGCGCGTTCTGGGCGGTCCCTGCGGGGGGCTGCTGGCCGCCGCCGCACCCGGCGGCGGCGATCAGCAGCAGCGCCGCGAGCGCGACGGGGAGCAGGCGGATGGCACTACGGTATCCGGTCTTCATGGCTGTCTCCTGCTTTCATCGCCGGAGCCCGTGGGCCCGGCTTCCTGTTCCGGCGGCGCGGGGACGGATCGTCCCGGCCGCCCATCGTTCGCTGCATTCATCGATTCCGGCTCACGGCGGACATCCTCCGCTCATTCCAGCGTCAGCAGCCCGCCGGGCGGCCCGGGCGGGCCGCCCACGACCTCGATCGCCGTGTCGTAGCGCCCGAACGGCGCGCTGATCTGCACGCCCTGCACGAACCCGCGGACCCCTTCGAGCATCTCGCGGGCGATGGCGATCCCCTCGGCCCGCGCGGCCTCGCGGCTGTCCGCTCTCTGCATCCGCTCGAGGGTCGCCGCGGGCACGGACACCCCGGGGACCTCGTTGTTCATGAACTCCGCGTTGCGGTACGAAGCGAGCGGCCAGATCCCCGCGATCACGGGGACCATCACGTGCCGGACCCGCTCGAGGAACCGCTCCAGCACCGCGACGTCGAACACGGGCTGGGTCACGGCGAACTCGGCTCCCGCGTCCACCTTCCACTCGAAGCGGCGGATTTCGCGATCCAGGTCGATCGCGCCCGGGTCCACCCCGACGCCGACGAGGAAGGAGGTCGGGGGACCGATGGAGTTCCCGCCCAGATCGAGGCCGTGGTTCAGCCGGTTGACCATGTTGGTCAGGCCCACCGAGTCCACGTCGAAGACCGCGGTCGCGTCGGGGTAGTCCCCCACCTTCGGCGGATCCCCGGTGATCACGAGCAGGTTCCTGATCCCGATGGCGTGCGCGCCGAGCAGGTCCGACTGCATCCCGAGGAGGTTCCGGTCGCGGCAGGTGTAGTGGACGATCGTCTCGATGCCGGCCTGCGCCTGCAGGATGTGCGCGAGCGCCTGGGGCGTCATCCGCGCGCTGGCGCGGGGCCCGTCGGGGATGTTGATCGCGTCCACGCCGCACTCGTTCAGGTACTTCGCGGCGGCGATCACCTTGTGCGCGTCGACTCCCCTCGGCGGCAGCACCTCCACGCAGACCGTGAACTTCCCCTCGGACAGCTTGCGGCCGAAGGCCGACTTCTCGGCGCGCGGGACGGGCGTCGCCTCGGGGACCTTCTCGACGACGACGGCGCGGACCGCGCGCGGGCGCACGGTCGGCGCCAGGGCGCGCGCCGCCCGCCGGATCGCCCGGATGTGCCCCGGCGTGGTGCCGCAGCAGCCCCCCACGATCCTCGCCCCCGCCTGGATGAACCGGCGCGCATAGGTCGCCATGTACTCCGGCGAGCAGAGGTAGAAATTCCGTCCGTCGATGTTCTTCGGCGCCCCGGCGTTCGGCTGGGCCGAGAGCTTCTTCGCCGTCGCGGTCGCCATCCTCTCGACGGCCATGAGCATGGCGTGCGGACCGACGCTGCAGTTCACCCCGACGACGTCGGCGCCGAAGGCATCGAGGCGCGCGGCGAAGTCCTCCGGCGCCACCCCCTCCAGCGAGCGGCCGTCGTCCTCGAGCGTCATCTGGGCGATGATCGGCAGGGCGCACACCTCCCTGACCCCCTCGATCGCGGAGCGGATCTCGGGCAGGTCGGAGAAGGTCTCCAGCACGAAGAGATCCACCCCGCCCGCGAGCAGGGCTTCGGCCTGTTCCCGGAAGAAGGCCCGGGCCTCCTCGAGCGAGGTCGGGCCCCAGGGCTCGATCCGGATGCCGAGCGGGCCGATGGCCCCCGCCACGTACTTCCCCTGCGCGCTCTCGCGCGCGATGCGGGCGCCCGTCTCGTTGATGGCGCGGAGCTGCTCGGCGAAGCCGTGGTGCCCGAGCTTCGGCCGGTTGGCCGCGAAGGTGTTCGTCTCGATGACGTCGGCGCCGGCCTCGACGTACGACCGGTGGACCTCCTGCACGAGCGAGGGGTTCGACAGGTTCAGCTCGTCGAACGACCTGTTGATGAACACGCCGCGGTTGTAGAGCTCCGTTCCCAGCCCACCGTCGAAGACGACGATGTTCCGCTCGAGGAACTCGAGAAAGGGGGGCAGCGGCTCGGGCATGGAGGGGTTCTTTCACGCGGGGCGCGGTGCGGACCGGGGGGAGGGACCTGCGCCGCCCCCCGGCTCGCGCGCCGCGTGGAAAGGTCCGGGACTACTCGAGGATCCGGATCACGACCCGGCGGTTCTGCGAGCGTCCTTCGCGCGTCTTGTTGTCGGCCACCGGCTTCGTCTCCCCGTAGGAGACCGCCGTGATGAGATGCAGCGGGATCCCGTCGGCCTCGTTCAGGTAGCGGCGGGCGGCGTCGGCCCTCTTCTGGCCCAGCGCCATGTTGTACTCCTCGCTGCCCGTCGAGTCCGTGTGCCCCTGGATCTCGACGTAGACCGTCTTGTCGAATCCCTTGACCCGCCGCGCGATGTCGTCGAGGGCCGCGCGGGCGGCGTCCGTGATCTTGTCCTCGTTCAGGCCGAACTTCACGTCGTCGTTGGTGAGCGTGACCTCCCAGAGGACCTTGCCCTTGGCGAGCTTCTCGGCCGCCTCGGCCTTCTGGTACGCCTCGTCGCCGCGCATCTTCGCGGCATCCGCCTTCGTGTCGAGGCGGGTGATCTCGCTCTTCGTCTTGTCGTCCACGTCCTTGATCCGGCGCTCGTTGGCCTCGACCCCGGACTGGACGTTGTCGATCTTCTGGTCCTGATCCTGGACCGTCTGCTTGAATACCTTCTTGCTCACGCAGCCCGTGGAGAACGTCAGCGCGAGAACGATGGGCAGCGCGATGGCCCCGTAGCGAATCTTCATGACCTCGACCCTCCTGATGGTTCCATTGACGTCGGGCTCAGCACGGGCCCGACACGTATCCCTTCCTGGCTCTGACCCGGTACCTGTCTCTTCCGACCTTGAGCTCGATGGTCCGGAACGAACCGTCGCATCCGACTTTCGGTGGTGTGTAGCCTAGCACGTACTGCGTCCGCAGATCGTCCTCGATGCCCACGACCGCTTCCTTCAGCTCGTCGGGATCCTCGATCCAGTAGAAGTTCCCGCCGGTCTCGGCGGAGATCCGCCTCAGGACCTCGGCGTTCGTCCCCGCGTCCGGGTTCTTCCGGGCGGGGAGCGAGCTGTTCGAGAACCCGATGGTGTAGATCGGCACGTCGGTGCGCCGCGCGATCGAGGTGGCCTCGCCCAGGGAGAGCTTCGAGGCGTTGTCGATCCCGTCGGTGATCAGGACGATCGCCTTGCGGCGGGGGTCGGCCGCGTCGATGATGCCGGGCGCGGCGGCGATCGCGTCGTGGAGGGCGGTCTGACCGTACGCCTTGACCGCCAGCAGGTGCGCCATGACGATGTCGGGACGGGTCCCGAGCGGCGCCAGGGTGTCCACCTCGCCGTCGGCGAAGGTGAGCAGCCCCACATCGTCGTCGTCGTGCAGGCCGCTCAGGAAGTAGCGGATCGCCTCGCGCGCCTCCCCGATCTTGTCGAGGATCCTCATGCTGCCCGACAGGTCGAGCAGGAAGACGATCGACACCTTCTCCCCCCTGCTGACGTCGAAGTAGTCGATCTTCTGGGGAACCGCGTTTTCCGAGATCCGGAAGTCGTCCTTCCCGAGACCCATGACGGGCCGCCCCCTGCCGTCGATCACCACGGCGGGCACCAGGACCCGGTCCACCCGCACGGTCGTCGCGAAGCCGGTCTTGAGCAGCGGTCCAGCTCCTCCGCGCGTCGGCGGGGCATGCTTGAAGCCGGGATCCCCGGGCCCCGAAGCGACGACGGCCGGGGTGGTTTCAGCGTTGGAATCCGCCCTGACGGTGTAGGGAATGCCGCACACCCCCAGGACCGCCGCCAGGGTGGCCAGGAGGGGGAGCAATCTCGAATTTTGGCGTATCGAAAGCATTATTTACCGGCTCCCGGGCCCGCAGGGCGTCTTATCGGGGGCGCCTGCACCGGTCAAGTGCAAATTACAGGCCCGCCTCAGGAGGAGCCGTACATCGCCTCGATGACCGTCCTGAAGTGCTCGGCGACCACCCGCCTCCGGAGCTTGAGCGTCGGGGTCACTTCGCCATGATCCTGGTCGAAGTCCCGCTCGAGCAGCGTGAACCGCCTGACCCGCTCGTGCTCGGAGAAGCTCGCGGTGGCCGTCGGCGATCTCCTTCTCGATGAGGGCGCGGATCTCCGGCCGGGCGACGAGCGCGGCGGGCGGCTCGCCCCCGAAGCCCGAGCGAGGCCGCGAGCGGGCCGAGCGCCTCGAAGTCGGGAACGACGAGCGCGGTCAGGTACTTCTTCCGGTCGCCGAAGAGGATGACGTTGGCGATGTAGCGGCTCAGGCGGATGGCGTTCTCGATCGGCTGGGGCGGGACGTTCTTCCCCGCCGAGGTGATCAGGAGGTCCTTCTTCCGGTCCGTGATCGAGAGGAATCCCTCCCCGTCGAAGTGGCCGATGTCCCCCGTCGCGAGAAACCCCCCGCGCAGGACCGCGCGCGTCCCCTCCGGGATCGCCGTAGTAACCCTTCATCACGTTGGGCCCGCGGACCAGGATCTCGCCGTCCCCGGCGATCCGGACCTCCACGCCGGGGATCGGCTGGCCCACGGTCCCGGGACGGAGACGGCCGAACGTGTTGACGGAGATCACCGGGGCGGTCTCGGTCATCCCGTAACCCTCGAAGACCGTGATCCCCATCGCGAGGAAGAACTCCGTGATCTCGCGCGGCAGCGGGGCGCCCCCCGAGAGCATGAACCGGACCCGTCCCCCCAGCCGCTCGCGGATCCGGGAGAAGACGAGCCGGTCGGCGAGCCGGCACTTCCACTCCAGGAGAAGCGGCACGGGCCTGCGGGCCAGCTCGAGGGCCAGTTTCTCGCGGCCGGAAGCGAGCGCCCACGCGAACAGGCGGCGGCGGGAGGCGGGGCTGGACTTCACCCCGTCGAGGACCCGCGAGTGCAGCTTCTCCAGGACCCTGGGAACGGCCGTGAAGACCGTGGGGCGGATCTCCCGGATGACGGGGAGCGCCTTCTCCACCGACTCGGCGAACGCGATCGAGGCGCCGCCGGCCAGGTAGCAGTATTCGACCGTCCGCTCGAGGACGTGGGACAGGGGCAGGAGCGAGATCGTCAGGTCGGAGGTGGAGAACGGGAGGATGGCGAGGCACGCGTCGACATTCGAGGCGAAGTTCCCGTGGGTCAGCATCACTCCCTTCGGGTCCCCCGTCGTGCCCGACGTGTAGATGATGCTGGCGACGTCCCCGGGCGCCACGGCCCGCATCCGCTCCTCGACGAGGCCGGGGCGCTCGAGCAACCGCCGCTCGCCGTGTTCGCAGGCCTCCGCCAGCGACGCCACCTCGAAGCCGGGGGCCGGATCCCCCGCCCCGCCGTCGAAGAGGATGATGCGCGGCGCCGCGCCCGGCCCGCCGGCCACGGGAGGCGAGCTTGCGCAGCAGCTCCCGCCGGCTCACCAGCGCGATCGTCGCGCCGCAGTGCCGGAGCATCCAGACGGTCTGCTCCGCGCTCAGCGAGGGGAACAGCGGCACGCCCGTCGCGCCCGCGAGGTGGATGGCGAAGTCGGAGATCGTCCACTCCGGGCGGTTCTCCGACAGGAGCGCGATCCTGTCCCCGGGAGCGACCCCGAAATCGATCAGGAACGCGGCGAGGCCCCGGACGCGGGCCGCGAATTCCTCCGTGGAGAGGCAGCGCCACTCGCCCCCCTGGCGGAAGCGCAGCAGGTCGGGCCGCGGGCGGCGGGCGACGGCTTCGAAGATGTCGATCAGCGTGGCGTGCGGCACTCACCCTCCCTCGGTGGCGCGATGAGTATAAGCGCCCGGCCTTGATCGCGGACTTCACAAAGTCTAGGCTCTGCGGGTGCCCGACGGCCCCCCTCCCCGCTCGCGGAGATTGACCATCGCGCGTGCTCCGGATCGCGCGCGCGGACCGTCCGCCGCGCCTTGCCCGGGTTTCACTCGCGACGTCCCCCCGCCGCGGCCCTCGCGCGCCCGCCTCCTCGTCCTGCTCCTCGCCCTGCTCGGAATCGGCGGCCGCCGGCCCGGCCCGGGCGGACGGGGCCGCAGGCCGGGCCGATCCCGCCGGCCCTCTCCGCGCCGAGGATCGACGAGCTTCGGGCGAGACTGATCGCCGAACTTCCCGGGATCGTCGAGCGCTGGACCGCCATCGCCGGCATCCCCGCTCCCTCGGGGAGGGAGGAGAGCCGGGCCGCGCGGATCGAGGCGGAGTTCCGCGCGCTCGGCCTCGAGGAGATCCGCCGCGACGAGATCGGCAACGTCATGGGCGTGCTGCGCGGCCGGGCCCCTTCCCCGCGGCGGGTCGTCTACGCGGCCCACCTCGACACCGTCGCCGCGGAGGGGGATCCGTGCCGGATCGTCCGGACCGATCCCGATCACCTGCAGGGGCCCGGCGTCAGGGACAACGCCTCGGGACTGATCGGCCTGATCGAAGCCGCGCGCGCCCTCAGGGCGATGAAGGTCGCCCCGCCCGGCGACATCTGGCTCCTCGCGACGGCGCAGGAGGAGATCGGCCTGTTCGGCGCGCGGAAGTTCCTCGACGATCACGCGGGCCAGGTCGCCAGGTTCGTGGCCGTGGACGGGGAGCTCGGCGAAGTCTCCCACGGCGCCACCGGCATCGTCTGGCTCAAGGTCCACCTCCTGGCGGAGGGGGGCCACACCCTCCACAGCGCGGGCGCCCCGAGCGCGGTCCGGGCCGCGGCCCGCGCCATCGATGCGATCTACGACATCGGCGTTCCCGCGAGCCCCGAACCCCGCGCCTCGTGGCTGAGCGTTTCGACGATCGGCGGGGGGGACGCGGTGAACGCGATGGCGCGCGACGCCTGGTTCACCGTGGACCTGCGCTCGAACAGCCCGAGGATGCTGGAGAAACTCGAAGCGGAAGTTCGCGCCGCCGCGGGCCGCGCCGCGCAGCGGACCAGGGTCGGCCTCGCCATCGAGGAGCTGCTCCGGATGCCGGGCGCGTCCCTGCCCGGCCAGGAGGGGTCGGCCTTCGTCCGTCTCGCCCTGGAGTGCCAGGCCGCGGCCGGCTGGCCCTCACCGCGCGCGAGCCTGCTCGGCACCGCGGACCACAACCGCGCGCTCGAGCGCGGCATCCCCGGCATCGCGGTCGGCGTCACCACCGGCGCGGCGATCCACACGCCGCAGGAGAGCGCATCGATCCCCGCGCTTCCCACGGGCATCGCCGCCCTCGCCCTGCTGATGGCCTCGCTTCCCGCGGAGCCCTGAGCGGGGCCGGGCCCCCGTCAGTGGTGGTGCACCGGCGCGCGGCCGAACTCGCCGAGCACGGGCTTCACGAGGGCCGCGAAATCCGCGTACTTCATCCGGATCGCGTCCACGTGCGTGCCGCCGTGGAAGACGATCTCCGGATCGGCCGCGAGGCTCCTGTCCACGAAGACCTTCTGCCCGTAGAGCGGCCCGAACGGGGGCTGCGCCCCCTTGTCGCAGGAGGGGTAAAGCGGCGCCATCTCCTCCTCGCGCGCCAGGCGCAACTCGCGGGCGCCGACAAGGCTCCGCAGCCTCCCCTCGTCCACCGCGTAGTGCGCGGGCAGGACGGCCAGGATCGGCTGGCCGTCGGCGAAGCAGACGACCGTCTTGGCCCACTCCCTGCCGCGCACGTGCGAGGCGGCCGCCTCCTCCTGCGCGGTGAACGCCGTCGCGTGCGTGAACGCGCTGTACGGGACGCCGCTCCGGGCCAGGTACTGTTCGATCGGGGCTGGAATCGTCATGGGACACCTCCCCTTCGATGGGCGATTGCGATGCGGGCCGTCCGGTCGGAAACCCGCGCCCGCGATGGCTCCGCGCGGGTTCTCGACGAGCAGGGCCGGACGCGCCCTGCCTGGTCGCCGAACACAGGCTCTGCATGAAGGATAGCAGGATTCCCGGCCATGCAATCCACGGCATCGCGCCCTCACCCGGCGGGCGCGAATCCGGGCGGGCCGGGGTGGGAAGGAGTATTAGTATGAAAGGGGGAGAATTACGTGGGGGGGGCCGGGATTGAGACATGTCCTCCTGCGGCTCACGGAAGGAGCAGCGGCGGCGGGTGAGCGAGTTTACACAGGGCTACTGAAGAGCTCTCCGCTGGCCTCGAGCGTTCCTGTTCCCTCCTTCGGCCTCAGACGGTCAGGCGCTTAGGAAAGACATGCGAGACGGCGAGGGCACGGTACTACAGCAGGGGGGAAGGACACGCCGCTTAGTGGTACACGAGGGCGCTCGCGATCTCACTGGTGCACGACGTCACGGCGATGGGACCTGTTGATAGCGGGGGAAGCCGCGTCTTAGTGGTAAGGGAGGGCTTCAGAAGGGAATACAGCTGGTTCGAGGTCTGACTGCGGAGAGACTGTTCTAGTTCTAGAGGCTGACGTAGAGGATGGCAAGGGCGGACAAGTGCAACGTCTATCTCACGAGGGGAGGAAGAGTACTCGGGATAGAGGGGGCACGGTCTACGAGGTGAGTGAGGGAACGAGAGACGGGAGCTCTTACGGCATTCAGGGAGACTGAGTGCTACACGGCGGGATCTGAGAGGAAGAGTAGGGGTTAGTCTACTTCGGAGAGTACTTCCTCAATACGGACGCTGTCGAGTCCGCGTCTGGCGCATAGAGCGAGGGCTAGGCGGAGAGGACGTCGCGCAAGAGTTCGAGGCGGGCAGCATCCGCCACGTCCACGCTGTGCAGCGGGACGAGTTAGATAGAGCGGCGCTGTGGCTCACGTGGGAGACTCACGGCGAGTGCTTCTTCTTCCGGTACCGCGACGGCCTGCGGACCTAGAACGGTTAGGGGACGGGACACAGAATGGCGCGCGGTGAGATTGCTGTTCACGGCCACGCACGTCTGCTGGCTGACGGACTCGGAGGTGGAGAAGAACGACGAGTGCGGGATGGAGAGGGATACGGGCAGCCTAGAGCTCGGACAGACGGTAGCCTGCTAGACTGGTACTAGGCGACGACGACGGACGGCGTCCACATGGCGTTCACGACGTCGAGACGGTACGGCGATCACGAGCTAGGAAAGCTCGGTGCTCGTCAGCAGGGACGCGTTCCACTGGAGAGAGGCGCACGCGTTCCGCAAGGACGGCTGCGCTCGACGTGGCTCTTCAAGGCCGGCTATCATCTGCGAGTGCGGACCGTTCACGAGAGGGGACTTCTGGCTGAGCGGCGAGGCGCTAGTGGGGCTAGACGGGCGGAGCATCCGCGCCGGCCTGGACGATGCGGAGGTCCGTGAATGAGCGGAGGGATCCTCAGCGTCCTCGAGCGCGCCGCAGAGAGGTGGATCGACGGGACCGTGCCCGGGGACACCCTGCGTTCTTTTCTCGCGCAGCGCCTCGGCCTGCTCCGGGCGTACGCTCAGGAGCTGCCGCCCGAGGCGCGCAGCCAGCTGGGGCTGGCGACGCGGCGGCCATCGAGGCCGGGATCGTCCGGGGCGAGGATGAGAGGACCCGATCGAGGAAGACGAGGCGCCGCGGCCAGAGCTCGCGCCCCTGGAGGCTTTCGTCCTCGCGCTCGGCAACGGCCGCGTCCTCAAGAAGGGAGCCTACGTGATCGGCGCCGCACGGCAGATCGAGCAGGCCTGCGCGCTCGGCCCGGCAGCCGGTACCGCCCTCCGGGCCTGGAGAGACGGAGCGGTAGAGAGCGTCCTGAAGCACGTCGAGATTCGTCGCCGCTCGGCGCTGGCGCGCCTGGTCCAGCCGGACGGAGCGCCCGTCGCCGCCGGCAGGTGGGACCGTTGGCGCGAGCGGCTGGAGCTCGCGATCGTTCTCGCCCGGCTCTCCCTGGCGCGCAGCGACCCGCGCCTGCTCAACGAGGCGCTGGGCCCACAGCCCCGGGCTCCGGAGGGACGGCGCCCGCCTCAGCGTCCCCGGCGGCCCGACTGCTCGGCTTCCCTCATGACCTGCATCGTCTCCCGCGCGCACCGGTCCCACCCGAAATGGGCCGCCTGCGCCGGCCCGCGGGCCTCGAGCTCGCGCCGGGCCCCCTCGTTCGTCAGAAGCTCCGCCATCCCGGCCGCGAAAGCCGCCGGGTCGTCGGGATGTGCGTATCGAACGGCCTCTCCGCACATCTCGCGCGCGCACGGGATGTCGCCGACGATGGCCGCGGTGCCGGTCGCCATGCTCTCGATGTACGGGTGTCCGAAGGTCTCCAGCCTGCTCGGCATCACGAAGATCCCCGCGGACTGGTAGATCTCCACCAGCCGGGCGTGCGGCACCTCCCCCAGGAACTCCACCTGGTCCTCCAGCGACAGGGCCCGGCACCGTTGCTTCAGGTACTCGGCGTGGGCCGGGTCGAAGGGAGCCCCGGCGATCTTGAGCCGGGGCCGCAGGCCGTGGCGGGAGCGCAGGATGCTCATGGCGTCGAGGAGTACCGGGTAGTTCTTGAAGTAGTAGATGCTGCTCACGCTCAGGACCAGGTCGAGGTTTCTCTGCGCGCCCGGGGGGGGCGGCCTGAAGCGGGGATCCCTGCCGTGGTGCACGACGCGCACCCTGTCCTCGGGCAGGGGGATGACGGCGGCCGTTGCATCCAGCGCCGCCCGTGACACGAGGATGATCCGGTCTGCGCGCCAGCTGCAGAGCAGGGTTGTCTGGCGCATGGCGCTCTCCCGGACGCGGCGCCTGAACGTGGCGGCCCCTCCCATGTCGCGGATGTAGGGGGTCGGGTTGCGGATCATCAGGACCACCGGGCAGGGAGACAGGGGCGGGCTGTAATCGGTGGGGCAGAGGAGCACGGTGGCGCAGTGGCGTGCCGCAAGGATGGGGACCATGCCCATGGAGTACCCCAGCCTCGCGGGAAGCCCGCGGACCGACCCGGGCGCGGCGAGCCAGTTCACGCCGCGCCGCCCGGCCTGCACCCCGAAGTCCGCAAGCTGATCCTCGCGGCACACGAGGCTGACGCGCAGCCCGGGCATGCCGGACGAGGTGCGGCAGGATCGCGCGAAGGTAGGTGCGCGAACCGCCGGACTGCGATGTGAGGCCGTCAATGAGCAGATGCATGGGGTATCACGCCGATCCAGCGACCTGGAAACGCCCGCCGGCCGGGCTCGTGGGCCGTCGGGAGCGCTGCGGATTATAAGGCATCAGGGTTCCGGCCCCTGGCCCGCCGCACCTCCCCGGCCGTTCCGGCGGGTGAACATCATCCGCGTCTCGGGGGCTGCGAGCCCCGGGGGGCCGCCCAGAGCCCGGCGAGCGCCGGCCAGAATCCGGGGAACGACTTCGCGACGCAGCCGGGGTCGGCGATCGTCACGCCGGGCACGCGCAGGCCCGCGATCGCGAAGGCCATCGCGATCCGGTGATCGCGCCAGGTCTCGATCCGCGCCCCGCGCAGCCGGCCGGGCTCGATCCGCAGGCCGTCCGCGCGCTCCTCGACGCGCGCGCCGAGCCGCCCCAGCTCGCTCGCGAGGGCCGCCAGGCGGTCCGATTCCTTGAGCCGGAGGTGCGCCGCGTTCCGGATCACGGAGGGGCCGTCCGCGAACAGGGCCAGCACCGCGAGGGTGGGTACGAGGTCGGGGGTCGCATGCAGGTCGAGGTCGAAAGGGCGCAGGGCGCCCGGCTCCGGACGAGCCGGCCCCCCGCACGTCCCGCGGGTCCGACGACGGTCGTGCCGTCCGCCGCCTCCTCGACGCGGCATCCCATCGCCTCGAGGTGCCCGAGAATCGCGATGTCCCCCTGGAGGCTGTCCCGCCGCAGCCCCCGCACCGTCACGCGCCCACCGGCGACCGCGGCGGCCGCGAAGAAGTAGGACGCCGCGCTCGCGTCCGGCCGGGACGCGGTAGCGCGCGGGGATGTAGGCCCCCTGCCCGTTGAAGCGGTAACGAAGGGGCCCGTCGGCGCTCCCGGCTCCCCGCACCCGCCTCATGGCCCGCGGGCCCCTCCGCCGCCGTCATGCCGAACTCCCGCATCAGGGCGAGCGTGAGCTCGATGTAGGGACGGGACGCGATGGGAGGGATCACCTCCAGGTCGACCGGCCCGGGCGCGAGGGGAGCGAGCATCAGGAGCGCCGACACGAACTGGCTCGACAGCCCGCCCGCGATCCGCGCCTGCCCTCCCCGCAGCGTTCCCCCCGGACGCGCACGGGCGGGCAGCCGCTGCCATCGATGGAACGGGCCTCGACGCCGAGCGCGGCGAGCGCTTCGAGCAGGGGGCCGATCGGCCGCTGCCGCATGCGCGCGTCGCCGTCGATCACGACCTCCCCCACGGCCAGGGCGGCGAGCGCCGTCAGCAGCCGCACCGCCGTCCCCGAGCCGCCGAGCCCGAGGGGAGCCGCCGGGGCGAGGAGCCTCCCTCCGCGGCCGCCGACGCGGAGCGAAACCTCCGGAGCGAGGCTCCCGGGCCGGAGCGCTCCGCCGGAGGCGGCCGGCCCGGGCAGCGCCGGCGCCTCGATCGCCCGCTTCCATCCGGGGGCGCCCGGCCCCTCGAACTCGAGCCGCGCCCCCAGCGCGCGCAGGGCCGCCGCCATGCGGATCGTGTCGTCGGCGAGCAGGGGCGATTCGATGAGCGAGCCTCCGTCCGCGAGCGCGGCCAGCGCCAGCGCCCGGTGCGTCAGGCTCTTCGAGGGCGGAACGCTGACGGTCGCGTCGAGGGGCCCGGCGGCCGTCCTGAGGTCGAGCCCTTCGGTTCCACTCATGCGATCGCCTCCTCCCGCGCCGGGACGGATCCGGCCGGCGGCCTGCCGCCCCTCCCGTCACAGCAGCGGGTACTGCTTCGCCTCGCCGGAAAGGAGCATCGTCTCCTGCTTCCCCTCCGTGGACCAGATCAGGACCGCGGCCATGTGGGGCCCCTCGAACGAGGCGCGAAGCGCGGCACCGAGGTCGCTCACGGTGACGATCCTGACCTCGTACCCCGCGCGCCCCTCCTCCAGGGCGTGGACAAGCCCCGCGCCCGGCACGATGGAGGCGAGGCGCGACCCGATCGTGCAGGGGCGTCTCCCCCCTTCCGAGGGGGCGGAGAAGGCCTCGACCCTGAGCCCCGCGGGCTCGAGCTGCGTGGCCGGGCCCGGGGCGAGCCGGATCCCCGTCAGGCGCTCGAACAGTTCGATCGGCGGGAGGACCGGCTCGATCGGACGGGTGGCGGAGATGATGGCGACCGATTCCCGGCCCTGCGCGGCCCCGCCGGCGCCGCCCCGTTCCGCGGGCGGCGAAGCCTGCGTCGATCCCCCCGGCGCGGGCGGCGACGGGCCCGGGCGCTCCGACGGCGGCCGGCGTCGCGCCCGCGCGCAGGAGCCCGAGCTGGAAACGGGCCCCGATCGGCCGCGAAACCACGGCCATCATGGCCGGCAGCAGGTGCTCCACCTCCTTGCCGTCCAGCGAGACGATCCGGTCGCCCGTCCTGATCCCGGCGGCCTGCGCGGGCGAGCCGGGAGCGACGGCCCAGACCAGGACGCCCGGCGGCTCGTCGGGAGTCTCGACGCCGATCCCGAGCCACGGCCAGACCACCGGTCTTCCGTCGCGCAGGCGCGCGAGCGCGACGAACACGAACTCGCGCGCGATCGCGTACCCCATCCCTCCCTCGGGATGGCCCACCGAGAGCAGGCCGATGAACCTCCCCTCCTCGTCCACCAGGGCCCCGCCCGAATCGCCCGGCTCGATCCCGCCGATGAACCGGCGGAAGAACTCGAGCTGGCTGTGCCCGAGATGGTAGGTCCCCGTGGTCGCCAGCTGGCCCGCCTCGAAGCGAACCGAGGCCCCGCCGGGGCGGGCCGCCAGGTAGACGCGCGCGCCCTGCTGAAGGACGGGCGGAGCCTGCAGGTCGAGGGCGGGCAGCGCGACCGGCTCGATGCTCACCAGCGCAAGGTCGCTCGTCCTGTCGATCACGAGAACGCGCCCGCCCACCTCGCGATCGTCGGCGAGAAAGACCCGCACGCCGATCGCGTCCTCGACCACGTGCGCGCAGGTCAGGATCAGCCCCCGGGAATCGACGATGATCCCCGATCCGTTCCCCCCCGCGGGGGTCGTTTCCGCCTCGACCTTCCGTTTTCCCTTGAAGGAGAGCCTGGGCGTGATGAGCGTGGCGCGGATGCCGACGACCGAGGAGAGGACCCTCGCCCGGAACGGCGGCATGGCCGGCATGCGCGGTCCCGGCGCCCGCGCGGGCCCGCCCCCCTGCCCGCTCTGCGCGCGCTGGCTCGCGGGGTCGAGCTTCTCCCACCAGGCGGGCGGTCCCCCGAGGCAGCTTCGGAGGGCCGGCCGCGAGCGCCGACAGCCCCGCGGCGACCGCCAGAAGGCCGGTGAGGAGGAGGCGGCGGCCGAGCGCGCGGCCCCGCGCGCCGCGCCCTCGCGCCCGGGCCTGCGGGCCTCCCGACGACAGGCGCGGCGCCCGCCTCGCGGCAGCCGCGCGGCAGGGGACGCCCGCCCGCCGGGGAGCTCACGCCGCTGCTGTCCGCGCGCCGCACGAGCGAAGTCTACCCGACCCGATGGGGGAACGCGTCACGCATCTCCTGTCTTATACTCGTGGCCGTTCGTCTCGCGAAAGGAGACGCCGTGCCCGCGCGCTCTGGTGTCGTTCTCGCTCTGTCGGCTCTTCTCCTCGCCGCGGGCCTCGCGCGCGCGGGAACGGCGCCGTCCTCCGGGGCCCCGAGCAGGGAGGAGCTCCAGCGGCAGATCCGGTTCGGCACGGAGATGGCGAAGCAGGGAAACTGGCGCGAGGCGCTCTTCCGCTGGCAGAAGGCCCTCGTCCACGACCCCACGAACGTCCGGCTGCACAACAACATCGCCGTCGCGTTCGAGAACCTCGGCGAGTACGAGAAAGCCGAGGCCGAGTACCGGACCGCGCTCGCCGCGCCCTCGGTCCCCGACGAGGTCCGCGAGAACTACGAGTTCTTCAGGAAGTTCTACGATCGGTTCCGGGAGGGGGCGGACGTTTCCCAGCCCGAGGAACCGCCGGGAGGAAACGGACCCGATGCCAAGGCCCCCTGATCGCCCGCGTCGCCGCGCGGCGGCCGGGGACCGCTGCCGCGATGGTCCCCTGCCCGCCGGGCGGGACCCGGGGCGGGGTCCGGCGCCGCGTCGCGGCCGCCCGGCTCGCCGTCGTCGCGGCCGTCCTGCTCTGCCTGGTCGCGCCTCCCTTCGCGGCCGGCGGGGCGGCCCGCGTGATGGTCGAGCTGCCGGTCCCGGCGAAGCTCAACACGCGCGGCATCCGGACCATCCTCGTGGCGAGGTTCATCGCCCCCGATCACCCCGGCCTCGACGTCGGCAAGGAGTTCGTCCGCTGGACGCGCCGCGAGCTCGCCAAGGGGACCCGCTTCCGGATCCTCGAGGTCGAGGCGCCGAACCTTCCCGAGCAGCCTCCGGAGGAACTCGTCAAGAACTACGTGTTCTGGAAGCACATCGCCGAGGAGTACGGCGCCGACCTCGTGGTCTCCGGGCGCGTGGTTCTCACGACCCAGGACCGCTCGGCGTTCGTGCAGGAGGATTTCATCAGCCCGATGACCGGCCAGAAGGTGCGGTCCACCCGCTTCGCCGAGCGGGAGGAGTTCGCGCTCGAGGTGAACCTCTGGTTCTTCAAGGGGGCCAACGGGGCCTTCCTCTACGAGGACACGTTCCGCAACCGGGAAGTCTACGAGGGAAAGTCCAACGACGCCCTGGGGATCTTCTACCAGCTCACCGAGATGATGATCCCGGACCTGCTGGGCGTCGTCACGACCCAGAAGAAACAGGAGCCGCGCTACCTGTTCGAGGAATGAGACCCATGAGAGGAGCGACGCCGATGCGATCCGCCCTGAAGGCGTTCCTTGCCGCCGCGGCTTTCTGCCTGGCCGCCTGCGGCGCGTTCGGGTTCGGGCAGAACAAGGTCGTGTACAAGGACTTCAAGTGGCAGGTCTACACGTCGCCGCATTTCCAGGTCCACTACTACCCCGAGGAGGCGGAGTTCCTCGAAAGGGTCGTCTCCGACGCCGAGAGCGCATACCTGCGGCTCTCCAAGTTCCTCGACCACGACATCAAGTACCGGATTCCCCTCATCTACTACAGGACCCACGGCGATTTCGAGCAGACGAACGTGGAGATGTCGGAGATCCCCCAGGGGGTCGGCGCGTTCGCTGAGCCGTTTCAGAACCGGATCGTGATCCCGATCGACCAGCCCCCCGATGTCTTCGCGTCCGTCCTGCGCCACGAGCTGGTCCATATCTTCGAGTTCGACATCCTGTACGGCGAATCGCTCAAGCGGACCCTCCGCTCCAGCCCGCCCCTGTGGATCATGGAGGGGCTCGCCTCCTACCTCGGCCAGGACGAGTCGCACATCGACCAGATGGTCATCCGCGACGCCGTCGTCAACAACTACATCCCCCCGATCAAGTTCATGGACCCGAACTTCGTGGACGGGTTCCTCGTCTACCGTTTCGGGCACGCGATCTTCGACTTCATCGAGAGCCAGTACGGCCCCGAGGGCGTCCGCAACTTCCTGTTCGAGTACCGCAAGGTCCTGCTGATGAACAACGTCGAGAAGGCCTTCAAGGAGGCCTTCGACATGGACTTCGACGAGTTCGACCGGAAGTTCGACAAGTTCCTGCGCAAGAAGTACTTCCCCGCCCTCATGGAGAAGGACGAGCCGCTCGACTACGGCAAGGACATCGGCCTCAAGAAGCCGGGGCGCTACACCTTCTCGCCGACCCTGTCCCCGTCCGGCGAGCTGATCGCCGCCCTCGCCACGCCGGGCGACGAGCTGGACGTCGTGATCCTGTCGGCCAACGACGGCAAGCTGATCCGCAACCTGACGTCGGGCTTCACCAACAAGTACGAGGGGATCGTCACCGGGGCGTTCGACGGAAAGCGCGACCTGAGCTGGTCGCCCGAAGGGGACCGCGTCGCCTTCTTCGTCCGCAAGGAGAACCGGCGGCCCGCTCCTCATCTACGACCCGCTCACGGGGAAGCTCCTCGCCCGCATCGAGACCGGGATCGACAACTGCCACTCCCCCGCCTTCTCGCCGGACGGCAGGAAGCTCGCCTTCTCCGGCAACAAGGACGGGATCGTGGACATCTTCGAGGTGGACCTGGAGACGAAGGCGGTCCGCAACCTGACCGACGACCCGTACTTCGACAGCAATCCCTCCTGGTCGGCGGACGGCAGGCAGATCCTCTACAACCGGCGCGTCGGCCTGTTCGAGAAGGTCTTCCTCGTGGACGCCGCTGACCCGTCCCAGAAGCGCCAGCTCACCTTCGGCGAGTCGAACGACATCATGCCGGTGTTCGGCCGCGACCCGCACACGATCCACCTCGCCTCGGACCGGTGGGGCGGGATCTTCAACATCTGCCGGCTCGACACCTCGACGCTCGAGCTGGGACGGCTGACCGACCTGGTCGGCGGCGGATTCTCGCCCGTCCAGCTGGCCGACAGGGACGGAAAGCCGCAGCTCGCCTACGTGGGGTACTCCGAGGGGACCTTCCGGCTCTACCGCATGGAGGAGAAGGAGCCCGCGGTCTCGGTCTCCGCGGAGGAGCCGACGGGCGCCCCCGAGACGCTCGCCTACCATCCCGAGCTCGAGCTGACGCTCGACCAGGCGGAGAAGCGGCCCTACAAGAAGAAGTGGAGCATCGACGCTCCCGTCATCGGCATCGGCGCCGCCAGCGACGGGACGATCTTCACCAACGTCGCGGTGAACTTCGCCGACCTGCTGGGGGACTACCGGATCAACCTGCTCCTGGACACGGTCTCCACGTACTCCAACATCAACGTCACGTACCTGAACATGAAGCGCCGCCTGCAGTGGGGCGTCTCGGTCTTCGACAACCGCGACTTCTTCGCCGTGACCGTGCCCGGCGAGGCGAACCTCCAGCGCCAGGACAGCCGCGTGACCGGCGCCTTCGCGCTGGCCCAGTACCCGCTCAACCGCTATTACCGCGTGGAAGGGCAGGCCGGGTACGTCTACCGCAGCGAGACCTACCCGGTCGCCGTCAACGCGGGCGGGTACACCTTCGTGGACTACGCGCACTACGTGGACTCGTTCGGCGTCGTGTCCCTCGCCTTCTCGGGCGACACGACGCGGTTCAAGGAGTTCGGCGCGTACCAGGGCAAGCGGTTCAGCCTGGCCGTCTACGACGCGATGCAGATCTCGGGCGACACCGGCAGCGTCGTCAACTACAGCCTGGACTACCGGGGCTACGGCCATGTCACGAGGCGCTCACTGTTCGCCTGGAGGCTCTTCGGCCTCTTCTCGACGGGCGACGGCGCGGGGGTCTACTCGATCGGCGGCTACAACGACCTGCGCGGGTACGACTTCCGCGAGTTCTTCGGCAACCGGGTCGGCTTCACCAACATCGAGTTCCGCTTCCCGCTCATCGACGAGCTCCGCTTCCCCTTCGGCTCGCTGCGGAACCTCCGCGGCAACTTCTTCCTCGATGTCGGCAGCGCCTACTTCAACAACGGCGCCTTCTTCTCCCAGAACCTCGGGGACTACCGCTCGTACGGGCCGTTCATCGACACGAACGGCGACGGGACGGTCGACGTCTACCAGCCCAACCAGTATCTCAAGTTCAAGGCCTGGGACTCGGAGAACAACCGCCTGGGGGACCTGCGGGCCTCGTGGGGGCTCGGCTTCAACTTCTTCTTCGGCGGCCTCGAGTGGCACTGGGATTTCGCGCACCAGCTCCCCTACACGGACTACGAGCGGGTCTGCGTGACAGCGTCCGGCAAGGTGGCGAACTGCGCCAACCTCAACGTGATCGCCGCCACGCGGCTCGACCCGATCGAGGTCAGCAACACGGGGATCCGCACGAACTTCTGGATCGGCTACAGCTTCTAGGGGACCGCGATCAGCCGTTCGACGTCGCGGAGAAGGCGCGGCGGACGGAGACGAGCGAGCCGGCGAGGCCGACGGCGAGGCCGATCCCGAGAAGGGCGGCCGGCATCCAGACCGGCATCGATCCCCCGGCGAGGAGCTGCAGGAGGAAATCGCTCTTCACGCGGGCGCTCGAGGAGACGGCGAGCCAGGTCGCCAGGATCAGCCCGAACGCGAGGACCGAGGCGGCCGCGCCCTGGAAGGCCCCCTCCACGAGGAACGGCCCCCGGATGAAGCCGCGCGTCGCGCCGACCAGCCGGAGGATCTCGATCTCCTCGCGCCGGGCGAGCACGTTCAGGCGGATCACGCCCGAGATCGTGATCATCGAGGCGGACAGCAGGATCGCCCCCAGGATCCCCCCTCCCCAGCCGATCACCTTGAGCAGCGAGCGGACGCGGCGGACCCAGACGATGTCGTAGCGGACGCCGTCCACGCCCGGCTGCTTCTCGAGCCCCGCCGAGAACGCCTCGACGGCCGAGGCGTCGGCCGACCTCCCCTTGAAGGTGATCTCGAACGAGGCGGGGAGCGGGTTCGCGTCGAGGCCCGTGGCCAGGTCGGCGAGGTCCGGGAAGTCCTTGCGGAACCGGTCCAGCGCCTCCTCCTTCGACACGTACTCCACGGCCCCCACGGCGGGGTCCTTCGAGATCCGCTCCTCCAGGGCCACGCGGTCCCCCGCGGGGCAGTTGTCCACGAGGTACACGCTGATCCGGTTCTCTTCCGCCCACGAGGAGACGACCCGCGTCACGTTCGTCATCAGGACGAGGAAGATGCCGAGCACGTAGAGGGTCGCCCCGATCGTCGCGATCGAGACCAGGTTCACGGTCCGCCGCTTCCACAGGTCGGCGGCCGCCTCCCGGAGGAAGTACCCGAGCGAGCGCCGGAGCTTCATGTCGCCCCGCCCCCGGCGGCGGGCCCGTCCATTCCCGCCCCCGGCTCGCTGTCCCGGTCGTGCATCCCGCCCTCACCGGCATTCGCCGCGGGGACCTCGTTCTCCCAGACAAGCGGCTCGACGAACTCGCGCGAGCGGGTGTCGGTCAGGTAGATGACCCGGCGCTGCACGGCCCCGATCAGGCGCGGGTCGTGCGTCGCGACGACCACCGTGGTGCCGCGCGCGTTGATCTCGCGGAAGAGGTTCATGATGTCGAGCGACAGGGACGGATCGAGGTTCCCCGTCGGCTCGTCGGCCAGCAGCAGCGCGGGATCGTTGACCACGGCGCGCGCGATGGCGATCCGCTGCTGCTCGCCGCCGGAGAGCATCGCCGGGTAGTAGTGCATCCGGTGCTCGAGCCCCACGCGGCGGATCGCCTTGACGGCCCGGAGACGCTGCTCGCCCGGGGAGAGCCCGGAGATCCTGAGCGGGAGCGCCACGTTCTCGAAGGCGGTCTTGTTCGGCAGCAGCTTGAAGTCCTGGAAGACGAACCCGATCGTGCGGCGAAGGTAGGGGAGCTGCGCGGCGGTCATCGTGGCGACGTCCTTGCCGCCGATGACGACCTGCCCCGAGCTCGGCGTGTCCTCCCCCACCAGGATCCGGAGAAGGGTCGACTTCCCCGCGCCGCTCGGCCCCGTCAGGAAGACGAACTCGCCCTTCTCGACGTGGAACGAGAGCTCCTTGAGGACCGGCGGGGCGTCCCCGTACTGTTTCCAGAGCTGGAAGATCCGTATCACGTTCGGCGGATTCTAACGCATGCGGGGCGTCCGCAGGGTACGAAGAAAGTGCTCGAGGGCCAGGCGACGCACCTGGTGGGCGAACAGGAGCGACGCGTTGTGCCCGAAGGGGAGCCACGCCTGGGTCGCGCCGCCCGCGGCCTCGCGCAGGGCCAGCGCCTGCTCCTTCGGGATGACGTGGTCGGAGCGGGCGTTCACGAGGAGCGTCAGGGCCGGGTCGAGCCGGCCGGGCCGCGAGGCCGGGTCGACGTTGCGCAGGATCGCGGCCGCCCTGGCCGCGGCCCGGTCCAGGTCCCCCCCGGCGCGCGCGAGCTCGTTGGCGCGCAGCCGCTCGACGTTCCCCATGCGCGAGGTCCGGAAAAGCCCCGCCATCCCGGCCCCCCCGAGGACCAGGACGGCGCTGACCCCGCTCCCGGATCGGCCCGGGGGCGCCGGGGGCCCCTCCCCGGATCCCGGGCGCTCCGGAGCGCTCCCCGCGGAGGGGTCCGCCCCCTCCGCCCCGCGCCCCGCCACCTGCAGCGCCACCGCAGCCCCGATCGCCCCACGGCTCACCCCCAGCAGGCCGATCCGGCCGGGATCGACCCCCGGCAGGCCGCGGGCCCAGCCGAGCACCCGGAGCAGGTTCGCGACGTCCTCCGTGAAGGTCCGGGCGGTGTCGCGCAGGGAGTGCATCACTCCCTCGTCGGCGGCGCGCGGGATCGCCCGCAGCGCGAGGACCGCGAACCCGTTCTCGACGAACCGCCGGGCGAGGAAGGCGTCGAGGTCGCTCTTCTCGCCGCCGAGGGGAAGGAGGAGGACGAGGGGAAGCCGCGCGGCCTCCGCGGCCGGGCCCGCGCTGCCCGCGTCTGCGGTCCCCGCCGCGCCCGCCCCGGTCCGCGACATTGAAAGCGCATGGCCCGGCGCGGCCGGCCGGTACAGGTTCGCGCGCCAGGGCCCGACCTCCCGCCCGTCGGTCTTCCAGTAGGTGAGTTCCGCCGAGGCGACCGTGTACCCGTGCTCCGTCCGCGCTTCCCCGAACCGGGGCTCGGCCGGAAATCCCGGGATGACGAAGGCCCCGTCGTCGATCGCGGCCGGCGCTTCCGGGCGGGGAGCGGTCCCCTCCCCGGCGAACGTGACGACCGGCGGGCCGGCAGGCAGGAGCAGGCAGACCGGGAGCGCCGCGAGGGCCAGACCGCGGAGGATCCGCTGCGCCGGCCGCAGAACGCCGATCGGGGGACCGGAGGAGGACCAGGGGCGCGGAATCGCCGGGGGCGCGGGCGGGGACGCAGGCCCCCTCGACCGGACCGCGGGACAGGAGCAGGAAGCCGCTCGCGCTGGCGCGGGTCTGCTCACTCAGGTTTCGCGAGACGCTCGCGGAGGAGGCGGTTCACCGTGGCGGCGTTCGCGCGCCCCCCCGTCGCCTTCATGACCTGTCCCACGAAGTAGCCGAAGACCGATTCCTTGCCGGCGCGGAACTGCCCGACCTGCTTCGGGCTCGCGGCGATGACCGCCTCGACGGCGGCGACCAGCGGTCCCTCGTCGGAGATCTGCCCCAGGCCGAGCTCGGCGACGATCGCCTCCGGATCGGCCCCCTTCCCGCCCGGCTCCCCCGCCATCCGCCAGGAACGCTCGAACACCTCGACCGCGCTCGTCCCGCTGATCGTCCCGTCGAGCTGCATCCCGATCAGGGCCGCCAGGTAGCGGGCCGGATAGCGGTCCGCGAGCGCCGCGGGGGACAGCCCCTCCTCCTTCAGCTTGGACATGATCTCGCGCAGGACGCGCTTCGCCGCCTCCCGTGGCGGAATCGCGAAGGCCGGAGCTCCGGCGGCCTCGACCCGCGGCCCGGTCTTCGCGGGTTTGGACCCCGCCGGGTCCCCGGGCTGCGGCGCCGGTCCCTCGCGGCGGTCCTGCTCCGGCCCCGGTCCGCCCCCCTGCACGACCGCCTCGAACCAGTCGGCCAGGGGCTTCTCGAGGGTCAGCAGGTGCGCGTCGGCCTCGGCCAGGCCCAGCTCCGCGACGAAGCGGGCACGGCGCGCCGCGGGAAGCTCCGGGATCGTCCTCCGCACCTCCTCCACCCACTCCTCGCTCACGACGAGCGGGAGCAGGTCCGGGTCCGGGAAGTAGCGGTAGTCGTGCGCTTCCTCCTTCGAGCGCATCGAGCGGGTCACGCCCGCGTCCGCGTCCCAGAGGAGGGTCTCCTGCGGGATGCTCCCTCCCGATCGCACGACCTCCTCCTGCCGGGCGATCTCGAAACGGAGGGCCCGCTCCACGTTCCGGAACGAGTTCAGGTTCTTCAGCTCGACCCGGGTGCCGAACGGAGCGCTCCCCTTCTCGCGGATCGACACGTTCGCGTCGCACCGCAGGGAGCCCTCCTCCATGTTGCCGTCGCAGACCCCGGTGTAGGTCAGCACGCTCTTCAGCGCCGTCAGGTAGGCGTACGCCTCCTCGGGCGAGCGCAGGTCCGGCTCGCCGACGATCTCGATCAGGGGCGTCCCGGCGCGGTTGTAGTCGGCGAGGGTGGCATCGGGGACCGCGAGCGGCCCTTCGTGGATCAGCTTCCCCGCGTCCTCCTCCATGTGGACGCGCGTGATCCCGATCGCGCGGGTCGCCCCGCCCACCTCGATCTCCAGGCGCCCGTGCTCCGCGAGCGGCTGGTCGAACTGGCTGATCTGGTACCCCTTGGGGAGGTCCGGGTAGAAGTAGTTCTTCCGGGCGAAGATGGAGCGCCGCCGCACCTCGCATCCCACCGCCAGGGCGAGCCGCATGGCCAGGGCCACCGCCTGCCGGTTCAGGACCGGGAGGACGCCCGGCATGCCCAGGCAGACGGGGCAGGTCAGGGAGTTGGGCGGCTCCCCGAACCGGACGGCGCAGGAGCAGAAGATCTTCGTGGCCGTCCGCAGCTGGGCATGGACCTCGAGGCCGATGACGGGTTCGAACTCGCGCAAGCCTGCGCCTCCCCCGCGATTGGAAACCTGCATCGCGCGCTGCTAGTATAAGAGACCTTTGAAGCCACGCCCGTCTTGCCGCGGATTTCGGCCGTGTGACCCGCTCGCGCGGGCCCGGGCCGGCCCACCGGAGGTCACTCCATGAAACCGATCCTCGCCCGCGCCCTGCCCACGGGCATCCTGCTGCTGTCCCTTGCCATCCGCCGGGGGAGCCTTCGCCGCCGAGGGGGACAAGACTTTCGAGGGCACGGAGAAGCTCCGTGCGGTCTACGACCAGGTCCACAAGGTGGATCTCGACCTCACGCGCGCCGTCGCCGTCGAGAACCTCGTGATCGAGCGGGACATCACGAAGATCACCCTGCAGTCGGGGAAGCTCTGGCTCGCGAAGCCGGCCCGCGAAGGGGAGCGGCCGACGGGAGCCTGGTTCTCCGGGCAGGGGCGGATCCAGATGACCCCGCCGATCAAGATCGAGAAGGACGCCTTCAAGAAGGCGATGGACAAGGACTCCCTCGACGAGACCTTCACTCGCGGGTTCATCCGGTTCACGGACGAGTTCTACGACCAGGTCAAGGACCGGCTGGCGGCCGACTCCGGGGCGGGCGACGAGCCGTCCCGTCTCTTCAAGGACCGGCAGAAGCAGCTCGAGGAGCTGAACTTCAGCGTCGAGTTCCCCGTCATCAGCAACGCCTCCAACGAGGGGGCCCCGGTCCCCTTCTTCCTCTTCGAGTTCGAGACGGCGAAGCAGGGCTGGATCGCCTTCTACTACTCGAAGGCGGGGCTCCCGGGCGAGCTGCTCGGTGAATCGGCGTACTTCCTGACGGCCAAGTGGGACTACGGCGAAACGCCGATCCTCACGGTCTTCCACGACAAGGCCGAGTACGAGAGCGGGAAGGACCTCGGCCACGAGGACCGGGACCAGATCTGGATGCGCGACTACAAGGGGGAGTTCAAGGTCGACAAGGAGGGCCTGGTCCTCAGGGCGAAGCTCGACATGCAGATCGAGGCGATGGTGGACGGCCTGCGGGCCCTGAACATGGGGTTCATGTCCTACATGGGGAAGGAAGCGAACGCCTTCGACATCGAGCTCCTCGCCGACGCGGCCGGCCAGCCCCTGGACTACCTCCACCGCCAGCACCAGCTCCTCGTCGTCCTTCCGAAGGCGCTCAAGAAGGGCGAGAAGACCGTCGTCCACATCGAGTACACGGCGGACTACATCCGCCCCGATCCTTCCATCGGCACGGCCCTCGACGATCCCGACATCCCGGCCGACCAGGTCTCGATGGCGAAGGCCAAGCTCTCGGCCGTCACCCAGGACTACGCGACGTTCACGCTGCTCAACACCTACCCCTGGTTCCCGCAGTCCGGGTTCCTGAAGAGGCACACGTTCGACTGGACGATCAAGGTTCCCTCGATCTACCTCGCGGTCGCGAGCGGGACGACGAAGAAGCGGTGGACCGAGGAAGGGTACAACTGCCTCCAGACCGTCGAAACGACCCCCGTGGCGCTCGCCAGCATCATCTTCGGCCGCTACATCGAGAAGAGCGATACATCGGCCAAGCCGGTGATCAACGTCTACACGCTCGCCAAGCAGCAGAAGCAGGCCGGGAACCTCCTGGGCGAGGCCCGCACGATCGTCACCGAGTACACCAAGTGGTTCGGGCCCTATCCGTTCGACGAGCTCGACATCGCCCAGATGGGCTTCTTCTACGGATTCGGCCAGGCGCCGCCCGGGCTGGTCCAGCTGACCGGCGAGGCGTTCCTGCCGGGGGCCACGCTCGAGGACATCGTCAGCGTGTTCGGGGGCTCCGGGCTCGATCCCTCGTTCGTCCACGCCTTCGTGGCCCACGAGATCGGTCACGAATGGTGGGGCCACGCCGTCTCCTGGGCCAATGCCAACGATCAGTGGCTCTCCGAGTCGTACACCGAGTACTGCTCCGCCCTCTACGTGCAGGGCACGGAAGGGCAGAAGGCGTTCAACGCGAAGCTGAAGGTGTGGCGCGACCGCGCTTCGCGCACGAAGGACTCCGGCCCGATCTGGCTCGGCCAGCGCCTGGGCAAGGACTACACCGCCCAGACCTACGAGAAGGGTCCCTACGTGGTCCACATGTTCCGGCTGGCCCTGCAGAGCCAGGCGGTCGCCTCCGGCGGCACCGTGGCGGACGGCGACAGGATGTTCTTCGACAGCCTGAAGAACTTCATCGAGCGGTTCCGCGACAAGAACGCCACGACGGTCGACTTCCAGCGCGTCGTCAAGGAGACCACCAAGGTCAACATGGACTGGTTCTTCGACGAGTGGTTCCGCGGCAACCACTGGCTGAACGTCGAGTTCAAGTACGAGGTGCGGCCGACCGAGGACGGGAAGTTCCTGCTGACGGCCACCTTCCGGCAGCCCGACAAGGACAACGTGAAGACGACCATCATCCCGATGGACATCCACCTCGGGAAGGACAAGGTGATCACGAAGCCGGTCTACCTGCAGAAGGCGGAGCAGACGATCCAGATCAAGCTGCCGGTCAATCCGGACAAGGTGACGCTCGACGACCGGAACGACATCCTCGCGGACATCAAGTACCTGTAAGGGGCCGGCCGCCGGGGCGCGGGCTCAGTCGAACTCGAAGGGGCGGGGAGGGAGGGGCTCGTCCTTGTTCTTCTCGGCCTTCTTCAGGGCCTCCTCGAACTTCTTCGCGAGGAGGTCCTTCTCCACCTTCGTCTGCTCCATCGCGCGCGTGAAGTCCTTGTCGGCCTTGTCCTTCGCGCTCCGGACCTCCTCCAGCGCCTGATCGAAGCTCTTCTCGGGGGCCCGCTTGGGCCGCTCCTCGGACAGGATCGCGCCCGTCGCCGCGTCCACCACCATCCGGGTCTCGCAGCAGGGGCAGACGAGCTCGAAGCGGTCGCTCTTGGCCGGGTTCATGCGGAGATTCTGGGGCACCGGGCGGGCTCCGTCAACCGCCCCTGGACCCCGCCCGCGCCGGCCGCGCCGCGTGGCAGGGGTGACCCGGGCTAGACCAGGTGATCCACCGGGTAGCCGCCGCGGGCGCGGATGTCGTCCACGAGCGCGTCCGATTCCCCGTCCATGTTCGCCTCGAGGGCGCGCAGGTTGCGCCGGACGCGGCGCCAGGCGCCGTCGCAGAAGAGCTTCGTCATCCGGATCTCCCCCGCCGAGGCGTCCGCCCCCGCCTCCCCGATCCGCGCGGCCGTCCGCGCGATCGTCGCCAGCATGCCGTACAGGTCGATGGCGGCGTCGGAGAGGCGGTGCTGGACATGCTCCCGCTCGACGATCTTCGTCCGCTCGCGCTTGACGACCCCCTCGATCGCCTCGGCGAAGTCGGCCGTCTGCGCCTCGAGCGCGGCCGCCTCGTCGCGCAGCTCGTCGGGGGCGAGCCTCAGCCGCTCCGGCTTCATGGCGCGCTTGAGCTTGTCCGCCGCGTACTCTCCGAGGACGCCCGCGTGCCCGAGCGGGCTCTTGAGCGCCTCCCCGACCTGCTTGAGGTACTCGCCGCGCTTCTGCATGCCCGTGAGGGCGACCATCACGCGGAGGATCTCGTTCGTCCCCTCGAAGATCATGTTGACCCGCGAGTCCCGGACCGCCCGCTCGTACGGGTACTCGCGCATGAAGCCCGTGCCGCCGGCCACCTGCACCGCGTGGTTGGCGGCCCGCCACATCGCCTCGGTGCCGAACACCTTGCAGATCGCCGCCTCCAGGGAGACGTCCACGCCGCGGTCGAACAGGCCGGTCGCGAGGTAGACCATCGATTCGAGGGCGTAGGCGTCCACCGCCATCTCGGCGAACTTCTCCTTCAGCATCTCGAACTCGATGATGGGCCGGCCGAACTGGTTGCGCTCCTCGCCGTGCCTGAGGGCCCGGGCGATGGCCTCCTTGATCCCCCCGACGCAGCCCGCCGCCAGCGACAGGCGCCCGGTGTTGAGGATCTCGAGCGCGACCTTGAAGCCCCGCCCGACATCGCCGACCAGGTGGTTCGCCGGGAGCGGGACATCCTGGAAGGCCAGCTCGACCGTGTTCGAGCCCTTGATCCCCATCTTGTACTCGGGCTTCCCGGAGGAGAAGCCCGGCAGATCGCGCGTGACCACGAAGGCGGTGATCCTGTCCCGGCCCGTCTTCATCGGCGTCCGGGCGAAGGTCTGGATCACGTGCGCGTACCCGCCGTTGGTGCACCAGATCTTGTTGCCGTTCAGGATCCACGCCTGCTTCGCCTCGTCCCAGACGGCGCGGCTCTTGAGCGACTGGGCGTCGGAGCCCGCCTGCGGCTCGGTCAGCGCGTAGGCGCAGAGCCACTCCCCGGACGCGATCTTCGGCAGGAAGAGCCGCTTCTGCTCCTCGGTGCCGAACAGGAGCAGCCCCTTCGAGCCGAGCGAGAGGTGCCCGCCCACGTAGGTCGCGCACCGACCCGTCGTAGCGGCACATGTCCTCCATCATCCGGCAGTAGGCCGACATGGACCACCCGAACCCGCCGTATTCCTCGGGGATCGTGACGCCCATCACCCCGAGCTCCGCGAGCCCCGCGCGGACCGAATCGGGGATGAACCCCTCCTCGTCGATCTTCCGCGCGTCGATCTCCTTCTCCGCGAACTTGCGGAGCGAGTCGAGCAGGAACTCGACGTTTTCCTTTTCGTCCGGGTCGATCTTCGGAAACGGCGCCAGGAGGTCCTCGCAGAACGAGCCTGCGAACAGGCCGCGGACGACGCCTCCGGCTTCGACTTTCTCGGTCATGGATCAGGTCCTCAGGTTGGCGCTCAGCATCCGGTCGTCAGCACCGCGCGCGGCACAGGGGCTCCCGGCGCCGCCCGCGCCTGCCCGCCTCCCGCCGGAAGGCGGCATCGGAGGCGCCAGTTTCGCGCTTCGGGCCGCCCTAAATCAACCCGCGGTCAGCCGGCGGGGTGGAACGGCCTGCCCGCGCGGGCCAGCTCGCGCAGGTGATCGGCCGGCGCGAAGCGCCTGCCGTGGCGCTCCGCCAGCAGCTCGAGCCGCTCCGCGATGTTCGCCGTCCCGAGGGAATCCGCGAACCGCAGCAGTCCCCCGCGGAAGGACGGGAAGCCGGCGCCGAGCACGAGCGCGAGGTCCACGTCGGCGGGCGATCGCGCGCCGCCGTCGCCGAGCACCATCGCCGCCTCGTTGATCATCGGGAGGAGCAGGCGCTCCTGGACCGGGGTGAGCCTTCCCGCCGGCCGGCCGCCGAGCGGCGCTTCGCGGCGCCGCCGGGCCGCCCCGGCGATTCTTCCCGCTTCGCGGTCGGGCCCCTTCGGCTCGCCGCCGGGGCCGTACCGGTAGAAGCCGCTCCCTCCCTTTCGCCCGCGGCGCCCCGCCTCCGTCAGCCGGTCGAGCGCCTGCGGCGCGGCGACCCGCTCGCCGAACGCCGCGAGGAGGGACCGCGCGGCCTGCCGCCGCGACGTCGAGCCCGATCGCGTCGAGAAGCTCGAAGGGGCCCGACGGCATGCCGAAGCCGCGCAGTTCCGCGTCGAGCTCCTCGACGCGCGCCCCCTCCTCGAACATGAGCAGCGCCTCGCCGAGGTACGGCATCAGGACGCGGTTGACCAGGAACCCGGGGCCGTCCCTCACGACGATCGGCGTCTTGCCGAGCCGCTTCACGAGCGCGACGGCGGTCGCCGTGACCGCGCGGTCGGTCGCCCGCGTCGCGATCACCTCGACCAGCGCCGTCCGGTCCACGGGGTGGAAGAAGTGCAGTCCGACGATCCGGTCCGGGCGCCTCGCCGTCGCGGCGATCTCCGCGATCGTGAGGGAGGAGGTGTTCGAGGCCAGGATCGCTCCCGCCCCGCACAGCTCCTCGAGCCGCGCGAAGACCTCGCGCTTGGCCTCGAGCCGCTCATCGACCGCTTCCACGACCAGCTCCGCGGGGCGGAACCCGGACCAGTCGGTGGTCGCCGAGACCGCCGCGCGGCGGGCGGCCGCGGCGCGGGGGTCGATCGTCCCGCGCCGGAGCTCGCGCTCGACCGTCGCCGCGCCCGCGCCGATCCCCTGCGCCAGGCGCTCCCACGAAAGATCGCGCATCCTCACGGGAAGGCCCGCGCCGGCGAGAGCCGCGGCGATTCCCGCCCCCATCGTCCCCGCGCCGACCACGCCCGCCTTGCTGATCGCCCGCAGGGGCGGGACCGGGCCGGCGACGCCCGGATCGGATGCGGCCTCCGCGCGGGCCTTGTGCAGGAAGATCAGGTTCTTCGAGGTCTTCGTCGCGATCAGCTCGCCGAGCAGCCGCGCCTCGTTGTCGAGGCCCCGCGCGAGCCCGAGGCGCGCGCCCGCCACCGCCGCCCGCAGCGCGAAGAAGGCCGCGGGGTAGCGGCCCTCGTCCACCCGCGCCGCGAGGCGCCGGCGCGCGGTGAGCCCGGCGAGCCAGGAGGCCGCCCGCGTTCTCCCGAGGAGCCGCCCCGCGGCCCCCTTCCTGGGCGCGAGCCCGAGGGCCGCGCGCCAGTCGCGCAGGCCCCCGTCGGGGGCCCGCAGGCTCGGCACCCGGGCGACGGCCTGCTTGAGGATGCCCGCCGCCTGCGCGTCGAGGTGCACGGCCGGCACGACCCGGTCCACGACGCCGAGCTCGAGGGCGCGCCGCGCGTCGAGCGCAGCGCCGGAGAGGATCAGGTCGAGCGCGGGCGAGAGGCCGATCAGGGCGGGGAGGCGCTGGGTTCCGCCGAAGCCGGGGAGGATCCCCAGCTTCACCTCGGGAAGCCCGATCCGGACCTTCGGCCCGTCCGAGGCGACCCGGAAATCGCACGCGAGCGCCAGCTCGAGTCCGCCTCCCAGGCAGGCGCCGTCGATCGCCGCGACGGTCGGCACGGCCAGGTCCGCGATCCGCTGGAAGACCTGCTGCCCGCGGCGCGCCTTCCCCTCGCCCTCGCCCGGGTCGGTGATCCCCTCGATCTCGTCGATGTCCGCGCCCGCGATGAAGGTGCCGGGCTTGGCGCTGCGGAAGAGCAGGCCCTTGACGGAGCCGTTCGCGCGCACCTCGGTCAGCAGGGCGTCGAGCCGCTCCATCACGGCAGTCGTGAGCAGGTTGACCTTCGAGCCGGGAGCGTCGAACTCGATCCGGGCGATGGCGTCGTCGCCGATCGCGAGCGACATGCCCGCGTCCTCCGCGCGGCCCGCGCCCGCCTGCGAGAAGAGGTCCGGCTGCTGGTCTCCCGCCCTGACGCTCATCGCCCCCCCGCGCTCTTCACACTTTCTCCACGACGATGGCGCCGCCCTGGCCGCCCTCGATGGAGAGGGCCGCGAGCCCGAGCGGGACCCCGCGCCGCGCCATCTCCCTCAGGAGCGTGAGCACGAGGCGCGCGCCGGTCGCTCCGGGGGGATCGCCGAGCGCGATCGCGCCGCCGTTCACGTTCGTCCTCGCCGGGTCCGGCGCTCCCGGCGGCGCGTCGAGTCCGAGGGCGTCCCGGCAGAACGCCCGCGAGTCCATCGCCCGCCCGCACGCGAGGACCTGCGCCGCGAACGGCTCGTTGAGCTCGATCAGCCCGATCGCCCCGAGCGGGACGCCGGCGCGCTCGAGCGCCATCGGGATCGCGTGCGCCGGGCCGAGTCCCATCCTCGCCGGATCGCACGCCGCGAACGCCCAGGAGCGGATCCGCCCGAGCGCGCGCGCCCCGGCGCCGAGTTCGTTCGCCTTGCGGCCGGAGGTCAGGACGAGGGCGGCCGCCCCGTCCGAGCCCGCGCTGGAGTTCCCCTCCGTCACCGTCCCGTACTCGCGGTCGAACCGCGGCGGGAGCGCCCCGAGGGACTCGAGCGTCCGGTCCTCGCGCATCCCGTTGTCCCGCTCCGCGAGCGACGCGTACCCCGGCGGTAGCGGCACGGGGACGACCTCCCCGGCGAACGCTCCCTCCCGCCACGCCCGCGCCGCGCGCCGGTGGGACTCGAGCGCGAACGCGTCCTGCTCCTCGCGCGTCACGGCGAACTCGCGGGCGAGACGCTCCGCGGCCTGCCCCATGCCCTGGACCCGATGCGGGGTCGGTCATGGCGGCTTCGAGCGCGGAGACCGGCCGGAATTCCCCCGCGCGGAGCCCGGCCCAGGCGGCGAGCCGCTCGCGGCGCGAGGGGGCGCCCGCCGCGCGCGCTGCGAGACGCCCGTGCGACCCGGGCAGGAGTCAGCGGGAACCGCGACACCGACTCGACGCCCGCCGCCACCACGACCTCCGCTTCGCCGGCGCGGATCCTGAGCGCCCCTTCGGCGATCGCCTGCAGGGCCGAGCCGCGGCTCCGGTTGACCGTGTGCGCCGTCGCCGAGACCGGCGCGCCCGCCGCAAGGGCGATCGCGCGCCCCAGGTTCTCCTCATCGCGCGGACCCGCGACGTTGCCGACGATCACCTCGTCGATCTCCGAGGCATGCGAGGTCCGCGCGCTCGATCGCCTCGCGCACCGCCACGCGTCCCAGCTCGAGCGCGGAGACCTCCGCCAGCAGGGTTCCCGCCCTGCAGAACGGGGTCCTCGCTCCCTCCAGGATCACGACGTCTCGGTCATTGAACACGGGCGGCTCCGGTAGGACTGCCTACTGTACCAAGCGCCCGCCCGCCGTCCAAGAGGCCCTTTCGCCGGGGCTCGACGCCGCGGCCGCCGTGAGGGCGCGCGGGCGAGGCGCGCTGTCGCTCCGCGTCCGCCTCTGCGCGGTGCTCTCGCGCCGCGGTGTAACATCGCGATGACCACCTCGGCTGGGCGGCGACATCCGACTCTGGACGTCGATGCGATCGTGAAACGCGCCAAGAGCACGCTGCTGGGGGGAGGGGGCGTGGATGGGGCGATCCACCGCGCCGCGGGCCCGGGGCTGCTCGACGAGTGCCGCGCCGTGGGTGGGTGTCCCACCGGCCAGGCGCGCCTGACGCGGGGGCATCGGCTGAAGGCCAGGCACGTGATCCACGCCGTCGGGCCCGTCTGGCGGGGCGGAAGCCACGGCGAAGCCGGGCTCCTTGCTTCCGCGTACCGCTCCGCTCTCGAGCTCGCGGAGCGTACGGCGTCCGCTCGATCGCGTTTCCCGCCATCAGCTGCGGCGCCTATGGTATCCGATCCCCGAGGCTGCCGCGATCGCCGTCGCCACGGTGCGGGGGTATGCGACCGCCGGATCCGGAATCGCGAGGGTCCTCTTCGTCTGCTTCGACGAACCGTCCACAGCGCCTACGAGGCGGCGCTGGCAGCGGGAGCCTGAGATGCCGCTCGCGCTCACGCGGTCCGCCCGCGCCGGTTCTCGCAAGGGGCCTGCTCGCGACCGCCACTCTCGCCGCTGCATGTCTGTTCGCGCTTCTCGCGGCTCGCCTGCGGCGCGCGGCGCCGGGCGTCACGCCGGCCATGTCGGCCTCCCCTGCCGCGGCAGGACGGCGCGCAGGCCGCGGCAACCCCGCCGGAGCCCGCTGCCGGGCGCGCCGGCCGACGGGACGTCGCCGGAGCCGGACACGGACGGGGGAAGCGACTACCCCTGCAGGAAATGGCTCACGCTCGACGAGCCGACACGCGCGGCCGTCATCGAGAAGGCGATCGAGCTCGCGAAGGCGCAGGGGGTGACCATCCGGCTCCCCGCCTCGGGCTACGTCGCGGCCCTCGACCGGCTGATCGGCCGCTACCAGGAGGAGAAGAACGAAAAGGCGCTGGACTCGCCGCTCGGGCTGGCGTTTCACATCCTCGCCGCGATGGAGGGGGACTGGGACGACGGGGAGAGCAAGGTGGAGCACGCGAAGCTGTGGCTCGGGCCGAAGCTGTTCGAGGCGTTCCGGGAGAAGTACCCCGCCAAGTACGAGCACCTCGTCGAGCTCGACCGGGCCGCGGGAAAGACGCCCCCGTGATCGGCGCCTCCGGGCTTGCGCTCGCCGGCCTCGCGGCCGTCGCGGCCGGGGCGGTCAACGCCCTGGCCGGAGGGGGCACCCTGATCACCTTCCCGATGCTCACCGCCGTGGGGGTTCCTGCGCTGGCGGCGAACGTCACCAACACCGTCGCGCTCTGCCCCGGCTATTTCGGAGCGACGCTGGCGCAGAGAAGCGACCTGAGGGGCCAGCGCAGGAGGATGCTGCTGCTCCTGCCGGCCGGAGCCCTCGGCGGGATCGCGGGGGGGATCCTCCTGCTGAACACGGGCGAGCGGCTCTTCCGCGCCCTCGTGCCCCTGCTGATCCTCCTTGCCTCGGGCCTGCTCGCCGTGCAGGAGCCGGTGCGCGCCTGGCTGGTCCGGCGGGCCGGCGCCGCGCGGACGGATGCGGGGCCGGGGTCGGGCGCGGCCGGGGCCCTGCCGGTCGGCCTCGCCGCGGTCTACGGCGGGTACTTCGGCGCGGGGCTGAGCGTGATCGTGCTGGCCGTGCTCGGGCTGACCCTGGACGATTCGCTGACGCGCCTGAACGCCCTCAAGCAGTCGATCTCGCTCAGCGTCAACGTCGCGGCCGCCCTCCTGTTCCTTTTCTCGGGGCAGGTCGTCTGGCCGGCGGCGGCGGTGATGGCCGCCGGGGCGCTGGCCGGCGGCGCAATGGGCGGGCGTCTGGCGGGGCGCGTCCGGCCCTCGACCCTGCGCTGGATCGTCGTGGCGACCGGGGTCACTGTGGCCGTGGTCTATCTCGCGCGCTGAGCGCGCGGGCCGCCGCCGGCTCAGGCGGGAGGGTCGTCCTTTTCCCGGCTGATGCCGTACTGCTCGAGCTTCTTGTACAGGTTCGATCGCGGCGTGTCGATCGCCTTCGCGGTCTGGGTGATGTTCCAGTCGTTCTCGCGCAGCTTCTGCACGATGAACGCCCGCTCCGCCGCATCCTTGAACGACTGCAGCGACGAGGATCCGCTGTGGAGCGGGGCGGCTCCGCCTCCCCCGGCCGCCGCTTCTGCGGGCGCCGCGCCTTCCCCCGCGGCCCCGGCGGCAGGGGCCGCGCCGGGGGCGCCGGGACCCGGGCGCCCGCCCGGGACGGAGGCGAGCACGCGCTCGAGCGCCGCGGGGTCCACCTGGTCGGCGTCGGTCAGGATCAGGACGCGCTCCACGGTGTTCTTCAGCTCGCGGACGTTCCCGGTCCAGGAGCGGGCCTGGAGAGCGCCGATCGCCTCCTCCGTGAAGCCGCGCGCCTTCGTGCCGTTCTCCCGGGAGAAGGCGGCCGCGAACTCGAGCGCGAGAAGGGGAATGTCCTCGCGCCGCTCGCGCAGGGGCGGGACGTGGATCGGGACGACGTTCAGCCGGTAGTAGAGGTCCTCGCGGAACTGCCCCTTGGCGATGGCGGTCCCGAGGTCGTGGTTCGTCGCCGCGATGACGCGCACATCCACCGTGAACGGCTTGGCGGCGCCGACCGGCTCCACCTCGCCGTCCTGGAGCACGCGCAGGACCTTCGCCTGGGTCTTCAGGCTCATGTCCCCCACCTCGTCCAGGAAGATCGTCCCGCCGTCGGCCTGCACGAACTTCCCCTGCTGATCGCGGCTCGCGCCCGTGAACGAGCCCTTCTCGTGGCCGAACAGCTCGGACTCGATCAGCTCCTCCGGGATGGCCGCGCAGTTGACGCGGATGAACGGGGCGTCGCGCCGGGGACTGTTGCGGTGGACGGCGCGCGCGACGAGCTCCTTGCCGGTGCCGCTCTCGCCCGTGACCAGGACCGAGGCCCGCGTCGGGGCGGCCCTGCGCGATCGCTTCGCGCACCGGCAGCATGGCGGGCGCCTCGCCCAGGATCCGGTACTTCTCCTCGTACTGCAGGCGCAGCGCGTCGACTTCCTCGCGCAGCCTGCGGCTCTCGAGGACCGTCCTGAGGCGGTGGAGGACCACGTCGCGCTCCAGCGGCTTCTCGAGGAAGTCCGTCGCGCCGAGCCGGATCGCCTCGACCGCCGTCTGGATCGTCCCGTGCCCGGAGATGACGATCACGGGGACGCCCGCGACCTTCTCCCGCAGGATCGGCAGCACCTCGAGCCCGTCCATGCGGGGCATCTTGATGTCGAGGAGGATCGCGTCAGGCCGCTCCGTTTCGGCGGCCCGGATCCCTTCGCGGCCCGAGCCCGCGCCCAGGAAGCGGAACCCCTCGTACTCCAGGATCATCCGGAGCGAGCCGCGGATCGCTTCCTCGTCGTCGATGACAAGGACCGTGGGTTTCATCGGTGGCCTCCCGTACAGGATACCCCCGGAAACGACGCAGGGCAGGCCTGGGGCCTGCCCTGATCGGTTCACGGGGGCGGCGCGGGGGCGCCGCTACTCGGCCTCGAAGAAGATGAACCGGCTCTCCTGCTGCAGCCCGTCTCCGCGCTGGCTCGGCGGCAGGAAGTAGCTCACCGCCAGGCGGACGACCTGGCCCTTCTGGATCCGGTCGGCGGCCCGCCGGAAGTCGGCGACCGACTTGATCGGGTCGCGGCCGAGCTGGGTGACGATCCATCCGACCTGCAGGCCGGCCTCGTAGGCCGGGCCCGAATTGGAGACCTTCGTCACGATCACGCCGTCGGGGTGGGTCCTCGGGAGCTCCGCCTGCCCCGCGTAAAGCTCGCGGAAGCGGTTCGGGGTCAATTCGGCGACCGTGAAGCCGAGCTTCGCGACGGAAGCGGGCTTGTCCTCGTCCGCGCCGCCTTCGTCCTCGTCGGAGCCCTCGTTGGCGGCCTGCAGCGTTTCGGAACGGTCGGCGAGCTTCACCTTCAGCGTCACCTCCCTCGCGTCGCACGCTTCGCCCGCGCCCTCGCGGCAGCGGAAGACCCCCAGCGTCACGGTATCCCCGGGCCGGTGCCGCGAGATCATCTGGATCAGGCTCTCGGTGGTGTCGACCGGCTTGCCGTCCACGCTCGCGATGACGTCCTCGTTCTTGAGGCCCGCGCGCGCGGCAGGCCCGTCCTCGTTCACCTTCCCGACGAAGGCGCCCTTCTTGTCCGGCAGGCCGTAATACTTCTGGCGCGCCTCGTCCACCGGCTCGACCTGGATCGAGAGGTAGCCGCGGGAGACCTTCCCCGTCGTCATCAGCTGGTCGAGGACCGCCTTGGCGTGGTTGATCGGGAGCGCGAAGCCGATCCCCTGGACGATGCCGGAGGTGTAGCCCGGGTAATTGCGGGTGATGGCGGTGTTGATCCCGATCACCTCGCCCCGCGCGTTCATCAGCGGGCCTCCCGAGTTGCCGAAGTTGATCGCCGCGTCGGTCTGGATGTAGTTCGCGAGACCGCGGTCCGGGTTCAGGCCGTTCAGCGGCCGCCCCTTGCCGCTCACCACGCCGACCGTCACGGAGTGGTCGTACCCGAGCGGGTTGCCGATGGCCACGACCCACTCGCCCGTCCTGAGGGCGTCCGAATCGCCCATGGGAAGAATCGGGAGGTCGCGCGGGGCGTCGATCTTGATGAGCGCGATGTCGATCGACTCGTCCTTCCCCTTCACTGTGGCGGGGTACTTCTGCCCGTCGGTCAGCGTGACGGAGAGCTTGCTCGCGCCCGCAACGACGTGGTAGTTGGTCAGGATGTACCCGTCCTTGCGGATGATGAACCCGGAGCCGGCCCCTTCCTTCCGCTCTTCGTCCCCTTCGCTCTCGTCGCCCTGCCCCTGTGGGGCGTTCTGGTTCGGATCGCCGAAGAAGTAGTGGAACGGATCGAACGGCGCCTGCCGGGAGGAGCGCTTCACGAACTCGGTGTTCTGGATCGCCACGATCGCGGGAATCGCCCGCTCGGCGATGTCGGCGAAGGACGGGGCCACGACCGCCTGGGCCAGGGGGAGCGTGGCGGGGATCGCCTCGGGCGCTGCGCCGGGGCGGGTGGCCACGGCCCGGGTCGCATCGGTACCGCGCGCGGATTCGGCGGCGACGGCGGCTGTCCGGTTGATGCTTCCACCGACCAACATGCCGAGCATGACGGAGAGCCCGAAAACGGCTCCGAGGGTCAGCCATTGGCTTTTGCGGGACATACTCGATTACCTCCGCTGCTCCCGGCGATTTCCTGGGGGGCCGGAAGCCCTGTCATTCTACACGTCGGTTCGACGTCGGGTGGTTGCGGCGGGGCCGGGGGCTAGCAATCGTTGCTCGCCGGCCGGATGGCCGGGACGGTCTCCCTGATGGCGGCGCGGAGCTTGTCCACGTCCACCGGCTTCTCGAGGATCCTGCGGACCCCCATCCGGGCGGCGCTTTCGCGGACCTGCTCGGTGAGGAACGCCGAGACCAGGATGACCTCCGGCGCATGCCCGTTGGTGCGCAGCCGGCGCAGGAACTCCCCGCCGTCCATGCCCGGCATCCGGAAATCGAGGATGACGACGTCGTACGGGCCCGATTCGAGCCGCAGGAGCGCCGTTTCGCCCCCGGGCGCGGTCTCGACATCGTGACCTGCCCGCCGTAGCAGGCGGCTGTAGCAGGAAAGCGCCGCAGGGTCATCGTCAACAACGAGAATCCGGTACATTTCTAGTCCCCACCCTGCGTAGAGCAATCCGCGGGCCATTCTCCGCGGCATAGGTGCTGCCGGAAAAACCCCGTGCCCACTGCATATTTCAAAATTGTTCCCGGCTCCAGCCCCTCCGGGGAGCGCCAGAATGACGCTGCTCCCCCGTCACTCTGGGTCCTGAGGCACGACAATCCCCCCCGGGCCGCGGGCCAGGTTGCCCCGGTGCCGGCAAGCGCCGGCCGGAGCGGAAGCGCCCCATCGCGGGGGGGCGCGGCAGCCGGAGCCGGCGCCGCGTGGCGACGGCGGCGCGGGGCGAACCACAGGGAGCGGCTCACGCCAGGCCCCGCCCCTTGTATTCCTTGAGCTTCCTTTGCAGCGTCCGCAGCCCGATCCCCAGCCGCTCGGCGGCCTGGGTCCGGTTCCCGCCGCATTGCTCGAGGGCACGGAGGATCGCTTCCCGCTCGATGTCCTCCATGGTGGCGGTGGCCCGGTCCCCGCCGGGCGGTACCCCGGCCTCCCCCGCTCGCCCCTGGTCCGGGTCCGCGTCCGCACGGGCCGCTCCGAAACCCGCCCCCCATCCCGATCCGGTCCCGCCATCCCCCCCCGCGACCATGCGGGTTCCGGCCCCCTCCAGGTACTCGGCAGGAAGGTCCGCGACGTCGATCGACGAGCCGGGCGCGAGGACCACAAGGCTCTCGATCAGGTTCTTCAGCTCGCGGACGTTCCCCTCCCACGGATGGTTCACGAGCATGCGCAGGACGGCCGGCGTGAGGGAGAGCCCCTCGCGCTTGTTCTCGGCGCCGTACCTCCTGAGGAAATGCTCGATCAGGGCGGGGATGTCCTCGCGCCGTTCGCGCAGCGGCGGAATCTTGATCGTCACGACCTTCAGCCTGTAGTAGAGATCGCTGCGGAACCGCCCTGCGGACACCGCCGACTCGAGATCGGCGTTCGTCGCGGCCAGCACCCGCACATCCACGCGTATCGTCTCCGTCCCGCCGACCCGCATGAACTCCATCCCTTCCAGGACGCGCAGCAGCTTCACCTGCATGTCGGAGGGAAGCTCGCCGATTTCGTCGAGGAAGATCGTCCCCCGGTCGGCCAGCTCGAACTTGCCGATCTTGCGGGACGCGGCGCCGGTGAAGGACCCCTTCTCGTGCCCGAACAGCTCCGACTCGAGGATCTCCCCCGGAATGGCGCCGCAGTTGATCGGCAGGAACCGCTCGGAGCGGCGCGGGGAGTTCTCGTGGATCGCGTTCGCCACCAGCTCCTTGCCGGTGCCGCTCTCGCCGATGATCAGGACCGTCGAGCGGGTGGGTGCGACCATCTCGATCTGCTTGTAGAGCCGCTGCATCGAGGCGGCGCGGCCGATGAGGCCGCCCAGCGAGGCCAGCTCCCCGATCCGCGTCCGCAGCTCCACGTTCTCGCGCTCGAGGCGGCGCGTCCTGAGGACGGCGGCCACCTTCAGGCGCAGCTGCTCGATGTCGTCGATCGGCTTCAGGAGGAAATCGTCGGCGCCCTGCTTGATCGCCTCGACGGCGAGCGGCACCGTGCCGTGGGCGGTGACCATGAGGAGCCCCACGCGGGAGTTGATCGCCCGCGCCTCCGCCAGGACCGCCATGCCGTCCTTTCCGGGCATCCGCAGGTCGGTGATGATCAGCGCCACGTCGCCCGCCCGGCGCAGCTCCTCGAGCCCTTCGTCCGCCGTGCCGCAGGCGGTGACCCGGTACCCGGCCTTCTGGAGGATCCTCCGGAACCCCTCGCGGTTCGCCGGGTCGTCCTCGATGATGACGATGTGCTCGCTGACGGTGCCGTTCATTCAGGTTCCCCCGAGAGAAGCCGGCGAAGCTCCTCCTCTCCGATCACGCGGACCCCCAGCGAGCGCGCCTTCTCCAGCTTGGAGCCGGCCTCCTCGCCCGCCACGAGGTAGTCCGTTTTCTTCGAGACCGAGCCCGAGACCTTGCCGCCGCGCGCTTCGATCTCGGCCCGGGCCTCCTCCCGCGTCAGGCCCGCGAGCGTTCCGGTCAGGACGAATATCTTCTTCGCGAGCGGACCTGTCCCGGGGCGCCCCGAGCCGCCCGCGTCCGCGCCGCCGGGGGCCGCGGCCGCGCGGTCCCCGGTCAGCTTCAGGCCCGCGAGGCGCAACCTGTCGAGCAGGAGCCGGTTCGACTCCTGCCGCAGGAAGACCGCGACCGACGCCGCGATCTTGGGTCCGATCCCCTCGATGGCCGACAGCCGCTCGATCCCCGTCGCCAGCCCCTCCTCGCCGGGCTCCCCGACCGCCTTCTCCAGCTCCTCGAGCGAGCCGAAGTGCGCGGCCAGCGTCTTCGCGGCCCGCTCGCCCACCAGCCGGATCCCCAGCCCGAAGAGCAGCGGCGCGAGTCCGCGCTGCTTGCTCGCCTCGATCTGGTCGAGCAGCTTCTGCACGGACTTCTCCTGCAGCGTCGCGGGGCTGCGCGGCCTGCCGGTCCCGGCGGCGCCGGCGAGCCTTCTCGCCGTCTCCTGGCTGACGCGCACGAGCCCGAGGAGCTCGTCGCGGCGCTCCCCGAGCGCGTAGAGGTCCGCCAGGTCACGCACCAGGGCCCGCCGATCCGGCGCGCGCCCCGGGCGGGCGGCCGATTCGCCGCGCGCCTCTTCCGCCGGGGGCTCTTCCCCGCCGCCGGACGCCAGCCGGTCGAACAGGGACGGAGCCTGCGCGGGCGTTGCGCCCCGTCTCCTCGCCCCTTTGCCGCCTGCGGGCCCGGTGGCGTCCTTCCTCTTCGCTTCCGCCGTCGCGCCCGCGCCAGCCCGGTCCGCCCGGGGTTCTCCCCCGGTCCCGCCGGCCCGCGGACCGGGTCCGGCCGACGATCCCGTCCCTGGCCCCGTATCGGCGCTTCCCGAAGGGGACGAATTCCCCTCGTCGCCCGCGACGAGCTGCTCGATCAGCGCCTCGCCGAGCCCCTCGATGTCCATCGCGGCGCGGCGGGCGAAATGGCGGAGCGACTCCCTGAGCTTCGCCGGGCAGGAGGCGCCCGTGCACCGGGCGACCACTTCGCCCTCGGGGCGGAACACGGCGGAGCCGCACTCGGGGCACTGCGCCGGCATCTCGAAGGGGACGGCGCCGGCCGGCCGCAGGTCGCCGATCACCTTCACCACCTTCGGGATGACCTCGCCCCCCTTTTCGATCAGGACGGTGTCCCCGGCACGGACATCCTTGCGCCGCACCTCGTCCTCGTTGTGCAGCGTGGCGCGGGAGATCGTCGAGCCCGCGAGCGCCACCGGCTCGAGCACCGCGACGGGTGTGAGCGCCCCGGTCCGTCCAACCTGCACGTCGATCCTCAGGACCTTCGTGGTGGCCTGCTGCGCCGGGTACTTGAAGGCGATCGCCCAGCGCGGGAACTTCGAGGTGAAGCCGGCCTCCTCCTGCAGGGCAAGTTCGTCGAGCTTGAGGACCACGCCGTCGGTCTCGAAGTCGAGCCCGTGGCGACGGTTCTCCCATTCGTCCACGTAGGCGAGCGCCTCGGCGATCGTCCCGCAGCGGCGCGGGCGGGTTTCGCAGGGCAGGCCGGCCTTCTCGAGGGCGGCGAGAAGCTCGTGGTGGGTCGCGGCGCCGAGGGCCCGGGGCCGGGCGATCCCGTGGGCGGTGAACCGCAGCCGGCGGGACTCCACGATCCCCGGATCGAGCATCCTGAGCGTCCCCGCGGCGGCGTTGCGGGGGTTCGCGAAGAGCGGCTCGCCCGCGTCGAGCCTCTCCTGGTTGAGCTCCTCGAAGCGCGCGAGGGGGATGTAGACCTCGCCCCGGACCTCGAGTTCCCCGCCCGCGAGGGCTCCGAGGGCATCGGGAACCCCCTCGATGCGGCGGGCGTTGTCGGTGATCTCGTCCCCCCGCTCCCCGTCCCCGCGCGTGACGGCCCGCGCCAGGGCCCCGTCCACGTACGTGAGGGCCAGGCTCGCGCCGTCGACCTTCAGCTCGGCCGTGTACGCGAGCGCCTCCAGCCCGAGCAGCCGGCGCAGGCGCGCGTCGAACTCGAGGACCTCCTCGCGCGAGTAGGAATTCTCGAGCGAGAGCATCGGGGCGGCGTGGGCCGTGCTCCGGAACGGGCCCCCGACGGGGCGCCCACCCACCCGGCGCGTCGGGGAATCCGGGGAGGCGAGGTCGGGGAACTCCTCTTCCAGCCCCTTCAGCTCGCTCTCGAGCCGGTCGTACTCGGCGTCGGAGATCTCGGGCTGGGCCTGCTCGTAGTAGAGCCTGCGATGCCGCTCGATCTCCTCCTTGAGCTCGGCGATCCGGCGAACGGCCTGCGCGCGGTCGGTCATCACCGGGCGGGGGCCACGGCTGGTGCGGAGCCGTTCTCGAGGCGTCCCGGGCTCGGGACATGGAGCGTGAAGGTGGTCCCCCGCCCCACCTCGGTCTCGAGATCGATCCACCCGCCGTGGCTCTCGAGAATCCGCTGGGCGATCGGGAGTCCGAGGCCGGTTCCGCCCCCCCGGGTCGAATAGAAGACGTCGAAGATCTTCTGACGCAGCTCGTCCGGAATGCCCGGGCCGTTGTCGGCGATCCGGACCGCCACCTCCCCGCCGGGTCCGAGCCCCGTCGAGATCTCGATGCGCCCGCCGGGACCGAGGACCTGCCGCGCGTTCACCAGGATGTTCAGGATCGCCTGGCGGATCTGCCCCTCGTCGATCTCCACGGGGGGGAGGGCCCCGTCGAGGCGGGTTTCGAGCTGGATCCCCAGGCGCTGCAGCTCGGCCCTCAGGAACCGGACCACCTCCTCGACGGTCAGGTTGAGGTCCCGCAGCTCGAGCCGCGGCGGGGTGGGCCGGGCGTACGCGAGGAAATCGTTCACGAGGTTCTCGAGCCGCTTCACCTCCCCCTTCGTGCTGCCCAGGAGGCCCACGGTTTCGGGATCGGCCGCGAGGTTCCCCGCGGCGACCTCCTCCTCGAGCATCTGCAGGTTCATGTTCATGGCGTTCAGGGGGTTGCGGATCTCGTGGGCCAGCCCGGACGCGAGCGTGCCCACGTAGGCGAGCCGGTCCGCCATCTGGGCCTCGGCCTCGAGGCGGCGGGTCTTCCGGATCAGGCGGACGACGTAGGAAAACGCCACGAGCAGCAGAAGGATCGACACCGCCGCCCCCGCCACGATCTTGATGAGCAGCGAGCGGCGCAGGTCGTCGATCTCCCGGCCGAGCTGATCCTCGTCGATCCCCACCTCCACGGCGCCCCGGCGGGTGGTGCCGTTCGCGGCGACGATCGGCACGGCGGCGACGTACCGGTCCCGCTCCTTCATGTCGACCCGGATGGTCGGCGCCTCCCCGACGACGGCGTCCCCGGGGACCTCCGTGGCGGGCGGCTCGATCCGGGGCTCCTTCATCGGTACCCGCCTCGGGGGCTGGTGGAACCCCAGCGCGCTCGTGAAGACCGTCCCGCCCCGCTGGGTCCAATGGCTGACGGGCCGGTCGTTGGCGTCGTAGAGCGTCACGCTCCTCACGTATCGCTCCCGTGTGAGGATCTGCTCGACGTACTCGGAGATCGTCGTGATCTTCTGGTGGACCCGGTAGAGGTCGATCTGTCCCTGGTCGGCGAGGTTGCGGGCCAGCTGGACCGCCCGCGCGTTCGCCCCGGAGATCGCTTCCTTCCGCATCCGGTTCCCGAGGTCCCGGAAGACCAGGTGCCCGACCAGCAGCAGGTTCACGCACAGGAGTACCGAGAACACGGCTCCGGCCAGCAGGAGGTCCCTCCTGTAGGTCGGCCGCGAGCATTCGATCGGCCGCTGCGCGGTCTTGTCGGTCATCGCCCTGTCTCGAACAGGAACAGGCCCGGTATCTGCGTGGCCATCCCCCTCTAAGTCATTGATACGCCCCGACATCGCGGCGCGTGCCCCTATGTTGTCCGGTCCCGGACGCATTCGGGGCCGGCTTTGCCTGCCTCCGAAGGCTTTGCGGGGCACCGTCCTGCACGCTCGAGTCGGGCCGTTTCATTATTCAGCGGGATCGGTACCTTGTCAAAACGACGCACCCCCCCCAGGACCCTCTCCGGAGCAGGCGAAGCCCCCCTTGCGGACAGCCGGACCGCGGATCCGCAAGATCTTGTAAAAACAGGGGGTTCCCCTTCGACGGTCCCTTCCCCCGATGCTAAAGTCACGTTGCTGCACATATGCAGCAGGCACCCGATATCCGGGCTTGACGCTCCCCCGGGCGTGGCGTACGAACCGTGTGAAGAGAGACCACTATGAGACAAAAAACGGCCAGCGAACAGACCCTCGGAGACGCCATGGAGGCACTCAAAGGCAGTGTCAAGCTCGGGACCTACCTGAAGCGCCTGCGCACGGGCTACGGGTACTCCCTCCGCAAGGTCGAGGAAAAGGCCCGGCAGCGGGGCGGCGACATCGACAATTCGCAGCTCTCCCGCTACGAAAAGGGGGTCTGCTACCCCTCTTTCGACAAGCTCCGGATCCTGGCCAATATCTTCAATGTCTCCATCCAGTCCTTTTCGGACGTCGTGGACCTCGAACGGTTCGAGAGCCTCAAGCCCGAAGGCGGGGAGCCCGAGGAGCTTCTCCTCCGGGGCAATGACGAGTACCGCCTCGGAAACTACGACAAGGCATACGCCATCTACGAGCGGACGATCGAGCTCCTCGACGCGTCCGGGTCCGGCGAGGGGCTCGCGGACGCCCGCGCGCGGGCCCGACTCTGCAAGTCGTTCGCCCTCGTCCGCCTGGGCAAGCTTTCCCTCGCGGAGCACGAGCTGCGCCAGATCCTGAAGACGCCGGGGGCCGCTCCCGGGACCATGACCCGGGCGCTCCTGCAGCTCTCCAACGTTCACGCCGAGCTGGGCGACATGTTCCTCGCCCGGATGGAGGCCGAACGGTGCCTGCAGAGCGCCCGCGCCGAGGGGGACCGGATGAGCGAGGCGTACTGCCTGCACGCCCTGGCCCGGATCGCGAGCGAGGAGCGGCGGGTCGACGAAGGGATCGAGATGTACCGGCAGGCGCTGCGCCTGTACGAGGAGCTGGGCAACCGTCTCGAGGTGCTCAACGTCCGGGCGCACCTGGGCTGCGAGTACCTGATCCGGGGCACCGTGCGCGAGGGGATGCGGATCCTCACCGAGACCCTCGAGGAAGCCAAGCGGTCGGGCTACCGCCGCAGCGTGGCCTACACCTACAGTATGCTCGCCATCGGCCACTTCAATCGCGGAGACTATGGTCGAGTGAAGAAGTACACGAGAGAATCGGACGCCGTCGCCGGAGGCGGTGATGTCAAGTACGTGGACATCCTCTTCCTGAACGCCTACTACCTGTGGAAGATCTCTCGTGCCGAGGCCAACCTCGCGCAGGAACGGATCGCCTTCGGCAGGCTGAAGTACCTGAGGCCGTCGCTGGAGCGGACCTTCCCCGAGGTCGCCGACTTTGACGCCTACATTGAGAAAGGAAAGGGCCAATGATTCGCCGGCTCTGTCTCTACTTTGCGATCGTCGCCTGCGCCGCGCTGCTCCTGGCGCCCGCGGTCCGGGGCGAGGTCTACGCCGAACTCAACGCGGCGGGATCGTTCGTGAGGATGCACGTGGTCGTGCCCCAGGGGGCCGAGGGAAGGATCTGGAAGCAGGTCGGCGCGGCGGAAAGCAGCAGCCTGGTCCTCAATCCCGACGGCGACGCACAGGGCGACGGCCGGCCCGACTTCGCGATCGACCCCCAGACAGGGCTGCCCCGCGCCGTGTGGGCGGCCAGGGAAGGGTTCGACTTCGAGATCGTGACCTCCGCCTTCGACGGGGAGGCATGGTCCAGCCCGGCCCGAATCCACCTCGCAGCCGGGGTCGACGATCTGGATCCGAAGATCGTCTTCCGGCGGGACGGGTCGCGATCGTGACCTGGTGGCAGAAGGGGCCCGCACCGGTCGTGCGGATGGCATTCCTTCCCCCCGGAGCCGACTGGTACAACGGAGGCATCGTTTCCGCGGCCGGCGTGAAGGCGAGGCAGCCGGCGATCCGCCAGGAAGGGATGCTGACGATCGTCGCGTACCGCACCCCGGGGGACGTCGGGATCGTGGCGTTCGTCGCCGGGATGCTCTCCCCGCGGTTCGGTGATGGGCCGACTCCTTTCCCGCGCGATCTCGGCGGGGCCCCGGATTCCGCGAATCCGCCGGCCACTCGATCCGTAGACCGCGTTCCCACCCGGGACGTGCAGGCGCGCCGGCCAGCCGGCGCGCCTTTTTTTGGGGCGACGCCCGCGGTCGGTGACCACGCGGGAGCGTTCATTGGACCATTGACTTTCGCTTTGATTTCACCTTTGAAACCGGTCCATTGTTCGCTTGACTCGCTGCCCCTCTCTCTGGCATCCTGTTGGGCCTGCAGACGCCCCCGAACACTACATGCGGGGGATCAAAAAACCTCATTCTTTCCTTGAACTTCCCCTTGACACGCCCGGGGGGAATCCCTACCATGCGCGGTGGGAGAAAAGGGAGCAAAGTGGGAGAACACCCCCGACTTTTTCCCTGATCGGCAGGTTGGGCGGTAGGCGATAAGCCAAGCACAGAACTGAGCGCGGCCTCACCGGGGTCCCTTTCGGGTCCAGGGCGAGGCGGCTATCCATACGGGGCAAGTCCAGTGTTTCGAGGGAACGCGGAAGCGAAGGTGGACGACAAGGGGCGGTTGAAGCTCCCGAGCCGCTTCTGCGCCGTCATCCCCGAGTCGTACGGTCGCCGATTCTTCGTGACCAGCCTGACGGGCGAGTGCGTTTGGATCTACCCGCTCGAATGCTGGCGCGCGGTCGAGCGCAAGCTGGCCGCGGCGCCTTCGACGAACCGCTCGATCCAGAAGTTCCGCCGCAACGTGAATTTCTTCGGACAGGAATCCGAGAGGGACGCCGCGGACCGCCTGCTCCTGCCCGCGCTGCTGCGCGAGCGGGCCGCGACGACCGGAGACGTATTCGTGGTCGGCTACGATGACCACCTCGAAGTGTGGAACCGCCAGCGCTTCGAAGCCGTGATGCAGTCCAGCCAGCTCGACGACACCGACCTCGAAAACCTCGCTCACTTCAACATCTAGGAGCTTCAAGGCTCAATGCCTCAGCTTGTCGCCCGAGCCCGTGACAGACGCAGGCGCGAGCCGGAGCACTTGCCGGTCCTGACCCGCGAGGTCGTGGAACTGCTGAGGTGCCGCCCCGGCCGCACCTACGTGGACGCGACCGTCGGCCCCGGCGGGCATTCCGAGGCCATCCTGGAGGCAACGGCTCCCGACGGGCGCGTGCTCGGCTTCGATCTCGATCCGGACGCGATCGAGCGGGCCAGGCCCGCCTCGCATCCGCCGGCGACCGGTTCGTCGCCATCCGGTCGGACTTCCGCCGGATCCACGAAGTTCTCGCCGAACGCCGGACCGGGCCCGTGGACGGCGTCCTGGCCGACCTGGGCCTCTCCTCGATCCAGATGATGACGCCCGCGCGCGGGTTCGGATTCTCCGCCGACGGCCCGCTCGACATGCGCTACGACCCCTCGCAGGGACGCAGCGCCGCGCGGCTGATCGCCGAGTGCAGCGAGGCGGAGCTGCGCCGGATCCTGCAGGAGTACGGCGAGGAGCGCGACGCGGGGCGGATCGCCCGCGCGATCGTCCGCCGCCGCGAGAAGGCGCCGGTCGAGTCCACCGCCGAGCTGGCCGGGATCGTGGACGAGGTCCTCCCGGCCCGCCGCGGGGGGAGGGTGCACCCCGCCACGAAGACGTTCCAGGCGCTGCGGATCGCCGTGAACCGCGAGCTCGAGGGGCTCGACGCCTTCGTCGAGACGGCGGTCATGTGCCTCAGGCGCGGCGGGCGCCTTGCCGTGATCAGCTTCCATTCGCTGGAGGACCGCATCGTGAAGCACACGATGCGGGCCCTCGCCTCGCGCTGCATCTGCCCGCCCGCGATGCCGGTCTGCGGCTGCGGGCGCGAGAACATCGTGCGGTCCGTGACCGCGCGCCCGGTCACCCCGTCGCCGGAGGAGCGCGCGGCGAACCCCCGTTCCCGCAGCGCGAAGCTCCGCGTGGTGGAGAGGGTATGACCCGCGAAACGTTTCCGATCCGCGAGAGGATCCGCAACCGGATGCTCGTGCGCGAGCAGCGGCCCATGAAGGGCCGCGAGCTGATCGGCTACCTCACGCTCTCCGCGATGATCCTCCTGCCCGCCGTCTTCGGGCTCTGGCAGCAGAACGACTTCGTCCGCACGCGGGCGGAGATCGAGGCCCGCCGCCAGGAGAAGCTCGCCCTGCAGGAGAGGTACCGCTGCCTGCGGATCGAGCGCGCCACCCTCGAGTCGCTCGACCGGATCGGCGCCGAGGCCCGCAGGGCGGGCCTCGTCCCCCGCGACGAAGCGCGCGCCCCGTCGTACCTCGTCCCTGCCGGCGGCCGATCCCTGCAGGCCTCCGCTCCCGCCGCTCCCGCCGGGAAGCCCCACCTCGTCGGCGCCGGGGTCGCCCCGCCCCTATGACGACGGCCCGCGAACCGCACCGGCGGGACGCGCGATCGCGCGCCCGCGCGCGCTCCGCCCCCGCGACACCGGCCCGGAGGCCCGGCGATGAGCGCCGAGGCCCGCTTCCGCAGGCGCCTGTACGCCCTCGCCGCGGCGATCCTGCTCGGGACCGCCGCCGTCGCCGCGCGCCTGGTCTTCCTCCAGGTGATCGACGCCGAGGCGTACCGCCTGCGCGCCCGCGACCAGCACGAGGGGAACCTCAGGATCGAGGGGCCGCGCGGCACCATCTGGGACCGCAACGGGCGCGAGCTCGCGGTCAGCATCGAGACCAGGAGCATCTACGTCCATCCGAAGAAGCTCCCCCCGGCCGACAAGGAGCGGATCATCTCCGGCGTTTCCGCCGCGCTCGGCCGGCCGGCCTACGAGCTCCGCGCCCTGATCGACAACCCGAAGAACCGCAACTTCGTGTTCCTCCAGCGCCGCCTCACCCCGCGCGAGGTCAGCGCCGTCGAAGCCCTGCGCATCCCCTCGATCGGGTGGATGAGCGACACGCGCCGGTTCTACCCGCGCGGGTCCCTGGCGGCCCACCTGCTCGGGTTCGTGGACATCGACGGAAAGGGCCAGGCGGGACTGGAGAGGTCGTTCGACTCCGCCGTCCGGGGCGAGCCGACGCTGATGATCTCGCTCATGGACGCGCGCCAGAAGCCGCTCATGATGCGCGCCGTCACCTCGGGGCGCGCGGGGCGCGACCTGGTCCTGACGATCGACGATTACATCCAGCACCTCGCCGACACCGAGCTGGACGCGGCGATGGAGGAGACCGGCGCGCAGAAGGGGACCGTGATCGTGCTGAACCCGCGCACGGGGGAGATCCTCGCGCTCGCGAACCGGCCGACCTTCGACCCCAACCAGCCCGGCGCCTCCTCCTCCGAGCAGCGCGAGAACACCGCCGTTTCCTACGGCTACGAGCCCGGCTCGACCTTCAAGGTGATCACGGCCTCGGTGGCCATCGAGGAGGGACGGGCCCACCCCGGGGACCTGTTCGATTGCGGCATGGGCTCGATCACGATCTACGGGCGCAGGATCGGCGACCACCACTCCTACGGGGCCCTGACGCTCGCCCAGATCATCTCCAAGTCCTCGAACGTCGGGATCATCCGGGTGGGCCAGAGGATTCCCGAGCGGACCTTCGTCGACTACGTGAAGAAGTTCGGCTTCGGCCGGCAGACGGGGGTAACCCTCCCCAGCGAGGCCGCGGGCCTGCTGCAGGTTCCCGGGGGGCGGACATGGTCGGGGCTCTCCCAGCCGATGATGTCCATGGGCCAGTCGATCTTCGTGACGCCGCTCCAGATGCTCACGGCCGTGGCGACCATCGCCGGCGGCGGCGAGCGCCGCGCGCCGCGGATCGTCCGCTCGATCGTCGCCGCGGACGGCACGGAGGAGGAGCCCGAAGTGGCCCCGCCCGTGCGGGTCATCTCGGAGCGAACCGCCGAGGCCCTCGTCCGCATGATGGAAGGGGTGGTCACCGAGGGGACCGGGAAGTCGGCCGCGATCCCCGGCTACCGGGTGGCCGGCAAGACGGGAACCGCCCAGAAGGTCGTGGGCGGCGTCTACTCGCACTCCGCGCACATCGCGTCGTTCGCGGGGTTCGCGCCCGCCGGCCGCCCGGCGCTCACCGCGATCGTCGTCCTCGACGAGCCGGTCGGCAAGTACTACGGCGGCGACGTCGCGGCGCCGACCTTCGCGAGGATCGTGGGGCCCGCGCTCACGTACCTTCGCGTGCCCCCGGACCAGCCCCTTGCGCCGCTCGGACTTCCCTCCCCCGCTCTCCAGGCCCGGGCGGAGAACGGGGCCGGCCCCCAGCCCCGCCCCGAGAAGGCGGCGATCAGGAAGAAGCCGGCGCCGAAGGACGAGGACGAGGCGCCCCCGCGCCCCTTCCCCGCCCCGTGGCCGCCGAAGAGCGCCGCCGCCCCGGGGACGGTCCCCGATCTGTACGGGTGGGACCTGCGCGATGCGCTGACCGCCCTCGCCCGCAGCGGATGCGCCGCGCGCACCGCGGGCTCGGGCTTCGTCGTCTCCCAGGCCCCGCCGCCTGGCTCCACCATTTCGTCGGGCGACGTTTGCTCGCTCGTTCTCGCGTCCACGCCGCCCGGCGGCGCGGACGACGGACAGGGGTTGTGATCCGAACCGTGGCGCTCGAGCAGCTCATCGGCGAATTGGAGGGGCCCGTGGTCGTCGGAGACCGCGACGTCCCGATCCAGGGCGTCACCCTGGACTCCCGGCGCGTCCAGCGCGGGTTCCTCTTCGCGGCGCTGCGCGGGGAGAAGAGCGACGGTCTTTCGTTCGTCCGCGACGCCCTCTCGCGCGGGGCCGCGGCCGTGCTCGCGGACAGGCCCCGGCCCGACGGGCTCGACTGCCCGTGGGTCGAGGCGGCGGACGCGCGCGCGGCCCTCGCGCTCGTCGCCCGCGCGTGGTACGGCCGGCCGGACGAGAAACTCCCCGTCGTCGGGATCACGGGAACCAACGGGAAGACCACCACCGCCTACCTGCTCGAGTCGATCGTCGAGGCGTCCGGCGGCTCGGCCGGCGTCCTCGGGACCGTGTCCTACCGCGCCGGCGGCCGGGAGATCCCCGCCTCCCGCACCACGCCCGAGGCGGACGCCCTGTTCGAGTACCTCGCCCGCATGGTCGAGGAGGGGTGCTCGCACGCGGTGATGGAGGTTTCCTCCCACGCGCTCGCCATGCGCCGGGTTCACGGCGTGCGGTTCGCGGCGGCGGTGTTCACGAACCTGACGCGCGACCACCTCGACTACCACGGGACGATGGAGGCCTACTTCGAGGCGAAGAGCCTCCTGTTCCGCTCGCTCGCGCCGGGAGCGGTCGCGGTCCTCAACGCCGACAGCCCGGCCTCGGCGCGGCTCGCGTCGCTGACGCGCGCCCGCGTCGTCACCTTCGGCTCCGCCGCGCGGGCCGACTTCCGGATGGGCGCGATCGCCTCGACCTTCGAGGGGGTCCGCTTCGAGCTCACCGCGGGCGGGCGGACCGTCCCCGTCGTCTCGCCGCTGCCCGGGCTCCCGAACGCCTTCAACGTGGCCGGAGCCTTCGCGACCGCCGTTTCGCTGGGCATCGCCGAGGAGGCCGTCCTGGCCGGCATCCGGGCCTTCCAGGGCGCCCCCGGGCGGTTCGAGCGGGTCGCGCGCGGGCAGGACTTCCACGTGATCGTGGACTACGCGCACACGGACGACGCGCTCGCGAGCATGCTCGCCGCGGTCCGCGCCCTGGGCCCCCGGCGGATCCTCGCCGTCTTCGGCTGCGGAGGCGATCGCGACCGGGAGAAGCGTCCCCTGATGGGCGCGGCGGTCGCCCGCGGCGCCGACGAGATCTTCCTCACCTCGGACAATCCCCGCACCGAGGATCCCGAGCGGATCATGGACGACGCGGAGGCGGGGATCCGGTCCGTCGCGGGCGCCACGGGGCGCTATCGCCGGATCGCGGACCGGCGCGAGGCGATCGCCGCCGCGATCGCCCTGGCCCAGGCCGGCGACGTGGTGGTGATCGCGGGCAAGGGGCACGAAGACTACCAGCTCCTCGGGGACCGCAAGCTCCCCTTCGACGACCGCCAGGTGGCGGCCTCGTGCATCGACCTGCGGCTGGGGCGCGGATGAATGGCGGCGCGCGCACGGCGGAGGACGCGGTCGTGAGGCTCGACGCCGCCGAGATCGCGGCCGCCATGGGCGCCCGCGCCGCGGGGGTCCCCGATCGGGCCTCGTTCGAGGCGTTCGCGATCGACTCGCGCCGCGTGAGCCCGGGCGCGCTCTTCTTCGCGCTTCGCGGGCCCAACCACGACGGGCACGACTTCGTTCCGGCCGCGATCGCCGCCGGCGCCGCGGGGGTCGTCGTCTCCCGCGAGGAGCTCTTCCGCGCCGCGCCCGGCGGGCGCCCCGTCGCCCGCTACCTGGTCCCCGACACGCTGCGGGCGCTGCAGGACCTCGCCGCCGGCGTCCGGCGCCGGTTCTCGCCCGTGGTCGGCATCACGGGCAGCGCCGGCAAGACCACCGCGAAGGAGATGACCGGCGCCGTCGTCGCCTGCGGACGGCCGACCGCCTGGACCGCCGGCAACCTGAACAACCTCTTCGGGATGCCGCTGACGCTCCTCAACTTCCCGGCCGAGGCCCGCGCGGCGGTCCTGGAGCTGGGGATGTCGTTCCCCGGCGAGATGGCGCGCCTGACGGAGATCGCCGATCCGGACGTGGGAGTGATCCTGAACGTGCGCGAGGCGCACCTGGGCAACTTCGCGCTCGATCGAGGAGATCGCCGACGCGAAGGGCGAGCTGTTCCGCGGGATGCGCCCCGGCGCGACGGCGGTCTGGAACGCGGCCGACCCGCGCGTGCGCCGCCTCGCCGAGGCCTTCCCCGGGCCCAGGGTCTCCTTCGCCGCGGGAGCCCCCGCCGACCTCGTGGCCCACGGGATCGAGGACGACATCGTGCGGGGCGCGCGGTTCCGCCTCCGCGCGAACGGTTTCGAGCGCGAGGTCCACCTGACCCTCTTCGGCCGGCACAACGTCGAGAACGCCCTCGCCGCCCTGGCGGTGGCCCGGGCGCTCGGCGACGACCTGGAGGCGGCGGTCCCGGCCGTCTCGGCCGTCCGCGCGGCTCCGATGCGCGGCGTGACGCACTGGCTCGACCGCGGCATCTTCCTCGTGGACGATTCCTACAACTCCAATCCCGCGGCGATGGCGAGCGTCCTCGCCTCGCTCTCGGAGACCGCCTGGACGGGGCGGCGCGTCCTGGTCGCGGGCGACATGCTGGAGCTGGGCCCCCGCGCCGCCGAGTTCCACCGCCAGGTGGGCGAGCACGCGGCCCGCGCGGGCGTCGGCCTGCTGGTCGCCGTCGGGCCGATGGCCGGGGAGACCGCGGCCGGGGCCTCGCGCCTCGGCCTGGGCGCGACGAGGACCTACGCGGACGCGGCCTCCGCCGCGGCGGACGCCGCCGCGCTGCTCGCGCCCGGCGACCTCGTGGTCGTGAAGGGCTCGCGCGGCATCGGCGTGGAGGCATTCGTCGCGGCGGCGATCGCGGCGTTCGGCGGGCCGGGCGCGGGCAAGCCGGGTGGAGGGATCTGCTGATGCTCTTCCGCCTGCTCTACCCCCTGCACGAAGGGATCGGGCTCTTCAACGTCTTCCGCTACATCACCTTCCGCAGCGCGCTGGCCGCCCTCACCGCGCTGCTCGTCTCGCTGCTGCTCGGCCCGTGGATGATCGCGCGGCTGCGCCGCCGGCAGATCGGCCAGGAGATCCGCGAGGAGGGGCCCGCCTCGCACCAGTCCAAGCGCGGGACGCCGACCATGGGCGGGCTCCTGATCGTTCCCTCGATCATCCTGCCGACCCTGCTCTGGGCCGACATCCAGAACCCCTTCATCTGGATCGTGTGCGGCTCGACGATCGCGTTCGGCGCGATCGGCTTCTGGGACGACTACCTGAAGGTCTCGAAGAAGCGGAACCTGGGCCTGACCGCGCGCTCGAAGTTCGCCCTGCAGATCGGGACCGCCCTCGCCGTCGGCGCGGTGCTGATCGTGCTGTCGTACCTGAACCTCTACTCGACGCGGCTCGCGTTCCCCTTCTTCAAGGCCCTGCGGCCCGAGCTGGGCTTCTTCTACGCCGCCTTCGTCGTCCTGGTGCTGGTCGGCTCGGCGAACGCCGTGAACCTCACCGACGGCCTGGACGGGCTGGCGATCGGCTCCGTCCTGATCGCGGCGGGCACCTTCACCATCCTGACCTACGCGACCGGCCACGCGAAGATCGCCGAGTACCTGGGGATCCCCTTCGTCAAGGGCTCCGGGGAGCTGGCCGTCTTCTCGGCCGCGATGGTGGGCGCGAGCCTGGGATTCCTCTGGTTCAACTGCCACCCGGCCGAGATCTTCATGGGCGACGTGGGCTCGATGGCGCTCGGCGGCGCGCTCGGCACCCTCGCGGTCCTCATCAAGCAGGAGCTCCTGCTGGTCCTGGTCGGCGGCCTGTTCGTCATCGAGGCGTTCTCGGTGATCCTGCAGGTCGGGTCCTTCAAGTCGCGCGGCGTGCGGATCTTCCGCATGGCGCCCCTTCACCACCATTTCGAGCTGTCCGGCTGGAACGAGACGAAGGTCGTGATCCGGTTCTGGATCCTGGCCCTGATCTTCTCGCTCCTGAGCCTGGCGACGCTGAAGCTGAGGTGAGCATCGCCCGTGAGCGCGCGACGACAACCATCCCCGGCCCCGCGGCCCGCCCGGCCGCGCGGCTTCCGCTCGGCTCCGCCCGGCCCGGCGGGTCCCGGCGCGCCCCCGCGGCGCATGGGGAGGCCGGCATGACGAGGCCGGCGCCGGAGCTCAAGGGGCGCAGGGTGCTGGTCGTGGGCCTCGCGCGCACGGGGATCGCCGCGGCGGAGTTCCTCGCGGCCCGCGGCGCCGTCGTCACGGCGAACGACCGGCGCGGGCCCGCGGAGCTGGCCCCGGAGAAGGAGCGCCTCGAGCGGGCGGGCGCGAGGGTCGTGCTGGACGGGCACCCCGGGGAGCTCTTCGACGCGGCGGAGCTGGTGGTCGTCTCGCCGGGCGTGCCGCTGGCGCTGCCGGTCTTCGCCCGGGCGCGCGCCGCCGGCGCCGAGGTGATCTCCGAGATCGAGCTGGCCGCCCGCTACCTGGAGGGGACGATCGTCGCCGTCACCGGGAGCAACGGCAAGAGCACGACGACCTCGCTCGTGGGCGACATGCTGCGCGCCGCCGGGCCTGCGCGCCGCGACCTGCGGGAACATCGGCGTCCCGTTCATCTCCCTGGCCTCCGGCGACGGGCCCGACGCCTTCTACGCCCTCGAGGTCTCCTCGTTCCAGCTCGAGGCGATCCGCGCCTTCCGCCCGAAGGTGGCCGTGCTGACGCACGTGACGCCCGATCACCTCGACCGCTACGCGAGCTACGCGGACTACGTCGCCGCGAAGGCGCGGATCTTCGAGGCGCAGGGCCCGGCGGACCACGCGGTCCTGAACGGGCGCGACGCCGACAGCCGCGCGCTGCTGCCCCGGATCGCCTCCCGCGTCCACCTGTTCTCCACCGCGGGCCCCGTCGAGGACGGCGGCCGGCTCGCGGACGGCCGGCTGCTGCTGGTGAAGGGGGGGCGCGAGGAGACGCTGGCCGAGGAGCGCGAGCTTCCGATCCCCGGCCTGCACAACGTCGAGAACGTCCTGGCCGCCGCCGTGGCCTGCCGCGAAGCCGGCGCGCCGCTCGAGGCGATCCGGTGCCGCGGCGCTCGCGTTCCGCGCCCTGCCCCACCGGCTCGAGAAGGTGGCGGAGCTCGGCGGGGTCGCCTTCTACAACGATTCGAAGGCGACCAACGTGGACGCCGCCGCGAAGGCCCTCGCCGCGTTCCCCGGCCGCAGGGTGTGGCTGATCCTCGGCGGAAGGGACAAGGGCGGGGATTTCGCCTCGATGACGGGCCTCCTGCGCGAGCGCGCCGCGTGCGTGCTCACGATCGGCGAGGCGGCCGCGACGATCGAGAAGCAGCTCGCGGGCGCCGTCCCGCTCGTCGCGGCCCGCGAGCTCGAGACCGCCGTCCGCGAGGGCGCGCGGCTCGCCGCGGCCGAGGGGGGCGTCGTGCTGCTGGCGCCCGCCTGCGCCTCGTTCGACCAGTACCGCAACTACGAGGAGCGGGGCGAGCACTTCCGCTCCGTCGTTTCCAGGATCGCGAGGGAAACCGGTGCCCCGTAAGGTCAGCGCGGATCGAACGCTGTTCGGCGTCACCGTCGTGCTCGTCGTCTTCGGCGCGGTGATGGTGGGGAGCGCCTCCGCCTACTACTCGCTGAGCGACAGCGGCGGGATCTTCTCGTCGTTCCTGCTCCGGCAGATCGTGTACGCCTCCGTCGGGCTCTTCCTCATGTACCGGCTGATGCGGACCGACTACCACCTCTTCGCGCGCCCCCACGTCGTGCTCGGGCTCGTCGGCGGCACGGCGCTGCTCCTGGTGCTCGTCTTCCTCTTCAGCCCCCACAAGGGGACGCACCGCTGGATCCCCCTGGGGTTCTTCAGCGTGCAGCCCTCCGAGCTCGCGAAGTTCGCGCTCGCCGTCTTCCTCGCCTACATGGCGGAGAAGAAGGGCGAGGAGATCAACTCGCTCTCGGTCGGGACCATCCCCTGCTTCACCGTCGCCGGGCTCCTCGCGGGGCTCGTGCTCTTCGAGCCGGACATGGGGACCGCGGTGGTCCTCCTGCTGGTGACCACGCTGGTCCTGTTCGCGGCGGGGCTGAACTGGCGGTACCTGATGGGCACGGCCGGGGCCGGGGCGGCGCTCCTGCCGGTCATGCTCTGGCTCGAGCCGTACCGGATGAAGCGGGTCTTCGGGTTCCTGCATCCCGAGGAGAACCTCCAGGGCACGAACTTCCAGCTCTTCCAGTCGAAGATCGCGCTCGGCAGCGGCGGGGTGCTCGGCAGCGGCCTGGCGCTCGGCCAGCAGAAGTGGCTGTTCCTCCCCGAATCGCACACCGACTTCATCTTCGCGGTGATCGGCGAGGAGATCGGACTGATCGGGACCGTCGGCGTGCTGGTCCTGTTCCTCCTCTTCTTCTGGCGGGGGGCCCGCGCCGGACTGCGCGCCCCGGACCGCTTCGGGACCTACCTGGCGCTCGGGATCACGCTGTTCCTCGTCTGCCAGGCGTTTCTGAACATGGGCGTGGCCACGGGGCTTCTGCCGACGAAGGGGCTGCCCCTGCCGTTCGTGTCGTACGGCGGCTCGGCGCTGATCGTGTCGCTGGGAATGACCGGCGTTCTCCTGAACGTCTCGCAGCAGGGCGGCTGACGGAAGCGGATGAATGGGAGCCTTCATCGTGATCGCGGGCGGCGGAACCGGGGGACACATCTTCCCGGGCCTCGCCATCGCGGGCGAGCTGCGCAGGAGGGACGCCTCGCGGGAGATCCTCTTCATCGGCTCGGAGCGGGGCCTGGAAACCCGGCTCGTCCCGGCCGCGGGCTTCCCGCTGCGCTCCCTGCCCCTCGGCGGGATCGCCGGGATGCCGGCCGCCGCGAGGATCCGCTCCACGCTGCAGGCTGCGCTCGCGGTGGCGCGCTGCGCCGCGATGTTCCTCCGCCGCCGGCCCTCGGTGGTGGTGGGGGTCGGGGGGTTCGCCTCGGGGCCCGCGGTCCTCGCCGCCCTGGCGCTGCGCGCCCCGACCCTGGTCCAGGAGCAGAACGCGGCGGCCGGCATCACGAACCGGTGGCTCGGGCGCTTCGTGGACGCGATCGCGCTCTCGTTCCCGGGCTCGGAGGGCTCCTTCCGCGGCCGGGGGACCGTGACGGGCAACCCGGTCCGGCCGGAGTTCCTCTCGATCGCTCCCTACCGCGGCCCGCAGGACAGGCTGAACGTCCTGATCTTCGGCGGGAGCCGCGGCGCGCGGACGCTCAACCGCGCGGCGGTCGCGGCGCTCGACCAGCTCGGCGACGTCCGGGACAGGCTCCGGATCGTCCTGCAGACGGGCGAAGCGGAGCACGCCGCGGCGCAGGCGGCCTGCCGGGACAGGGGATTCGACGTGACGGTGCTCCCGTTCCTCGACGACATGCCGGCGCGCCTCGAGCGGGCCGACCTGGTCGTCTGCCGCTCGGGCGCGGGGACGGTCTTCGAGCTGGCGGCCGCGGGGAGGGCCTCGGTGCTGGTTCCCTACCCCCACGCGGCGGGAGGCCACCAGGAGAAGAACGCCGCATGGATGGAGCGTGCCGGGGCGGCGGCCGTCGTGAAGGACCAGGACTGCACGGGCGGCTCGCTCGCGGCGATCGTGCGCGAAGCGCTCGCTTCGCCCGGCCTGCTCGAAGGGCGCGCCGCGGCGGCGAGGTCGCTGGCGCGGCCCCGGGCCGCGGAGGAGATCGCCTCGATGGCCGAGGGGCTGATGCGCGGGGGGGCCGATGAAGTTCGGTAAGACCCGCCGCATCCACCTCGTCGGCATCGGGGGCAGCGGCATGAGCGGCATCGCCGAGGTCCTGCTGAACCTCGGCTACGTCGTCACCGGCTCGGACCTCGCCGCCGGCGAGCCGGTCCGCCGCCTGCGCGGGCTCGGCGCGAAGGTCTGGACCGGCCACGCGGCCGACCGCGTCAAGGGGGCCGACGTCCTGGTGACCTCCTCGGCGATCGCGCCCGACAACGTCGAGGTCCTCGAGGCCCGCCGGCTGTCCGTGCCGATCATCCCGCGGGCCGAGATGCTCGCCGAGCTCATGCGGATGAAGTACGGCGTGGCGGTCGCCGGCTCGCACGGCAAGACCACCACCACCTCGATGATCGCGGCCGTCCTCGGCGGGTGCGGCCTGGATCCGACGATCGTCGTCGGGGGGCGGATCGGATCGCTGCGCTCGCACGCGCAGGCTCGGCAAGGGCGAGCTGATGGTCGCCGAGGCGGACGAGTCGGACGGCTCGTTCCTGCGCCTGAAGCCGACCCTCGCCGTGGTGACGAACATCGACCGCGAGCACCTGGATCACTACCGCGACCTGCAGGAGATCCAGGACACCTTCGTCGCGTTCCTCAACCGCGTCCCGTTCTACGGCGCGGCCTTCCTCTGCCTCGACGATCCGGGCGTCCAGGCGATCCTCCCGCGCCTGGAGCGCCGGCACGTGGCCTACGGGTTCTCGAGCCAGGCCGAGTACACCGCCGCGGACGCCGTCGTCGCCGGGCCGGGGATCTCCTACGAGGCGCGCCGCGCCGGCCGCGCGCTCGGCCGCGTGACGCTGGCCGTCCCGGGCCGCCACAACGTGCTCAACAGCCTCGCCGCGATCGCGGTGGGGATCGAGCTCGACCAGCCGTTCCCGAAGATCGCCCGCGCGCTGGCGGGGTTCAAGGGCGTGGACCGCCGCTTCCAGAGGCGGGGGGAAAGGAACGGCATCCTGGTGGTGGACGACTACGGCCACCACCCCACCGAGATCCGCGCGACGCTCGCCGCCGCGCGGGAGTCGCTGGGGCGGCGCCTCGTCGTGGTCTTCCAGCCGCACCGCTACTCCCGGACCCAGGCCCTGGCGGACGACTTCCACCGCGCCTTCTACCAGGCCGACGTGGTCGTGGTCACCGAGATCTATCCCGCCGGCGAGAAGCCGATCCCCGGCGTCACGGGAGCCTCCCTCGCGGAGGGAATCGCGCGCCACGGACACCGCGAGGTCCATTTCGAGGCGGACCTGGAGAAGCTCCCCGCCCTGATCGAGACCCTCGCGCGCCCGGGCGACGCCGTCCTGACCCTCGGCGCGGGATCGATCTGGAAGGTCGGCGAGGCGTTCCTCCGCGACAGGGCGCCGGCGGCCCCGCCCCGGCGGCCCGCGCGCCGCCCGGCGCGCAAGGGAGCCCGCGCGTGAGCGCGCGCACGGTCCAGGACATGGCGGCCGCGCTCGGCGTCGAGTGCCGCCTGAACGAGCCCCTCGGCCCGCCGCACCACCATGGGCGTCGGGGGACCCGCTCCGTTCTTTCTCCTGCCGCGCGACGCCGCCTCGCTGGCGGCGCTCGTGGGCGCGCTGACCTCCTCGGGCGAGCGGTTCCGCGTGCTCGGCGCGGGCAGCAACCTGATCGTGTCCGACGCCGGCGTGAAGACGCCCGTCATCTCGACCGAGCGGCTCACCGGCGGGGTCGTGCGCGAGGGGAACCGGCTGCGGGCCGGGGCCGGCATGCTACTTCCCCGTCTCGTCCGGGAGGCGGCCACGCACGGGCTGTCCGGGCTCGAGTTCGCCGAGGGGATCCCCGGCAGCGTCGGGGGCGGGCTGCGCATGAACGCGGGGGCCGGCGGGCGCTGGATGGGCGACGTCGTGCGCGAGGTCCTCGTCGTCACCCCCTCCGGCTCGCTCGAGCGGCGGACGACGGGCCCGGGCGATTTCGGGTACAGGCGCTCGTTCATCGCCGCCGGGGACCTGGTGGCGGTCGAGGCCGTCTTCGAGGGATCGCCCGACGATCCCGAGGCGATCCGCGAGCGGATGCGCGATTCGCGCGCCTACCGCGTCTCCACCCAGCCCCTTTCCGAGCGCAGCAGCGGCTGCATCTTCCGAAACCCCGAGGGAGGCTCCGCGGGCGAGATCCTCGACCGCCTGGGGCTCAAAGGGCTCTCGGTCGGCGGCGCGGTGCGTTTCGGACATCCACGCGAACTTCATCGTGAACCGCGGCGGCACGGCCGCCGACGTCCTCGCCCTCGCGGAGCGGGTCCGCGACGACGTGCTCGCCCAGCTCGGGGTGCGGCTGCAGTTCGAGGTCGTGATCTGGAGGGACGACGAGTGAGCGCGGGAGGAACGGTGCTCGAGGAACGGCGCGACCAGCACTACCTGCGGCGCCCGGGCAACCTCGCGGTGCGGCGCCACAGGCAGCGGCGCGGCGCGCTGCGCTGGATCCTGCTGCTCACGGTCCAGGTCGCCGTCGTCGGCGCCGTGGTCGTGATCGGCCGCCAGGCCTACCTCTCCGTGGTCACCTCCTCCCGCTTCGAGGTGAAGACGATCGCCGTGCGCGGCAACGACCGCGCCAGGACAGGCGACCTGCTCGCGCTCGCGGCGCCCGCCGTCGGCAGGAACATCTTCCGCGTGGACCTCGACGCCCTGCGCGGCGAGGTGCTGCGCAGCCCCTGGGTCCTCGACGCCGCGGTGCGGAAGTCGCTTCCCTCCACCGTCGAGATCGCCGTCACGGAGCGCGAGCCCGCGGCGATCGCCTCCTTCGAGGGGCGGGCCTGGCTCGTGGACGGCACCGGCCGCCGGCTCGCCGAGTACGGGCCCGAGTTCGCGGCGTACGACTTCCCCGTCCTGACCGGGATCGAGGCCCTGCCCCGCGCCGACGCCGTGCGCCGGATCCGCGAGGGCGCCTCGGCCGTGGCCGCGCTCGCCGCGGCGGCGCCGGCCCTCGCGAAGAGGATCTCCGAGATCGACCTTTCGGTTCCCGACCGCCTCGCCGTCCACCTCGCGGACGGCTCGCCGGTCCTCCTTCTCGACAACCAGGAGCCGCTGCGCAACCTCGACCACCTGGCCGAGGTCCAGGGGCTCCTCGGTCGGCAGGTCCCGGTCGGAAGCCGGGACGAGCCGGCCCGGATCGCCTGCGTCGACCTGCGGTTCCGCGGGCGGATCGCCGTGATGCCGGAAACAACCGAGGAAAACCAACAGCCGTGATCGGCTTCGAAGGAATGGAATGGGTGCGCGCATGACCAAAGACGACCGCTACACCGTGGGACTGGACATCGGAACCTCGAACGTCACCTGCATCGTCGCGGAGACCCGCGTTGCGGGCCCGCCGATGGTGGTGGGGATCGGGCACAGCCCTTCGAGGGGCCTCCGCAAGGGGGTCGTCGTGAACCTCGAGTCCTGCGTCGAGTCCATCAAGCGGGCGGTCGAGGAGGCCGAGCTGATGGCCGGCGTGACGATCGACCGCGCGCACGTCGGGATCGCCGGCGTGCACATCCGGTCGGTCAACAGCCGCGGCGTGGTCGCGATCGCCGGGCGCGACCGGACGGTCACCCGCGAGGACGTCAACCGCGTGATCGAGGCCGCCCAGGCGATCTCGATCCCGCAGGACCACGAGATCCTGCACGTCGTCCCGCAGGAATTCGTGGTGGACGACCAGGACGGCATCAGGGACCCGGTGGGCGTCTCGGGATCGAGGCTGGAGGCGCTGGTGCACATCGTCACCGGCTCGGTCTCCGCGATCCAGACCCTCGTCAACTGCGCGAACCGCGCCAGCATCGAGGTCGTGGACACGATCCTCGAGCAGTTCGCCGCGAGCGAGGCGGTCCTGACGCAGGACGAGCGGGACATGGGCGTCGTCCTCGTGGACATCGGCGGCGGCACGACCGACATCGCGATCTTCGAGCGCGGCTCGATCGTCCACACGTCGGTCCTGCCGACGGGCGGCGACCACTTCACGAGCGACATCGCGATCGGCGTGCGCACGCCGATCCCGGAGGCCGAGAAGCTCAAGATCAAGTACGGCTGCGCGCTCGCCGCCATGATCGGCGACGACGAGATGATCGAGGTGCCGACGATGGGGGGGCGCAAGCCGCGCGTCCTGTCGCGCCAGGTGCTGTGCGAGATCATCCAGCCGCGCGCGGAGGAATCGCTCAGCCTCATCCAGGACGAGATCAAGAGGGCCGGCTACGACCGCAGCGTCGCGGCGGGACTGGTCCTCACGGGCGGGGGCTCGATTCTCGAGGGCGTTCCCGAGATCGCCGAGCAGATCTTCGACCTCCCCGTCCGCCGGGCGACGCCCCTCAGCTTCGGGGGGCTCGCCGACGTCGTCGCCAGTCCGCAGTACAGCACCGCGATCGGGCTCGTGCTCTACGGGGCCAGGCACAGGCCCGGCAAGCGGCGGGCAGTTGTCCAAGGAACGTTCTTTCCCCGCCTCGCCGGCCGCATGCGCGAGATGTTCGGGCAGATCTTTTAGCAGGGGGACGAGATGACCAGGAAGACGGGAGAACACCGCGTGATCGAGATGACCGACCTGGCGCCGGACGTCGTGAGGCCGGCCAGGGCCTCGAAGGCGGCCATGGCCGGACTGCAGACCTCCCTCACGATGGACCTCGCCGAGGACCTGTCCGCCGGCGCGAAGATCCGCGTGGTGGGCGTCGGCGGGGGCGGCGGCAACGCCGTCAACCGGATGATCGCCCAGGGGCTGGGCGGGGTGGACTTCATCGCGGTCAACACGGACATGCAGGCGCTGAAGTCCTGCCGCGCCACGAAGAAGGTCCAGATCGGCGCGAAGCTCACCAAGGGGCTCGGCGCCGGCGCGAACCCCGACATCGGCCGCCAGGCCGCCCTCGAGGACACCGAGCGGCTGATCGAGCTGCTCGACGGGGCCGACATGGTCTTCGTGACGACGGGCCTCGGCGGCGGGACAGGCACGGGGGCGGCCCCGGTCATCGCGAACCTCGCGAGCGAGCTGGGCGCGCTGGTCGTGGCCGTCGTGACGAAGCCGTTCAACTTCGAGGGGCGGCGGCGGCGCAGCCAGGCCGACAAGGGCCTCGCGGAGCTGAAGCAGGTCGTGGACACGGCCCTCGCCATCCCGAACGAGAAGCTCCTGCACACGGTCGAGAAGGGAACGCCCCTCACCCAGGCCTGGCTGATGGCCGACGACATCCTGCGGCAGGCCGTCCAGGGGATCTCGGACCTGATCACGATCCCGGGCGAGGTGAACCTCGACTTCGCCGACGTGCGCACGATCATGCGCGGGATGGGGATGGCCCTGCTCGGCACGGGCGTGGCGAGCGGCGAGCGGCGGGCGATCGAGGCCGCCCAGCGCGCGATCTCCTCGCCCCTGCTCGAGGACACCTCGATCGACGGCGCCAAGGGGGTCCTCATCAACATCACGGGCGGCTCCGACATCACCCTCGAGGAGGTGGCCGAGGCGTCCAGCATCATCCACGACGCCGCCGACCCGGACGCGAACATCATCTGGGGAACGGTGTACGACCCGTCGATGAAGGACCAGATCAAGGTCACCGTCATCGCCACCGGGTTCCGCCGCGAGGAGGAGGAACGCGAGAAGGCCGCCGCCCTGGCGGCGGAGGCGCCCGCCCCCCCGAGGCGCCGCGGCGATCCTCCTCGACCGTCTTCCTCGAGGCGCCGTTCCGGCGACCCCTTCGCCCTCGACGTGCCCGACGACGGGCTCCCGAACTACCGGACGCTGAAGAACGACCTCGATGTCCCGACGTTCCTCAGAAAGCAGATGGACTGATCGATGGTTAACCTTGGGGAAGGGCTGGTTTTGACCGGCTGGCCCACTCGTACAACCGCGCAGCACCTCCTCCGCATGCGCCGCGCTCGCCGTGGCGCTCCCACCACCTTCCTTAGAGCTTCTACCTGCCCCGACACGGCCGGTCCTCTTCCCCGTCGTTAAACGAGGGGGGCGCCTCACGGCGCCCCCCGCACTTCCCCGCTCTCCGCGGCCCTCCGGCCATGCGTGGTGCGGAGCCTGTTGAGATCGCGGCGTCCGATGCCCGCAAGACTCTGAAGAATAACGACTTGATGTCCGGGTCTTTCATCAGAGCCTGCCCGCCCTGAAGCGAGCAGCTCGCCAGATTGAAGGCGAAGCGGTGATCAGGGGAATCGTCAACACTCTGCGCACCACCATGGACTGCTTTCCCCTGCGCTCCCGTCTGTGGCAGTCTCTGCCGATGCCGATCTGCGCCTCCTGCTCCAGCCAGGCCCCGGAAGGGAGCCGATTCTGTCCGAACTGCGCCTCGGCGCTCGTCGCCCCCTCCGTCTCGCCGACCCGGACCTCCCTGAACGACGGCCCCGGCGAGGATCCCGGCACGGAAACGTCGGGCCGCACCGCGACCCACCGCAGGACCAGGAACGCGGCGTCCGCCTCGCGCCTCTCAGGATCGCTCGACCAGGGCCGGTTCCTTCCCGGGACGATCGTGGCGGCGCGCTACCGGATCCTCGGCCTGCTCGGCAGGGGCGGGATGGGCGAGGTCTACCGGGCCGACGACCTCAAGCTCGGCCAGGCCGTCGCGCTCAAGTTCCTCCCGGCGGCGCTCGAGAAGGACGAAGGGCGTCTCGAGCGGTTCATGAACGAGGTCAAGATCGCGCGGCAGATCTCGCACACGAACGTCTGCCGCGTCTACGACGTCGGCGAGGTGGACGGGCATCACTACCTCTCCATGGAATACGTGGACGGCGAGGACCTCGCGACGCTCCTGCGGCGGATCGGCCATCTGCCGCGGGACAAGGCGGTCCAGATCGCCCGCGAGCTGTGCGCGGGGCTGGCCGCCGCCCACGACCAGGGGGTCCTCCACCGCGATCTCAAGCCGGCCAACATCATGATCGACGGGCGCGGGCGCGCCCGGATCACCGACTTCGGCCTGGCCGGGCTCGCGGAGGAGATCACGGGGGCCGAAGTGAGCGCCGGGACGCCGGCCTACATGGCCCCCGAGCAGCTCGCGGGACGAAGCGTCTCCGTCCGGAGCGATCTCTACTCGCTCGGCCTCGTGCTCTACGAGCTGTTCACGGGGCAGGCGGCCTTCAAGGCGGGCAGCATGGGCGAGCTGCAGCGCCTCCAGACCGAGACGACGCCGACGAACCCCTCCACCCTCGTCGACGGGTTCGACCCGGTGGTGGAGCGGGTCATCCTGCGATGCCTCGAGAAGGAGCCGCGCGACAGGCCCGCGTCGGCCCTCGCGGTCGCCGCGGCGCTGCCCGGCGGCGATCCGCTGGCCGCGGCGCTCGCAGCCGGCGAGACCCCGTCGCCCGAGCTCGTGGCGGAGGCCGGCGCGGCCGGGGGGCTTCGATCGTCCGTCGCGATCGCCACGCTCGCGGGGATCGCGGTCCTCACGATCCTGATCGTCCTGTTCTCGTCCCGCACCCAGATCTCGCGGATCGTCTCCCCGCCGAAATCGCCCGAGGCCCTCGCGGAGCGGGCACGGCAGACGCTGGAGAGGCTGGGATTCCCGGAGAAGCCCGTGGACAGCCTCTACGGATTCAGCTGGGACGGGGACTACCTCGAGTACATCGGGGATCACGATAAAGGACCCTCGCGCTGGGACGCTCTCGGCAGGCCGGCCCCGCCGCTCCTCCTTTTCTGGTACCGGCAGAGCCCGCGCTACCTGATTCCGATGGACAGGCGCTCCGCGGTCGGATTTCTCGAACCCACCCCTGCTGGTCTCCGGCATGACGAGCCTCCTGCTCGACGCCCAGGGGCGGCTCCGGCACCTGGAGTCGGTGCCTCCCCAGAAGGACGAGTCGACGGGAGCCTCGCCCGACCCCGACTGGAGTCCGCTCTTCCGGGAGGCCGGGCTCGACCCGGCGGCTTTCCGGGCCGCCGAGCCGGCATGGGCGCCTCCCTTCCTCGTGGACCGTCGCGCGGCGTGGGAGGGGTCCGACGCCGGCGCTCCCGGGATCCCCTACCGTATCGAGGCCGCCGCCTACCGCGGCCGGCCGGTCTACTTCGAGATCATCGCCCCCTGGGACAAGCCCGGCCGCATGGAGGCCTCACCTCAAAGCGTTTCAGCCCGGATCCAGCAGGCGGTCAACATCCTCGGTGGTCCTGGCGATCCTCATCGGCGGCGCCATCCTCGCGCGGCGGAATCTGCGCCTTGGACGGGGCGACCGGAAGGGAGCCTTCCGGGTTGCGTTCTACCTGTTCGCGACCGGGATGATCGGCGGGTTCTTCGGAACCCACCATGTGCCCGATCAATCGGAGCTGGACCTTTTCTTCACGAACATCGCGTGGGGCCTGTTCGGCTTCGGTATCTTCTGGGTCTTCTATGTCGCCCTGGAACCGTACCTGCGGCGGCTCTGGCCACAGATGATCGTTTCCTGGGTCCGCCTTCTCAACGGCCGGTTCCGCGACCCGCTCGTCGGACGCGACGTCCTGATCGGGCTGCTCGCCGGGACGGTCCTGGTCCTCCTGGGGCAGCTCGGCTGCCTGGGCCCGCGGCTGGCTCGGCCTGACCCCGCCGAGCCCCACCGCCTTCGCTTCGAGCTGGTACAACGAGATCCGTGTTCTGGCGGGCGTCCGCCAGTCGCTCGCCGTCCTGTTCGACGTCGCGGGATCCCTGGGTTTCCCGCTCATCATCATGATCATCCTGCTGCTCCTGCGCCTCCTGCTGCGCCGGCAGGGGCTGGCGATCGGAGGGTTCATCGTCCTCTGGACCCTGCTTTCCGCGCCCGATGCCGCCTCGGGGAATGTCTACGTCGGCATCGCGTTCGCGGCGCTGATACCGGCGATCTGGCTGTTCGTTCTGTTCCGGTACGGCTTCGTCGCGCTCCTCGCGGCCGTGACCGCCGGCGGCCTGCTGACGGGGTTCCCCCTGACCCTGGACTTCTCGGCCTGGTACGCCTCGGGTACACTTCTGGCGCTCGGGGTCTTCGCGGCGCTGGCCGGCTACTCCTTCTGGGTCGCGCTGGCGGGTCGGCCGGTCTTCGGCGACTCCTTCCTCAGGGACTGAGCCCGTCCCCGGGGCCGGCAGTCGTCGGTTCTCTGTCCCCGGGACGGGGGGCGGGGCGGATCCGTCGAGCGTCGACGCCAGGGCCGCCGCGGCGGCGGTTCCTAGGGGCAGGGAGTCGAGGCGGGCTGGTCGAGCAGCTCGCGGGGATCGGGGCTGCCGCTGTTCCTGCCCCGGCCGTAGGTCCCCTCCCCGCATGCGTTCGTCGCGCGGGCGAGGTAGAAGAACCCGTCTCCCGGCGTCGCGACCGGCCGGGGATCGATCCATCCGGCCGCGGGCTGGTTCGCGGCGAGGCAGCTCGTCCCCGTGAACCGCTGCGACCGGAGAGCGAGGATCGTCCCGCCCGCAACGTCGTAGATCGTCGAGGTTCCCGCGGCCGGCTGCTGGTCGCTCCACGACACCGTCGTGTCCGGCGCGCCGGCGACGCGCAGGTCCGACACCTCGGCGGGCGCCGAGCGCGCGGAGGGATCCCCCGGGGCGCAATCGAGCGGGTCTGCCGCCCCGTCCCCGTCGCTGTCGTAGCAGGCGGCGCCGACGCCCGGCGTCCCGCTCGGGGCCTGGTCGGCGTTCGGCGCCGCCGGGCAGTTGTCGCAGACGTCGCCGACGCCGTCCCCGTCGGCGTCCGGCTGCGCGGCGTTCGCCCGCGCCTGGCAGTTGTCGCACGCATCGCCGACGCCGTCCCCATCCGCGTCCGCCTGGGAGGGGTCTGCGACATAGGGGCATCTGTCGGAGCCGTTCGGAACGCCGTCCCCGTCCGCGTCAGCGGCGGCGAACTCGATCGCGCCCATGTCGGAGCGCGCGGGCGGCGCGCCGTTCCCCTCCAGGGGTCTTGGGGTTCCCCTGAAGTCGCGCGCGGGGTCCCCTTGCGAAGGTCCCACGTCGATCGCGGGCGAGCCGGCCGAGAGAGAGTAGTCGAGCGTCGCGGGGGACACGAACGCGGGGGCCGCCGAGATGTTCCCGTTCAGGCCCGTCTGGTCGGGCAGGCCCGCGTAGTTCCCCCCCAGGTTGCCGTACATGTCGTTGTCGTGGATGTTCCAGGCCGCCGTGGATTGCAGGGTGATCCCGTTGCCGCCTCCCGAGGTGGAGGAGTTGTCGCTCACGATGTTGGCCGCGACCTCGAAGGCCTCGGAGGAAACGACCGAGATCCCCGCCCCGCCCGAGGCGCTCGTGTTGCCCGCGATCGTGTTGTGGCGGACCCTGGCCGTCCCGGCTCCGTAGAACACGGCAAGCCCGCCGCCTCGCCCCGAGGCGGTGTTGCCGACGATCACGTTGTTCGTGATCGACGGAAGGGCCGGGTCGGTGAACGCCGGATCGCCCGCCACGAAGATGCCGCCTCCCTGCTTCGCGGAGTTGTTCCGGACCACGTTCCCGCTCACGACGGCGTCGGAGCCGTAGATGTTGATCCCGCCCCCCTTCCTGGGCGCGGTCACGCTTCCGCCCGTCACGGTGAAGCCGCTGAACCGGACGCCCCCCTCACGTTCGCGATCGTCACGGTGCTGTTGCCGGGGCTCGCGAGCCCGTCGATCGTGGTGAGCGCGGGGTCCGTCCCGAGGACGTCCACGTCGGACTTCAGGACGATGTTCTCCCGGTAGTACCCCGGCCGGACCAGGACGATGTCCCCGGGGAAGGCGGCGTTGATCGCCGCCTGGATCGTCGCGAACTGGGCCGGGCCGTTGTCGTCCACCGTGAGGAGGTGGTCGCAGGCGTCGCCAATGTGGTCGCCGTCCCGGTCCTCCTGCCCGCTGTTCAGATCGTCGGGGCAGTTGTCGGCGACGTTCAGAACGCCGTCTCCCTCCCGATCCGGATCGCAGGCGTCGCCGAGCGTGTCCAGGTCCCAGTCCGACTGGGAGGGATTCGCGACGAGCCGGCAGTTGTCCACCGGCCCGCAGACGAAGTCCCCGTCCGGGTCGTCGTTCGTCGGGTCGAGCGGGCAGTGGTCGCAATCGTCCCCGATCTGGTCCGCGTCGGCATCCTGCTGCCCGGCGTTCGCCACGTCCGGGCAGTTGTCCACGTTCGCGCAGAGCAGGTCCCCGTCGCGGTCGTTCCAGAAGTCGTACGGGCACGGATCGCACGGATCGCCGAAGCGGTCGCCGTCGTGGTTCACCTGGTCGGGGTTCGCCAGGTAGAGGCAGTTGTCGGAGCTGTCGCAGACAAGGTCGCTGTCGGCGTCGTTGAGCGGGTCCGCGGGGCAGGCGTCGCACGCGTCGCCGAGGCTGTCCCCGTCGGTGTTCGCCTGGCTGAAGTTGGACACCGCGGTGCAGTTGTCCACGTTGTCCATCACCTTGTCGTGGTCGTTGTCGGAGCAGACCCCCGTGTCGGCCGGGGGGGTCCCCGACCCGCTCGACGGGAAGTGGTACTGATCGCACTCGGACTGCTCCAGACCGAAATTGCTTGTGGCGTTGGTCGCGTACATGATGTGGCGGATGTCCGGGTGGTGCCCCAGGCCGACGTTGTGCCCGTACTCGTGGATCCAGAGGATCGCCTCGCCGCTGAGGCTCGACATCCGGACCACCGCCATCCCGTAGCCGCCCACCCACGCGCACCCGATGATGTTGAAGCTGGTCCCCCCGCACCAGTTGATCGCCCGCACCACGTGCACGCGCGAGGTCGGATCGTCCAGGACGGCATTCAGCTCCGCGTCGGTCCCGATGATGTCGAGCCCGTCGCCGTGCCCGCCGAAGGTCAGCGCCGATCCCTGGGGCTCGACGCCGATGCAGCAGGCGACATCCTCGGAGTAGTCCTCGCGGGCGGCGCCGATCGCCGCCGTCGTGAGGACCGATCGCAGCCTCACCGCGTCCATGGGCGAGGTGACGTCCGGGTGGTTCGACCAGGTGAGGCGGGACAGGTGGCTGCGCGACTGCGAGTCCGTGAACTCGACGGACTGGGTGCCCGGAGCGGGCGCGACGCCCGGCGCCGCGACGCCCGCGCCCTCCGCATCCGCTTCGGCGCGAGGCTGCGCGCCTGATCCCCGCTCCTCCGTCGCGGACGCGGCAGGGGCCTGCGCCTCCGGGGCGCCGTCATGGACGCGGCGATTGCCCGGGGCCGCCGTGGTCGGCGTCGCTCCCGCGCCCGTTGCAGCCGCCGGACCGCCCCCCGTCGCGGCCGCCGCACCCGGCGAGCCCGGCCGGGGGCTGGCCTGAAGTCCGTCGAGAGCCCCGAGGGCCTCGCGCGCGGAAGCCCGGAGGTCCCGGCCCCGACCGTCCAGGACGAGGCTCCCCTGCGCGATCGCTTCGAGCCGCCCGCGCGCCTGCGGCGCGCCGCTCAGGGCGAGGCCCCGAAACGCCATCTCGAGCAGGTCGGCCCGCAGCGAGGCCGCGTCGAGGCCTCCCGCCGGAGGCCGCACGAGGAGCGCCGCGTCCCCGCCCGGAGAGGTCAGACGCATCAGGGCCTCCAGGCCGGCGGCGCCGCCGTGGCGCGCGATCTGCCCCAGGGCCTGCGGCGCCATCAGCAGGGCGCGGTCCTCCTCCGGCGCTGCGAGGGGCGCGGGCGGAGCCGCCATCAGCTCGAGCAGCGCGGGCACCCCTTCTCCCCTGTCCAGCTGCGCGAGGAACGCCACGACGTTGTCCCGCCGGGGAAACCCGGGCTCGGCCAGGAGCCGGCGCAGGATGGGCACGGCGCCCTCGCCGAGAACCTCGCCCGCGAGCGACTCATCGACGCCGTGGACGTAGGTGAGGAGCATCGCGCTTCGCACGGCCGATTCGTCCAGGGGACGGGCGGGGGCCGCCAGGACCGATCCACCGACAGCGAAGATCGCCACGAGCAGCGCGGAGGCGCCCAGGGCGGCGCGTGAGCATCGCATCCGGCGGAGCGGAGATATACGCATTCAGGTCCTCGGAATCGGCCTTGTGGAATGGTCACACGAACCCGCCGCGGCCCGCCCCTTCCCGCGGTGGCACCCCGGCCGACGCCCGACCGGGCTGTAATTTTACGCCCTGTCACCCCTGGAAGCCCGTAAAACTGACGCCGATTGGAGTATCGTTGGCCCCGGCCGGTTTCTCGCCGGGCCTTCCCCGCCGCGCGCCGGCCCGGACCTGGGGGGACGCGCCACACATGAGCCGATCGAACCGCCTCTCGCCCGAAACCGGGCTCCTCCCCCGCTCCCTTCCGGGCGAAGAGGGCACCGAGCGATGACCCGACCCGGGAAGGTCGCCGACCGCGCTCCCGGGGAGCTCCCGCGCGTCGTGATCATCGGGGGCGGCTTCGGAGGTCTGACCGCCGCGCGCCGGCTCGGCAAGGCCCCCGTCCACGTCACGCTCCTCGACAGGCGCAATTACCACCTCTTCCAGCCGCTCCTGTACCAGGTGGCGGCAGCCGCCCTCTCCCCCGGCGACATCGCGTACCCGATCCGCGCCGCGCTTCGCAGCCAGCGGAACACCGAGGTGCTCCTCGCGGAGGTCCTGTCCGTCGACCTGACGAACCGGCGGGTCGTCCTGGAAGGCGGGGAGCTGCCCTACGACCGCTTGATCCTGGCCGCCGGCGCGAGCCATTCCTACTTCGGCAGGGAGGAGTGGGAGCCGCTCGCGCCCGGCCTGAAAAGCCTCGAGGACGCTCTCGAGGTCCGCCGCCGGGTCCTGCTGGCCTTCGAGGAGGCCGAGCGGACGGAGGACGAGACCGCGCGGCGCGCCTGGCTCACGTTCGTCGTGATCGGAGGGGGGCCGACCGGCGTCGAGATGGCCGGCGCCTTCGCCGAGATCGCGCGGCGAACGCTCGCCCGCGATTTCCGCGCCTTCGACCCGGCCGCGGCGCAGGTGATCCTCGTCGAGGCGGGTGAGCGGGTGCTCGGAAGCTGGCCGGCGGCCCTGTCCGGGAAGGCACAGGCCCAGCTTCAGCGACTCGGCGTCGAGGTGAAGACCTCCTGCACCCTGGAGGAGATCACCCCGGGGCGCGGCGTGCGCCTGCGCCGGGGGGCCGGCAGCGGCAGCCCGGGCTCGGAGTGGATCGCGACGAGGACGGTCCTGTGGGCCGCCGGTGTCGCCGCCTCCCCCCTCGCGCGCTCGCTCGGGGTCCCGCTCGATCACGCGGGCCGGGTCCTCGTCGAGGCGGACCTGACCGTTCCGGGTCACCCCGAGGCGTTCGTGATCGGCGACCTCGCCGCGTTCACCCACCAGGGAGACCGGCCGCTCCCGGGACTCGCGCCCGTCGCCGTGCAGCAGGGCCGCTCGGCGGCGGCCAACCTCCTCCGCTCGCTGCGCGGCGAGCCGACGCGTCCCTTCCGCTACCGCGACAGGGGCAGACTCGCGACGATCGGGAGGGCGGCGGCGGTGGCCGACTTCGGGTGGCTGCGGCTCTCCGGGTACCCGGCCTGGCTCGCCTGGAGCCTCGTGCACGTGTTCTTCCTGATCGGGTTCCGCAACCGCTTCGCCGTCATGTTCGAATGGGCCTGGGCCTACGTCACGGGCCAGCGCGGAGCGCGCCTCATCACCGGCGGCGGGAGAAGCGGCTGAGCCCCCGCCCCGGGAAAGCGTCACGCCCCTCTTTGCCCGGACCGCCCGCCGGCCTTAGACTCTCCCCAGAATGGAGGGCGCAATGAAACGATTCCCATCCCTTCGAGCCCGTCTGGTCCTTGCCGCGGCGCTCGTGATGCTCCTCGCTGGGGCGGTGACGGCCGCCTCGGCCGCCGTGCCCTGCAACGCCACGGTCCAGGGCACCCCGGGCACGGACAAGCGGTACACGGACCACCTGGACAAGGTGTTCCGCGTGGAAATCACCTCGTCCGCCGATTGCGGCCTGGTGTATGTCGATCTCGTGACGACCGAGTCGCTGTTCAACGGCGAGCAGATCACGACGACCCGCCGCGACTGGCGGAAGGTGTCCGGAAGCGCCAGCACGGTCTACATGTTCACGTTCCCCATGGCGCTCGACAGCAACCTGGTGAACTGGCAGTTCAAGGTCAACCGCTGCGTCGTGTGCGGGACCGAGTAAGGTCCCGAATCCATGAACGAAACCACGGCGCTGGAGTTGGCGCGCGGATCAGCACCGCGCGCGTCCCGCGCGGGAGGCTCCTGATGAGCATGAGGACATTCCGGGTTGCGTGCGCTGTTCTCTTCGCGATCGCCCTGGCCACCGCGGCCCTGGCGCAGACCGGCACCGACATCCAGCTGACGCGCGCGGAGCTGCAGCAGGACCGCCAGAAGGTCGTCGCGGCGAACCTCGACCTCACCGAGGACGAGAGCATCGCCTTCTGGGTGATGTACCGCGACTACAGGGTCGAGATGGCCCACGTGGGCGACCGCCTGGTCAAGTTGATCACCGACTACACCGCGAGCCGTGACAACTCTTTCCGACGCCCAGGCCGGGGCGCTGATGGGCCGGTGGGTCTCGATCCAGGAGGACGAGCTCGCCGTCCGCAAGAAGTACATGAAGAAGTTCCAGAAAATCATCCCGCTCAAGAAGACCGTCCGGTTCTTCCAGATCGAGAACAAGCTCGACGCGGCGATCCGCTACGAGCTCGCCGGCATGATTCCCCTCGTCCACTGACCTCCGGGCGGGGGGCCATGCCCGCCCGGCGGAGGGGCGGCGCGCCGGTTCCCCCGCCGCGCTGGCCGGGGCAGTCCGCAGGGTCGGGGGCGGGGGTCAGACCTTCCGCAGCAGGAGCGCGCCGTTGTGCCCGCCGAAGCCGTAGGAGGTCGAAATGGCGGCGCGTACGCGGACCGGCGGGCCCTGTGCGGCACATAGTCGAGATCGCACTCGGGGTCGGGGTTGTCGAGGTTGATCGTCGGGTGGATCACCCCCGTGGCGATCGTCATCGCGGTCGCCGCCGCCTCGATGGCGCCCGAGGCGCCGATGGCGTGACCGGTCAGGGACTTGGTGGAGGAGATGGCGATCCCGGCCGCCCGCGCGCCGAAAACCTCCTTGATCACCTTGGTCTCGAGCCGGTCGTTCGGGATCGTCGAGGTGCCGTGGGCGTTGATGTAGTCGATGTCCCCGGGCGCGTGCCCGGTCCGCGCCAGCAGGGCCCGCATCAGGTCCGCGATCTTCCGCCCCTCGGGCTCGAGCATCATGATGCTGAAGGCGTCGCAGTTGGTCGCGTAGCCGGCCACCTCGGCGTAGACCTTCGCCCCGCGCGCCTTCGCGAAGTCCATCCTCTCCAGAATCAGGACGCAGGCCCCCTCGCCAAGGAGGAACCCGTCGCGTTCCCTGTCCCAGGGACGGCTCGCCTTCTGCGGGGCGTCGTTGCGGGTCGTGAGGGTCCGGAGCAGATCGAACCCCATGAGCGGGTACCCCCGGCTGCCGGTCAGCAAGGCCTCGGTCCCTCCCGTGATGACGACGTCCGCGTCGCCCGCCGCCAGGAGCCGCCATGCGTCCCCGGTCGCCATGGTCCCGGCCGCGCAGGCGGTCGTGACCGCCTTGCATTCCCCCTCCGCCCCGTAGCGGATCGCGATCTGAGCCGCCGGCGCGTTCGGGATCAGCATCGGCAGCGAATAGCGCTTGCAGCGGCCCCGGTCGTAGGTGGTCGTCCAGTTCCGGTGGCTGGTCTCGATCGTGGAGACCCCTCCGATCCCGGTCCCCAGAACGACCGCCAGCCGGGACGGATCGACCTGGTCGATGCGGGTCCGTCCCTTCTTCCGGTCCACGACCGAGACGGACAGGTCGGCATCCTCCAGCGCGAGGTGCACGGCCGCGAGCGCGAACTGGCTCGCGGGATCGAGAATCTCGAGATCCTTGGCGGGGATGCCGTAGTGCGTGGGATCGAACGCTTCGACGGGGGCCCCGATCCGCGAGGTGATCGTCGCGAGGACCTCGGCGGGCCAGTCGAGCGCCCTCGCCCGGAGCGGCCGGCCGTCGCCGCTTCCCAGAACGCGGCCTTTCCGATTCCGATCGAGGTGACGGGACCGATTCCCGTAATGGCGACCTGGTTCACGCTCGCGCTCCGGCTCCCCTCCTCAGGCGCCCGTCTTTCGCGGGCCCGGCCGGCGCACCCAGACGCCGGCCTTTCATCGGACGATCACTTGCCCGATTCGGTCTTGGCGCCCCAGCCGACCACCAGGCCGAGAGTGGTGGCGTTCCCGTTCCGGCTGTCCCCTGCGATCGAGAAGGGCCGGATCGCTTCGAAACGGGCCGCGACTCCCAGGTTGAGGTGCGACCCTGCGCGGAACATGAATCCGCCGCCCAGCCAGAAGCCCCAGGAGTGGTCGGAATCGACCATGACGTTATTCCCGTCGACCCACTGGTAATCGGCCGTGGCGTAGGTCACCCCGAGTCCGAAGTACGGAATCATCCGCTTCTTGATGACCCAGAATTTCCGCAGGCCCGGCGAGTAGGCCCAGGTGCTGCTGGTCAGATCCTGTTCGGTTCCCGAGTCGGAGACCGTGTCGTCGGAATAGAACACGTCCCAGGCGAAAAGGACCGGCTGGTCCCTCTTGCCCCAGCTCGATTCGAGTCCGTAGGCCGTGTAGGTCTCATAGGGCCGCCAGTCCGCCCCGACGCCCCTCTGCCCCAGGAAGAGGTTGAAGTTCCAGTCCCACTCGCTCTGCTCGGCGGCCAGGGCGGGTAGGAACGAGCCGAGAACGATCGCGAGGGCGGCCGCGCCGACCACCCCAAATCTCTTCGCCTTCATAGCATTCCTCCGTACGGATCGGCTGACTCTATCGGTCATGGCTCGCGAGTGTCAAGACAATGCACAAAACGGTTGCGAAAGCGTGCGGTGTATTCACCGAGGAAGGGGAAAATGGACAACGGGCGGGGCGGGGCGTATAGTCATTTTTTGCGGGGCCTTGTGTGTCCGGGCATGATTGAGGTCGAGATCAAGCTGGCGATCGGCCCCAGGACTGGAAGTGCGCCGGCTGCAGCAGCTCGGTGCGCGCGTGGTCAGCCCACGCAGCTTCGAGGACAATATCCTGCTCGATGTCAGCGTGGGGGAGCTTCGAGCGCGAGGTGCGATGCTCCGCCTGAGACTCTACGCAGACACGGCGACCCTGACCTACAAGGAACCCGCTCCCGGCCCCGGGGGGTTCAAGGTCCGCAGGGAGATCGAGATGTCCGTCCCGGAGCCGGGCGCGCTCTTGCAGGTCCTCGAATCGGCCGGGTTCCGGCGCATGTGGCGCTACGTGAAGTATCGGACGATCCTGGCGCGAGGAGAGGTGACGGTCAGCGTCGACGAGACGCCTGTCGGGAACTTTCTCGAGCTCGAAGGGCCGGCCGGATCGATCGACGAGCTGGCGAGACGCCTCGGGCGCGCCTCCGCCGACTACATCACCGCCACCTATCGCGGGCTGTTCGAGCGGTGGTGCGCCGAACGGGGTCTGCAGCCGGGCGACATGGTGTTCCCCGCGGAGCCGGTCTCATGAAGGCGATGATCCTCGCGGCGGGCCTCGGCGAGAGGCTCCACCCCCTGACGACCGACCGCTCCAAGGTCTCGCTCTCGGTTTTCAACCGCCCTCTCGTTCTGAGAGCGCTGCAGTACCTCGCGCACCACGGCGTGCACGATGTCGTCATCAACCGGCACCGTTTCCCGGAAACCATCGCGCTGGCCCTGCTCGGCCAGACGCCTCCCGACACGGTCATCCGCTACTCGGACGAAACCGAGATCCTCGGCACGGCAGGCGGCCTGCGCCGCGCGGCGGAAGGATTTCGTGACGAGACTTTCGTCGTCATCAACTCGGACTTCATGTCCGACATCGACCTCGACGCCGTGGTCCAGGCGCACCGCAAGTCGGGCAGGCTCGGGACCCTCGTCCTTACGCCGCCCGGCAAGCACTTCGCGGGCGTGGTGAAGCGGGAGCCGAAGAGCGGGCGGGTCCTCTCGCTCCATCCGGCCCCGACGTCCCCCGCGACTTCGCGGCGCCCCGAAACCCGACGCGCCCGATTCCCCGCCCGGTCTCGATGGACGAAACGGGGCCCTTCGAGTTCGCCGGGCTTCAGATCCTCGAGCCCGCGGTCCTGGACCGGATCCCCGCGGGCCGGCGCAGCGATCTCGTGCGGGACCTCTACATGCCGATCGTGCAGGAGGGGAAGCTGGGCGCCGTTCTGCACGAAGGGTACTGGTGGGAATTCGGCACACCGGAGCGGTTCCTTCTCGGCCACATCGAGACCCTGCACAAGGGGCTCGAGGGCCTGCAGAAGCTACTCCCTTACGACGATCTCAAGGCCGCCAGCTCCAGGGGGCAGGGAATGCTCTTGGCCCCCGGGTTCCTCGCGGGCGACCGCTGGCAGGTCCTCATCGACCCGACGGCGCAGGTCTCCTCGGGCGCGACCTTCGACGGGGGCGTCGTCATCGGACCTCGCTGCCGCGTCGGCGCCAACGTCCGTCTGACTGACTCGGTCCTCCTCGACGGCGCCGTCGTCGGCGATGGAAGCGATCTCGATCGAGTGGTTCTCGGCCCCGGCATCCAGGCCCCGCCGAACACGCGGCTCTTCCGCTGCGCGGTCGGCAAGGGGGACGCCGCGATCAAGGCCCCCGGCTCCTCGCAAAGGTCCTGGCAGGGGTACATCCTCAGGCCCCTTTCCAACTAGGGTCGGGTCGCTCGAACCGGGGGGGGCGAGGTGAGCGCCACCAGGTATCCGCTGTCCTCGAGCGGATCCCGGCGCTCGCCTCGAAGGAGTTCGGGAGCATCGTCGCCGCCGAGCCGCTCTCCGGGGACGCCTCGACGCGCCGGTTCGTCCGGCTCCGGCTGGCGGGGGGCGGTTCGACCGTGGCGATGGTCCTCGACGGGCCGATCGATCCTTCCTCTCACCCGCAGCTCCTCGTCGGCTCCTACCTCGAGTCGCTGGGCTGCCCCGTCCCGCATCTGCTGGCCTCCCTGCCCGAAGCCGGGCTGCTCTTCTACGAGGATCTCGGCGACCTTCTGCTGCAGGATCTCGCCGGCTCGTTGGGACTCGCCTCGGGCGCCTGGGGGCACTGGGACAGCGGGGCCCAGGCCCCGTCCGCGGACCGGGCCGGGGACGGGACGGGCGCGGCTCGAGCGGCTCGAGCGCCACTACGAAGACGCGGTGGCGATCATCCTGCAGCTGCAGGACGAGGGGACCCGCCGCCTGCCGCCGAGCCATCCATCCGCGACGTCGGCCCTCGACGCCGATCGTTTCCTGTTCGAGCTGCGGTTCTTCCGGGAGCATTACATCGAGGGGCTGCGGGACCTGCGGTTCGGCCCGCGCGAATGGCGCCTGCTCGACGATTTTCTCGCCTCGCTCGCGAGCGAGGCGGCCGCGCCCCCGTGGGTCCTCTGTCACCGGGACTTTCATTCGCGGAACCTCCTCGTGCAGGGCCGCAGGCTCCGCCTCGTGGACTTCCAGGATGCGCGGCTCGGCCCCGCGGCCTACGATCTCGCGTCGCTCCTGCGTGACTCGTACGTGCGGTTTCCCGGGGAGCTGCACGCGCGCCTGTTCGCCGCGTTCGCCGGGCAGAGCCCCGGCCTCGTGGGGGGACGAGGCCGGCTTCCGCGAGCGGTTCGACATCGTGGCGCTGCAGCGGAACCTCAAGGCGATCGGCACCTTCGCGTACCAGTCGCGGGAGCGGGGCAAGCACGGGTATCTCACCTACATCGAGCCGACCTGGGAGTCGGCGTTCGAAGCCCTGGAGCGGCTGCCCCGCTGGTCGGACGCCTCGGCGATCCTGAGGGCCGCCGCGGCCGCCGAAGCGTCCGGCAGGACTAGGCGCGGTGCCCCGCGGGTTGTTCAGTGACCAGCACATGCGTGAGCGGCCCCGTGACGCCGCTCAAGTGCCCCCGTGAGGCCTGGCTGGCGACCGGGTCACATCGCGACGAGCTCGGCTCCGGCGAGAAGCAGCGACGGGGTGATGACGGGCAGGGCGGCCTCGTCGAGCCGCGGGTCGGCGCCTCGCGCGAGGACCCGCGCGAGGATCCCCTCCGCCGGCAGCAGGAGCAGCGCGCGCGCCACGGGAGCCCACCGGCTTCCCCCCTCGATCCATGCGCCCCGGACCTGCGCGACGAAGAGCGCGGACCCGGGCGAGGAGCGGGGCGCCAGCGCCGTCACCCACAGGCCGCGCCCCAGCTCGCGCACCAGGTCCTCCCGCGACGCCGCTCCCGGAGCGACCCTCAGCCGCATCGGCCCCGGGACGGGCAGGTCGCGGTAGGAATCGCGGCGCGCCGGCTCCGGGCCCCCGCCGCCCGGGACAGGCAGCCCGCTCAGGACGAGGGCGCGACGGACCGCGGCGCGGCCTTCCCCGTCGATCGCGGGAGGCGCCGGGTCGTCGAGGATGTCGAGCCCCTCGCAGCGGGCCCCGCCTGTCAGCCGGGCCGATCCGGGACGAAAGGCAGGCGGCGAGCTCCCGCACCCAGACGGCGGCCGCCGCCGGATCGAGCAGGAGCCTGACCTCGCGCGCCTCGCGCGGCGCGCCGGCGCGGGAAAGATCCGCCCGCCGCGCCGCCTCCTCGATCAGCCGCCCCGCGTCGAAGGAACCGAGCGTCTCCCCTTCCGCCGCGTACCAGGCGGTCTCGAGCGGCGCCTCTTCGCCCGCGCGATCCCGGCCCGCCCCGCGCTCCGCGGAGAGGCTCAGGCTGACCCGCGCGATCCTCCGGCCGAACGAGGCGCCGCGCCCGCGCTGTTCGCCACGCGGCTCCAGGATGCCCGCGTCGATGACGCCGCCGTGAAGGCGGCACCCGCAGGATGCCGCCCCGCGCATCCCGCCGAGGAGGGTCTGCCACGGTCGCGCGGATCGCCTCTTCGGGCGCGCGCCGTCCAGCCTCCGGCCGTCCTCCCCGGCCTGTCCGGGCGGGCGGTCCGGCGCGGCCGGCGCGGCGCGGCCGACCCGCGCCGCCCGTCGCCGGGCGCGGGTTCTCGTCCGCGGAGCCGGGAGCCGGGCGGAGCGCGCTACGGAAGGCGCGGCATGCTCCCGCCGGGGTGGCGCGAAGCGCACCGCCGCGCTGCCTCCGCGAGGGCGCGGGCGAGCGGCGCCGAGGCGCCGTCCGAGTGGACGAACCCTTGGCGGCCGCCGTCGTACCAGGCGCGCAGCGCGACCCCGCTCTCCTCGCGCCGCTCGAACGAGCGTACCCCCTCCGGGCCGAAGTGGCACGCCAGCGAGCGGGCCTCCTTCAGGAAGACCTCGGCCGCTTCCGCCCCGGCGTCGCGGGCGGCCGCCAGGGCGGCCTCCGGGAGCGACTCCAGGGCCGCGCCGAGGCCGCGGCTCCCGGCGCCGGCCGGGCGGTCGCCGCTGCGCGTCACGGCGCCACCACCGAGATCGAGCGAACCCGGATCGTCGGCATCCCGGTCCGGACCGGCAGGGGCTGACCCGCCTTGAGGCAGTCCCCGACGCCGAAATCGAACTGCAGATCGCCGCCGATCGCATCGACGTTGCCGAGCAGCTCCTCCGCCTGGCGCCGACAGGAGGCATTCCGCGACGGGCGAGGTTTCCCTTCCTCCTTCCACGCGGACAGCCTCCTCCACGAGCAGCACGATCCGCCGCGTGGCCGGATCGACGCTGCCGCCGCGAAGGGAGCGAACCAGGATCCCGTCGCGGGTCCCGCTCACGATCCCGGCCGGATCGTCCCCTCCCGCCGCGAGCCAGGTGCAGGCCATCCGGGGAAGGGGAGGTCGCGGTACGAGCTGCGGCGCGCGTGCCCGTCCGGACCCGGGAGCGCGGCCCCGATTCTCCCCGCCACGATCCCTGCGCGCAGGAGGAACGCGGCGCGCGTCCCGTTTCCCTCGTCATCGATCGCGTAGGCGCCCCGGCCGGCGCAGGCCGCCGGATCATCCACGAGCGTGATTCCGTCCCCCGCGAGCCGCGCCCCGTCCGGTGCCATGGGACCGGGGCCGCCTGCTGCCTCCTCCTCGAACAGGTGCCCGAGCTCATGAACCAGGGGCCCGCAGGCGCCGGCGGCGAAGATCACCGTCATCGCGCCGCGCGGCGCCCACGGCGCGTCGAGGCGGTGTCGCGCGCTCTCCCCGAGGCCGCGGCCCAGCTCCGCGCGCGGCGAGCCTGCCCCGCAGCGCGGCGATCGAGCCGGCCGCGACGCGCCGCGCGGCGGGGCGTCCTCCGCGGAGCGAGGCGCGCAGCTCGATCCTCGCTCCCTCGCGCCGGTCCCCGGCCGCTCTCCCCCCGCCCTCCCACTGCATCGTCTGCCTGTACAGCTGGACGGACGCGCGGAGATTCAACGACGCATCGCCCGCCGCGCTCCGGGCGGCGCCGGCCGCCTCCTCGAGAAAGGCGAGCGCGCCGTCCACCTCCGGGCCGGGCCAGTCGTCGGGAGCCGCTCCGGGGGTGAGGTCTCCCCGGGGGTCGTCGTGGGAGCTGGAACCGGACCTCCCCTCCCCGGGGAGCTCCACCGGACCCCCGTCCCGGCGCGCCGGCCGAGCTGCAGCCCGGCCATTCCATCCTCCCAGGAGAGGGAGGCGGACTCGGTCGCCTCGACGTAGCGATCGCGGAGCTCGGGAGCCGGAGGCCGGGTGGGGAGCACGGCCTGATTCTAGGGCAGGTCGTCGTGCGCGCTATCAGCCGCGAAGCGCCGAAGGCGCTCGTCGGCTGCATCTGCGCCGGGAGGGCCCCGCTCCTGCTCCCTGAATGACAAGCAACGGAAGGCCTTGCGGGTCCCCAGGGCGCCGGGCTTGCCGATCTGACAACCGGGGATTATCTTTATCTCCCGTCGCGGTCCCGAATCGCGCCACAATACTGATATGACCGGCCTGCCCCGAATCCTCCTCGTCGATTACGACCCCAGGGCTCTCAAGAAGCTCGAGGACCTGTTCACCGAGAGCGGCTACCAGGTCGAAACCGCGAAGGACGGGGTCGCCGCGCTGACCGCGTTCCGGCAGAACAAGCCCGACCTGGTCCTTCTCGAGGCGATGATCCCGAAGAAGCACGGCTTCGAGGTCTGCCAGGAGATCAAGAAGACCCCCGAGGGGAAGGCGATCCCGGTCATCATCACGACGGCGGTCTACAAGGGACGCAAGTACCGCATGCAGGCGATGCACGTGCACGGCTGCGACGAGTACATCGAGAAGCCGTGCCCGCCCGAGACGATCCTCGAGATCGTCCAGCGCCTCGTGCCTCCCGGCAGCACGGCGAAGGCCGTCGCCGTCGCCCGCGGCGGAGGCGCCCCGGTTTCCGCGCATCCCGGGAAGCGGGGCGAGGTGATCCCCTTCCCCGCGGGCCGCGCGAGTCACCCGCCGCCGGACGATGACGAGGATGCCGAGCGGGAGATCATGTCGGTGCTCGACGACATCCTCCCGGATACTCCGATGTTCGCGGAGCGCGGCATCACGGGCACCGGCCCCTCGACGGGCGTCGAGGAGCCGGGCGTGCTCGAGCTCGACGGCGAGCCCGACGAGTCCCTGCCCGCCGCGCCCCCCTCGCCCGGCGCCGCTTCTCCTCCCGCGCCCGCGAAGGAGCCCGGCGCCGGCCGCGGCGCGAAGACGCGGCGTCCGGAGGCGATGCGCGCCGACGAGGTCGAGAAACTGACCCGCTCGCGCCGCCGCCCGCCGAAGAAGGAGGAGCCGTCCCCGCGGATCATCTCTCCTCTCTACGTGGTCGGCATCGTCATCGCCCTCGTGGTCGTGCTGATCTCCTGGCTGCTCGGCCGCGTCTGAGCGCCGGACAGGCCCCCTCTCCTCTTCAGCTCACAGGCCAGAGCATGTCGTACCCGACGCTCATCAGGGCCGCGTCCACCAGCAGGTGGCTGAGCCACGGTCCCGCGAGCGATCCGCTTCTCCCGTAGATCCGCGACCATGCCGCTCCGCCCACGAAGACGGCCGTGGACGCGAGCAGCGTCATCCACCAGGCGCCGCGGAAATAGAAGGCGAGAACGATGACATGGTGGGCCGTGAAGGCGAGGCTCGAGAGCGCGATCGCGGCCCGCTCCGGGAATCGCCGCCGCAGGCCGGCCGAACACGAACCACCGCCAGTAGTACTCCTCGAGCCCCGAGTGGGCGAGCGAGTAGAACAGCGCGAGCGCGAGGTATCGCGCGGGCGTCGCGAGGCCCAGCTGCCCGACCTTCGCGCGGATCTCCGCCGGCCCCGGGCCGAGCAGCGCCGTTCCCCGCAGGAGCGCGAAGTAGAGCAGCAGGATGAGCGCCGAAGCCGCCGCGCCGAAGAGCAGGCCCGGAACGATCCCGGCTCCCGATCCCCGGGCGGGCGCCGGGACGGCGGCTGTCTTCGCCGCGCGGTGCGCCCTGCGCGGGGCGGGCGGCACCGGTCCCCCCGCCCGCGGATCGCGCCCGCGCCGCCTGCGCTGCGTGGCGGCGCTCGGCCCCGAAGACCCAGACCGCCGGCAGCGCGAACTGGATCAGCTTCGCCAGCCCGTAGACCGGCCGCATGAGCGGATTGCCCGCAAGGACGACGAACCAGAGCCAGGTCGCGGCCGCCGGGAAGGAAACCGCGAAGCCAAGCACGAGCCCGGATCCTCTCGGGCCGCGTCCCGGCGCCGGCGGCAGGGGGCTTCTCCTGTCCGCTCATCCGGCGTCCCTTCCTCCAGCCGTCCCGCGGTTTCAATGGCGCAGGCTCCGCACGGCCATGGATTCTATGCCGCATTTCCCCATCCGCGATTCTCCCTTCCCCGGCCCCCGCCCTGCGGGACCAGTCGCGGGATCATCCTTGACACCATTGCGGCAACAGGCGTAAAAGCACGACTGGACCCCCGTGGGGGGTCCGATGCTCTCTGACACGATCGGTCCCGGGATCCAAGGGAAAGCGGTGCGACACCGCTGCGGCCCCGCCACTGTAAGCGAGGACGAAAGCCGGCACCGGTCCCCGGCGCGACGCTCCGAGGCAGTTCGAACGCCACGGCGCGCGCCCGGTCAGACCGGCTCCAAGCCACTGACCCCCGAAGGGGTTGGGAAGGCGCCGGCCGTAGGAAGATCCGCGAGCCAGGAGACCTGACCCCGGGACACAGCACGACATTCCTCCGGAGGGGAGGACAGTGTTGATTGCGCAGCGACCCCGGCCTCCGGTCGGGGTTTTTCGTTTTCCGGTCGCCATCGGCGCGGCGGCCCTGGCGCTCGCCGCCCTGCTGGCGGCGCTCTGCGCCGGGTGCGGCGGAGGAAATCCCGCCGCCGGCCCGCCCGCGAGCAGCGGCGCCCCTCCCCCGGCGACGGCGGCGGCCAGCCGGATCGTCTCGCTCGCGCCGAACCTCACCGAGATCCTCTTCGCCCTCGGCCTCGGCGGGCGCGTCGTCGGCGTCACCGAGTTCTGCAATTACCCGCCCGAGGCGCTGCGCCTTCCCAAGGTCGGCGGGTACGTCAACCCGAACGCGGAGGCGATCCTCGTCCTGCGGCCCGACCTCGTCATCGCCACCCCGAACGCAGGCAACCGCGCCTTCGTCGAGAGGGTGATCGCGGCCGGGGCGCGGGTCGAGGTGGTCCAGGCGCGCAACGTCGCCGAGATCTTCCCCGCGATCGAGGAGATCGCGGCCGCGGCCGGAGCGCCGGGCGAGGGCGACGCGCCTCGTGGAGCGGCTCCGCGGCGAGCTCGCCCGCGAGCAGGCGCGCGTCGCCTCCCTGCCGCGCCCGCGCGTCCTGTTCTGCCTCCAGGTCGAGCCCCTGCTCGCGGCCGGCCACGGCTCCTACCCCGGCGATCTCGTCGAGCTCGCGGGGGGCGAGAACATCGTCCCGGCCTCCGCCGGTCCCTACCCGGCCCTGTCCCTCGAATCGGTGATCGCCGCGCGGCCCGACGTGATCATCCAGTCCCTGATGGACACGAAGGAAGGCGCGACGGGCGACGCATCCCTTCGCGCCTACTGGAGCCGCTTCGCATCGATCCCGGCCGTTCAGGCCGGCCGCGTCCACACGGTCGCGGGGGACCTCGTCCTCCGCCCGGGCCCGCGGGTGGCCGAAGGGGTCGCGGCGCTCGTCCCGCTCCTTCACGGGACGGGAGGCGGCCGGTGAAGAGGTTCAGCGCCGGGCGCCTCGCCCGGGTGACGCTCCTGCTGGCCGCGCTGCTCGCGCTGGTGATCCTGTTCGCGCTCGGCACCGGCGCGGCGTCCGTTCCCGTGCTGGGGACGATCTTCGGCGGGTCGGGCGGATCGGAGGAGACCCTGCGCGCGCGGGAGATCCTGTTCGGCCTGCGCCTGCCGCGCATCCTGCTGGCCGCGATGGTCGGGGCGGCGCTCGCCGGCGCCGGGGCCACGTTCCAGGCGGTCCTTCGCAACCCTCTGGCTGATCCCTACATCCTCGGTGTTTCCGGCGGCGCCGCGCTCGGCGCGATCCTCGCGGCCGCCCTCGGCCTCGACCGCGCCGCCGGCGGGTGGGCGGTGCGGCCCCTGTTCGCCTTCGCCGGCTCGGCGGCCACCATCCTGCTGCTCTTCTCCCTCGCGAGGCTGCGCGGGCGCGTTTCGAACTATCCGCTCCTGCTGACCGGCGTCGTCGTCAACGCGCTCTTCTCGGCGCTGATCCTCTTCATCATCACGGTGGCCGACTACGCGCGCTTCCAGCAGGTCTTCTTCTGGCTGGTGGGGAGCATCGAGGCGCCGGGATGGCCGACCCTCGCCGCGCTCGCGGCCGCGATCGCCGCCGGCTCATGCGGAATGTACCTGCTCGCCGGACGGATGAACCTCATGAGCCTCGGCGAGGAGGAGGCCCGCGCGCTCGGCGTGGACGTCGACCGCTCGAAGCTCGCCGCGATCCTTCTCGCCTCGTTCGTCACGGCGGCCGCGGTCTCCTGGAGCGGGCTGATCGGCTTCGTGGGCCTGATGGTGCCGCACGCCGCGCGGATGATCTGGGGGCCGGACCACCGGCTGCTCCTGCCGGCCGCCGCCCTCGGGGGAGCCTCCTTCCTCGTGCTCGCCGACACGGGCGCGCGGACGGTGATGGCGCCCGTGGAGATGCCGGTCGGGATCATCACGGCCGTGATCGGGGCGCCGCTCTTCCTGTTCCTCTTCCAGCGGGAGAAGGGAGGGCGCTACTTTGACTGATGCACCGCGGCTGAGCCTGCGCGGGGTCCGGTTCGACTACGGGCGGACCGCCGTCCTCGACGGGATCGACCTCGACGTGAAGGCCGGCGAGCGTCTCGCGATCCTCGGGCCGAACGGCGCGGGCAAGTCGACGCTGCTGCGCATCCTGGCCGGCACGCTGCTCCCCCGGGCGGGGACCGTCCTTCTCGACGGGCGCGACATGGCCGCCTGGAAGGGGGCCGAGCGGGCCCGCCGGATCGCGTTCGTGCCGCAGGAGACGCGGGTCGTCTTCGACTTCAGCGTGATCGAGATCGTCCTGATGGGGCGGTCGCCCCGCCTCGGCCTGCTGGGCATCGAGGGGAAGCACGATCTGGAGATCGCGCTGCGCGCCCTGGAATTCACCGACGCCGGTCACCTCGCCGACCGCCCGATCTCCCGCCTCTCCTCCGGCGAGCGGCAGAGGGTTCTCCTCGCCCGCGCGCTGGCGCAGGAGCCGGACACGATCCTGCTCGACGAGCCGACCGCCTTCCTCGACCTCGGGCACCAGGTCCGGATCCACGAGCTGCTCGAGGCCCTGAACCGGGAGCGGGGCATGACGGTGGTCTTCGTCTCCCACGACGTGAACCTCGCCGCGCGCGGCGCCGCGCGGATCGTGCTGCTCGCCGCCGGGCGGATCGCCGGCGACGGAACGCCCGCCGCGGTGCTCACGCCCGCGGCCCTGCGCGCGACGTACGGCGTCGAAATGCGCGTGATCGAGGATCCCGCCCTCGGCGTTCCCGCCGTCCTTGTCACCGGGCCCGCGGCGCGGCCCGCCCCGGGAGAGTGAGCGATGCGCGAACCGGTCCATCCATCGAGCCGCTCCGCAGGGAAATCCCGCCGCCCGCCTTCCGGTCGCTGCGACGCGCTCGTCCTGCGCCGCCGCACGCACCGCCGCCGCACCGCTCGTCCTCGCCGCCGCGCTCCTCTGCGGACTCCCCTGCGCGCTCGCCGGGGACGCGCCGGGCCCGCCCGCGCCTCGCGCCGGCGAGTCCCCATCGACTGAACCTTCCGTCTCGTCCGGTTCCTCCGGGACACCAGCCTCCCCCGGCCCGGTCGCCCCTTACACGGAGACCGTCACCGTGACGGCGACACGCCTCTCCGACCGCGAGGACCCGGCCCGCGACGTGCCCGCGTCCACCACGGTGCTCACGCGGGCCCAGATCGCCGCCTCGGGCGCCCTCACCGTCCAGGGGCTTCTCTCGAGACTCGCCGGGGCCATCTTCTTCGACCAGGTCGGCAACGGGATCCAGACGACGTTCGACCTGCGCGGGTTCACGGGGGGCGGCATCACCGTGCTGGTGGACGGCGCCCGCATCAACGACCCGCGCAACAACGCGGTGATGCTCGAGACGATCGGCCTCGACTCGATCGAGCGGATCGAGGTCACGCGCGGGGCAGCCGCGGCCACGGTGGGCGGCGGCTCGGCGGCGGGCGTCGTGAACCTGGTGACACGGTCCGGAAGCGGGCCGGCCGGCGGCGGGCTCGCCGGGGGGTACGGCTCTTACGGCACGGCGAACGGGGCGCTTCGCTTCTCCGGCTCCCTGGCCGCTTCCGGAGGGGAGGCTCCTGGGTCAGCCCCCGCGCCCGCACGCCGGCGCCCCGTCCGGTGAAGCATCCGGAGCCGCGCCAGGAGCCGCGCCCGGCACCCCGCCCGGCGCAGTATCCGGAGCCGCGCCCGCTGCCGCGCCGGGCGACCGGACCACCCCGCCCGCGGGGGGTGACCACCCGGGCGGGCCCGGCTTCGACTGGTTCCTCTCCGTCCAGCGCGACACGACCGACGGTTTCCGGGAGAACGGCGATGCCCGCCTGACGCGGATCGGGGCGAGCGCCGGCTATTCGTTCGGCCGGGACGCGCGCCTGTCCCTCGCGCTGCGATCGGCCGACGACCAGCTGGGGGCGCCCGGCGCCCTGACCCTCCGGGAGTTCCAGGAGGGGGCCGCGGAGGCGCCGTTCAACCAGCTCGACAACTCGAGCCAGACCTTCAGGCAGGCCGCCCTCAACTGGCGCGGACCGATCGCCGGCCCGTTCTCGCTCGCGGCGAACCTCTCCTGGCTCTCCCGCGACTCGGAGACGCTGACGACCGGCCGGGCGGCGGCCCTTTTCGGCGGCTTCATCCTGGAGGAGCAGGTCCGCTCGCTCGGGGGAGCGGTGCAGTCCACGGCGGACTTTCGCGCGGGCGGCGTCGAGCACACCCTCGTCTTCGGCGCGGAGGCGGGGCGCGGCACGAGCGACGCCGGAGGATGCGGGACCAGTCCGTCGGACCTTTCGGCGTGCGACCCCGCGAGCTTCCTCGCCTCGGAGAACAGCACGCGCCGCGACGACCTCGCCGTCTTCATCCAGGAGAACGCGCGCCTGGGCGGCGGCGTGACCCTGCTGGCGGGCGCGCGCTGGGACCGCTCGCGCTACGGCTACCGGGAGAGCGTGCCCGACCCCTCGAACGACAGCGACCGGACCTTCTCGGAGACCTCCTGGAAGGGCGGGATCGCCTGGAACGGTTCCGGGGCGGTCGGGCTGTACGCGAACTACGGCGAGTCGTTCCAGCCGCCGACCGTCGAGGAGCTGTTCGCCTTCCCGGGGTTCGGATCGAACCCGGACCTGGAGCCCGTGAGCGCGAAGAACTACGAGCTCGGCCTGCGCGGCGCCCTCGCGGGCGCCGGGGCGGCCTCCGCGCCCGGCTTCGACTACGCGCTGTCGGTCTTCCGGACGAACCTCGCGAACGAGATCATCTTCACGCCCCGCCCGACGCCGCAGGACCCGTACGCGGGCACGAACGAGAACGTCGGCCGGAGCTACCGCGAGGGGGTCGAGCTGACGGCCGGCTGGCGGCCCGCCCGGTGGGCGGCCATCACCGCCGCCCTGTCCTGGACGCGGGCGCGGTTCGTCTGCTCCTCCGCGGATCCGCCCGGATCGGCACGCTGCGCGGCCTCCCCGGACGCCTCCGGGGGGAACGAGGTGCCGCTCGTGCCCGATCATCGCTACGCCGTCGCGGCGACCTTCTCCGCGACGCGCGACCTCGACCTGCGCCTCGAGCTCCTGCAGGTCGGCTCGCAGGTCCTCGCGAACGACGAGGCGAACGCCGTGCAGCGTCTCGATCCGTATTTCGTCGCGAACGCGCGGGCGTCGTGGCGGGCCTCGCGCCGCTGGGAGCTGTACGCCGAGGTCAGGAACCTGCTCGACGAGGAGTACGCGACGCGCGGGATCTACGCCTTCGACTTCTCGACGTTCGCCGGCGCGGTCTTCGTCACCCCGGCCCCCCCGCGCACGTTCGTCGCCGGGGCCGGCTTCGCGTTCTGACGGGGCTCAGCGCTTCGGGCCGAGCTTCGACTCGATGCGGTCGCGGATCCAGTGGGCGTCCCACCACTCGACCGGGTTCACGGGGATCCCCTGCACCAGCACGCCGAAGTGGAGGTGGTCCCCCCCGGCGAGGCCCGTCGCTCCGCTGCGCCCGATCAGCTCGCCGCGCTTCACGGCGTCCCCCGGCTTCACCTCGATCGAGGACAGGTGCGAGTACAGCGTCAGCAGCCCGAAGCCGTGATCGAGGACCACGGTGTTCCCGTAGATGCCGAACCAGGAGGCCAGCAGCACGATCCCGTCGTTCGCGGCGTCCACCGGGGCCTGCGCGGTGACGGCGAGGTCGAAGCCCAGGTGATCCTGCTCGTCGATCACGCGGCCCTGGTACACGTAGCTACGGTGGTCGGCGAAGGAGGCCTCGACCTTCGAGTTGCCCAGCTGGACGAACGGCTCGCCCCAGAGGCGCTCGGGCTTCGACCGGGCGGCCAGCTCGACGAGCATCGCGGCGTTCGCCCGCCGCAGCGGACCGTTGATCTGCAGGAAGTCCTTCACGAGGTCCCCCTGGCTCGTGATCGAGGGGCTCTGCGAGAGGATCGCCGGCACGACGCGCTGCAGGAAGGAGTCGGTCAGCTCGACTCTCTCCCGGCGGAACTCCTTCGGGAAGAGCTTGTAGGTGAAGGTCGCCTTCGCCTCGTTGCCGGCGGCATCCGCCGCGATCACCATCGGGACGGCGCTCGCGGGGACGTTCCAGGGGAACGCGAAGATCGCGAACCGGTCGGCGGCGCCCCCGCCCGGCACGGGATAGCCGCGGAAGAAGTAGTCCCCCACGCGGACCCCCGAGGTGACCGCCGGGTCCGAGACCCGGTACAGGACGCACTCCGAACCGCCCTGGTTGATGTAGTGCTGGGCCGACAGGATCTCGACCCGCGGCGGGGAGAGGGAGACGGGGAGGGTCGATTCAGCCGTGGCGGTCCTCCCGGCGCCGAACCCGGCCCACGAATCGTTGGTCGCCTCGGCGCGGATCGTCGCCTGGCCTTCCTTGAGAGCGGGGATCCGCTCGCGCCCGACCTCGACCTCCAGCAGGGCGCTCTTCCTCACGTCCCGGCGCCAGAAGCGCCACCACGGGTTGCGGGGGTGGGTCACCTCTCCGAGCGGGAGCTCTGCGCCTCCCTGGACGAAGGTCGCGCGCAGGTCCTTGATCCCGTACTTCGGCTCCTCGGCTTCGATGGTGATCCGGACCCCCTTCTGCCCGATCGCCTTCGCGCTGCTGCTGATCGTCAGGGCCGGCGCGGTTCGGTCGAGCGTCTTCATGGCCAGGCAGCCCGCCGGCAGCAGGACCAGGAGACCGAGCACGGCCAGCACGAGGACGAGCGGGATCCGTCCGCTCTCGCCGCGGTCCGGACGCGGACATCGGGACGGAACGGTCGGGGGGGACGCGAAGCAGGCCTTGATTCTTCATAACCCCGGGATTCTATGACAGGCGGTGGTGCGCGTCATCAGCCGCGAGGCGCCGCAGGCGCGCGCCATGCCGCGCAGCCGAGGGCGGGGAGCGTAGAATAGGTCCGGCCCAGCGGAAATGGGGCCGCACAGGGGACCGATGACCGACCAGCCAGCGAACAGCCCGGCGGGCGCGGAAAGCACCTTCACCGCCAGCCGCCTCACGGCCGGGAACCTCATCTTCCCGACCTCGATCACCGTCACCCCCGTCATGGTGGTGCGGACCAAGCGCTCGTGGATCACCAAGGACGAGGCGTCAATCGCGATCCGCCAGATTTCGTCCGTCCGGATCAAGACAGGGGTCCTTTTCTCGGACATCTGGATCGAATCCACGGGCGGGGTGAACCAGATCGCCAGCCACGGGCACTCCAAGGGGGATGCCCGGGAGATCAAGAGACTGATCGAGCAGTACCAGCTGGCGGCCCGCTGACCGTCCACCAGCCCTCCCAGGTGGCCCGCGGACGTCCCGGGGTCGCCACTCGCCTCAGCGGTGGTCGCATTGCCGCGCTGCCCGCCGCTTTTCCCCCCTGGCCGCGTCCCGCAGGGGGACGCCGGCGGGCCCATCCCCCCCGGCACGGCCCAGCCCGGGGGGATTCAGCCCCGGGACGGGGGTCCGGGACACCCCTTGACAGGAAGGGGCAAGTCCTTTAGAGTATCGGTTTTCCATCAAAGGAAGGATCCTCGATGTACGCTGTCATAGGCATTGGCGGGAAGCAGTTGCGCGTCAGCGCCGGCGAAACGGTCCACGTGGAGACGCTCTCCGTGGATCCCGGAACGTCGGTCACGTTCGATCAGGTCCTGATGATCGGCGGCGAAAAGGGGACGCTCGTCGGAGCCCCGACCGTCCCCGGCGCCCGGGTGCTGGGCACCGTCCTCGAGCACGGCCGCGCCAAGAAGGTCCTGATCTTCAAGAAGAAGAGGCGCAAGCAGTACCGCCGCACCAACGGCCACCGCCAGAACTACACGGCGGTCCTGATCGACAAGGTCGAGACCGGGGCATAAGAGAATGGCACACAAGAAAGCAGGCGGCTCGTCCCGCAACGGCCGCGACAGCAACTCCCAGCGGCTCGGCGTGAAACAGTTCGGCGGCGAGCTCGTGCCCGCCGGATCGATCCTCGTCCGCCAGCGCGGCACGCCCATCAAGGCGGGCAAGAACGTCGGTCGCGGCAAGGACGATACTCTTTTCGCCACGATCACCGGCATCGTCGAGTTCCGCCGTCGCGGGCGCATGGGGCACTTCGTGAGCGTGCTCCCTCCCAAGGCCCCGGAAGCCGAAGCCTGATCGACCGGACCCCGGGAATTTCAGCCAGGCCCGAACGGCGCTCCCCGGGAGCGCCGTTGTCGTCTTGAGCGGCGTTCCGGCCCGCTCGCCGATCCCCCCACGATGGGGGCCGCGGGCGGAATCCGCCCGGCGCGGCCTCAGGGCCGCGAGCAGGGGCGCAGGAGATCCATGACGTTCGTTGACGAAGCAACCATTCTCGTTCGGGGCGGCAAGGGGGGAAACGGCTGCCTGTCGTTCCGCCGCGAGCGGGGCGTCCCGCACGGCGGCCCCGACGGGGGGAGCGGCGGCGCGGGGGGCTCCGTCTGGCTCGTGACCGACCCCTCGGTCAACACCCTGATCTCCTTCCAGTACCAGAAGCAGTTCATCGCCGAGAGGGGCCGTCACGGCGAGGGAAGCAACAAGGCCGGGCGCGAAGGGCGCGACATCGAGGTGCCCGTGCCGCCCGGCACCATGGTCTACGACGAGGATGGCGTCACCCTGATCGCCGACCTGTCCGAGCAGTGGCAGCGGTTCCTCCTGGCGAAGGGGGGCCGGGGCGGGCGCGGCAACGGCGTCTTCGCGACCTCGACCAACCAGGCTCCGCGCCGCCACGAGGACGGAGCCGAGGGCGAAGAGCGGACCGTGCGCCTCGAGCTGAAGCTCCTCGCGGACGTCGGCCTCGTCGGCTTCCCGAACGCCGGGAAGAGCACCCTGATCTCCCGCATCTCCGCGGCGCGGCCCAAGATCGCCGACTATCCGTTCACCACGCTGGTGCCGAACCTGGGGGTCGTGGACGCCGGCAGCTTCCGCTCGTTCGTCGTGGCCGACATCCCCGGCCTCATCAAGGGGGCCCACGAAGGACACGGCCTCGGGGACCGGTTCCTGCGGCACGTCGAGCGGACCCGGGTCCTGCTCCACCTCGTGGATCTTTCCTCGCTGAGCGGCCGCGACCCGGTCGAGGACCTCGAGACGATCAACGCCGAGCTCAAGGCCTACGGCCACGAGCTCCACCGGAAGCCCCAGCTGATCGTCGGCACGAAGCTCGACGCGCTGCAGGAGCCCGAACGCCTCGAGCGCCTGAAGGCGCACTGCCGCAGGAAACGCCTCACGCTGCTGACGATCTCCTCGGTCACCGGCGAGGGGATCGTCGAGCTGGTCCGCCGGACCCTGAAGGCGCTCGACCGCCTCGCCCCGGCGGCGCCTGCACGGCCGGCCGGGCAGGCCGGGCCGGGCGGGCATTGAGCGGAACTCGCCCCTCGCGCCGCGCCGGTAGCCCGCCCCGGAAGGCCGGCCCCGGTCGGACAGCGCCGATCAGGAACTCCCCGGGCCGGTTCGGAGTAGACTTGCTCCGCGTGACGCGCCAGGACCAGCGCCCGTCCCAATACCCGGGGAACCCGGCTTGAAGCTGGGGCTGCTCGGGGGGACCTTCGACCCGCCGCACGCGGCGCACCTGGCGGCCGCACGGTTCGTCCTCGAGCGGTTCGCCCTCGATCGGGTCGAGCTGGTACCGGCCTTCGTGCCGCCCCACAAGCCGGATCGGCCCCTGTCCTCCCCCTTCGACCGCTACGCCATGACCGTCCTGGCGACCCTCGGGGAGCCCGGGCTCGCGGCCTCCTTCAGCGACCTGGCCCGGGGCGGGGTCTCCTACACGATCGAGACCCTGCGGGAGGCCCGGGCGCTGCGCCCGGATGCGCGGATCTTCTTCGTCCTCGGCACCGACCAGTTCGCCGAGCTCGCGTCGTGGCGCGAGCCGCAGGCGATCGTGCGGGAGTTCGAGCTGATCGTCGTCGGGCGGCCGGGAAACGACTTCGAGGGCCTGGCCGCGAGGGGGCCCGCATACGTCGGGGAGTCGCTGCGGGCGGGCCGGATCCGCCACGCGGCCATGGAGCCGATCGACCTGTCGTCCACCACCATCCGCGCGAGGGCCCGGGCCGGAGAGCCGCTCACGGGGCTTGTGAGCCCACGCGTGGCGCAATATATTGAGTCCTACGGACTCTATCGTTCGGGAGGCTGACACGCTCAACAACAGAGATTTCGCTGGCAACCCAGGCAGTTCTCGACAAGAAAGCCCTGGACCTCGTCGTCCTCGATCTCCGGAAGATCTCCTCCTTCACCGACTACTTCGTGATCTGCAGCGGCACGTCGGTACGCCAGACGCAGGCGATCGCGGACGCGGTCGAGGAGCGGCTCCGCGCGATGAAGGTTCGCGGCCGCGTGGAAGGGTACAAGGAAGGCGAGTGGATCCTCATGGACTTCGGGGACTTCCTCGTCCATGTCTTCACGCAGAGCAAGCGGGACTACTTCGATCTCGAGAGGCTGTGGGGCGACGCCCCCCGCCTCGCGGTCGAAGGGGCCGCGGAACCGGCCCGCCGGCGCAAGCGCCGGACGGTAACGGACTCCCCGTAGGCCGCATGGCCGTGACCGCCGGGCGCGGCGCCGCGCAGGCGCTGGAGCGGATGGAGTCCTCGGACCCGGCGACGCACCGGGTCTTCGAGCTGGCTCGCCGCGTCGCCCGGTCCCAGTCGAACGTTTTGATCGTCGGCGAGAGCGGGACCGGCAAGAGCCTCCTGGCCCGGCAGATCCACGCGTCGGGCCCCCGCGCGAAGGAACCGTTCGTCGAGATCGTCTGCGCGAACCTCCCCGAGGAGCTGCTCGAATCGGAGCTGTTCGGCCACGAGAAGGGCGCCTTCACGGGCGCGACGGCGGCCCGGGCGGGCAAGTTCGAGGCGGCTCTCGGCGGGACGATCCTGATCGAAGGGGTGACCGAGCTCTCCCCCACCCTGCAGGCGAAGCTGCTGCGCGTGCTCCAGGAGCGGACCTTCGAGCGGCTCGGCGGCAACCGGTCGCTGACGGTGGGGGCGCGGTTCCTCGCGAGCGCCCATCCCGGGATCGAGGAAATGGTCGGGGAGGGCTCGTTCCGCCGGGACCTGTACTACCGGCTCAACGTGGTGCGCCTCGAGCTGCCGCCGCTCCGGGCGCGGGGCGCCGACACGGTCCGGCTGGCCCGAAGGTTTCTCGCCCGCCTCCGGTCGGCCCGGGGTCCTGCCCGCTTCTCCCCCCAGGTCCTCGACTTCTTCCGGAACTACCCGTGGCCGGGGAACATCCGCGAGCTCCGCAACACCATCGAGGCGGCCCTGCTGTCCTGCCGCGGCCGGGAGATCTCCCTCGAGGACCTTCCCAACAGCCCCCTGCGGGACCCGGCCGGCCTCGTGGCCCACGCCGCCGAGCGCGCGATGAGCCTCGAGCGGCTCGAGGAGACCTACATCCGCGAGATCCTCCGCAGGACCGGGGGGAACAAGTCGGAGGCGGCCCGCCTCCTCGGCATCCACCGCAAGACGCTTCTCGAGAAACGGCGGCGGTACGGCATTGACTGAGCCGCGGAGCCGGCCGTGCTGATCCGCTTCGTCTGGGTCGGCCGCACGCGGGACGCGGCCGCCGCGGGGTGGATCGAGGAGTACCGCCGGAGGATCGGCCGGTTCTGCCCCGTCGAGATCGAGGAGATTCGCGACGCCGCGGGGAAGGGGCGCGACCGCGCCGCGCGCGAGTCGCGCGAGCTGGCGTCGCGCCTCAGCGGCAGGGGGCTCCTCATCGCCCTCGACGAGCGGGGCCGGGAGCTGACCTCGAACGAGTTCGCGGGGTTCCTGGAGAAGTCCCTCGGCTCCCACCCGGAGCTCACCTTCATCCTGGGCGGCTCGGAGGGGCTGGAGGGGGACCTGGTCGCCTCGGCCGGGGTCCGGCTCTCCCTCTCGCGGCTGACCTTCACCCACGAGCTCGCCCGGGTCCTGCTCCTGGAGCAGGTCTACCGGGCGTTCACCATCCTGAAGGGAACCCCCTACCACCGGTAAAGGCCGAATTTACGCCCTGTTTCCTTGACTGTCGGGGGGGCCGAACGTAGACTGGGCTCCGATTCTCCGGAGCCCCGATGAAGATCCGAACATTCTTTTACATCCTGCTCGGGTTCTTCGGGCTTGGTTTCGTCGGCTACGGCCTGTACGAAAACCACCAGGTTCTCAGCCTCCCCTTCCGGCTCACCCAGGACCACACGGTCCCGCTCTTCACGATCGTCGTCGCGGCGTTCGTCATCGGCTTCTTCCTGGCCCTGATCGTGGGGATCCTCCGCGAGGGGAAGTACATCTTCGACCGGTGGCGGCGGCGGCGCGACGAGAAGCGGATCGATCGCCGTCGAGGAGCGCTACTTCGAGGGCGTGCAGGCGGCCGTCGAAGGGCGCGAGGAGGACGCGCTCCGGAACTTCCTCCGGATCCTCGAACAGGAGCCGAACCACTTCAACGCGCTCCTGAAGGCGGGCGAGATCCTCGCCTCGATGGGGAAGTACCCCGACGCGATCGCCTATCACCAGAGGGCGCTCCAGGTCCGGCCCGCCGACACGCGGCCCCTGTATTCGCTGGCCAACGACTTCGCCTCGCAGGGGGACCTGGACAAGGCGAAGGCGATCCTCCAGAAGATCGTCGAGATCCGCCCGCGGGCGGCGGTCTCCGCGAGCCGGCGGCTGCGCGAGCTCTACATGCGCGAGGGGGACTGGGCGAGGGCGCTCGAGGTCCATCACCGGATCGAGAAGCTGAACGAGAAGCGCAAGACGCCCGATCCGCGCGAGGCCAAGATCGGCATCGGGATCCGCTACCAGCTCGCGATGAAGCACCTCGAGGACGACAAGAACAAGGTCGCCCTCAACCTCTTCCAGAAGATCCTGAAGGAGGACGCCCTCTTCATCCCGGCCTACATCCGCGTCGGGGAGATCCTCCGCGAGCTGGGGGACGACGACGAGGCGGCGGCGACCTGGAACCGGGGGTTCGACCAGACCGGCTCGCCGATCTTCCTGACGATCCTCGAGGAGCATTACCTCGACCGCGAGCAGCCGATCGAGGCGATCGAGGCGCTCAAGTCCTGCGTGGCGCGCGCGCGCAACGACATCCTCCCCCGCTTCTTCCTCGGGAAACTGTTCTTCCGGCTCGAGATGCTCGACGACGCCCACTCGACGCTGAAGACGCTCGAGGGACGCGCTTCCTACGCGCCGACGCTTCACTACCTGATCGGCCGCATCAACGAGCGGCGCGCGAACTTCCGCGCCGCGGCCGAGGAATTCCGCAAGGTCATCCGGCATCTCGAGCTCGTGAAGCTCCAGTACCGGTGCCATTCCTGCCAGAACCGCCTCCCCGAGTGGTCCGACCGCTGCCCCAGGTGCGAGGACTGGAACGCGGTCGAGATCGACTTCCGGGAGGACATGACGCTGCAGGAGCTCGGCATCTCCGGCGCCCCGATCTATTCCAGCCTGACCTGACGGGCGATCCGCCTCGACCGATCCCTTCCCTGTCGCCCCCAGGCTCCTGCTCGCTGGACGGCCGGGCGCGCACGCCGAGGGATCGCCTCGTGGGGGCGGAGACGCGGGGCGGGCAGGACCCCGGCCGGTCAGGGCGCTACCCGCCCGCGGTCGCCTTCACCGATAATGCCCCCCGACGATGACGACCGACCGGACCCAGGAAAACAGGGAAAAGAAGGCTGTCGCGCTGAGCTCGGTTTTCGCGGGCCTGGCGCTGACCCTGGTCAAGGGGGTCGTCGGCTACTACACGAACAGCCTCGGCATCCTCGCCGAGATGGCCCACTCGGCCCTCGACCTCGGGGCGGCGGCCCTGACCTACTTCGCCGTGCGCGCGGCGGCGCGCCCCCCGGACGAGGACCACAATTTCGGGCACCAGCGCTTCGAGAACCTCTCGGCGCTGGCCGAGACCTTCCTCCTCCTGCTCACCTGCGTCTGGATCGTGTACGAGGCGATCCACCGGATCTTCTTCGCAAGCGGGCACGGCGTGACCGTCACGTGGTACGCCTTCGGCGTCATGGGTCTTTCGATCGTCGTGGACTACTCCCGCTCGCGGGCCCTGAAGCGCGCCGCGGACAAGTACAACAGCCAGGCCCTGCAGGCCGACGCGCTCCACTTCTCGACCGACATGGCCAGCTCGGCCGTCGTCATCGTGGGGCTGGGGCTGGTCTGGGTCGGGAAGGTGATCGGACAAGAGGAGTTCTTCAAGAAGGCCGACGCCCTGGCCGCGCTCGGCGTCGCGGCGATCGTCGTCGCGCTCTGCTTCAGGCTCGGGCGCGAGTCGATCGACATCCTGCTCGACCGCGCCCCCGAGGGGTTCGGCGAGGCGATCCGCAAGACCGTCCTGGGCGTGCCCGGCGTCGCCGCCTGCGACCGCGTGCGGGTCCGCCGCGCCGGCGGGGACCAGTTCGCGGACATCGTGATCGCGACGCACGGGGCCGCGTCGCTCGAGGAGGCGCACCGGGCCTCCGACCGCGTTGAAGAGCATGTCCGCCGCCTCTTCCCGCGCACGGACGTCATGGTCCACGTCGAGCCGGTCTCGACCTGGGCCGATCCCGCGAGCGCTGTGCGCGGCCTCGCCGCCCGCCGCGGCCTCACGATCCACGACCTCGCGATCCACGAGGGGGGCGGGGAGCTGGCCGTGGACCTCCACGTCGAGGTCCCGCCCGGTCTCGTCCTGCACGAGGCCCACGGCATCGTCGCGCCCCTCGAGGAGGACATCCGCCGCGAGCTCGCGCGCGTCACCCGCGTCAACCTCCACATCGATCCGGTCGACACCGGGACGATCTCCGGCGAGGAGGATCCTCATTCGCTGGCGCGCATCCTCCCGTTCCTCGAGGAAACGGTCCCCACGCTGTCGGAGGTCAAGGGATTCCACGATCTGCGGGTCCGGCGCGACGCCAGGGGGCTGCACGTGTCGCTCCACGCGGTTTGCGACGGCGCCGCGCCGATCGACGCCGTCCACCGCGCCGCCGAAACGATCGAGGCCCGCCTGCGCCGGCGATTTCCCGAGATCCTGCGCGTCCTCGTCCACACCGAGCCCCACTGAGGCGCGCGGCCCGGCTCGGTCGGGTCCGGTGCGTCCTCCGGAAATTCTGAGACAATGTCTGGTCTGGAGGTGCGCGTGAGCCGGAGAACGCTGCCGCTCGGCCTGATCGTCATGGACGGATGGGGGGAGGCCCCGCCGTCGCAGTGGAACGCCGTCACGGGCTGCCACCCGCGCCATCTCGAGGAGCTGCGCGCGCGCTATCCCTCGACCCTCCTGCGGACCTCGGGCGAAGCCGTCGGCCTTCCGCCCGGCCAGATCGGGAACTCCGAGGTGGGCCATCTCTGCATCGGCGCCGGCCGGATCGTCCTGACCGACCTCGAGCGGATCAACCACGACATCCACACGGGCGCCTTCGAGCGGAACGAGGTCCTCCTGCGCTCGGCCGCGGCCGCGGCCGCCGCCGGGGGCGCGGTTCACCTGATGGGGCTTTTCTCCGACGGCGGCGTGCACTCGCACATCGCGCACCTGAGGGCCCTCATCGCGCTGCTCCTCGCGAAGGGAGCGCGGCGGATCTTCGTCCACGCGTTCCTCGACGGGCGCGACACGCCCCCGCGCTCGGCCCTCGGCTTCATGAGCGCGTTCGAGTCCGAGCTGGCCGGGGGGCCCGCTTCCTCCGCGGCGGGGGAACCGTCCCCGGGAGCGGCGGGGAGCGCCGGCTGCGGGATGGGGATGGGCGCGCCTGCTCCGGCGCTTCCGGGCGTGTCCCTCCGCGGGGCCGGGGACCGCGTCCGCGTCGCGACCGTGTCCGGGCGCTATTACCCCATGGACCGCGACAACCGCTGGGAGCGGGTCGAGCTCGGCTACCGCGCGCTCGTGCGCGGCGAGGGGCTGACCGCCCGCACCGGCGTGGAGGCGATCGAGACGGCCTACGCGCGCGGAGAGAACGACGAGTTCGTGAAGCCGACCGTGATCCTGGACGGCGCGGGAGCGCCCGTGGGCCCGATCCGCGACCGCGACGCCGTCATCTTCTTCAACTTCCGCGCCGACCGCGCGAGAGAGATCACGCGCGCCCTCACCCAGGACGGGTTCGACCGGTTCGAGCGGGGTGCGCGGCCGCTCCTGTCCGCCTACGTCTGCTTCGGGACCTACGACCGAGCGCTCGACCTGCCGGTCGCCTATCCCAACGAGATCCCTTCGCGGATCTTCGGCGAGCTCGTCTCCGCCGCGGGGCTGCGCCAGCTGCGGATCGCCGAAACCGAGAAGTACGCGCACGTCACCTTCTTCTTCAACGGGGGACGCGAGCTGGTCTTCGAGGCCGAGGACCGCGTGCTGATCCCCTCCTCCAAGGTCGCCACCTACGATCTCAATCCCGAGATGAGCGCGCCCGAGGTGACGGCCGCGCTGCTGCAGAAGCTGCGCGAGAAGAGCGTCGATTTCTTCCTCCTCAACTTCGCGAACGCCGACATGGTCGGGCACACGGGGATCTACGAGGCGGCCGCGCGGGCCTGCGGCGAGGTGGACACCGACGTGGGCGCGATCGCCCGCGAGGTGCTGGCGCAGGGCGGGGCGCTGCTGGTCACCGCCGACCACGGGAACTCCGAGCAGATGTGGGACGCCTCCACCAACTCCCCCCACACCGCCCACACTCTGAACCCGGTCCCCTGCATCCTCGCCGGGGAGCCCTTCAGGGGGAGAGCGCTCCGCCCGGGCGGCATCCTGGCCGACGTCGCGCCGACGTTGCTCGAGCTCCTGGAAATGGACCAGCCGGTCGAGATGACCGGGAAGAGCCTGCTGGCCTGAGCCGCGCGGGCGCCCGGCCGGACCGGTGCTAGACTTGCGCGCGATGCGGGGGTCGCTTCACGGAGGTGACCCCTGCGCGCTGAATCGCCCGAGCCATCCCGCCGCCGTTCCAGGAACCGAACCCGCCGGCCCATCGTCCCACTCGACCGGACCTCGAACCGTCATTCTTCCGGTAGCGCATCCCGACGCGGGCGCCTCCCCCCGAAGCCCCGAACGCGAGCTCCCGGCGCCATGGGGGATCGCCCGCCTGCTCGCCCTGACCCGCGCCGCCGCCTCCCTCGTTCACCACGGCCTCGTTGGACCCGCGATCGAGGCGCTGCTCCCCGCCGACTGCCCGGCCTGCGCCCGGCCGCTCCCCGGCGTGAACCGCCACGGCATCTGCGAGCGGTGCTGGGCGTCCCTTCAGCCGGTCCGCTCCCCTCTCTGCCCGCGCTGCGGCATTCCGTTCGCGGCGCCCTTCGACGGCACCATCGCCATGGACCGCGTGTGCGGCCGGTGCCACCGCCACCCTCCCGCCTTCGACGGAGCCCGCTGCGCGCTCGTCTTCGAGGGAGCGGTCCGTACCATCCTCCACCTCTTCAAGTTCGAGCAGCGCCCCGACTTCGCGAAGCCGCTCGCCGCGGCGATCGCCGATTCCCTGCCGCCGGAGGAGCGATTCGACCTCGTCGTGCCCGTTCCCCTGCACTGGACCCGCCGGCTGAAGCGCGGGTACAACCAGGCGGCCCTGCTGGGTCGCCGGATCGCGCGGGCGGCGGACGCTCCGCTTTGACGGCCGCCTCCTCGTGAAACGGCGGCGCACCGCCGATCAGACCCGCCTCGACGCCGCAGGCCGGCGGCGAAACCTGCACGGTGCCTTCGTGGTCCGACCCCGGCGACCGCGCCTCCTCGAACGGCTGGGCGGCTTGCGCCGCGCGTTCCGGAGCCGATTCAGCCTTCCACAGCGGCCAGACTGTCCGGGCCTTCCGAGAAGCGCGCCCGCCTCGGGAGCCCCGGACCCGCGTCCCATGGGCCTGCTGCGGATCATGAGCGTTGCGTTCGGGCGCCCCGTCCCGGACCATCGCCCGCTGGAAGGCCTGCGGATCCTCCTCGTGGACGACGTCCTGACGACCGGAGCGACCGTCGAGGAGTGCGCGCGGGCCCTCAAGAGGGCGGGGGCGGCCCGCGTTTTCGTCGCGGCCGTGGCGCGCACTCCCCTGTCGGCTCACGCCCTCCAGGAAGAGCAGGGGAAGGCGAACGGGCGCGGGTAGGCCTGTCCCTGTTGAGAACTCCATCCGGCGGACTCCGCGAGGTCCAGAGTCCCGATGATCTCGATCCGGATCGCCGGCATCCGGCTCCTGATGGACGCCGGCTCCGCACGGCTGGAATACGCTATCCGGGACGTTGCGCGGGTGCACCGGCAGGGGTGTCCCGCACGAAATGGACGCCGGGACTCGAGAGAATCTTGACCGTCTCTTCAGGAGGAAGATTCTCGCGGACCACGAGCGTCATGGGGTCGCCGCTGAAGAGGCGCTCGTTGGCCGTGGCGAGAAGGGCGTTGAGCTTGACGTAGGTCCGGGCGGTGGGGTTCTCGGCGACGACCGTGAACTGCCCCTTCGAGAAGGCGACGAGACGGACCTCTCGCATCGAGGACGCCTTCTTCACGAAGCGGCGGATCTCGCGCTGTCCGCGGTTGCGGAAGCGGCGGAACAGAAAGAGCCCGATGCCGCCGGTCAGCCAGCAATCCCGGGAGACTGATCCCCGAGCCGTTCCAGACCAGCAGGACGGCGGCCGAAAGGAAGATCGCCCCCAGGATCGCTCCCCAGAGCAGGCCCCGCTTCGAAAAGCCGCGAGTCCAGTCACGCGTCCACGACTTGAGGCGATATGCGATCGGCGTTCCGGAGGCGACGCCGCTGTCCACCTCGCGCTTGACGGCCTTCAGATCCGTCACGGCCTCGCGCAGGTCCTGGTAGCGATCATCGGCCTTCTTCTGAAGGCACATATCGATGATCCGCTGGAGCGACCAGGGGATATCCGCGCGCATGGTCGTGACGGGGGCCGCAGGCTCGAAGGCGAGCGCGTGCATCGTGTCGAGGGCGCTGGCGCCCTCGAACGGGAGCTTCCCGGCCACCATCTCGTAGAGCACGACCCCGAAGGAGAAGATGTCCGAGCGCTTGTCCGCCGGAAGCCCGCGCGCCTGCTCGGGGCTCATGTAGGACACGGTGCCGACGATCATCCCGGCCTTGGTGTGCGCGAGGGTCACCGTCTGCAGGAGGCTGGCGCCGCCGGCCGGGTCGGATCCGCCCCCGAGCTGCTTGGCGAGGCCGAAGTCGAGGACCTTCGGGTGGCCGTCCTTCGTCACCATCACGTTGTCGGACTTGATGTCGCGGTGGACGATCCCGGCTTCGTGCGCGCTCGCGAGGGCGTCCGCCACCTGGATGGCGACATCGACCGCCGAGGAGAGGTCCAGCTCGCGCCGCGCGGCGATCTGTCGCAACGTCGAGCCCTCGACGAACTCCATCGCGATGTAGAGCAGCCCTTCGACCTCGTCGATCTCGTAGATGTGGGCGATGGCGGGGTGGTTGATGGCGGATGCGGCGCGCGCTTCCTGGACGAAACGCCGGCGCCGGTCCTCGTCGCCGATCTGCTCCGGGGCGATGACCTTGAGCGCGACCGGGCGGTTCAGCCGGATGTCGCGGGCGCGGTACACGACGCCCATGCCGCCCTTGCCGAGCTGCTCCTCGATCTCGTAGTTCTTGATCGTCCTGCCGATCACGTGTGGCGGCATTATACGCGCGGCCGGCTCCGGTTCAGGGGCCGCTGGCCGCTGGTCTTGACCCTGAATCCTGATCCAGCTGGGGTTGCATTTTCGGGTTAGTCCTGGCCTTGCCGGAGGAGGCAGAGCGGACGCGACGGGCCCGGCTCTTCGGGAGCGGCATCTTCGCGATCGCCAGGTTGGGGAGCGCCGAAACCTCCAGAGAGGTCTTCTGCGTGGGCCCGCGCCAGAGTAGGATATCCAATTGAAAGACAACCACTTGCGTTAAGGGGTGAGGCCCCGAAGTTCCGGTGGACCGCTTCAGCAACTGCTGATGTCACGCAAGGAGGCATGCATGTCTGCAACACGGAGCGTCGTCGTCAGTCTTGTCGCGGCGGTTGTCCTGGCGCTGGGTGCGTGCACAGGCGGCGGCAGTCCCCCTGCGCCTCCAGCAACGTCCGCGTCCCCGGCGTCGGCGCCCGCGACGGAGCGTGTCGTCGGGCCGCTGACCCCGGCGGACGCACAGGCCCTCGCAACCATGACTGACCGTCTGAAGGAATACGTCGACCTTCACGTGAAGCTCGAGCGATCGCTGCCGAGTCTCCCGAAGGAAGCGACGCCACAGCAGATCGACAAGAACCAGCGCGCGTTTGAAGCACTCTTGCGAGAGGCCCGCGCAGCGGCGAAACCCGGCGACATCTTCACGCCGGAGGCGCGCCCGGTCATCATCCGCCTGCTGGCGACCATCTTCGGCGGGCCCGACGGCCAGCAGTTGAAGGCGTCGATCATGGATGAGAACCCGGTCGACCCGGTCGCGCTGAAGCTCGCCGTGAACGGCCGTTACCCCGACACCGTGCCGTTGACCACCGTTCCGCCCCAGGTCCTGCAGACGCTGCCGAAGCTGACCGAGGATCTCGAGTACCGATTCATCGGGGACTGGCTGATCCTTCTGGACACCCATGCGCACGTCATCGCGGACTTCATCGACAACGCACTTCCGAAATGATCCAGACAGAGGTCATCATGCGCACGCGTCGCCTGTTTCTCATCGCCCTCCTGTTCCTCGTCATCGTGACCGGGGTCGGTTACCGGAACAGCGGCACCACCGCCGGGCCTGCCCGCCCCGAGACCCCGCAGTCGTCTGCCGTACCGCTGGTCCCACTGCCGAACAGGGATGGCTCGTTCAAGTTCGCCGTTCTCGGCGATTTCGGCACCGGCAGCCAGGAGCAGTACCAGCTCGCCGAGCAGATGGTCAAACTCCACGGGCGGTTCAAGTACGACACGGTTGTGACAGTCGGGGACAACCTGATCGGATCGGAGCGCCCTCAGGACTTCAAGATCAAGTTCGAGCTTCCTTACAAGGCGCTCCTGGATGCCGGCGTCAAGTTCTACGCGTCGCTGGGCAACCACGACGCGCGGGAGCAGCGTTACTACAAGCTGTTCAACATGGGCGGGAACCTCTACTACACAGTCAATCCGAGGCCGGATGTCTGCTTCTTCATGCTCGAGAGCACCTACCCTACGCCGGAACAGTTCGATTGGCTCGAGAAGGAGCTCAAGGCCTCGAGCAGCAATTGGAAGATCGTCGTCTTCCATCAGCCGTTGTACTCGTCAGGCGAGCGGCACGGCTCGGACCTTCGCCTGCGCGAAGCGCTCGAGCCGTTCTTCGTGAAGTACAACGTGAGCGTGGCCCTCAGCGGGCACGACCACTTTTATGAGCGCGTCAAGCCGCAAAAAGGGATCGCGTACTTTGTTGTGGGATCGGGGGGCAGGCTACGGGTGGGCAACATCGACCGGGCGTCAGGCATTACAGCGAAGGGGTTCGATACTGATCAGGTGTTCCTGGCAGCCGAGATTATCGGCGACGAGATGTATTTCAACGCCGTCTCACGCACGGGCCAGACCGTCGACTCGGGCGTGCTCACGCGCCGCAAGGTCGCGCCCTGAGGGGGTTTGCCGAGTTGAGCAGACCCCTACGATTCGGTGGACTCCTTCAATGGTGACCGATTTCCGCAACGTCTACGAGGATGAGGCTCGGGCCGACTCCTATTCGAGGCTCGAATTCCCCGGCACCTACTACCTCGCCTACCGCGACCTGCCAGCGATACTGCACGCGCACGTCACCGGCGGGCGCGCTCTTGACTTCGGCTGCGGCGCAGGCAGATCGACCCGCTTTTTGAAACGCCTGGGTTTCGATGCCGTCGGCGTGGACATCTCCGCGGACATGATCAGAAGGGCCCGTGAGACCGATCCCGAAGGCGACTACCGCCTTGTCCAAACGGCTGCCGTCGAAGGACTCGCCGGGAACTCCTGGGACCTGATTCTCTCGGCCTTTACGTTCGACAACGTCCCGCAGGAGAAGAAAGCCCCCTACCTCGGCAGCCTCGTACGGCTCCTCTCGCCGGCTGGTTGCATGGTCAACCTCGTTTCGAACCCGGAGATCTACACCCACGAGTGGGCATCGTTCTCCACCCGTGACTTTCCGGAGAACCGCGAGGCGAAGTGCGGCGACGTCGTCCGGATTGTCATGACCGACGTCACCGACACGCGGCCCGTCGAGGACGTCGTCTGTTCGAAGGCCAGCTACCTGAAGCTCTACGACGAGGCTGGACTCAGGGTGGCAGCCTCGCACGAGCCGCTTGGACGCGAGGACGAACCCATCGCGTGGGTCAACGAGATCCTCATCGCTCCCTGGCGCATCGACGTTCTGATGCGAGCCTGAGGTGGCCGCGGGCCCCTCAGAGCGAGCCAAGCCGGGCTGTACCAGAGAAGGTAGGACCCGATTCCGGCTGGTCTCCGACAGGTGCTCCCCGCAGATGGGAGATCGCCTGCCCTCTCCTGCAGGCTGCTAGGCGCACTGGAGCGCGAGAAGGCCCGAGCGGCCCGGCAGGGTTCCGTCCACGACGTCGCATGCCGGCAGGCCGGTCTCCGTCCCGCCGGCGGCAGGGGGTGAATGAAGACCCGCGGCGGCCTCGTCGAGACGGGTGAAGCGCGCCCCTTCTGCCAGGAGGCGGTCGAGCAGGTCGGCAAACAGCGGCGCGCGGGAAAGCCCCTCGACCTCGGTGTGGATCGTGTGGACCACCGGCGCGCCGGGGCGCGCAAGCGCCTGGCGCTTCGCTTCGGCAACGAGCCAGGGGGCGATCCACCGCTCAGCAGGAGCGATCGCCATGCCGCCTGGGGCCGCGGAAGCGCCCCCGGCGCCGCGGGGAAATGCGGCGCCCCTTGTGGCATCCCGTCCCGCTTCCGAAATGTCGCCGGGTTCTGCGTGGCCCGCTCCGAACCTTTTCGGCGGGGATCCCGCCTCCTGCGGCGCACCTTGCGATGCGAACAGCTCCTCGCGGCCGATCATCTCGTCCAGCGTCGGCAGTGTCGTCGGGAGCTGGGGCGTCCGGAACAATCGCCCGCCCATCCGGGGCTGGAACGGGAAGTGACCCCGCACATCCGAGCAGTAGGCAAGCTCCAGGCGGTCCTGCACGGCGAGCGAGCGCTCGTTCGCGATCCACCCGGGCGCGGCCGTGGCGCGGGGCGCGTGCCCGGTGATCTCGCTGAACACCTCGAAGGCCCGGTCCAGCTCGCGCGCGATGGTCGCCTCGTCGAACTTCGGCAGGCCGTCCTGCCACCGGACGTGGTCCCAGCCGTGCACCCCCGCCTCGTGCCCTTCCGCCTCGATCCGGCGGAAGAGCTCCGCGTTGCGGCTCGCGATCCGGGGCCCGGGCAGGAGCGTCCCGTACAGGAGGGTCCGCGGGCCGTAGAGCGAGACGGCGTTGGTGCGCAGCATCTTCCCGAGGAAGCCGGGCTTCGTCACGATCCGGCGGATCGCCCGCCCCGAGTGATCGGGGCCCATCGAGACGAAGATCGTGGCGCGGATCCGCCTTTCCGCGAACAGGCCGAGCAGGCGCGGGAGGCCCTCGCGCATGCCGCGGAACGTGTCCACGTCCACCTTGAGGGCGAAGAGCATGGGCCTTTCTACCACCCTCCGCGCCCCCCGCGCCAATCCCGGTGGCCCCAACCCCAGCGGGACACTATGTTGAACCAGTCCGAGGTGCGGATCGTGGCGCGCATTCTTGTCATCAGCGGAACCCGCGAAGAAGGCCGCAGCCTTGCACGCCTTCTCAGGCGCGACGGCCATCGCACCGAGCTCGCCACCTCCGACGCCGCCGCCGCCCGCTCACTCGCGCCGCGCCCGCCCGAGCTGATCGTCCTGTCGCTCCCGGACCCCGCCGCCGCGCTCGTCCGCCTCGCGCGCCACCTCCGTGCCGAGCTCCGGCGCACCCCCGCCGTGGCGATCGTCCGCGAGGACGCGGACGCGATCGGCGAGCGGGACCTGCCGGGGCTGATGGATCTCCTCCCGACCCCGTTCACCGACGAATCGTTCCTCGCCCGGGTCGATGCCCTGCTGCGCGTGCGCGACGTGCTCCATGGCGGAAGCCACGGAGCGCGGCCCGAGGATGCGGACGCGCTCGGGGGGGACGGTCCGGCCGACGCCGGTCTCCTCCGGCGGATGCTGCTGCGTCTCGACCGGGCGCTGCACGTCTCGGTCCGCAGGAACCGGCGGCCCCTCGAGCCGTACCTCGAGACGGCGGCCGCGATCGCCGGGGCCGTCGACCGCCGGGACAGCCTCGAGGCGGGCCACGCGCTGCGCGTTTCGAACCACTGCGCATCGATCGCCGCCTTCCTCGGCATGGGACGCGAGGCGACCGAGCAGCTTCTCTATGCCGCCTCGGTCCACGACATCGGCAAGATCACGATCAGCGCGGAGCTCCTGGCCAAGCCGTCCCTGAACGACGCGGACCGGCGCCTGATGCGCCTCCACGCCCGGCGGGGCGCCGAGCTGATCCGGGCCCTGACGCGCAACGAGGAGGCCGCCGAGCTGGTCCTCAATCACCACGAGCGTCCCGACGGGAAGGGGTACCACGGCCGCACGCTGGAGGAGATCCCCCTGGCCGCGCGCGTCCTCTCCGTGGCGGAGGCGTTCGACGGCATGACGTCGTGCCGGGCGAGCGGTCCGCCCCTCAGCCCGGAGGAGGCGATCGAGCGGCTTCGCGCCGGCAGCGGAACCGCCTACGACACGGAGTGCGTGCAGGCTCTCGCCGCCGCCGTGCGCCCGCGGCGGAGGAGCATTCCCCTGTCGCCGTTCACCAGCCCCACCGGGAACTGATCCTCAATCGACGACGGCGCCGGCCTCGATCTCGACCAGCATGGCGGGATCGACGGCATGGCGGGATCGACCGTCCGGCTGACCTCGACCGTTCTCGATGCGGGGCGGATCTGGCTGAAGCCCTCGCCGTGCGCCTTCCCCACCTTCCCCCGGTCGTCGAGGTTACGCAGGGCAGGCTGGGATCCGGCCCTCAGTCCGGAATCTTCGCCCCGGGCTCCGCGTAGACCCCCTCGAGGGCGCTCGCGGGGAGCGGCTCGGCGGCGCCGCGGCTCCGCAGCGCCTCCTCCGCGGCCGCCTCCACCTCGGCGACGACCCGCTCCTCGATCGCGGCGAGGACCCGGCGGTTTTCCCCGGGCCGATCGGCCGCGGGCGTGCCGGGATCGATCCCGAGCTGGGCCGCGAGCGCCGGCTCGGCCGCGGCGAGGCGCGGGCCCGATTCGACGAGCCAGGTCTCGTACATGCCGATCGGGTCCCGCCGGCCCCAGGACGCGAACTGCTCCGCGGGGAAGAGGCTTCGCGCCTCGGCCTCGTCGTGCGTCGCGTGCCCGCCCATGCGGAACGTGTCGGAGACGAGGAGGACCGGGCCGTCGCCGCGCCGGCACGCGGCCGCGGCGATCGTCGCCGCCGCGAGCACGTCGAGCACGTTGTTGCCGTCGCAGGACAGGCCGGGGATCCCGTACAGCGTGTGGAGCGCGTGGAGATCTCCCGCGACCCCCTCGGCCAGGGCCGTTCCCAGCGCGACCTGGTTGTTCTGGATCACGAAGATGACAGGCAGGCGCTGGACCGCGGCGAGGGTGACCCCCTCGTGGAATTCGCCGGTGCGCGTGGCCCCGTCCCCGTTCCAGGTCATGGCAACGCTCTTCAGGCCCCGCATCCTGAACCCGAGCGCGATCCCCGTGAAGACCGGCGTCAGCGCCGCGACCATGGAGATCGGGGGAATGATCCCCTTTGCCGGGTCCCCCGTGTGCAGGTCGCGGCCGCGGGTGATCGTGTCCGCGGTCCCGAGGTAGGCGCGGAGCATGTCGGCGACCGGCATCCCCATCTCGTGGCAGGCCCCGGCGTTGCGGATCATCGGGCCGACGTAGTCGCCCGGCTCGAGCGCGTGGACCGCGCCCACGGTCGAGGCTTCCTCGCCCGTCCCGAGCCACGCCTTCGAGATGACTCCCTGCTTGACCCAGCGCTTCAGGGCGATGTCGTGCAGGCGGTTGCGGAGAAGGCCGGCGTACAGCGCGGCGTGCCGCGCGGCGCCGAGGCCGGCGATCAGGGCGGCCCTCTCCGGATCGGCTTCGAGCCGCGCGCGGAAGGCCTCCATCACCCCCGGGTCGGGCGCCCAGGCGACGTACTCGGGAGGGTCGTAGGCCGGGTAGCGCTTCATCAGTATGAGCGCCAGGTCCCGGATCGCGGCGGCGATGTCCCCGATCTGGGGCAGGATCGCGTCCTCGAGCTCGGGGCAGTACGCCACGAACGTGTCCCTCGCCGCCACGCGCCGGACCGGCGCGTCCAGGTGCTCGAAGAGCCGGTCGGCGATGAGCGCCGCGATCTCCGCCCCGTAGCCGAACGACTTCGAGTCCTCGTGCACCACGATCGCGCGGTTGGTCTTCCGGACCGACTTCTCGATCGCGTCCCAGTCGAACGGCGCAAGGGTCCGCAGGTCGAGGATCTCGGTCTCGACCCCCGCCTCGGCCGCCAGCTTCTCGGCCGCCTTCAGCGAGCGCTGCACGGTCGCCCCGTAGGTGACGAGCGTCACGTGCTTCCCCTCGCGGACCGTCTTCGCCTTGCCGAACGGGATCATGTAGTCCGGACCGGGATAGGGGTCCTTGTTGTACACCTGGCGGTAGAGGTGCTTGTGCTCGAGGAAGAGGACCGGGTCGTCGCAGCGGATCGCGGTGCGCAGCAGGCCGTTCGCGTCGGCCGCCGTCGAGGGGAAGACGACGCGCAGGCCGGGGGTGTGCGTGAACAGCACCTCGCCGCACTGGCTGTGGTAGACGGCGCCGCCGGTCAGGTACCCGCCGATCGCGGTGCGGATCACGACGGGGCTCTTGAACTCCCCGTTCGAGCGCCACCGCATCAGCGCCAGCTCGTCGCGGATCTGCATCATCGCCGGCCAGATGTAGTCGAAGAACTGGATCTCGACGACCGGCTTGAGCCCGCGCGTGGCGAGCCCGATGGCGCGGCCGACGATGTTCGCCTCGGCCAGCGGCGAGTTGTAGACGCGGTGCGAGCCGAACTTGCGCTGCAGGTTGTGGGTCGCCTTGAAGACGCCCCCCTTCCCCTTGAGCTGGTCCAGCTCGCCGTCGCGGGAGACGTCCGCGACGTCCTCCCCGAAGACGACGATGCGCGGATCGCGCGCCAGCTCGTCGTGCAGGCAGGCGTTGACGAGGTCGACCATCGTCTTCGGGGCGCCGTCGAACGCGGGGTCCGTGTCGAAGTCGGACGAGGCGGGGTCGACGGCCGGCGAGTAGACGTGCAGCTCGATCGTGGAGAGGGCGGGGCGGCGGCGCGGCGACCGCGCGGTCCGCCGCCTCCGCCACCTCGCGGTCCACCTGCTGGCGGATCTGCTCGAGCATCTCGTCCGAGGCGATGGCGCGGTCGAGGAGGTAGCGCTCGTAGCGGGGGATCGGGTCCTTCTTCGCCTCCTCCGCGCGCTCGCGCTCGGAGCGGTAGAGCCGCTCGTCGTCGGACAGGGAGTGCGAATAGGGGCGGACGACGTGCGCGTGGATCAGCGCCGGCCCGCGCCGCTCGCGGCAATGGGCCGCGGCGCGCGCCAGCGCCGCGTGGCTCCCGACCGGGTCGCAGCCGTCGATCTCCTCGAGGTAGAGGTCCGGGTAGCCCGAGACGAGCCGCGAGATGTTCGCGCCCGCCGTCTGCACCTCGACCGGGACCGAGATCGCGTAGCCGTTGTCCTCGATCAGGTACAGGACCGGAAGGCGGAGGTTGCACGCCGTGTTGAGCGATTCCCAGAACTCGCCCTGGCTGGTCGTGCCCTCGCCGAGCGAGACGTAGGCGATCTCGTCCGCGTGGAACTTCGAGGCGCGGTCGGCGATCTCGGCGATCAGCGAGTAGCGCAGCGCCGCTTCCGCGCAGCCCACGGCCTGGAGGCACTGGGTGCCGGTCGGCGAGGACTGGCTGACGATGTTGAGCGCCCTGTGCCCCCAGTGGGACGGCATCTGGCGCCCGCCCGAGTTCGGATCCTCGGCGGCGCCGACCGCGGAGAGGAACATCTCGTAGGCGGTCATCCCGAGCCCCAGGCAGAGGGCCCGGTCCCGGTAGTAGGGGTAGAACCAGTCGTAGGAGGGCCGGAGCACCTTCGCCGCCGCGGCGAGCACGGCCTCGTGCCCGACGCCGTTGATCTGGAAGTAGGTCTTGTTCTGCCGCTTGAGCATGATCTCCCGCTCGTCCACCTGGCGGGAGAGATACATGATCCGGTAGAGGTCGAGGTGCTCGGGCGGCGCGAGGACCTGCGCCCTGACGGCGGCCGGCCGCCCGGCCACAGCCCCCCCCGCGCCGGCCCCGGCGGGCCCCTGCGCGGACAGGCGCGGATCGCTCCCCGCTCCCCGGGTGTTCTTTGTCGCCGTCTCAGTCCTTCGGGCCAAGCTCACTCCCCCCAGTCCATCCAAGGATTGTTTCGGCCCGGGGGAGCCCGGGGCGCACCGCCCGGGACCGCCCGCCGGTCACTGTCCTGGCCGCGGCCCGGTCCTCCTCGTGATGCCCCCGATCGGGTCCGCGCGCCGTTTCCGCTCGCCGAGAATAGACCGTGAGAGTACCCGCGGTCCGCCCCCCAGTCAATCGGCCCGGGGAGCACTCAGGGATGCGTCGCGGGGATCTGTTCAGGGAGTTGTCTGGGTGGGCTTGTTCGGGTGTCTTGCGGGGACTCCTGCTGGGATAGGGTTCGGGGGGGGTGGCCAGGGAACCCTCCCGGACGCGCGCCCCCGGCCCGCGCCCCTCAGCGGACCAGGTGCATCAGCCAGTCGTTCCAGAGGAAGTCGAGGCGGCCGATGAGCAGGGACACGCGGCCCATCACCGTGTAGCCGAACGCCGCGCCGAAGGAGATCATCAGGAACCAGACCCCGACGCTGGCCGCGCGGCCATACAGCCCCTCGTGCTTCTTGGAGAAGAAGAAGTAGATGAGGACCGTCAGGACACCGGTGAAGAAGACCGCGTTGAAGAACGTCTCGGCGTTCAGGCCGGTGACCGGCCTCAGCGCGCTCTTCATCTGGGGGAGGACCTCCCCCTGGAGCTTCTGCAGCATCGTGATCCCGACGTAGTAGCCGACGTAGATCGCGAGCGAAAAACGGCTCAGCCAGGCCACCTTCGGGATGTACCGGAAATAGAGCATCAGGCCGATCGCCGCCGCGAAGAGCAGGTCCATGTCGTGCACCGGGAGACGGTGCTCCGCCGCGGCGCGCTGCAGCTCGTTGCGGACCGGCAGGAAGAGGTTCGGCTTGAGGGTCTGGTTCAGCACGATGCCGATGTAGTAGCCGAGGGAGATCCCCGCGAAGATGTTCTCGGCCAGCCGGAACACCGGGTTGTCCTTGTGCAGGAACGTGAGGATCGCGAGGGTCAGGAGGGCCGCGACCCAGACGGAGATCCCCGCGGTCACGCGGCGCCCCTTCCGCGGGATCGCCTGCGGCGGCGCCCGGCGATGTAGAAGACGTTGCCGAGCAGGATGAGGCCGACGATCGCGAGGTGCGCCACGTTCTGCGCGCCCATCCCCTTCATCGCCGAGTAGGCGCCCACCTGCGTGTAGAGCGGCGCCGTCGCCGGGTACCGGTCGATCAGGAGCTTCTCGTACTCGCTCGCCCCCTTCAGACCGCCGATCAGGCCGACCGCGTTGCCCGAGCTCAGGTAGGCGTAGTACTTGGGGGCCGACACCGCCGTCGGGCCCATGACGACGGGGATGTGGAACTGGGCGTTCACGAGGTTCGCCCACCACTCCCCGATCAGCCCGGTCGCGAGCGTGACCGCCAGGCCGAAATCCCTGTACGACCTCACGCCCTGCATGATCGGCAGCGAGCCGACCGGCCGGCCGGAGGCGTCGGCCGGGAAGACCGAGGGGAAATCCTCCCCCATCCTCTTGAGCGCCGCCTGGGCGCCGTCCTTGTAGCCCAGGTTGACGAAGTCCACGCCCTCCTTCCGGTCGGGGAACTCCGTCGCCAGCTGCCGGACCTGCTCGAGCGCCACCGAGCCGCCGCCGATCGGGTACAGGGCGATGGTGACGACCCGCAGCTTCTTCGAGAGGCAGTGGCGCAGGACGGCCGCCGCCATCGGGTCGTTTTCCGCGGCGGTCGAAGGGCCGTAGTCGAAGGAGACGAGGACGCGGGTCCCCTCGGGCAGGCTCTCGATCGCGTCGAAGGCGGCGCGGGTCGGAGGGGTGACCGTCACCTTCAGGCCGACCGGGAAGACGATCGGCAGGAACACGGCGAGGCCCATCACCAGGTAGATGACCCTGCGATCGATCGTTGCGAGGCGGTCGAGGAGCGCCACTACCCTTCCTTCCCCTTCCCGAGGTAGGAGGTCTCGAGGCCCAGGATCACCCGCAGCGACATCGCCGCGGCCCCGAGCGCCGCCCCGATGATGATGCCGCTCTGCGCCGCGGAGTTCGGCGTGTCCATGATCCAGTTGGTGAGCCAGGGAAGGAGGCGCTCGCCGCCCGCCGTGCCGACCCAGGATTCGGGCAGCAGGGGCGAGATCAGCTCGCCGAACGGGATCCGCCCCAGCATCACGACGACCGCCGCGATGAGCAGGAGCGTCGCCTGGAACGAGCGGATCCGGAACGCGCGGTAGGCGGCCGAGGCCATGAAGAAGGCGAGCAGCGCGAACATGGTGGCCTGCAGGGGGAAGAAGACGTTGCCGAAGATCCAGTCGAACGGCGTCGAGGACCCGTCCGGGTTCTTGTTGATCCGCCGCACCGGCATCCCGAACGCGCCGAGGATCCCGCCCCTCCCATGAAGGCCAGGCTCACGAGGAGGGCGACGGAGTAGATCCAGCCCGCCTCGCGCCGCGCGATCTTCCTGACATGGCTCTGGACGACGTTCACGACCCCGAGCGTGAGGGCGCACCCCGCGACGATGACCATCCAGGTCTCGAGGCGCCCGGACATCACGTCGACGTCCACGGCCCCGATCCGGATGTTCGTGAAGAACGCCAGGATCGGGAGCGTGCCCGCGATGAAGGTCAGGGTCAGAGCGACGCGCCGCTTCACGCGCCCTCCACCGGGCCCGCCGGGGCGGCCCCCGCCGGGCGGCGGGGTTCGTCGAGACCGGGAACCCGCCTCATCCGAGCACCTTCGTCATCCAGCCCGCCAGGGCGCCGAGCGGTCCCGAGCCGGGGAAGAACGCCGCCGCCGCGATCAGGCCCGCGCCCGCCACGAGCCAGCCGATCACGAAGAACTTCACCCAGTCCTGCCCCTTCGTGCTCCCGAGGAGCATCGGCTCGCGCGACAGGTACGCGCTCGCGGCGTAGAACTCCTCGCCGATCAGGGTGTAGTCGCACGCGCAGACGAAGAACGGGATCTGCGCGATCTCGGCCGTCGCGGCGATCTGCATCGCTCCCGTCGTCTGCCCCACCTCCGCCAGCATGAGCGACTCCGCGTAGAAGGCGCCGACGAAGAAGTGCGCCGCCGGCTTCTCGCGGATCATCCGGCCGGTGACCGCCGCGGTCAGCGCCCACTGGTCGTAGGTCACGTAGTTGACGATCCCCTCGCTCCAGGCGTCCGGCCGGGCGCTCTCGAGGTAGGCCTGCCTGACCGTCTCGCGCGCGGCCGCGTAGGTCAGCGGGTCGCGGTTCGGGACGTCCAGGGCCGCCCCGTACAGCGCCGTCTTCCGCGCGACGTGCCCCAGGAACGCGAGGGAGGCGATCGTCTGGATCTCGTCCATGCTCTGGATGCCCGGCACGTAGAGGATCTTCCGGCCCATCTCGGTGGCGCGGCCGATCGCCTCGTCGACCGCGGCGAGGCCCGCGATCGGCCGGATGTACAGGGGTCGCCGGCGCGGGCGCGCCGGATGGCGATCAGGACGCAGGCCGAGAAGACGACGAACAGGACGAAGGCGTTCGTCTGCGAGGCGTCGATGAACCTGCCGAAGGGGTCGAGGAGCAGGGCCCGGGTCAGGCGCGCGGGCAGGACGATCGCGAGCCCCGCCGGGGCGAGCACGATCGCCGCGACGGCCGCGATCGCGACGACCACGGGGTCCTTCCTCCGCCTGCTTTCCGGACCGCCCACGCTCGCACCTCCGTCCGGCCGGGCGTTTCCGGCCGCCGGAAACGGGCATGGTAACCCCACTTGCCCTGTTTGCGGCCGGAATTCTGCGGGCCCCAGCCGTCCCCTTTCGCGTTTCGGACCCGATTCTGAGAGCATAGGGGGCCTCGGGGGAATCTCATGAAAGTTCTCATTCTCGGCGTCAACGGGTTCATCGGGCACCACCTCACCGACAGGATCCTCGCCGACACCGACTGGAAAGTCTTCGGCATGGACCTCTCCGCGGAGCGACTCGGGGACGCGGTGCGCCACCCGCGCTTCGAGTTCGTCGAGGGGGACATCTCGATCAACAGGGAGTGGATCGAGTACCACATCAAGAAGTGCGACGTCGTCCTGCCCCTGGTCGCCATCGCGACGCCGCGGACCTACGTGGAGCGCCCCCTCGAGGTCTTCGAGCTCGACTTCGAGGAGAACCTCCGCGTGGTCAGGCACGTCGTCCGCTACGGAAAGCGCCTCATCTTCCCCTCCACCTCCGAGGTGTACGGGATGTGCGCCGACGCCGAGTTCGACGAGGAGAGCTCCCCGCTCGTGCTCGGGCCGATCTCCAAGGAGCGGTGGATCTACTCCTGCTCGAAGCAGCTGCTCGACCGCGTCATCTGGGCCTACGGGCGACACGGGCTCCGCTTCACGCTCTTCCGCCCGTTCAACTGGATCGGGCCGCGGCTCGACTCGCTCGAGACGGCGAAGGAGGGAAGCTCGCGCGTCGTGACGCAGTTCATCGCGAACCTGGTCATGGGCCTGCCGATCCAGCTCGTGGACGGCGGCCAGCAGCGGCGCTGCTTCACCTACGTGGACGACGGGATCGACGGGCTCGTGAAGATCCTCCGCAACAAGGACGGCGCCGCCGACGGGGGGATCTTCAACATCGGCAGCCCCGACAACGACTGTTCCGTGCGCGAGCTCGCCGAAACGCTGCGCGAGCTGTTCGCCGCCCACCCGCGCGTGCGCGGCAAGCGAACCGTGCCCCCGATCGTGGACGTGACGGCGCGGGAGTACTACGGCGCGGGGTACCAGGACATCCAGACCCGCAAGCCGGCCATCGTGCGCGCGAAGGAGCGCCTCGGCTGGTCGCCCCGCGTCGGCCTGCGGGACGCGCTCGCCCGCACGCTCGACGCCTTCATCGAAGAGAACGGCCTGTCCTGAGGAGGGCGCCGCGCGGCCCCGGGTAAGGGGGGGCCGGAACCCGAACTTCACGGGCCGAGCCGCATTCCGGGCGCGAGAAGGCCCCGCCGGACCAGTTCCTCGCCGTCGAGCTCCTCCCCGCCCTCGAGCTGTGCCCGCAGGACCCTCAGGGCGCCGCCCCCCGTCGCGACGAGGAGTCCCCCGCCCGGAGCGGCCGGGAGGATGGTCCCCGGCGGGACCGGCGCCGCGGTCCCGTTCTCCGGCCGCGCGTTCCAGACGAAGAGCTTCGCGCCGCCCGCGAAGGTGAAGGCGCCCGGGTACGGATGCGTGACGGCGCGGACGAGGTTCCAGCAGGCCCGCGCCGGCTGCGACCAGTCGATCCGTCCGTCCTCGGCCCGCCTGCGGCCGAAATAGGAGGCCTTCGCCGGGTCCTGCGGGATCCTCGGCGCCGTCCCGCTCTCGATCTGCGGCCAGATCTCGCGCATCAGGTCCCCGGCCGCCGCCGCGCACTTACGGTGCAGCGTCAGCGCCGTGTCCTCGTCCGTGATCGGCACCGCCCTCCGGCCGACGATATCGCCGCGGTCGGGCTTCTCGGTCATGCAGTGCAGCGTCACGCCCGTGACCGTCTCCCCCTTCACGAGGACCCAGTTGACCGGCGCGCGGCCGCGGAAGCGCGGCAGGAGCGAGCCGTGCATGTTGAAGGCGCCGCGGGGCGGGATCGCGAGGAGCGGGGGACCGAGGATCCTCCGGTAGTAGCAGGACAGCAGGACGTCGGGGCGCAGGGCCCGGATCCGCTCGACCTCCTCGGGGGAGTTCACGTCCTCCGGCGTGACGACCGGCAGGCCGTGGGCCGCGGCCAGCTCCCGCACGCTGCCGAACCAGGTGTTCTCGCCCGGGTCGTCCTCGTGGGTGACGACGAGCGCCACCTCCTGGCGGAGGTCGATCAGCGCCTGCAGGCAGGCGCAGCCCACGTCGTGGTATCCGAGGACGACGACCTTCAAGGGCGTGGTTCCGCGTCCCCCGGGGCGCCGCCGAGCCGGCGGCGGACCAGGTAACGGGGCCGCTGCCGGACCTCGGTGTAGATCCTCGCGACGTACTCGCCGAGGAGCCCCATCCCCATGAACAGGAACCCGACGACGCCGAACAGGATCGCGAAGAGGGTGAAGACCCCCTCGACCTCGGGCCCGACGATCAGGCGGCGCACCATCAGGAAGATCGCGAAGGCGATGCTCACGACCGAGACCAGGAATCCGAACACCGACATCGCCTGCAGGGGGAGCATCGAGAAGCCCGTCATCAGGTCGAAGTTCAGGCGGATCAGCCGGTAGAGGTTGTACTTCGACCTTCCCACGGCCCGCTCTTCGTGCTTCACCCGGACCTCGGCCGTGCGCCGCGCGAAGGTGGCGCCGAGAGCGGGGATGAACGCGTGGATCTCGCGGCACTGCTTCACGCTGTCCACCACCTCCCGGCGGTAGGCCCGGAGCATGCACCCGTAGTCGTGGAAGTCGGCCCCGACGAGCTTGGCCGTGACGCGGTTGACGACGTACGACGCGAAGCGCCGGAAGAGCGGGTCCTGCCGGTTCTCGCGCCAGCCGCCGACCACGTCGTACCCTTCGTCCATCTTCGCGACGAGCGCCGGGATCTCCTCGGGCGGGTTCTGCAGGTCCGCGTCCAGCGTGATGACGATCTCGCCCCGCGAGGCCTCGAACCCCGCGAAGACCGCGGCGTGCTGGCCGTAGTTGCGGTTGAACTCGACGATCCTCACGGCGGGGTCGCCCGAGGCGATATCGCGCAGGAGGCGGGGCGTAGCGTCCGCCGAGCCGTCGTCCACGAAGATGATCTCGTGGCTGCGGCCCAGGCGCGCCATGGTCGCCGCGAGCCGCTCGTAGAGGGCGGGAAGGGATCCTTCCTCGTTGTAGACGGGGATGATGACCGAAACGTCCGGCGAGCGATCCGGGGAGGCGTCCATCCGCGCGCCGATTGTACGCCGGTCGAGCCGGCCCGCGCGACAGGCGCGAAGCCCGGATGTCCTGCCTCTTGGCCCCGCGGCGGCGGCGTGATAACTAGAGGATCCAGGCGGAGGCGGTCATGGCCGGGACCCGAAGAGTACGACCTCCCGCCGCCGCTGCGGCGCCCGTCGGGGGGAAAGGCCCGACGGCGCAGCCGTGGACGCCGGCGCACCGCGCGGCGCTCCTGCTGGTCTTCGCCGTCCTCGGGCTTCTCGCCTTCCGCCAGCTCGGCAGCCCCGACCTCGGCTTCCACCTCAGGACCGGCGACTACATCCTCTCGGGGCACCTCCCTCCCCGCACGGACCTGTTCTCCTTCACGATGGGGGACCACGCCTACACGACACCAGCTGGGGATACGACGTCCTCGTCGCCGCCGTCCAGAAGCTCGGCGGCGCGCCGGGGCTCGTCGTCGTGCACGCGCTCCTGGTCCTCGGCATCTTCGCCATCCTCCTGCTCACGATGCGCCTCGGGCCGGCGGGGCCCACCCCGATCCTCCTCGGGCTGCTCCTCGGCGGTCTCGCCTCGGAGATGCGCTTCGAAACCCGGCCCGAGCTCGTCTCCTACCTGCTCCTGGGCCTCGTTCTCCACATCCTCCACCGGCACGCGGAGGGGCTCGCCTCGCCGCTCTGGGCGCTGCCGCTGATCCAGCTTCTCTGGGCGAACCTGCACGGCCTGTTCGTGCTCGGCTGGGCGGCGCTCGCCTGCTTCGCCGCCGGCCTCTTCCTGCGCAGATCCGCGCCCGACCGGCGCCTTCTCGGCTGGAGCGCCCTCTCCGTGGGGGCCGCGCTGATCAACCCGTACGGCCTGCGCGGCTTTCTTTTCCCCCTCACCCTCATGACGCGCCTCGGGCAGGAGAACATCTTCGCCCGGACGATCGGCGAGTTCGTCTCCCCCTTCGCGCTGGGGCTTTCCCGGCGGTTCCCGTTCTATCCCTGGAGCCCGATCTTCTGCTTCCGTCTCCTGCTCGCCCTCTCGGTCCTGGCGCTCGTGCCGCTGCTGCTGCAGAAGCGGTTCTGGTGCCTGCTGCTCTGGGCAGGCTCGCTCGCGCTCGCCTACAGGATGATCCGAAACCTGCCGATCTTCGTGGTCTGCTCCCTGCCCGGGATCGTCTGGGGCCTGCCCCTGGAAAAGCTGGCGTCGAGGCTGATCCCCGGCGCGCGGGCGCGCCGGTGGGGCGGCCGGGCGGTGCTGGCTGGCACGGCCCTCGCCGCCGCGCTCCTCGGCCTGCGGGTGCTGAACGACGCCTATTACGTGGCCTCGCGGCGCACCGAGCGGACCGGCTGGAGCTGGAGCCGCCTCGCCCTTCCGGTCGACGCGGCCGCCTTCGCCGACCGCGTCGGGCTGCAGCGGGCCGATGCTCAACCATCTCAATTTCGGCGGCTACCTGATGTGGGCGAGGCCCGAGCCCGTGTTCATCGACGGGCGCCTGGAGGTGGTCGGGGAGAAGTTCTACAACGAGTACCTCGACGCCCTCGGGAGCGCGGCGGGGCTCGAAGCGTGCGTGGCGCGGTACGGCATCCGATGGCTCGTCTTCCCGTACGCGACGTCGCCCGAGCTTCTCGGCCGCCTGAGCAGGGACCCGAACTGGAGGCTCGCCTACCGCGATCACCTCGCGGCGATCTTCGTGCGCTCCGGGCCCGGCGCCGAGCGCTTCATCGATCCCGCCCTCGCCGCGCCCGCCCGGGACGCGCTCCCCTGCCGCTCGACTCCCTCCCCGGGTTTCCCGGCAGGCCGCGCTCGACCGGCCTCGCGCGCTGGCTGGGCGGGATGATGCGTCGGGAGAGCTTCCCCTCGGACGATTTCAACCGGGGGCTTTTTCACATCTACAGGGGGGAGCTCGACCTGGCGCAGGAGTTCTTCGCGCGCGCCATCGAGCGCAGCGGCGGCGCCTACTACGAGCTGTACAGCAACCTGGGCGCCACGCTCTACCGCCGACGGAGGTTCGACGACGCGCGGACCTGCTACCGGATCGTCCTCGAGGAGAAACCGGGCGACCGGCTCGCCCTCGAGCGCCTGGCGCTCATCGATCGCGCCCCGGCCGGCGCTCCCGGCCCGGAGCGCGCCCCCTCACCCGGCCCGCCCTGAGCGGCCCGCGCGACGCCCGGCCGGGCCAGGGGACGTGGCAGGGGCGTCCGGGGCCGGGGCCGGCGAGGGATGGATGCCGGCCGCGGCGATCAGGGACCTGAGCCCGCGCGCGCGGGGCCCGCGAGAAGCACGTAGCCGGCGCCCCCCACGCGCCCCCGGGCGAGAACGCGCCCGCTTCGGGCCTCCGGGGGCAGCAGGGAGAACCCCTCCTCGGTCGTCAGCAGGGCGCGCCGGCCGGGGCCGGCCAGGTACTCCGCGGGAGCGGCCGGCAGGCGGCAATCCACGCACGGGTTCTGCGCGCCGCCCTCTCCCTTGCCGATCCAGTCCGCCGTTCCTCCCGAGTAGAAGAGGAACTGCCCGAGCGATCCCTCGGTGAGGTGCCAGGCGGCGAGCCTGGCGCCGCGCGCGCGCTCGGCTTCCATCGCCTGGCCGAGCTGCCGGGCCGAGAGTCGCGGCTCCGCGAGCGGCAGCAGCGCGACCCCGGCCACCAGAAGGAAGACCCAGAGAAGCGCGACCGTGCCCCTCGCCCCGCGCCGGCCGTTCGCGCGCGCCACCAGCGCCACCGCGAGGACCGCGACCAGCATCGCCGCGCCGGCGGGAACGCCCGCCGGCTCCGCCACGACGGCCGCCACGAGGCCCGGGACGCCGCGGGGAGTCCTCCCCGAGAAGATGGCCGCCACGAACACCGGGATGGCGGCCGCGAGCAGCAGGCCGAGCAGAAGAAGGACGGCCCCCGGAACGGCGAGCGCCCAGTCCCGGGGACGCCGGCCCGCTCCGCCCGCAGGGGGCCCGGCCGTCGCGGCGGGCGCGGGTCCGCCACCAGGCCGCCACGAGGAGCGCGATCGCCGGCGCGATCGGGAGGAGATAGATCGAGCGCTTCGAGGAGGAGAGCGACAGAACGACCAGCGGCGGGAGGAGCCACGCGACGAGGAACGCTTCGCGCCAGCGGTCGCCGGACCGCCGGCCGGGCCAGAGCGCGGCCAGGGCGGCGGGGAGGAAGAGGATCCAGGGCTGCAGGTCCGTCGCGAGCGATTCCAGGTAGTACCAGGGAGGCTGGTGGTGGCCGCCGTAGCCGCCCCCGGTGAACCGCTTCAGGTGGTTCTCGACGAGGAACTCCCGCACGTAGCAGGCTCCGTCGGAGCGCGCGGCGAGGAGCAGGGTCCAGGCGCCGATCGCGACGAGCGGGATCGCGGCGGCCGCGAGCGCCGCCGGCGAAACGAGCAGCTTCAGCTCCCTGCGCCACGCGAGGAAGAAGAGGATCGCCAGGCCCGGGATCAGGAGCCCGATCAGCCCCTTCGTGAGCGCCGCGCCCGCCGCCGCCGCACCGGCGAGCAGGAGCCATCGCGTCCGCTCCTCGGGGCGGCGGTGCCCCAGGAGGAAGCAGAGCATCGTCGCGCCGACGAAGAAGGCGAGCGTCATGTCGAGCAGCGCGCGCTTGCCGAGCCACCAGAACTGGAAGGTCGTGAGCAGGACGAAGGCCGCGGCCCTCCCGGTCCTCCTGCCGTACAGCTCGCTCCCGATCCCGTAGACGACCAGCAGGAGGCCGATCGCCGCAAGGACCGAGGGCAGGCGCGCCTGGAGCTCCGGGCCCGCCCCCGGCAGCCGCGAGGCGGCCAGGACGGCCCAGTAGAAGAGCGGGGGTTTCTCGAGGAACGGGCAGCCGTTGAAGTGGGGCACCAGGAGATCCCCGGACAGGCGCATCTCGCGGGCGATCTCCGCCTCCCGCGGCTCGTCCGGGTTGAACAGGTCGATCGCTGCGGCCGCGGGAAGCAGGAGCAGCGCGGCGGCGAGCGCGATGGCGGCTAGGTCCTTCTTGGGCATCGCGGGCGCCCCAAGAGTAACGGTTTCCCCGGCGCCGGCAAAGCCGGCCGGGCCCGAAGCGGACCGCCGGGAGGGGTCGCCCCGCCGGGCCCGGAGGGCCCTTTCTTGACGGCCCGGCCGGGCGCCGCTACTATTCGCCCGCAAACAGAAGGTCATCCGAGGTTTCCCGACCGAGAGGAAAGGCATCACCATGAGCGATCCGATCCGAACGTCCGCCCCCGAAGCGAGCTCCCCTTCCCGCCGCCTGCTCGCCGCGGCCCTGATCGGGCTTGCGGCATTGGCCGCGCTCCCGGTCATTGCTCGCCGGGTCCCCCGCCGCCGTCGCGGCCGCGCCGGCCAAGGAAGGGGCCGCCGCCGCCCCGCGGCGCTGCCCCCCGGACGTGTTCGTCCGCGTGAACGGCAACGACATCCCGAAAGAGCAGTTCCTGGGCGAGCTCTACGAGGTCCTCGGAGAGTCCTACAAGGACACGTTCGTCACCCACGTCCTCGTGGACCAGAAGGCGAAGGATCTCGGGATCGACGTGACCTCCGAGGAGATCGACGCGCGGGTGCAGGAGAGCGTGGACCGGGTCCTGAAGGACAACTTCAGCGGCGACGCGCAGCGGATGAACGAGGCCCTCAAGGACCGCGGCCTCACGCTGGACGGCTGGAAGCGGCGCCTGCGCACCGACGCGCGCTACGACCTCCTGATCGAGAAGCTGATCCGGAAGGACCGGACCGTCTCCGACGAGACCCTCCGCCGCATGTTCGAGGAGAAGTACGGCACCGGCGGCGTCCAGCTCAAGGTCCGCCACATCATGAAGAACGTCATGGTCGCCTCCTCCCAGGACTACACGCTCCAGCAGTACGAGCAGGACAAGGCGAAGATCGAGGAGGAATCGGCGGCCAGGGCGCAGGAAGCGCTCTCGAAGCTGAGCGCCGGCCAGTCGTTCGAGACCGTCATGATGGCCTACTCCGACGACCCGCGCCGGATGCAGGGCGGCGACGATGACCAGCTGGAAGGGCCGGTTCGGGGCCGACCTCGACGAAGCCGCGGGGAAGCTCCAGAAGGGCCAGCACTCGGGCGTGATCAAGTGTCCCGACGGTCTGCGGATCATCGAGTGCACGGACGTGATCCAGTCCGACGAGGTGCACGCTCTTCACATCCTCATCGCCGTCGGCGCCCGCGGCAAGGGGCGCACCGACGCCGAGGCGAAGAAGAAGGCCGACGAGCTGCTGGCGAAGATCAAGGCGGGAGCGGACTTCGGCGCGCTCGCCAAGGAGAACTCGGACGATCCGGGCTCGGCCGCGCGCGGGGGCGACCTCGGCTGGTTCGGCCGCCGGGTCATGGTCAAGGAGTTCGAGGCGGTCGCGTTCACGATGCCGGCGGGGGGGATCACGCCCGAGCCGGTCAAGACGAACTTCGGGTATCACATCATCAAGGTCCTCGAGAAGCGCACGGCCGAGGAGAAGACGATCCGGCAGATCCTGGTCGGGACGCAGTTCGCCGCGGTCAAGGACCGCAAGCTCCGCCCCGCGCTCGAGGCCAAGGCGCGGGAATCGCTCGAGGCCCTGAAGACCCAGGCCATGCAGCCGGGGGGCTCGTTCGCCGAGCTCGCGAAGGCCAACTCCGACGACGGCGCATCGAAGGGGGACGGCGGCCTCATCCAGAACTACCGCGAGGGACTGTACGGCGGCGCGTTCGACGAGGCGGTCCGGAGCATGAAGCCGGGTGATCCGCCGCGGATCGTCCTCGACTCGGCGGGGAACCTCCACCTCGTCATGGTGGACGAGATCATCAGGACCGACTTCGACAAGGTCCGCGAGAGCCTGAAGAACGAGGAGCTGGCGCGCCCCGCGACGCCGCAGGAGAAGAGCGAGTACGTCGCGAAGCTGCGCGAGACGGCGACGATCGTCTTCCAGGACCGCTAGTCGCCGCCCGCCCCCGGATCGTCCTCGTCCCCGGCGGCGCCCCCGTCGTCGGGCTCGGGGGGCTCCTCGGACTTGACGCGCGGCGGGCGCGGGAGCGTGGTGTCCACGAGGGTCGGCGCCTTCGCGAAGAGCGCCCCCTCCATCGGGTCCTCGCCGGGGAAGCGGACCTTGCGGAACTCCACGTCGCCGTCGAACAGCGTCTCGGTCGCGTTGAAGACGCGGCCGAAGTCGGTGTCGGCGATCACGACCTTCCCCGTGAAATGCGCGCCGGTCATGTCGCTCGAGCCGTCCACGTGCAGGCGGGAGATGCCCATGTCGGCGTAGGTCCCGTCGATCGTGATGAAGTTCTGGCTGACCGTCACCTCGCTCACGGCCAGCGTTCCCTCGAGCGAGATCGGCGGCGCGAGGTTCCCCTCGACCGTCAGGCTCGAGAGCGTCAGGCCCCCCTGCCCCGCCGCCCCGCTCATGGTCAGGGACCCCTTGACCCGGCATCCGTCCACCGTCATCCCGCTCGCGAACGAGGAGTTGTTCCCCGAGAACCCGTTCATGAACAGGACCTCGTCGAACTTGACGGCGCCGGCCACCCTGGCGCCGGCGAAGCTGAACGGCGCCGACGACCGACCCGCTCACGTCGAGCCCCCGCCGCAGCTCCGCCCCGCCGAGGTTGAGCCCGTGCAGGCTCGAGCCCGAGATGTCCAGCGTGTCCTCCAGGATGGCGCCCCGGAGCGTCATGTCCGATTCCAGCCTCGTGCGGGACAGGCGCACCTCGCCGATCACCCGCTCGTTGTCGAGGGAGATGCCGCCGCGGACCTCCGAGTCAGCGAGGTCGATGTCGCCCAGGATCTCCCCGCAGGTGAGCATGAGGTCCTGGAGAATGGTGCGGCCCAGCACGATCCGCCCCGTGACCCGGCACGAATCGAGGCGCAGCCTCCCCCGGATCACGCGCAGCGAGACCTTCCGGTCGTCCGGCGCCGGGCCCGCGATCAGCTCGGCGTCGATGCTCCCGTCGATGATCCGCCCCGTGAGGTCCACGTCCCGCCCGTCGGCGAGGTCCTTCATGATCTTCGCCGCCGGGATCGGCTCGCCCTGGGGCGGATAGCACCGCGGCGCTTCCTTCGCCTGCTGCTGCGGGCCACCCTTCGGCACGGGCGCCGCGGCCAGCGCTGGCAACGCGAGGAGGGGAAGGAAGACGGCGAGCAGGGCGTGCGCCGCCACCCGCGCGGTCCGTTCGACGGGGTTCGTGGCTTCCGACGGGCTGGCGTTCAGCATGGGCAATCTCGCGCTTCCGGCCTCCCTGCGAGGCATCCAGAGTTTAACCGGATGTCGCCGCGGCCACGAATCGGGCGGGCGGCGATTGGGCTCGAGATGCGATCCTGAAACGCCGGCGGTGCCGAGCCGGCCGGGCCTGCCCGGCAGCGCGTGCCCGCCGGGGCCGGGGCGCCCGAGCCTGCCCGGCAGCGCGTGGCCGGAAGCATGCCCGGCGGGGCGCATCCGACAGGGCTTTCCGCCGGTCGGCATCGATCCCTGGGGGGGGCAATACGACGAGGGGCCCTTTCGGGCCCCTCGGTTGATGGTGGTTGGGGTGGCGAGGGCCGGCGGGATGGGCCGGCCCCGCGCCCCGTTGCTATCTCTGGTGCTTGCCGGATCGGGCTGAGGGAGCTGAGCGTGGAGCCCGCGCGGCCGGGGCGTGGAACCCGCCGCCGGAGCGGCCCGCGGCCGGTCCCGCGTGAGCGCTGCCCCGCCCCGCGTTCATGCCCGGGGCGGTCCTGCTCATCGGATGCGACGCCTGGCTGCCTCGCGGCTGCTGCGCGGCGAAGCTCCGCTCGGGCGCCTGGCGGCGGACGTCGTAGCCTTGCGCCGGCCGGTCGAATCCGCCGCGAGGGGCGGACGCGTGGCCCTGGTAGCTCCTGTCGATTCCCGGACGTGCGGCGCTGCGGGGGGTCGCCGCGCGGCTCGCGGCGTCGTAGCGGCTGAACCCCTGGCCCTGGCTCGTCGCCGGCCTGCTACCGGTAGCCGGGCTGGCCGCCGCCCCGAGGGCCGCTGCCGGACCGGAAGCCCGAAGCCGCGCTGCCCGCCTTGGCAGGCGAGCTGCCGCGCCCTGGAGAGCTGGCCTCGGGCCGGCTCGATGAGACCGGCCTCGCCGCCGCCTCCGGCCGCTGCCGGACCGGAAGCCCGAAGCCGGCGGCGTCCGTCTTCGATCCGGAGACCGCTCCGGTCCCGCGCGAGCGTGCCTTCATCGCCGTTCCGTTCTGCGTCCCGGCCGCGACCGCGCCCTTGGCCGGAGTGGCGCTCCCGGCTGCCGTCGGCGCCGCGACCCTGGTCGAACCCGCGCCCCTGGGCCTTCGTCGCCGTTCCGTTCTGCGCCCCGGCCGCGACCGCGCCCTTCGGAAGAGGCGTGGACGCCGGGACCGGCTGCGCGGCGCGCAGGCCGTGGCCCTGCATCGCGGGGTTCACCCTGATGGCGTCGTGCGCAAGTCCCATGGAGCCGAGCGCCTTCACGCTTCGCGTCTGCTCGACCGGCACCGGGGCGATCTTCCTGCCGGTCGCGCGCTCGACGGTGGACAGGCCGAGCCCCTGGTTGTGCACCACGCCGTTCACCACGTTGAAGTTGTTGTTGATGATCGTCGTGTTGTTGTAGATCGCCCGGTTGCGATAGACCGGCACGGCGTACGAGCCGACGTGGTCGCACATGAAGTCGTGGTCGCCGACGAACATGAAGTGGTCATCGTCCCAGTCGCCGAAGTGGAAGGACAAGCCGATCGAGAAGCTCGGCGCGACCGGCGCCCAGCCGATGTAGCCGGGGCCCGTCCTCCAGACGACCCACGAGGGCGCCCACGTATAGCCGGGCACCCAGACCCAGCCGTAGTAGGGGTCGTAGGACCAGGTCCCGTAGTGGTACGGAATGGCGCCCCAGGCGTAGTCGGAGTCCCAGGTCCACCCGGCATCCGTGTACCCCCAGTGCCCGTCGTAATAGGGGTTCCACCCGGCGTGGTACTCCGCCGGCTGCCAGACGCGCCCGTAGTTCCCGCTCACAACCCAGTTCCCGTGCGGGCTCAGGTTGGAGTAGAAGAAATCGAACGAGACCCCGGCCGTCGCGGCCTGGGGGAAGGCGAAACCGGCGATGACCAGCCCGGCGAGTATCAACGAAAGCATTCTGAGGGTTTTCATGGTCCTGCTCCTTGCCTGGTGGGCCGGGTTCCTGTCCGTCCCACACCGTGCTAAAGCAATGGAGGTGCCAGGAGAAAAAGCGAGCAGCGGCGCGGATTCAGGCGGCGGAAGCGTCTTCTGGAGCCGGGGGTCGTCCTCTGGCGAGGTGTCCCCCGGGGCTGACACGGCGGCGCCTCGGGCAGCCGCGGACTCCCCCCGGCCCTAGAGGAACCCCTGCTCCCGCATCCAGTCGTCGTTGTAGATGGTGCTGAGGTAGCGGGTGCCGGAATCGGGGAAGATGGTCACGATGCGGGCGGGGCGGCCGATCCGGCGGGCGAACTCGCGCACGCCCCAGAGGGCCGCGCCGCTCGAGCCTCCGGCCAGGATCGCTTCCTTCCGGGCCAGCTCGCGGGCGGTCAGGAACGCATCGCGGTCGGTGACCTGGAGCATGTCGTCGAGGAGCTCGAAGTCGGGACAGCCGATGAGCTCCTCGTCTCCGAGCCCTTCCAGCAGGCAGGGCTTCGGCGCGCCCACCCGTCCCGTCTTGAAGTACTCGTAGAAGACGGAGCCCACGGGGTCGACCGCGACGACCTTGATGGCCGGGTCCTGTTCCTTGAGGTAGCGGGCGACGCCGCAGATCGTGCCCCCCGTGCCCATGCCGGCCACGACGTAGTCGATCCTCCCCTCCATCTGGCGCCAGATCTCGGGGCCGGTCGTGCGGTAATGGGCCTCGCTGTTCGCGCGGTTGTTGTGCTGATCGGGGAAGTAGGCTCCCGGCGTCTCCGCGACCACCTGCCGGGCCTTCCGGTTGTAGCTCTCGGGGTGATCCGGCGGCAGGGCGCCGTCGACGAGGACCAGCTCCACGCCCATGGCCCTGAGACAGTCCAGCTTCTCCCGGCTCGTCTGCTTCCGGACCACCATCTTGCAGCGCAGCTTCTCGAGCACCACCATCATGGCGAGGCCGAGCGCCGTGTTCCCCGACGAGGACTCGACGACGACACCGCCCGGCCTCAGGCTCCCCTGCCGCAGCGCGCTCTCGATCATGAACCGCGCGATCCGGTCCTTCACGCTTCCCATCGGGTTCATGAACTCGATCTTCGCGAAGACCTCGCAGCGGGTCTCCTCCACGGTGCGGTGCAGCCGCACCATGGGGGTCCATCCCACCGCGTCGGAGATCCGGTCGTAGACCCTGAGCTCGTTCATCGAAGCGGAAGTATATCGCGCCGGGCGCCTGCGGTCCGGACCCTCGGTCCGAGCGCCGACCGGCCCCCGCTCCCGCGCTCGGAAGTTGCAACCCCGGCTCGCCATCTTCAGGGCGGGCGCTCTGCGTGTCCCGGAACCGACTCCAGGCCGCCCGGTCCGGCTGCGTGATGCATCTTGATCAGTGCATTTGCATGATTGACTTGACCGGCCGGCGGGGATAGAAGTTGATGGCAAGAGGGTCCTCAGCGGAGACGGCGCCCGCGTCGTCGTCGGGAACCAAGCGAATTCACTCAGGCACAGCGGGAAGGGAGGAACGAGTGGAACGAGGGTGCGAGGCAACCACGCGGAGCTTGGGAACCGAATCCCTCGCGGGCGCTGGCGGTCCTGGAGCCGCCGTCCGTGCGCCCCAGGAGGTCTGAGATGAGATACCGAAACGCAGTGCTGTTCCGTTGGCTGATCATCGGAGCGCTGGCCTGGCTCGCCGGCGCCGTGGCGCTCCCCGATCAGCCCGCCGCCGACCTGTCCGGCAGGATTCCACGCGTGCTTCCGCCGCCGAACGTGCCGCACATCGAGAATGTCGCCGCGGAAGGGATCTTCCATTTTCCGCTGCAGGTCGGCAACGAATGGGTGTACGAGAGAAGGGAGCCCGGCGGCGGAGAATCGACCTGGATGATCGCCGTGGCGGGGCGCACCGACGTCACGCCAGCCGGCTACCTGCTGAAGGGGTACTTCGGGGACAGTCGCGTCTTTGATTACGGCCCCGGCGGGGAAGTCATGGAGATCGATGCCGACGGACAGGGCTGGCCCCTGTACCGGCTCGGGAACAACGTCGAAGCCAGGTGGAAAGTGTGGTTCGCAGCGGATCCCGTCCCCTGCTTCGACGGCGCCGAGGCCGTCCTCGCGAGCCACACCGAGCTCGTGAGCGTGCCCGCGGGCGATTTCCCGGACTCGGTGCGGGTCGACTATGAAACGGGTTGCGCGGACGCAGGCCCCGTGTCGGAGTGGTTCGCCGCGGGGGTCGGGCTCGTCAAGCGGGTCGAACGATCCATCGCCGGCGAAGTCGAAAGCGTGCTTCTGCGCGCGAAAGCGGGCGGGATCTCCTATCCCGATCACTTCTCGGGCGCCTCGCTCACCTTCCCGGACGCCCACCTCACCCCGGAGGAGACGGCGGGTGTGCCGCTCAAGGCGATGTTCCGCGTCCACAGCCAGAACAGCGACCCCATCGAGTACCGCTTCATGGGGTGCATCAGCGCCGACCGCCATCCTGTACGACGAGGGAGGCACGATCGTCCGCAAGGGGCGCGATCGAACTGGGCGGCTGCTGCGAGTGCGAAGAAGCGTGATCACGGTGGCGCTCCACGGCGAGACGCTCGAGCTCCCCGTGGACCTCTGCCTCAATTCCTGCGAGGCGCGCCGCTGCCCCTGGGGCACTACTCATTGAAGGTGACACTGGACAGCCTGGACGCCCCCGAGGTGAGTCCACGGCGACGAGCCATTTCGTCGTCGCTCCGAAGTGATCCGCAAACCCGAAGACCGCCCTCCCCGCGAGTTCCGATCGCGGAAGGGGGCGGTTGCGCTCAGGCGCAGGCGGGCGGCGGGCCGATCGACCTCCCGCTCGGAATCGGGAACGGGAGCGCACGCTCCGCGGAGGCTCTCCCCGGCGGACTATCGGGCCGCTCAGTTCAGGTCGCCGTCCTTGTAGTACTTCGTCCCTTTGGCCGTGAGCTCAAGGGCGAGGCCGGTCTCCGTGAGCTGGTAGAGCCAGACGCCGGGCGAGATCGACATGGCGCCCTGGAACGCGGCGCCCGTTTCGCCGGCCTTGGCGGCCGCGCTCGCCTGGCCTCCGAGCTCCCAGCCCGAGTCGATGAAGGTCGCAAGCGTTTGCGGTGTCTCGAAGACCCAGACCAGGCTGAACTTCTTGGCGCCGAACCCGAGGCCGGCCTGGATCTCGACCATCTTCATGAAGGTCTCCTTGCCGGTCTTGTTGTCGACGGCAAGGCCTTTCCCCGAGCCGCCCCCCGCCACGAGGATCTTCATGCCGAAGTTGTTGAAGACGGCGTACCCCACCGCCTTCTCGATGGCGGCCTTGGCGCCCGGCTGCGCCTTGTAGAGCCGCCCCAGGGTCTCCTGCGCCGCTTTCCGGATCTCCTGGCGCGTCTTGTCCGCCTTCGACTGTCCCGCCAGGGCGGGGCCGAAGGATGCGAGACCAATCGCGAGGGTGAGCGCAAGCAGCTTGATCGTTCTCGACATGGTGGTTTCCTCCGCGGGGGAATGAACGCCACGCCCAGGCTGGGGCCTGGAGTCAGCCCGGGCCGCAGCGGTCAAGCTTCATGATACCGCCGGATTCCCGGCCGTCGGAATGACGGCCCCGCATTCAGGCCCGCCCGTTCAGCCGCCCCCGGTTGTCGTGCCTGTACCTTGTGCCGGTCCAGACGGCATGGCCCGCGGGTGGAGTGTCGCGGACCCCGCGGGGATGGCGCGCTCCTCACGGACAGGCAGCGCTCGGGTCGTGGGCCGTGGTCCCGGGACAGGCCTCCGACGCCCCGAGGTAGCTCCGCTCGGCTCCCGTCAAGGTGCGACCCCAGCTGCCATCGGTCGCCCCTCCGTCGGTCGCTGCCGCAAGGAACCAGACGTTGTCGGGCAGAAGCAGGGTCGCGGAGCCGGTCGGGGGCAGGCCGCAGTCCCCGGCCACGAACCTCGAGAAGTCCCCCATGATGCCCCGGTAAATGTTGACCGCGGCGGCCGGGCAGCGGGCGGCGTCCCACGTCACGATGACCGATTCCCCGCTCCGGCTGGCGCGAAGAGGCGTCCCTCCGTCCCATGCCCCATCCGGGATCGGAGGAGGAGACGCGACGTCGGGCCGCCACTCGTGCGCACCGCGATCAGTGTGGGCACCATAGGGAACCGCGCCGCCCCAGAAGTCCCGTCCCCCGTCGTTCCCCACGACCATCCCGGAGTCGATGCAGGGGGAAAGAGACTGCAGCCTGTAGCCATCCACCGTGCTCAGACCAGGCCCTCCCGTGCCGGGTGCGGTGAGCCGGGGATCCGAGAAAAGCGCGTGCGGATCGGCCGGCTCACCCGAGGGGTGCAGGCCGTAGAACACGTTGTAGTCGAACGTCCGGGTGTTGCCGCTCGTGAAGTGATAGCTCGCGGTGCTGCTCAGGTTGTGGATGATGTTGTTGTAGAAGAAGTAGGAGTGCGCGGAGGCGCGGTCGTCCACGATCTTCGGCGAGAGGTTCGCGGGGATGAAGATGGTGTTGTTGTACGCGTAGACCGTGGGAGAGCCGCTGCCGTTCCCGCTGAAGGCGAAGATGTCCCCCCGATCGTTCTGGCTGATGTTGTAGCGGACCACGATGCCGGTGTCCGAGGAGTGGTTGTACTGCCAGAACAGGCCGTGACTGTTGTCGTGGCTGTAGCTGTACTGGAACTTCACGTTGATGCTCCGCAAGTCGGCATCGTACAGGCTGCCGTCGTGATCGCCCGCCCGGTTGTCGTACCCCTCGTTGTACTGGAAAACAACGCCGTCGCAAGCCGCGGTGAACATCGTGTTGCCCGTCGTCGCGTTGGCGGTGTCGTAGCAGGTGTTGTGCTCGACGAGGCAGCTCGCATCCGCGAGCCGCAGGATCACGGCATTCTTCGTCACGTCGCTGATCGTGTTGTTCCGGATCACGAGGTTTGTCGCCTTCCGCGCGTTCCAGGCGGCCGTTCCCGGGAAGTCGTTCTGCGCGGAGCGGTTGCCCGCGGCGACGATCCCCTCGTTGCGCACCGTCCGGATCGTATTGTTCTCGATCAGGATGTCGTTGAACCGGGTCGGCACGCTCGAGTCGCTGGTGGTCTCGACGACGATCCCGCCCGTCCGTTTCGCGGTCAAATCGCCGTCCGTGGAGCTGAGCAGGCCCCGGACATCGTGGATGAAGCAGCCGCGGACGTAGAGGTGGTTCACTGTCCCGTAGTTCGCGGCGGCCAGGTGGATACCCCGGCGCTCGGCGTCGCTCGAGGCGTCGTTGGTGACCTCGAGGTTGTTGATCTCCCAGTACGACTGGTTGTTCAAGTAGACGGCATCCGATGCCCCGTTGCCGTCGATGATCGGCTTCGGACCGGTTCCATGGAGATCGATGACAATCGGGCTTTCCGACGAGCCGGAGCCCTTCGGGCTCAGCGTCCCCGTCCAGGCGCCCCCCGCCTTGAACAGGATCGAATCGCCCGGGGCGAACGTCCTGCCATTGACCTTCGCCAGGCTCTTCCAGGCCGAGCCGGGGCTCGTTCCCGGATTCAGGTCGTTGCCGGAGACCGAATCGACGTAGTAGGACGTCCCCGTGAGGGACGAGGCCGTCCCCGAAGGGGGCGAAGCCGCCTCCGTCGTCGCGACGTCAGGAAGGGCCTCGAGAGCGTCCCGGTTCAGACAGACCCGCGCCGCGGACGCCCTCGCCTCGAGGAGCGCGTCGTAGTCGGCCCCCGCGAGCAGCGCCTTCGCTTTCAGGCGGAGGAGCCCCTTCCAATGTCCGTAGTACTGAACGGGCGTGAACCGGACCGGCCCGTAGACCGCGAGCCCCTCCCGGGCCGCGCGCTCTCTCGAGCGGTTCTCCGCCTGGAGGGCCTCCTGGAAATACTCGAAGCCTGCGTCCCGCACGAGACCGAGGTCCTGAAAGAGGACCCTCTCCACGACCTCTCTCCTCAGCCGCCGCGCCGCCCGCTCGATGAGCAGCTCACCCGGGGTGACCCCGGCGCACGGGCGATCCCGGAAGCCGGGGCTATCCTCCGCTTCGCACCGTCTCCTGGCATCCGCGAACACCTGCGCCCGTTCCTGCTCCGCGAACCAGCGGAACTCGTCCTCACCGATCGCTCGATCGTCCACGAGAAGGAGGGCGCCTGACCGATCGCTCCATTCCCGGGAGGAGGGTTCCGGGACGCAGACCGGCGGTCCTGGCCCGGCGGCGGCTCCATGTGCCGGCATGGCGAGGACGGCCGATATCCCCGCCACCAGCAGCACCGCCCACCTTCCCTCGAGTGCCGGGGAGACGGTCCTCGGCTGCCCGGGCGCGTTCTTCATCGAAGTCCTTCACCCGCCTTGTTCCGGGGGTGCCTTGGAATGTGTACGGTCCTGGCCCTCCGCGCGCAAGGATGAGGAATCCAGAGACGGCACGGGCGGGGGCCGGACATTCTGGAATCGTCCGCAGAGGGCCCCGTGCCTGCCGGCCGGGTGCTGTCTGACATTCCCCTCTTTGAGGAAGTTCGTACGCCTGCCGCGCAGCCTGATCAGCGCCGATGACGGCCTCCCCCGCCCGGCGCGTGCGGCGGGTTCCCGGGCACGGCGCCGGGCGGTTAGACTCTCTTTGCTCAGGCGGGATAGGGGTTTCTGGGGGGCCGGGAGGGGATCCGGATTCCCCGGAAGGCGCGGGGGAGCACGCCGGCGCGGTCACCTGCCCGCGACCGGCATCACGGGAGATCCGGGCAGAACCATGACGTCGGCCTGCAGATTCCGGTTCGGACGCGCGGCGCGCTTCCCCGGCGCCGTCCTTCGTCCGCTCGCCCTGCTGATCGCGGCGGCGCTCCTCGCGCCCGCCGCGCGGGCGGAGCTGCTCGCGATCCGGACCTACACCACGGTCGACGGCCTGCCACGCAACCAGATCCATCGCATCGTCCGCGACCGCGGCGGGTTTCTCTGGTTCCTGACCTCCGACGGTCCGTCGCGCTTCGACGGGTACGGTTTCCTGAATCTCGGTGGGGAAGCCGGTCTGAAGTCACGGACTGCGTACGACCTGCTGGAGGATCGCACGGGGACCATCTGGGTGACGAACCGGACGGGACTCCAGCGCATGAGACCCGGAAGGACCTCCCGGGGCGACGCGGCCTTCGAGTCGTGCGACGGGGAGGGCGCGAAAGCCGGCAGGCGCCTCGGCATCCTCTACGAAAGCGCGTCCGGAGCCCTCTGGGTCGGAACCGAGCGGGGACTGTATGAAATCGAGAGCTCCCCGGAGCGGTGCCGCATCCGGGAAACCCCCGTCCTCCGGACGGAGAGCCCGGTCAACGGCGTCGTGGAGGACCCCGCGGGCAGGGTGTGGGTGGCATGCACGTGGAGCCTCCAGGTGCGCGGCACGGACGGCCGGTGGATGCAGTTCACCACCCGCGACTGGCCCAGGCCGAACGATTTTCGCGACGTGGTCGTGGACCGCTCGGGAGCGGTCTGGGCCGTCGATTACGGGGACATCCTGCGGCTCGTCCGCGACCCCGCGCCGGGGCGTCCGATCATCGACCGCACCTGGACGAAGGCCGAAGGCCTGGGAGAAGGCGGCATCTCGGACCTCCTGGCGGCGCGGGACGGGTCCATCTGGGCCGGCTACGGGGGCGGGGGCGTCAGCCTGCTGGTACCGGAATCGGAGGGGCGACCGTGGTCGCTCCGTACCTGGACGGACCACAACGGTCTGAGCGACAGCCAGGTCATGGCCCTCGAGGAGGACCTCGAAGGGAACCTCTGGATGGGGACCGAGGGCGGCGGCGCGATGCGCCTGGCGCGGCGGGGGCTGACCACCTTCGGCGAAGGGGACGGGATGATCGATGCCCGCACCCAGGCGATATCCGAGACGACGGACGGGAGGCTCTACACCATCTCGGCGATCGGCAATCGGTACGTGAACATCTTCGACGGGGAACGGTTCCAGTCCGTCCGCACCTACCTGCCGCCGAGCATCGAGTACCCCGGCTGGGGCTGGGGGCAGATCACCTTCCAGGATCGCGAAGGAGAGTGGTGGATCGCGACCGGCTCGGGCGTGGTGCGCTTCCCTCGCCTGGCCTCGCCCCTGGAGCTCGCCACGGCGAAACCGAAAGCGGTCTACGGGGAGCGGGAGGGACTCGTCGTCCGCGACGTGTTCCGCCTCTACGAAGACCGCGCAGGAGACATCTGGATCTCGGCGCTGGGCCAGACGAGCAACTGCCTGTACCGGTGGGAGCGCGCCACGGACCGACTTCACAGCTGCGGCGAGCTCGAAGGGATGCCGGTGGAGGCGGTGACCGCGTTCGCCGAGGACAAGCGGCGGGACCCTCTGGCTCGGGCTCTATATCAACGGTCTCGGCCGGCTGCGCAACGGGCGCTTCCACCGGTTCACAGAGGCCGAGGGCGGGGTCGAGGACTTCGTCTATTCGCTGTTCATCGATTCGCGCGGGCGCCTGTGGGCCGCCACGGCCCGGCACGGCGTCCTGCGAATCGACGATCCGACCGCCGAACGGCCTGTCATCACGCGCTTCGGGACGGCCGAGGGGCTTTCGAGCGACTCCGCGCACTGCATCGCCGAGGACAGGTTCGGCCGCATCTACGTCGGGACGGGCCAGGGCGTGGACCGGCTCGGTGCGGAAGGCGGCGTCGAGCGCCGCTTCACGGTCGCCGACGGGCTGGCCGGGAGCGAGGTGATCGTGGCGCGCCGCGACCGCGCGGGGGACCTGTGGTTCGGCTCGACGCGGGGCCTGTCGCGGCTGCGCCCGGGCCCCGATCCGCCCGTGAACCCGCCCCCGGTCTGGATCCGGGGCGTGATGATCGGCGGGGTGCCCTCGGAGATTCCGCTGCTCGGCCAGGCGATGGTGGAAGGGCTCGAGGTGCTGCCCTCGGATCGAAGGGTCGACATCGGATTCTCGGGTCTCAGCTTCGTGGCGGGCGGGCGACTCCTGTACCAGTACCGCCTCGAGGGGGCGGGGAGCGAATGGAGCGCCCCATCGCCCGAGCGCGCCGTCCATTTCGCGAGCCTCGCGCCGGGCCGCTACCGGTTCGCCGTGCGCGCCGTGACCTCCGACGGAAGCGGAAGCCCCGAGCCCGCCGTCGTCTCGTTCAGGGTGTTTCCACCCTTCTGGCGGCGCGGCTGGTTCCTCGCGATCGTGGGGCTCGCGCTCGCCGGGGGATCGGCCTCGTGCACCGGGCGAGGGTGCGGCGCCTCGTCGAGCTCGAGCGCCTGAGGACCCGCATCGCCATGGACCTGCACGACGACGTCGGCTCCGGGCTCGGGAGCATCGCCGTTCTCGCCGGCGTGTCGGCCGAGGCGGCGCTCGACGAGGAGAAGCGGCGGAGCCTCTCGCGCGAGATCGCCGAGACCGCGCAGCAGCTCGGAGGCGCGATGGCGGACATCGTCTGGTCGCTCCGCTCGGGGTCGGGGACCCTCGAAGCTCTCGCGGCGCACCTCGCCGAGCGCGGGAATCGCCTGTTCGCCTCCGGCGAGCCCGAGCTCGTCGTGGATTTCCCCGATCCCTGGCCCGCCGTCCCCCTTACGCTCGCCGTCCGGAGGAGCGTCCTGCTGATCGCAGTGGAAGCGATGCACAACGCGGCGCGCCACTCGGGGGCGCGGCGGGTCGCGCTCGGCATCCGGCCCGGCGGAGCGCCGCTGGCGCCTGACCGTCGGCGACGATGGGCGCGGGATGCCGGCGGCGGCGCTCGAACGGGCAGAACCGAAGGGCTCGGCATGACGAGCATGCGGCGAAGGGCGGAGGAAATCGGCGCGCGGCTGGAGTTTTCGGCCGGCGAACCTGAGGAACGACGCTTTCCCTGACCTTCGCCCCCCGGCGAAGGGGAAACTCGCATGATCATGCGAGAGACTCGCGATCCCGTCCGAGGTATATCCATGACGGACGGGAGAAGACCATGGAGACTCCCATGACGCTGCGGGTGGCGGTGGTGGAGGACGACCCGCGATTCCGCCGCAGCCTCGAGACGCTCCTCAGCTTCTCGCCCGGCTTCGCGCTCGCCGGCGTGCCACGGTTCCGCCGAGCCGCTTGTCGCCGCCGCCGAGCGCGCGAAGGAAGAAGACGCGGCGACCGGGTGGGACCTCGTCATCATGGATATCCAGCTCCCCGGCATGGACGGCATCGCCGCCGTGGGACGGCTCAAGGCCGCCTGGCCTTCGATTCCCGTCGTGATGCTGACCGTTTTCGAGGAGCCGGCCACGATCCTGCACGCCATCTGCGCGGGCGCCGATGGATACCTGCTCAAGAGGACGCCCGCCCCGGAGCTTCTCGCCCTGCTCCGGTCGATCGCCGGGGGCGGCGCCCCGCTGACGGCGGGCGTGGCGCGCACGGTCCTCGAGCCTCCTGCGCCAGACCGAGGCCCCGGCCCGGCCTTCGGCGGGTCCGGAGGACCCGGAGCGCCTCGACCTGACGGTCCGCGAGCAGGAAGTGCTCCGGGGCCTCGTGCGCGGGATGGCCTACAAGCAGGTCGCGGACTCCCTCGGCATCTCGATCGACACCGTCCGGGCGCACATCCGGGGGATCTACCGGAAGCTCCAGGTCCACTCCGTCGCCGAGGCGGTCGCCCGCGCCATCCGCGAACAGCTCACCTGACCCTCCCCTCCGAACCCGCATGATCATGCGATGCCGCGCCGATCGAGCGCGGCGTACGGTGATGGCGTTGCCGGGACAACCGGCACGGCAAGCCGGCAGGAACGCCGGCCAATGCAACCGCCCGGGGGCCGGGCCGCCCGCGGGCGCGGGGAGGCGAACATGAGAAGCACCATCCGCACGACGCTCATCACGCTCCTGATTTCAGGTCTTTTCGCGACGGGGGCCGCGCTCGGGCAGGCGGGCCCCGCGCTCGTCAACTACCAGGGGGTGCTGCGCGACAACACCGACAGGCCGCTGACCGGCTCCTACAACATGGTCTTCTATTTCATGAGCGCCGCCACGAGCGGTGTGGAGATCATGATCGACAGCCACACGGCCGCGGGCGGCAACGCCGTGACGGTGACGGGAGGACTCTTCAACGTCACGCTCGGTGGCGGCACGGTGACGGACGGTTCCGGGGGCGGGACCTACACCTCTCTCACATCGGTGTTCAAGGACTATGCGGCGGTCTACCTGAAGATCGTCGTGAACGGCGAGGAGCTGTCCTCGCGGCCGCGGATCGTCGCGGCAGCCTATGCGATGAATGCGGACCTGGTGGACGGCAAGCACGCGACGGATTTCTCCGCTGCGGTGCACTCCCACGGGGGCGGCGATATTACCAGCATGGTCAGCAACAGCGACCAGGTGGACGGTATGCATGCCGCCGCCTTCTCCTCGGCGGTGCACACGCACACGGGCTCGCAGATCACGACCGCGGTCAGCAACAGCGACATGCTGGACGGCATGCACGAATCGTCCTTCGTCAATCTTGGGGCTGGCTCCCAGACGAAGTTCGGACCGTTCACCGCGGATGCTTCGGCGGTGGCATCAACGTACGGGATCACGGGAAGAGGATCGGTTGGAGGGGGCGCATTCAGCTCCACGAGCGGGAGCGGCGCGGCCTTGCTCGGATTCTCGAACACCGGAGTACAGGGAAAGGGCAGCGGGGCCGGAGGGTACTTCGCGAACGACACCGACAGATGCGGGGCCTCGGTGGGCCGCAACGACTATGGGATCTGGCGAACAGCCTCACGGCCGGGGGATTATTCATCGACACGGACCAGAGCGGCGTGGCGTACATCGCCTATGGAGACAAGGGAATCGTCGCCCAGGGCAATACGCGGGCGGGCACTTCGGGGACGCCAACAGCAGCGGGTACGCCGAGATCGGATATGGAGAATGGGATCGCGTCATACGGGAATTCCGCCGGCGGGTACTTCAAGGATACCAACAGTAGCGGTTACGCTCTCGTCGGCGACGGCGACCTCGGCATCGAGGCCTACGGCAACAGTGCCGGCGGGCATTTCACCGATGCTGACGGCAGCGGGTACGCGAATGTTGCGACGATGACATCGGCATTACCGCCATGGGCAACACGGCGGGCGCCTATTTCCAGGATTCAGACAACAGTGGCTGGGCCTGGGTCGGTTCGGCGACGAGGGGATCGAAGGCTACGGCAACACTGCTGGCGGTTACTTCAGGGATCAGGACAGCACTGGATATGCCTACGTGGCAAGGCGGACGACGGAATCGACGCCTATGGCAACGGCAGCGGCGGCTACTTCTACGACCTGAACGAGTCCGGCGAATGCCAACGTCGGGTACGGCCAGCGCGGGATCTGGGCGCGCGGCGGGTTCGCCGGCGGCACGTTCTCCTCGTTGGACAACGTGACCGACTGGGCGGACGTCGCGACCGGGCGACGGATACAAGATCCGGGGGACCGGCACGGTCAGCTTCGTCCAGAACCACCCGTACGATGCGACGCGCAGCATCGTGTACGCGGCCCCGGAAGGGGACGAGATCGCCGTCTACACGCGCGGCACGGCGCGGCTGGTCAAGGGGGAGGCGCGCGTGCGCCTCGGGGAGACCTTCCGCTGGGTCGCGAACCCGGACATCGGCCTGACCGCGCACCTGACGCCGCACGGAAGCAGCCGCGGTCTGTACGTCGCATCGCTCACGACCGAGGAACTGGTGGTACGCGAAAACGATGGCGGCGCGAGCGACGTGACGTTCGACTTCCTGGTCTACGGCCTGCGGCTCGGGTTCGAGGAGATGGCGATCCTGCAGGCGAAGGAGCGCGATGCGCTTCCGCCGATGGCGGATGCGGTTGCGAAGCCGTACGAGGGGCACGAGGATCTCCGCAGCGGCAAACGCCCTGGAGCGATACAAGGGCATGCGGACCGCCACAGGGGCGGCGGGCGAGCCGGACATGACGCGGTCGCGGGCCCTGCTCGCGGCGCTCGAGGCCCAGAGGGCGGAGGCGGTCGCGCGCGCGATCGCGGAACAACCAGCGCGGGCGGGCGCACCTCCGGATCCGCCGCCCTCCGCCAGGCCCGACATGACCGTCCTGCCGGGCGGCCCGGATCAGCCGCCTGAGCCTACCGTCGTCGATCGGTCGGGGGGGCCGGGGACAGCCGCCTCCACGGGTGCGGCCGCGCCGGCTGGCCCGCCGTCCGCCGGTCGCGGGTCGGCCGGGTCGTCATCCCAGGGTGGCGGGAGCGTGAACCCGGGAGGCGAGAGGGAGACGCCGATCGCGGCTGGGAACGATGCCCCGCTGTTCGCCGTCAGCGAACGGGTCGAGCCGGGCGACCTCCTCGCGCTCGATCCGGACCATCCAGGCCAGCTGAGGCGCGCTTCGGCCCCCGCGGATCCCTCGGTCGCCGGCGTGGCGGCCGCGGTGCCCGCCGTCGCGGAGGGGATCGGCAGCGTCCTGCTGGCGGGTTCGCTTTACACGACCGTCAAGGCGGACGCTTCGTTCGGCGCCATTCTCCCGGGAGATCTTCTGACCTCTTCGGGGACTCCCGGCCACGCAATGAAGGCCGCGGCCGGGACTCCCCGCCGGGACCGTCATCGGCAAGGCGCTCGAGAGGCTGGACGCCGGGACGGGGCTGATCCGAATTCTCCTCATGGCCCGCTGAGCGCACGCAGGAGCCATGATCCGGACCCGCATGATCATGCGATGCCGCACCCCCCGGGCCGGCGTACGGTCATGGTGCGGCCGGGACGACCGGCACGGCAGGCCGGCGAGGCATGTCGGCAATACCGCTCCCGGGGACCGGGCCGCCCGCGGGCGCAAGGAGGCGAGCATGAAACGCACCATCCCCGCGATCATCTCCTGGGTGTCCTGATCTTCGGCCGGGGCGGCCTTCGGGCAGGCCGCGCCCCCGGCGTACATCAACTACCAGGGGGTCCTGCGCGACAGCGCCGACAAGCCGCTCACCGGCTCCTACAACATGGTCTTCTACTTCATGAACGCGGCGACGGGCGGAGTCGAGATCATGATCGACAGCCATACCGCCGCGGGCGGCACGGCGGTGCAGGTGACGGGCGGTCTGTTCAATGTGCAGCTCGGGAGCGGTAACGTCATCGACGGATCGGGCGCGGGCACCTACAACTCCCTCGCCAACGTCTTCAAGGATTACGGGGCGGTCTATCTCAAGATCGTCGTGAACGGCGAGGAGTTGTCGTCCCGGCCGAGGGTCGTCTCGGCCGCGTACGCGCTCAACGCGAGCTATCTCTCCGGGCTGAATTCCGCGGCGTTCCTCAATGTGACCGGCGAGCCCCAGGTGAAATCCGGGACCCTGACCGTGGATGCGAGCTCCGCCACCAACTCGTACGGGGTCATGGCGTACGCGACGTACGCTGCCGGGTATTTCGCCTCCTCCGGCTATTCGGGCAGGGCCAACCTCGGGTTCTTCGACGAGGGGGTCCACGCGACCGGAAACTCGGCGGGGGGATTCTTCGGCGATTCGAACGGCACCGGCCAGGCGTACCTCGGCTACGGCAACATCGGCATAGATGCGCGCGGGTCGGACGCAGGGGGCTACTTCGCCGACAGCGACCTCACGAGCCATGCCTACCTCGGGTGGGACAACGTCGGCATCGAAGCCGTCGGGAACACGTCAGGCGGACATTTCCAGTCCTCCTCCGGCAACGGCTACGCCTTCACGGGACATGGAACGCTGGGGATCATGGCGGGCGGAACGGAGGCCGGCGCCCGCATCGAGAGCATGACCGGAACGGGCCGTTCCTGGGTCGGGTACGGCAACCTCGGGATCGAGTCCGAGGGAAGCACGGCCGGCGGACATTTCCTCGATACGAACGGAACAGGTGAAGCCCATGTCGGCTATGGAGATTACGGGATATCCGCCCAGGGGTCCTTCGCGGGAGGGTACTTCAGCAGTCCCGACGGCAACGCCAACGCCATAGCCGGGTACGTCGACGAGGGGATCTACGGGCGCGGCACCTCCGCGGGCGGCCATTTCCGCTGCACCGCCGCGAGCGGCTACGCCTTCGCGGGCGCCGGCGACTGGGGACTCGAAGGCTTTGGAAACACCGGGGGCGGCCAGTTCAATGACCTCAACAGCAGCGGCTGGGCGTACATCGGATACGGCGACTACGGGGCCTACGGAAGCGGCAACACGGCGGGCGGCTTCTTCAAGGACGGCAACGGGACCGGCTACGGCTACGTCGGCATCTCCGACGACGGGCTCCAGGGGTACGGCAACGGCAGCGGTGGGTATTTCTACGACCTGAACGAATACGGGAATGCCCATGTCGGATACGGTACCCGCGGCATCTGGGCGCGCGGCTCGTTCGCCGGCGGGACATTCTCCTCGCTCGACAACGTGACCAACTGGGCCGACGTCGCCAAGCCGAACTACAAGATCGTCGGGACAGGAGCGGTCAGCTTCGTCCAGAACCACCCCTACGACACCTCGCGCAGCATCGTGTACGCGGCCCCCGAGGGGGACGAGGTGGCCGTCTACACGCGCGGCACGGCACGCCTGGTCAAGGGGGAGGCGCGCGTGCGCCTCGGCGAGACCTTCCGCTGGGTCGCCAACCCCGACATCGGACTGACCGCGCACCTGACCCCGCACGGCGACTGCCGCGGCCTGTACGTCCAGTCGCTCACGACCGAGGAGCTGGTGGTGCGGGAGCTGGGGGGCGGGGCGAGCGAGGTCACGTTCGACTTCCTGGTCTACGGTCTGCGGCTCGGGTTCGAGGAGCTGGCGATCATGCAGGCGAAGGATCGCGACGCGCTTCCACCGACGGCGGATGCGCTCGCGAAGCCGTACGAGGGGCACGAGGAGCTTCGCGCGGCGAACGCGCTCGAGCGGTACAGGGCGATGCGGGCGGCCACGGGGGAGGGGGGCGAGGCGGACATGAGCCGGTCGCGGGCACTGCTCGCGGCGCTCGAGGCCCAGAGGGCCGAAGCGGTCGCGCGCGGGATCGCGGAAGGACCGCCGCAGACCACGCCGCCCGAGCTTCCGCCGGTCGCGGCCCCGACCATCCACGAGCAGCGGCCCGATCCGGAGCCGGCGGGCGCCTCCTCCGGCGCGACCGCGCAGGGCAGGCCGGGCACCGCCGATGCGAGAGCGGCGGGCGCAGCCGCTTCCGGTCGGGGCTCGTCCTCGAGCGGCGAAGGAGTGCCACCGGCGACGATCGCCGCCGATTCGACCTGGTTCGCCGTGAGCGAGCCGGTCGAGCCGGGCGACCTCCTGGCGCTCGATCCTGACCGCCCGGGACAGCTGCGGCGCGCCGCGTCGGTGGCGGACCCAAGCGTGGTCGGCATCGCCGCCGCGGCGCCCACAATCCTCGACGGAGCCAGCCGCGTGCCGGTGGCGGGCGCGGGGTTCACGACCGTCAAGGCGGACGCCCTGGGCGGAGCGATCGTCCCGGGCGACCTCCTGACGGCATCGGCCACACCCGGACATGCGATGAAGGCATCCATCCCCGCTCCCGCGGGAGCATTGGTGGGCAAGGCGCTGGAGCGGCTCGATGCAGGCACCGGGCTGATCCGGATCCTTGTCCTGTCCCGCTGAGAAGGGAGGAGGTGACACCATGAATCGTCCCTGTCTCCTTGGTCCCGGTCTCGCAGTGATCCTGGTCCTTGCCGGCCTGTCGGCGCCGTGCGCGACCGCCCAGAGCAGCGCGCACTTCAAGCTGCAGGAGTCGGCCTTCAACGCCGCCGGGCATCCGGCCGACGGCGCGGTTCTGACCTCGTCGCATTTCCGGATCAGGCTCGACGCGGTCGGCGACAGCGTCGCCGCAAGCGGTCTTTCGAGCGCTTCGTTCCACGCGGGGGGCGGGTTCGCGGCGGGCTATCCGCCGCCGGGCGAGGTGAGCCACCTGAGGTTCACCTCCCGCACGGCGCTGACCTGGGACCCGGAGCGCTCGACGGGCACCTACAGCCTCTACCGGGGTCTCGTGGCGAGCCTGCCGGGGCTCGTCTTCGGGACCTGCTCACAGAGCGGTCTGACGGGGAACCAGACGACGGACGCCGGGTCGCCTCCCGTGGGCTCGTCCTGGTTCTACCTGGTCACGGCGCGCAACCTCCTGGGGGAAGAAGGCACGAAGGGATCGATGAGCTCCGGTGCGGAGCGGCCCAACCCTTCGCCGTGCCCGTGACTGCCCGAGGACGGGGGGCGCCGGTCCAGTCGGCCGGCGCCCCCCGGGTTTGTTCATCGCCCGGCACGTTCTTCCTGCGACTGCGGCGGATGTTGAGCACGAGGGTCCTCGTGTCATCGATCCTTCGAGCGCACTCCCTGCTCTAGGTGGAGCGCCGACACGTGCGGCCGACGATCCCCGCTGGAAGCGGGGCCCGCCGAGTACGCGGACGGCCCCCTCACTCCGACCGCAGGCTGGAGATGTCGATGACGAAGCGGTACTTCACGTCGTTCGCGAGCATCCGCTCGTACGCCTCGTTGATCTTCTGGATCGGGATGAGCTCGATGTCCGACGTGATCCGCCGATCGCCGCAGTAGTCGAGCATCTCCTGCGTCTCGGCGATCCCTCCGATAAGGGAGCCCGCGAGCCTCCGGTTTCCCCCGATGAGCGACATGGCCGCCACGGGGATCGGCTCCGGCGGAACCCCCACGATGACGAGGGTTCCCAGGGGACGAAGCAGGGAGAGGTACTGGTTGTAGTCGTGCGGCGCCGAGACGGTGTCGACCATCAGGTCGAACCGCCCCTGCAGTTTCTCGAACGTCGCCGCCTCGCGCGTCGATTCGAACTCGTGCGCCCCCAGCCGGCGCGCATCGGCCGCCTTGGACCGCGACGTGCTGAGGACGGTCACCTCGGCGCCCATCGACGCGGCGAGTTTCACGGCCATGTGCCCGAGGCCGCCCAGGCCCACCACCGCGACGCGGTCCCCCTGCGCGCACTTCCACTGGCGAAGCGGCGAGTACGTGGTGATGCCCGCGCACAGAAGGGGCGCAGCCGCGGCGGGATCGAGACCGGCGGGGATCTTCAGCACGAAGCGGTCCGTGACGACGACGCGCGTGGAGTACCCCCCGAACGTCGGCGTCACCCGGTCCATCTCGGTGCCGTTGTACGTAAAAGCGGCCCCCTGCTGGCAGAACTGCTCCACGTCGTTCCTGCATGGGTCGCAGGCGCGGCACGAATCGACCATGCAGCCGACGCCCGCCAGGTCGCCCACGGCGAACCTCGTGACGCTCTCGCCCACGCGGCTCACCCGGCCCACGATCTCGTGGCCGGGGACCATCGGGAAGATCGCCCCGGTCCACTCGTCCCGCGCCTGGTGGATGTCCGAGTGACAGACGCCGCAGTAGAGGATGTCGATCTGGACATCGTGCGGGCCCGGCTCGCGGCGGTTGACGGTGAACGGCTCGAGCGGCTTGCCCGCGGACGGGGCGGCATAGGCGGGTGTCTTCATGGTCGGATTTTCTCCACGGACGATCCTACGCGAGTCGCCGGGTCTCGCAAAAAGGAGTCCGACCCCTCTTGCATGTCCTGTCCGTCGCAGGTATGCCGGAGTACGTGGGTCCCCGGGCATTCGAACGGTACGACCGCCCCCGTGCTCAAAGCACCGCGCAAACAGAGGGCCGTCGATCCGCAGGAGGAAGGAATCCACTCCACGCGATCACGGGCGTGCGGCTCCGGACCGCCGCATGCAATCCGGAAGCGCCCTTGACACGGATCAGCCGTTCCGTCGGCGCCAGTAGAAACCACCACCGGTAAGGAACAGCACGACCAGCACAACCAGAAGCACGGTCATCAGACTCATCGGAGTCTCCTCTCTTCGGGAAAATGCGTACCGGCGCCGCTCGCTTTCCGCGTCGTCCAGGACGCTCGTTTCTGTCTCTTCTCCATCGGCTTGTGCGCCGGTCGGAACCGGCGACCATGTAATCGGTTCCGGGCTCCTGCTCCTTCGCAGCCTGAGCTCCTGAAGACAGCCTACGTTGCCCGCCGGGGCCTCGCGATGGGGTGTAACCCTACCGCCGGGTACGCCCCGTCATCGTGGCGCTGTGGTCCGACCGCAGGAGATCGGGAACCACTCGAGGGCTCACTTGGGATGAGCCGTGCCATCCTGCGAGCTGTCCTGCGTTCCATCCTGCGAACTGTCCTGCGTGCCTTCCTTCTTGTCGCCCTTTCCGCTCTTTCCCTTGTCCTTCCCCTTGCCTGTCTGGGCCTTGGAGTCCTTCGTATCGGCGGCGGGCTTTTGCGCTCCCGGCTTGCCGGCGGCGGCCGGAGGAGTGGGGGCGGCCGCACCGGGGGCGGGGGGCTGCGGAGCCTGCCCCGGTGCGGTATTGGGGCTGGCCTCCTGCTGAGGACCGCCCTGCGCGGGGGACTGTTTCTCGGCGGGGCCCCGAGACTGACCAGGAGGCGCCTGGCGCTTTCCCGGAGCTTCGCCGGGCGGGGACAGGGGCTCGACGAGCCGCTCCGGCGTCGCCACGGGTCGTCCGCGCTGCGGTTCCACCGGTCGCGCCGACTTGGTTTCACCGCCCTGGCGCTTCGGCTTCAGCTTCACGACGCCCGGTTCCACGGTCACGGGGCGCACGGCGACGCGCGCCCGTTCGGCCTGCCGATCCTCGACGGTGATCTTCGCCTCGACGCTGGTCGATACCGGCGTTCCACGTCCATCGCGGATGATCGCGGCCTTGCGGTCGAACGGGACCGGGGCGGGAGGTGGAGGAGTCCGGACCACGACCGGCCTCACGGTCAACGCCGTTCTTGGAGCCTTCGCCGGCCCGGACTGCACGTTGCCCCGCAGCGAGGCGCGCGTGGGCGCCAGGGGGATCGGACCTTGTGCCACCTGCGCGACGCTCACCTCGTGAACGATGGTTCTATCGCGCACGGCGTTCGTCCGGACCAGGTTTCCCGAGATGAACGTGTTCTGATTGACGACGGTGACGTAAGTGCGATTGACGTAGGTCACGTTCGTCGTCCGTGTCACGACGCGGCTCCTGGAACCCCACCAGGGAACGAACGGATCAGCAGGGGCCAGAGGGAACCACCCCACGTAGCCTCCGCCACCGACGCTCACGGAGACGGACCACCCGGGGCCGCCTCCGACGAAGGCCACGAGCGCGGGCGCGTAGGACACGCGGGTGACCATGGGTCCCACGGGGACCCAGTACCAGTGCGCGCGGTTGAACACCCAGCGGCCGTAGTGATACGGCGCCCAGCCCCAGGGCTCGGCCGCGACCCAGGTCCATCCCCACGGGTCCTGCCAGATCCAGTGGCCGTCGTAGTACGGGCGCCAGTCCGCCGCCACCGTCGTGGGGGTCCAGACCGTCCCGTATCCCGGGAGGGCCACCCATCGGCCGTATTCATCGAGGTCCTCGCGCCCCGCGACATCCGGGCTCACGTACTGGTTGGAGCGCGAACGGGAGATGCGCTGCTCGCGCGTGCCGGTCCACTCGTCGAACCGGTCGCGGGCGGCCATCGGCACGATGTCGTATTCGGGCTCGTTCAGGCCCTGGATGTCCATCTCCTCCCCGGGGTCCAGCGACACCTCGCCCCCCGCGGCCGCGACCGCGGCCCGGCCGCGCCGGACGGCGACGCGCGTATTGCCGTCGGCATCGACGTCGATCCGGTAGTCTCCGGCCCGCTCGAAGGTGACCGCAGCGTTGGGCGTATCGACCTCGAAGATCTCGGTGTCCGCGAGCCCGCGGACCAGAAAGGACGCCGTTCCCACGCTGAGCGAGAACTGCTTCGTCTCGTCCGTCAGGCTGAGTGCCGTCAGGTCGCTCTGGGCGTCCAGCCGGAGGTAGTTGCCCCCCGTGAGCTGGAGCTCGAGGCGGCCGCCGTCCGCTGTCGCGACGCGGTCCCCCTGCGTCATGGGAACGTTCGCGTTGAGCACCTGCCAGGTATCCGGATCGTCACCGCGGCTGAACGAGTTCTCCCCCGCCGTGAAGGAAACACGGGCCACTGTCTGGTGGATCTCGTCCTGGCCGGTGTTGATATCGTCGTAGCTGCCCGCATTGCCATGACGATCGGCGGGCTGGGCCAGCGCCGCGGGAGCGCACAGCCCCGCGATGAAGCACGCGGCCGCCCCGAGCGCCGTCAGGAAACGATGGGGGCTTCTGGTTTTGGGGGCATTGCGTCGCATGTCGCTCTCCTCCGGGATCACTCAGCACATCTCCCGCTTCTGTCCAGGGCCGCACCGGCTTCTTGACGAAAGCCGGGTCTTTCCCGGGATTCGCGCAATCTGTGAACAAGTCCAACGTCATTGTCAGGCGGCCGCTTCGACCACACCATGGGGGGTTACCCTACCTAGCGTCCGCCGGGACCGCCTGTCCATTCAGCCACGAGCCGCCCTGGTGTCACTCCTCCAGCGATCCAAGGTGTCCGGTGAGGGCGAGACCACGGGCGGTTCTGCGGCTTTCAGAGAAACGTGGGCGATTGACCGAACCGTCGGCCGGTTCTTGATCCAAGTCGCCGACGGGGTAGCCTCGAGTTCGGATCACCTCTTCAACGAGCGCCTCGGTGTCCCTCACCCCGCCGCCGGGATCGTCCGCGAAGGATGCCTGGGCGGAGCGCCACCTATCGGTGAAAGGGGCATGACGTGCGGCCTGCAGGGGCCGGTGCACGATGCGCTCCACTCCCCTGGTGCGCGGGGCAGGACCTGCCTCGGCATGGCTTCGGCCGCTGAACGTCCTGACCGCAGGGTCGTATTCGATGCCGGATCGATGCCCGACGTCCCGGGGCCGCTTCTTCCCGATGACGAACCATACGACGCCGAGCCCAACCAGGAAGAGGATTCCCGAGAACACAACGATCGTCCACGTTGCCATGGTCACTCTCCTCGATCGCCGGCCATGACCGGCGAATCGGATTTCGTTGCGCACTTCCACATGTGCAAGTTCGAGCATGATCTTCTTCAGAAAAACTACCCGGCTTCGCTTGACCTCGCGATGGGGTGTAACCCTACCGCGCCGCGAAGGCGCGGATGGCGAAGGGCGGGGAAATGGAGTAGAAATACGAGCACGGTCGAACGCGGAAACAGCCGATGAAATACAAGGACTACTACGCGATCCTGGGCGTCGAGCGGAACACCAGCGCGGAGGAGATCAAGAAGGCCTACCGCAAGCTCGCGCTGAAGTACCACCCGGACGTGTCGAAGGAACCCGACGCAGAAGAGAGATTCAAGGAAATCGCCGAAGCCTACGGGACGCTGAAGGACCCCGGCAAGCGCGCCGCGTTCGATCAACTGGGTTCCCATGCCGCGGGAGAGGACTTGCGTCCGCCGCCCGACTGGGCGCAGAACTTCGGCGATGGCGAGTTCTCGTTCGATGCTGTCGATCTCGCCGATCTGTTCGCGGGGTTCGGCGGGGGTCGCCGTCGCGGGGGACGACCCGGCAGCAATGCGCCTGTCCCCGGGCAGGACTATGAGGCGGGGGTCCGCCTGACGTTCGATCAGGCGTTTCATGGGACGGAGGTCGAGCTGGACCTGACCGTTCCCGAGTACGATGAAAAGGGGTTCGCTCACCGCGTCCCGCACCAGGTCAAGGTGCGCATACCGCCCGGCGTCACGGACGGTCAGAAGCTGAGGGTGCCCGGCAGGGGCGGCAAGGGCGCGCTCGGGGGCCGCGACGGCGACCTGTATCTCGATATCCAGGTCCAGTCCCATCCTCTGTTCCGGCCCGCAGGCCGGGACCTCTATCTGGACCTTCCGCTGGCGCCCTGGGAAGCGGTGCTGGGAACGAACGTGCAGCTGCCGACGCCTTCGGGCCCCGTGACGCTGAAGGTGCCTCCGGGAATACGCGACCGGCCAGCGACTCCGGCTGGCGGGGCGCGGGCTCGCGCGGCCCGGCGCGCCGGCGGGCGATCTGTTTGCGGTCGTGCAGATCGTCGTGCCTGCCGTGGTCGACGACCGCCAGCGCGCGCTGTTCAAGCAGCTCGAGGAAGCGTCGACGTTCAATCCCCGAGGCCATTTCGCGCAGGAGACAGCCCCGTGAACCTCGAGACCGTGGAAGCGCTCTATTTCGACGAACGAGGCGAGATCTCGTTCTCCCAGCTCATCGAGCTGTCGGGCCTGCCGGAGTCCGATCTGCGCGAGCTCGTCGAGTATGGGGCGCTGGCGCCCGTCGATCCGCAGGCGCCGTCCTGGACCTTCAGCGCGCGCAGCACGCTCCTCGCGCGGACCGCTTGCCGGCTGCGCCACGATCTCGAGCTGGACCTGCATGCTCTGTCCGTGGTCCTCGGCTTCATCGAGCGGATCGACGCCCTCGAAGACGAACTGCGCGCATTGCGCGCCCGCGCTACCGGATAGGAAGGAGTTCTCCGGGCGCCCTCCTCGTCTCGAGCGCCGTTCGCACTACCCCGTCTGGAGCGTCAGGTTCGCCTGGACGTCCCTCACACCCTTGGTATCCCTGGCAAGCTGGATTGCCTTCTGCCTCTCGGCGTCCGAACCGACCGAGCCCGTCAGGAAGACGACCCGTTCGCGCGTATCGACGTCGATCTTGAGACCCTTGACCAGGGGATCGTCGAGCAGCTTGCTCTTCACGCTCATCGTGATTCCGGCATCGTCGACGGTTTCGCCGATCGTGCGGTCCGGCTCCGGCGCATCCCCGCTGCCGGAAGCCCTGCGCGCCGCGATCATGTCGACCACGCTCACGACGCCGGGCGTGTCTTTCGCCAGCCGCAGCGCCCTGTTCTTGGCTTCCTCACTGTCCACGTTGCCCGTCAGCGTGACGACCCCGTTGCTCGTCGCCACCTCGATCTGCGACGCCTTCACGACGTCGTCCGCGGCCAGCTTCGCCTTCACCTTGGTTGTGAGTCCCGTATCGGTCGATGCGCATGACATCACGAGGCAAAGCCCCGCCACGAGGACCACGAGCGCCCATGCTTTTCGAACTTTCATCCATTCCTCCTTGTCAGGCTGTCTTCTGAACTGGAGGCAATGATATTCCGTGGATGAGCTCCTATCGATGGGGTCTAACCCTACCGAGCGACCTCCGATTCTCTGCCGCCGGGTGCAGGCGGCGCGTGTCTCGACCGGGGAATCGAGCTCGTTCGCCGAAGACATCCAGGGCGAAGATGCTGATGAAGCCGGCAAAGAGCAGCAGATCACCCGCGGCGTCCAGTACAGGAGTTTCCCGACCGTTGGGTGCATGGTTCTCTCCTTGTGGGGAGCGTCACCCTGTCGCCGGTGCGTCCTGCACTCTCTTGTGCATACGGGAGGGGCCGCCCGTCTTCGCTCCGGAGCCGGCCTCTCACCCTCGCCAGCGGGCCTCGGGCTGATTCCTTCTAGAAGGAGGTTCGCCTGTTCCCGGCTGGAGCAGGTGCCTGCTGGGGAGCCACGGAGGCCGGCGCGGACGAGCGATGCGCCCGGATGTCGCCGGGAAGCAGCGGCCGCTCCGTGATGACCACGTCGAGCTGCCTTGTCTTCTCCTCGGAGAAAACGGTCAGGTGCACCGGGGCGCCCACCTTCAGAGCCTCGAGCGCCTTGCGAAGCTTCTCCGGATCGCTCACGGCCGATCCGTTGATCTCCGTGATGATATCGCCACCCAGGAGGACCGGCTGCCCGCCGATGCTGAGATCGAGGGTGCCCCCACGGATGCCGGCCTTCTCCGCGGGGCTTCCAGGCTCCGCGACTTCGACAAGGAAACCCTCCGTGAGCGGCATCCGCAGGAGGCTCCTGAGCGCGGGAACGACGAGCTGACCCTGGACGCCGAGCCAGGGGCGGATCACCCTTCCGTTCGCGGTCAGCGAAGGCATGACCTCCTTGACCAGGTTCACGGGCACCGCGAAGCCGATGTTCTGGGCTTCGGGCAGGAGCGCCGTGGTGATCCCGACGATCCTCCCGCAATGATCGACGAGCGGCCCGCCCGAGTTGCCCGGGTTGATGGCGGCGTCGGTCTGGATCATCGGCTCGGTCAGGGAGAGCGACACGCCCGGCAGGATGCGGTTCACGGCCGAGACGATTCCCCGGGTCAGGGTCTGGTTCAGACCGAACGGGTTTCCAATGGTGTAAACCTCCTCGCCGACGACGAGGTGGTCCGAGTCACCGAGTTCCGCCGCCGGCAGCGTTCCCTCCTGCGGCTTGGGCACGCGCAGCAGCGCGATGTCGAAGATCGGGTCCGCTCCGACGAGTTGCGCTGGCAGCGCGGTCCCGTCGTCGAGCATGACCATGATGACCTGCCGCCCGAGAACGACGTGGGAGTTCGTCAGGATCAGTCCGGCGCCGTCGATGATGACGCCCGAGCCCGCCACGCGGTCCCCGTGGTTTTCGATGGAGTAGGCGTTGATCGACATCGCCGCGACCGAAACGACCGAAGGGGAGACCCTCCTGTACAGCCCGGGGATCGTTTCCCGGCACGCGTCCGCCGGCGAGGCTCCCTGCTGCTCCGGTGCGAGAGGCTGCGCCGGCGGCTGCGCGGAGGGCGGCGAAGAGAGCAGGGCAAGGTGATCGGCTGGCTGTGGCAGGGCCGGCTGCGCTTCGAGCGGCGCACGCCCCGCCAGGACCCCGGCGAAAGCCAAGAGGATCGCCACCCGGCCGAGCGCCTGCCGCGCAGCCCACTCCGACACGAATGGGAAGCCGAAACGGGTTCTCATGAGATAGACCCTGGGGTATTCCCTTTCGTCAGGAGATCCGAATCGCCGGGGAATCGGCGCATCACCCCCGGCTGACGCCTTCGGCCCCTTTCGGTGAAGGAAGAGACAGGGCGCTCGTTTCATAACACCAACGGCCTCCAAATGGCGCCCCATCTGGGAGAGCCCCGCCGGCTGAGGTCTCTTCACTACAGGTTCCTCGAATCACGACGCGACGCGTCCTGACACCCGTCCCTACGGATGGATGGTGAATGCCGTGTCGCTGTCGTCCTTCCCGACCGACACACCCGCCGAATCCAACAGCATGACCCGGACCTTGCATCTGGTCTTCGTCGCCGCGACCGTCGGCACCGTCCAGAGGTACGAGCCGGGATTCCCCGTCAGCGTCGTGATCACCTTCCAGGTGGTCCCGCCGTCGAGCGTGCGCAGGAGCTTCACCTTCGCCACCGGCCTCACCGTTGCGTGCGTGGTCCACGCGACCGACGCGGGCTCTCCGGAAGCGAAGTCGGCGCCTTCGTCCGGGGTGAGCAGCCTGACGACCTCGATCGCGAACGGAGCGTCCGATGCATCAGCGCCTTCCTTCGCGCCCGAGGCCGTGCGCGCGGTGACGCGGACCTTCGACTTCGGCTTGTTGGCCGGCTGGGCCGGCACGGTCCACTCGTACGATCTCCCCGTGACTCCCGTGGCAAGCGGCTTCCAGGTTGCGCCGTTGTCGACCGAGTAGCGAAGATCGAACGTCGCGGTCGTCGCGGGGGCGTGCCAGCGAATCAACGCGGCCGAGCCGGCTGCCAGGATCTCGCCCCCGTTTGGTCCATCCACTCGAAGTGGCCCGCAATCCTGGACCGGCGTGCCGGCGCAGGTCCCGTTCTGGCACGCGTCCGGCTGGGTACAGACGTCGCCGTCGTCGCAGGGGGCGGTGTTGTTCGCGTGCGCGCAGGATGCCGTGGGCGAGCCCGGGTTCTCGCACGTGTCGTCGGTGCAGGGATCACCGTCGTCGCAGTCCGTGTCAGCACTGCAATGGGGAACGGGATCGTCCTGGATGACCACGAGGATGTTGGGGTACTGGATGACATAGGCGCGGTCGAGGTTCGGGTTGGCGGCCAGCCCACGGGAGGGGAGCCCCACGGGAATCGTGGCCGCGACGGTGCCGCCGGCCCCCTCCAGCACCTGAAAGTCGTAGTCGGTATTCAGGGCCACGTAGATCCGGTTTCCCAGCGGATCCACGCGCGATCCCCTCGGGGTAGTGTCCCACCGGAAGCTGGCCCATGACCGCATTGTTGATCCCGTTGATCATGTACAGCGCCGTGGTGGCATTGTTCGCGGTGTAAATCCGGTTGGTGACCGGATTGACCGCAACCCTGTGGGAGGTGATGCCCAGGTTGACCGTGGCGAGGACCTGGTTGGTGCCTCCGTCGATGACGTTCAGGGATCGGTCGCTGCCGTCCACGACCAGGTACACCCGGTTGGTCGCCGGGTTGACGGCGATCCCCTGGGGACTTGTCGAGACGGGGATGTCGGCGATGACCGTGTTGCTCGCGCCGTCGATGACGGACACGCCGCCGCTGGTGGCCACGTAGATCCGGTGCGTGACCGGATTGACGGCCAGGGCCCGCGGGGTGAAAGGCAGGGGGACCGAGGTCACCGGAGTGTTGGTGCCGCCGTCCACCACCCTGACCGTGTTGTCCTCGGAGTTGGTCACGTAGACGAGGTCGCGCACCGGGTCAACGGCGACGTATTTCCACTTGATCATGCCGCCGCCGGGACTGTCGCCGATCGGGACCCTGGTCACTTCCTGGTGGTTGTCCCCGTTCACCACGATGAGCTCATTGTTGTAGGAGTCCACCACGTAGATTCGTCTGGTGTCGGGGTTGACCGCCACGCTGGTGACATAGACCCCATACCCCGGGAAAGAGACCGTGGTCAGGACTCCCGGCGCCCCCAGGGCGCAGGGGGCCCTCAATGCGGCTGCGACCAGGAGTCCGGAAAGGAACGCGACCACCGACAGAGACCGCCTCTTCTGGCTCATGGTGGGGTTACCCTTTCTTCCAGCAGTTCCGTTCGTCATCAAGCCGGGGACCGGTGCAGGTGTCCACCGAATCCTGGGCGGCCCTTCCCCGCAGCCCGCCTTTCCCGCAAGGGCTGCCCTCTGTGAAATATCGTACTCCAGCAGCGGCCCGCACAGGAATTCCCGCTGACCGGCAGCGACCGCAAGTCAACCTGGGTCCGCGATCCGCGTTTCGGAGGCCGATCGGTCCTGCCCGGCGCGACAGCATGATCCGACAGCGATCCCCACGGTCCGGGCCCGGTTGTCCCGCCGCCGGCTCTCCGCGTAACATGGGCTCGCAGGCACCCGATGGCCCGAAAACCTCTCGTCAACGAATTCTCCTGGTCGAAGTCCCGCGAGGGGACCTTCAGCGAGTGCAAGCGCCGGTACTGGTTCCAGTACTACGGCTCCTGGGGCGGCTGGGAGGTGAGCGCGGACCCGCGGACGCGCGACATCTACATCCTGAAGCAGCTGGTCACGCGCTACCTGTGGGCGGGCAGCGTGGTGCACGAGGCGATCGAGCGGTCGCTCAAGAACCACCGGGCCAGCCCCAAGCCGCTCGCCGTGGACGTGGACGAAATCGTCGCGCTGACGCTGCAGCAGATGCGCTCGGACTTCAAGGACTCGCGCGCGGGCCTGTACCGGCTGAAGCCCAAGACGGTCGGCTTCATCGAGCACGAGTACCGGCTGCCCGTGACGGACGAGGACTGGAAGAAGGCGGCGGAGACCGTGGAGCGGTGCCTGCGGAACTTCTACGCCTCCGAGATGTACGCGAACATCCTTCTCGTCCCGAGGGAGGACTGGCTCGAGATCGAGGAGCTCTCCTCGTTCGATCTGGACGGCTCGAAGATCATCGTGGTGCTCGACTTCTCCTACCGCGTGGGCGACGAAGTGGTCATCGTGGACTGGAAAACGGGCGCCTCGGACGAGCAGATCAACCGCTTCCAGCTCGCCTGCTACACCCTCTACGCGGGCCGCAAGTGGGGCACGCCGCCCGGGAAGGTCCGCGCGATCGAGTACAACCTGAACCGCAACGAGGCGATCCAGCACGTCCTCACCGCCGAGGACATCGACCGGACGCTCGGCCTGATCCAGGGGAGCATCGCGGACATGAAGCGGATGCTCCGCGACCCGGCGGCGAACGCCGCCGCCGAGGACGATTTCCCGCGCGTGAACGACCCGAGGATCTGCCGCCGCTGCAACTTCCTGCGCGTCTGCGAGCCCGACATCCCGGCCGGCAGGCCCTCCCTTCCGGGGGCCGTCGCCGCAGTCCCCGACGCATGGAGGGGGGCTGCAGGCGGGAGAGTTCACGCTCCGGCGGAGGGCATGCGGGGAGACTGATCTACTCGTACCGCAGCGCCTCGATCGGATCGAGGCGGGCGGCCTTCCACGCGGGGTAGATCCCGAAGAAGAGCCCGACCGAGACGGAGACGATCCAGCCGACGACGATCGACCACAGGGGCGTGCGCGCCGGGATCGGCGAGAGGCCGTGCGTCAGCGCCGTGACGCCGAGGCCGACGGCGATCCCCGCGATCCCGCCGATCCCCGTGAGGGTCATCGCCTCGACGAGGAACTGCGCCACGATGTCCGAGTTGAAGGCGCCGAGCGCCTTGCGCACCCCGATCTCGCGCGTCCGCTCCTTGACCGAGACCAGCATGATGTTCATCACGCCGACCCCGCCGACCACCAGGCCGATCGAGGAGATGAAGAACATCGCCAGGTAGACCCCCTGGCTGGCGCTCTTGAAGGACGAGATGAAGACGTCCGGCGTGCGGATGCCGAAATCGTTCGGCTTGTCGGGCTGGACCTTGCGGCGCACCCTCAGGACGGCGGTCCCCTCCTCGATGAGGCGGTCCACGAGCTGGGCGTCTCTTCGGGACGGTCGCGATGACGAGCCCGTCCATCTCCTCGATCTTCGGGTACATCTCGTCGAAGACGGTCAGCGGGATGAAGATCTGGTTGTCGCCGGCCGGGCCGAAGATGCTGTTCCCCTTCTTCTCGAGGACGCCGATCACCGTGAACCGTTTGCCGCCGATGGTGAGCGTCTTGCCGAGGGGATCCTGGTGCGGGAAGAGCGTCCCGGCCAGCCCCGGCGCGATGACCGTCACCTTCGATCGGTGCAGCACCTCCGAGTCGCTGAAGAAGCGCCCCTCCTCGACGAAGTGATGGTTCGCGCGCGGGTAGTCGGGAACCGCGCCCCCGAGCACGGGGTTGTTCGACTCCTGCCCCCCCGCCTTCACCGTGACGCCGAGGTAGACGTACCGCTCCGGGGAGACCGCCGCGACCGAGGGGCAGAGCCTGCGGATCGCGTCGGCGTCGGCGATCGTGAGGTTCTTCCGCAGCCGCTGCTCCTCGGGCAGGTCGTGCCCGCCGCCGAACCGGATGTCGAACTTCTGGAACTGCACGAGGGTCGAGCCGAACCGGCTGAAGTCGGCCATGACCTGGTCGTTGAAGCCCTGCAGCACCGAGACCATCGTGATGACGGTCATGATCCCCACGACGATGCCGGTCACGGTCAGGGCCGAGCGCAGCTTGTGGTCGCGGATCGCCTTCAGCGCGAAGAGGATGTTCTCCCTGACGCCGCGCAGCCGCATCATTCGCTCCGCAGCGCCTCGACCGGGTCGAGGTTCGCGGCCGCGATCGAGGGGAAGAAGCCGGCGGCGAGGCCGACCACCGTCGCCACCGAGAGGCTCGTCACCACGAGAAAGGGCGTCACGCGCGTCGGCAGCGGCGTGGCCGCCGCGACGGCGGCCGCGATCCCCGCCCCCAGCCCGAGCCCGATCGCCCCGCCCGCGAGCGACATGACCGCCGCCTCGAGCAGGAACTGAAGCCGCACGTAGCTCTTCCGCGCGCCGAGCGCCATGCGGATGCCGATCTCCCGCGTCCGCTCGGACACCGACACGAGCATGATATTCGCGATGACGATGCCGCCGACGACGAGGCTGATTCCCGAGATGAGGACCATCACGGCGAAAAGGCCGATCGTGATCTGCCGCCAGAGGGTGAGGATCGCCTCGCCCGTCACGATCCCGAACGGGTCCCGCGCGCGGAACGGCGTGTGACGGCGCGCGCGCATGATCGCCCGCACCTCGTCCTGCGCGATCGGCACCCGACCCGCCGAGGTGGCGGCGACGATCAGGTCGATGCTGCGGCGCGACCCGAACTCCTGGCGGAAGGTCGTGAGCGGGATGTCCGTTTCCTTGTCCTGCGATTCGCCGAAGATCGAGCCCCGCCGCGCCAGCAGGCCGATGACGGTGAACGAGCGGCCCTCGACGCGGATCGTCCGGCCGATCGGGTCGAGGCGCGGGAACAGCTCGTCCTTCACGTCGTAGCCGATGACCGCGACCGGGGCCGCGTGATCGTACTCGGTCTGCGTGAACCAGCGTCCCGGCGGCCAGGTCCAGCCGGAACAGCCCGTTGATGTTCGCGGTGGCGCCGTTGAAGTCCACGTCGGCGAGCCGCCGGTCGAGGTAGGTGACGGCCTTGCGCGAGCTGAACTGGGCGCCGACCATCCCGCACTCCCGGCACTCGCGCGCGACGGCGTCGAAGTCCTCCATCGTCAGGTCCTTGCGGCGGCGCGCCTCGAGGAACTCCTCGCGGCTGGTGATGATGCCGAACTTGGTGACGATGAAGACGTCGGGGGTGAGGATCGCGAAGGAATCGCTGACGTACGCGTTGAGGCCGGAGATGACCGAGACCACCGCGACGACGGTCATGACCCCCAGGATCACCCCGAGGAGGGTCAGGAACGTGCGGAGCTTGTGCGCCGCGAGGGCGCCCAGCGCGACGCGGAAGATCTCGATCAGCCTCACGACGATTCTTTCTGGTCCACCTTCGGCAGGGAGTTGTCCACGACGATCTGGCCGCCGTCCTTCAGCTCGCGGAGCGTCTTGAAGGGGCCGGTCACGATCTCCTCGCCCCCCTTGAGGCCCGAGACCACCTCGATGTTCAGCTCCCCCGTCATGCCGGTCGTGATCGGGGAGAACTTCACCTTGCCCCCCTCGACCACGAAGACCCCTTCCTCGTCCTTCGGCTTGTCGCCGGGCCGGGCGCGGCTCCCCTCCTTCTCGCGGATCGCGAGCGCCTGCAGGGGGACCGAGATGACCTCGGTCTTCTCGCCCGTCGTGATGGCGGCGGAGACCGACAGGCCCGGCCTCAGCCCGGCCGGGGGCGTGAGCATGCGGATCTTCACCTCGAAATCGATCGCCTCGGTGTCGGAGGCGGAAAGCGTCTTCTGGATCGGGCTCGACCCGACCTCCGTCACGTCGCCGTCGAACTCGTGGTTGGGATAGGCGTCGATCGTGATCTTCGCCTTCTGGCCGAGGTGGATCGAGGGAATGTCGGTCTCGTCCACCTCCATCACCGCCTCGATCTCGGCGAGGTCCGAGATCGTGAGAAGCACGGTGCCGGGGTTGTTCATCGTCCCGATGACCGCGACCTCCCCCTCCTCGACCGCGAGGCGGGTCACGATGCCGTCGATCGGGGCCGTGATCGTCGTCTTGCCGAGGGTGTCGCGCGCGCCGGCCATCTGCGCGCGGGCCTGCTCGATCCGCTTCTCGCTCGCCTCCAGGTTCGCCTGGGCCTGGTCGAGGGAGATCTTCGCCCGGTCGTACTCGGACTGGGAGACCAGGCCCGAATCGAGCGACACGCGGAGGCGGTCGAGATCGAGCTTCGCCTGCTCCACGCCCGACTTCGCGGCGTCTCGCTCGTGGAACAGGGCATCGAGGGCTCCGCGGCTCGAATCGAACTGCGCCTGCAGGCTGGTCCGATCGATCTGGAGAAGGAAGTCCCCCTTCTTCACCGTGTCCCCCTCGCGCACTGCGAGGTTCGTGATCTGTCCGGGCACGTTGGCGGAGAGGTCGACCTTGCGGCGGGCCTGGATCTTCCCGTTGCAGGTGACGATCGAGACCAGCGCTCCCTTCTCGACCTTCTGAGTGCGGACCCGCTCCCCCTTCTTCTGCCAGGGCTTGGCGGCGGCCAGACCCGCCAACGACGCCGATCAGGACCACCACCGCGAGAATCAGGAAAATCCACTTCTTTTTCATCGGGTTCCTTCCACACGAGGGTACGCATCATTGTACGAACGGCCGCTCCGCGGGTTTCACTGATCGGAAGGCGCCGGGAACCGCCGTTACGATCCGTTTCTGTTCGTGGAAGTGCGAAATCGAACCATACAGTCCGCGTTCGTCCCGTTCGCGCGTCGCGCGGGGGGTGGTTGCACATCGCCGGCGCGCTCCTCCTGCCGTCCCCCGGAGTATTCCGCGAACACTCGCGGATGAACGGCGGCGATTAAGGGGCGCTGCTGTCCGTTGTGGGAGTGCAGCGTCTCGAATCGGCCACCAATGCCGCATCTCACCGGTCCGTTCGGAATGCACTGTCCTGTTTCCTCCCGCGGTTCGTTTTGAGACGGTGGGCCGAAGAGGACAACCCGCAGGAATTCCGCTCCTTCCTGCGCTTTTCTCTGAGTTCAGCCGTCCGGCGAACCTGCGGCCCGAACTTTGCTCTTCCTCTTCATCCGCGCGGGGTCCCTGCCTCGGCTTCCGCGGCGCGAAACCGGGAAGAAGGCAGGGACTACGCGGCCCAGGAGGAACGGATGAGGACCCACGCATCGCGGCCCGATAGTTGCCGCGCTTCCGGCAGCGGGAGCGAGCGCGGATCGGCGCTCGTGCTCGCGCTGCTCGTGATGATCATCATGACCCTTCTCGGTCTGGCCTTCGTGCTCGCCGGCGAGATGGAAAGCAGGATCGCGGTGAACAAGCGCGACGCGGAGCAGGCCCTTTACGTCGCCGAAGGGGGCGTCCGGATCGTCAAGAAGTGGTTCGACGCGCCGGCGGGAGCAACCTCCTTCCCGTGCCGACGAGCATCCCAGATAGATCGGTCAGTCCGGTACGTGGACGACAACGCCGACGGAACCTACGGCCCATATTCCTCGGCGTGCACCACCAGCACCGCGCCCTGCAATGCCCCTACAACGTGACCTACCGGCAGGGAACCAACGATCCGTTCGAGAAACCATACCGCGGTTCGCCCGCGCTGACCTTCATCGGGACCGAAGACCACCCGGACCTAAGGATCTCGGAAACCGGTTCCAGCGGCGAGCAGGCCTATCTCGCTTCGCTCAACGCGAGCATCTTCCCGTCCTTCCCCGCCGGCGTGCAGCGGGCGCGGATCTCCCAGATCGACGTTTACTCCCCGCCGATCATCGTGACGGCGGGCCAGCGCCAGCGCTACGGGATCGCAACCATCAGGGTGATCGCCGGAGTCTACGAGCAGGCCCGGAACGGCGATGGGGGCATACGAATCGCGACCCGCATGGCGAAGGCTGTCCTCAACGAGCTGCCGATCCCCGGCCCGCTCGGCCCGCTCCAGTCGAACATCAACATCGATTTCGGCGGCAACTTCACCGTGCACTGGGGGAAGGTCACCTCGACGCACGATATGATCCTGCCCAACAACCTCGACCAGATGGTGCCGAGCAGCGTCCCCTGGTACAACCGCTCCCGGATCATCGCCCAGGACATGAACCTCGACGGCTCGCTGCAGACGAGCAGGACGACGCCCTACCCCCGACGACATCAACAACGACGGCACGCTGGATTTCGACACTTGGATCGCCTCCGCGAGCGTCGAGGATCCCTGGCTGCGGTTCTGGGCCGAGGGGGACATCCCCGGCGTTTCACCCGGGTGCTCGGGGTCACGATTGCCAGCCCTCGCCCTGGTACCAGGCCGGCAGTTTCGGGGGCGGGACCAACGACCACAGCAACATCTTCGCGAACGTGAGCGAAGAGACGTTTCCCAAGTTCGACTATGCCCTCTGGAAGAACATCGCCCAGTCGGGGGGCGCCAACGTCTATTACTACGCCTCCGACGGGGCCGGGCTACGGGGACCTACAGGCTGAACGGCACGGGGCCGTCCACGACGTTCCGGGCGGCGACGGAGGGGAAGCAGGGACTCTTCTTCTTCGACACCGCGACGAACACCGCCCCCTTCGACGCCGGCAACGACGGCACCTTCGACAACCTGGCCGACGACGTCCAGATCAGCGGCAAGGGGTACCAGTCGGCCGGCATCGTCTACCTGAACGCGAACTTCCGGACCACCGGCGGCGGCAATCCCCCCGACATGACCATCGCCGCGCCGGGAGAGCCGTTCATCGACGCGAACGGAAACGGGCAGTACGACTCCGATGAGTACTTCGTCGACCTGGACTACCCGAACGCCGTCGGCAGCGCCTACGTGAAGCATGCGATGCGCCGGGTGGCGGACGGCGTACACCCGCCAGGTCCCTGGAAGGACGCCTCGTCCGACGGCAAGTACATCGATCGGGCTCAACTTCAATGGCGTCTTCTACACGAACGGGACTGTTCGACGCCCAGGGAAACTGGGCCTACTACGGCAGCGTGGTCACGAAGGCAGGGAATGACCGGAGGGGCCGGCACGCCGGACATCTACTTCGACGAGCGTCTCGTCAGCGGCGCCTGGCCGCCTCCCGAGATCGAACTGCCCAGGACGATGATCTCGGCCTGGGAGACCGAGAACTGATTCAACGCGGGGGCCACCCGCACGGTCCCTTCTTCTCCGCACACCCCCCGATCACCGGAATGGACATGCGCCCCTCGAGGAGGGGCGCATGCCCCCCCTCCGTGGGGCCCAGCCGGGCTGAAGGTCCGCTCCACGCCCTCGACCGCGCTCTGCTGGCGCGGGTGGCGCATCCCGGCCACAGCATCTCATCCGGCCCTCGGGTCTGTTCGCGATCCCGAGCTCCTCGCCAACCACCGCGGAGGGAGGCCAGAAAGCTCTCCGGCCCGGGCCCCGGGGAAGCAGGGCCCTCCACGCTCTCCCCTGGATCATCCCCGGGCGTTCTCTGGAATAGAATCCTCGCAGCGGCTCTGCGCGCGCAGGGGCCCGCGGATCACGACGAAGGAGGCGCACCATGAGCGACACCGACCTCAAGGCAGTCATCAAGGAGCGGTACGGCAAGGCCGCGCAGCGGGCCGCCTCGGGCGGAGGCTGCTGCGGGACCGCGGCGGACGCCGCGGCAGCGGCGACGGCGACGAAAGGCATCGGCCAGGCTCGCGCGGCCGGCTCCTGCTGCAGCCCCGGCGCGCAGCCCGCCTCCTTCGACCCGATCACGCTCAACCTCTACGAGGCCGCCGAGACGGACGGCGTACCCGGACGATGTCGTCGCGGCGTCGCTCGGCTGCGGGAACCCCGTCGCCCTTGCCCAGCCCCTGCCCGGCGAAACGGTCCTCGACCTCGGCTCGGGCGCGGGGCTCGACGTCCTGCTCACGGCAAGGCGCGTCGGCCCGGCCGGGAAGGTCTACGGGCTCGACATGACCGACGAGATGCTGGCGCTCGCCCGCGAGAACGCCCGCAAGGCGGGCGCCTCCAACGTCGAGTTCCTCCGGGGCGAGATCGAGAAGATCCCCCTTCCCGACAATTCCCTGGACCTGATCATCTCGAACTGCGTCATCAACCTCTCGCCGGACAAGGACGCCGTCCTCGCCGAGGCGTTCCGCGTCCTCAGGCCGGGCGGCCGGATCGCGGTCATGGACATCGTCGTCCGCGGGCGAGCTCCCCGCGCCCGTGCGCCGGAGCATGGAGCTCTGGGCCGGCTGCATCTCGGGGGCGCTCGAGGAATCGGACTACCGCGCGAAGCTCGCGTCCGCGGGCTTCGGCGAGATCGCGATCGAGCCCTGGCGGATCTACGAGGCGAAGGACGTCGGGACTTTCCTCTCCGGCTCGGACCTGGGCCCGGGAGTGACGGCGGAAGAGGTCGGAGGCAAGTTCGCGAGCGCCGCCATCCGGGCCGTGAAGCCACAGTCCGGGGCGCTGACCCCCGGGCGCCTCCCATCGAGCGGGTCCGCCCGGCGCCCCCGCGCCGCGTTACACTAGGCTCGCACGCCGGATCGCGAGGTGCCTGTGAACGCACTCGAGCCGCTCCGCCTCCGCCTTTTCTCCCCGGTCCCCGCGTTCGCGGGGGCGATCGCCGCCGCCCTCCTCGTCAGCCGCGGCGGTCGCCTTCGCGGACCCGGATCCGAACGCAAACCTCGACAGGGAAATGTCCGCCGCCGCCGGCCCCTCGCGCGATGCCCGCGGCACCAGCCGGTCCCGGACCGGGCGCCCCCCCCGCCGTGCCCCCGGCCCGGGGGTTCTTCCCCTACCCGATCACGCGCGAGACGCTGCCCAACGGTCTGACGCTCCTCGTCGTGCCGTTCGACAGCCCGGGGGTCGCGTCGTTCTACACGCTGGTCCGCGCCGGATCGCGCAACGAGGTCGAGCCGGGCAGGAGCGGCTTCGCGCACTTCTTCGAGCACATGATGTTCCGCGGCACCCAGAAATGGCCGGAAGGGGCGCGGCGGGCGCTTCTCGCCGAGACGGGCAGCGACGACAACGGCTGGACCACGGACGACTACACCTGCTACGCCCTCACGACCCAGAGTGCCCGCCTGGACGGGATGATCGCCGAGGAGGCGGACCGGATCAGGAACCTGCGCTACTCCGAACCGGCGTTCCGGACCGAGTCCCGGGCGGTGCTCGGCGAGTACAACAAGGACATCGCCAACCCCGAGGAGAAGCTCGACGAAACCCTGCGCGCGACCGCGTTCACGGCCCACACCTACCGGCACACCACCATGGGGTTCGTCGAGGATATCCGGGCCATGCCCGAGGGTTACGACTACAGCCGCAGCTTCTTCGACCGCTACTACGTTCCCGCGGAGGTGGTGCTGATCGCCTCGGGGGACGTCGACCCCGCGGGCGTCGCGGCCCTCGTCCGGAAGCACTACGGGTCCTGGAAGAAGGCGGGGACCGTGCCGAAGATCGCCCCCGAGCCGGCGCAGACAGCCGAGCGGCGCGCCACGATCGCCTGGGAGGCCCCGACGCTCCCGCGGCTCGCGATCGCGTGGCACGCGCCGGCGGCGACCGACCTTCGCGCCGCGGCCGCGCTCCGCCTCCTCGTGCCGTCGCTCTTCGGCCCGACGAGCGACCTGTACCGGGACCTCGTGCTGGACCGCCGGCTGGCGGTGGCTCTCTCGGCGCAGTACGACCTGACGCGCGATCCCGGGTTGTTCACGGTGACGGTTCGCGCGACGAAGGCGGAGGACCTGCCGGTCATCGAGAGGAGCGTCACCACCGTCCTCGAAGGGCTTGGCCCCGCACTCTCTTCCCGGCGGACGCGCTCGAGCGGGCGCGCCAGCGGATCCGTTCCGAGTTCCTGCTCTCCCTGCAGTCCGCCCCGCGGATCGCGGGCACGCTCGCCTCCTGGACCTCCCTGACCGGCGATCCGGGCGTCATCGACGGGTACTTCGCCGCGGTGGCCTCCCTGGGGGCCGAGGAGATCGGCTCCATCGCGCGCTCGGTTTTCCGGAAGGAGAACCGGACCGTCGTCACGCTCGTCTCGACGGCCGCCGCCCCGCCTCCCGCCCCGCCCGCCGAGCCGTGCGCCGCCCCGCCCGACCCGATCCTGATGCCCGGGCCCGCCGAGCCGAACGTCGCCGTGCGGGTCGCCTTCCGGGCCGGATCCGTGGACGACCCGCCCGGCCTGGAGGGGATCACGGCGCTGACCGCGCGGGCGATGGCGGAAGGAGCGACCGAGTCGCACACCCTGCAGGAGCTGAACACGCTGCTCGAGCCCACCGCCGCTTCGCTTCGCGTGGACGTGGACAAGGAGGTCACGACCTTCTCCGGCCGGGTGAGCCGCGAGCAGGCCGGACTGTTCGTGTCCCTCCTGATGGAGCGCCTGCTCGAGCCGAAGTTCGAGCCCGCCGACGTCGAGCGGACCCGCCGCGCGGCCCTCGACGACATCCGCTCCCGCCTGCGGAACAACGACGACGAGTCCCTCGGCAAGGAAACGCTCTCCCTCCTTCTCTACGAGGGGCACCCCTACGGTCATTACACGGGGGGCAGCATCGCCGGGCTCGAGCGGATCACCGCGGAGGACATGAGGTCCCACCGCGCGCGCGTCTTCACGGCCGACCGGGTGACGATCGGGCTGGCGGGCGGGTATCCGGCGGAGCTGGAGCGGAAGCTGGCCGGCCTGCCCGCCGCGCTTCCCTGCCCGGCATCCAGCGCGGCCCCGGCCGCCTCCCCGACGCCGAATGGCTTCCCGGAGACCGCCCCCGCGCCCTCCCCGGACAGGCCGGCGTCCGCCGGCCGCGCGGCCGAGGGGAATGGGGGGAAGCCGGCCGGGGACTCGGCAGGCGTCACCGCCTCGGTCGTTGCGGGGAACGGACCCGGGGGCGTTCCCGCGGACATGTCCCGCCCCGGCGCCCCGTCCGTGCCGCCCCCGCCGTCCCTTCACGTCGCGAACAGCCGCCTCGTCATCGTCGAGAAGCCGACCGGTTCGACGGCGATCTCGCTCGGCTTCGCGCTCGACGTGAAGCGCGGCGACCCGGATTTCCCGGCGCTGGCGCTCGCCGTCTCGTGGCTCGGCGAGCACCGCCAGTTCGTCGGACGGCTGCAGAACCGGATGCGGTCCCTGCGCGGGCTCAACTACGGCGACTACGCGTACACCGAGTTCTTCCGGCAGGACGGCGGGTCCGTCTACCCGGCCGCCGGGTGCCCGCGCTCGCAGCAGTACTTCTCGATCTGGATCCGCCCGGTCGAAACGTCCAACGGGCCGTTCGCCCTGCGCGAGGCCGTCTACGAGCTGCGCCGGCTTCTCGTGGAGGGGATCCCGGAAGCCGACTTCGCGCGGATCCGCGACTACGTCATCGGGTACTCCCGCCTGAAGGAGCAGACCTTCGACCGGCGGCTCGGCATGGCGTTCGACGACCGCTTCTACGGCCTGCGGGACGGGGCGAACGCTCTGCGCGCCGCGTGGTCGCGCCTCACCCGCGAGGAGGTCAACGACGCGATCCGCCGGCGCTGGCGCGCCTCCGGGCTGACGATGGTGATGGTGGTCCGCGACGGCGAGGCGGTCCGCAGGGAGCTCCTCTCGGGCGCGCCCTCGACGATCACCTATGCCTCTCCCATGCCCGCGGCCGTGCGCGAGGAGGACGCGGTCATCGGATCGCTCGACCTGGGGCTGGTCCCGGGGCAGATCACGGTCATCCGGGCCTCCAGCCTCTTCGAGCAGTGAGCGGGCGCGGGCTGCGCCTCCCGGGGCGTTGACGTTAGAATCCGGGCGTCACCAGCGCGAGGGAACCATGAAGCTGATCGAGTGCGTGCCGAACTTCAGCGAGGGCAGGGACCGCTCGGTGATCGACGCCATCACGGCGGAGATCGCCGCCACGCCGGGGGCGATGCTGCTCGACGTGGACCCCGGGGCCGCGACCAACAGGACGGTGGTGACCTTCATCGGCCCGCCGGAGGCCGCGCTCGAGGCCGCCTTCCGCGCGATCCGCCGCGCCGCGTCCCTCATCGACATGTCGAAGCACAAGGGGGAGCACCCGCGCATGGGCGCGACCGACGTCTGCCCGTTCGTCCCGGTGCAGGGCGCGACCATGGAGGACTGCGTCGAGGTCGCGCGGGCGCTCGGCCGCCGCGTCGGCGACGAGCTCGGCATCCCCGTCTACCTCTACGAGGCCGCCGCCTCGCGCCCCGACCGCCGCTCCCTCGCGGACATCCGCAAGGGGGAGTACGAGGCGCTGCCGGACAAGCTGAAGGATCCCTCCTTCGCGCCCGATTTCGGCCCTGCGGTCTTCAACGCGAAGAGCGGCGCCACCGTGATCGGCGGACGCGAGTTCCTCATCGCCTGGAACGTCAACCTGAACACCCGCGACCGCAAGCTCGCGAACACGATCGCCCAGGAGATCCGCGAGGCCGGCAAGCCGAAACGGGGCGCCGACGGGAAGCTGGTGAAGGACGCGTCGGGCAAGACCGTGAACGTGCCCGGCCGCTTCAGGGAGTGCCGCGCCGTGGGGTGGTACATCGGCGAGTACGGGCGCGCGCAGGTCTCGATCAACATGACCAATTACAAGGTCACGCCGATCCACGTCCTGTTCGACGCCTGCCGCGAGGAGGCCGCGAAGCTGGGGCTGCGCGTGACGGGCAGCGAGCTGGTCGGCCTGATCCCGCTCCAGGCGCTCCTCGACGCCGGCGACCACTACCTGGCGAAGCAGGGAAAGACCGCGGGCGTGCCCGAGAAGGAGCGGCTGCACGCCGCCATCCTGTCGCTCGGGCTCGGGGAGCTCGCCCCCTTCGATCCGATGCAGAAGGTGGTCGAGTACCGCTACCGCGGCGGGCCGAAGGGGCTTCGCGCCCTGCGGCTGACCGAGTTCGCCGACGAGCTGTCGAGCGACTCCCCCGCGCCGGGCGGCGGGAGCGTGGCGGCGCTCGCGGGCTCGCTCTCGGCCGCGCTCTCGGCCATGGTCGCCGCGCTGACCTGGACGAAGGCGGGCTTCGAGGCGGCGCGGCCGGAGATGCTCGAGGTCGGCGTCAGGGCGCAGGCCCTCAAGGACTGGTTCCTCGAGGCGGTGGATCGCGACACGGAGGCGTTCAACGCCGTCATGGACGCGATGCGGCTCCCGAAGAAGAGCCCCGAGGAGACGAAGGCGCGCGAGGAGGCGATGGCGGCGGCGAACCTCCAGGCGGCCCGCGTCCCGCTCGAGGTGCTCGAGGCGTCCCTCCGCGCCCTCGAGCTGGCGCTCGTCGTCGCGAAGGGCGGCAATCCGAACTCGGTCTCGGACGCCGGCGTCGCCGGCGCCTGCGCGCTCGCGGCGGCCGAGGGAGCCTCGCTCAACGTGCGGATCAACCTTCCCTCGATCGCCGACCGGGCAGCCGCGGACGGGCTTCTCTCCCGCCAGGCGGACGCCCTCGCGCGGGCCCGCGCTCTCGCGGGGCAGGTCCGCGACGCCGTGGACGAGGTGCTCGCAAGGGTCTAGCCGGGTAGTCTCGACAGGTTGTTCCGTCCGGGGCCCTGGCGGCAGGCATCCGCTCAGGCTTTCCCGGCCCCTCCCCCACCGTGCTGGAGCTCCATGAACGCCTGCTCGAGCGCGGCGTGGCTTCCGACCAGCAGGAGCACGTCCCCCGCCTCGACCCGGAAGTCGGCCCCCGGGCCCAGGGCGGGCTTGCCGTCCCGCACCACGGCGATGACCGAAGCGCCGGTCCTCTCGCGCAGGCCGGTCTCCCGGAGCGTGCGGCCCGCCGCCGGGGAGGACGGCTCGACGAGGAACGAATCGGTCGTGCCCGCCGCGAGCAGGGTCGAGACGCGCGCGAGCGTCTCCTCCGCCGCCAGCTCGCCCCCGCGAAGGAACTCGTACCCTTCGCTGCGCAGCACCTTCTCCTGGTTCCGGATGACGTTCGAGGGGACGTGCAGCCGCCTCAGGACCCGCGAGAAGAGCGCGATCGAGGTTTCGAACTCCTCGGGGATCACCTCGTCCGCTCCGAGACGCCGCAGCTCCTCGACCTGCCCGACGAGCCTCGTGCGCACCAGGATCGCCGCCGAGGCGTTCAGCGAGCGGACCAGCCTGACGCCGCGCCTCGCGGCGTCGGGATCGGCGATCGCGAAGACGACGGCCGCGGCGTCCTTCACGCCGGCGTGGACCAGGCTCTCCGGGCGGGTGGCGTCCGCGAAACGGACGTTCCCCTCGCCGGCGAAGCGCGCCTGGCGGACCACCTGGCCGTCCAGCTCGAGCACGACGTACGGCACACCGACGGCGCGCAGGACCCGCGCGAGGTTCTTCCCGTTGACGCCGTAGCCGATGATGACGACGTGTCCCTCGAGGGGCGCCTCCTGCGCGGCGGCGGGACCGGGCGGCCCCGTCCAGGCCGGCGCCAGGGGGCCGAGCCAGCGCCGGTCGGGGACGAGACTCGAGAGCCGCGCGCCGGTCCGGGGCGCCAGCGCCACGAGGAACGGCGTCGCGCCGAGCGTCAGGACGGCGGCGGCGATGAAGGTCTGGTACGGCGCATCGGCCAGCAGGCCCGTCTCGCGGCCCAGCCGGCCGATCACGAAGGAGAACTCGCCGATCTGGGAAAGACCCAGCCCCACGATGATCGCCACCCTCAGGGGGTAGCCGATCGCGACGACGCCCAGGGCCGCGACGGCCGCCTTGAGGACGATCACGCCCGCCGAGAATCCGAGGACCCGCCCGGCATGGGCGGCCACGAATCCCGGATCGAGCAGCATCCCGATGCCGATGAAGAAGAGCGAGCTGAAGAGGTCGCGGAACGGGATGATCTCCGCGGCGATGTGGTGGGAGTACTCCGATTCGCTGATCAGGATGCCCGCGAGGAACGCTCCGAGCGCCGCGGAGAGGCCGAGCGCGGCCGTCAGCGTCGCGGCGCCGAGGCAGAAGAAGACCGCGCCGATCACGAACAGCTCCCGGACGCCGCTGCGCGCCACGAGCGCGAGCGTCCGGGGCATGAGGTAATGGGCCACGGCGAAGGCGGCCGCCGCGACCCCGATGCCCGCGACGACGCGCGAGCCGGCCGCGAGCCCTCCCCCGCCGCCCGCGAGCGCGGGCACCAGGGCGATCATCGGCACCATGGCGAAGTCCTGGAAGAGCAGGATCCCCGTCATCACGCGACCCTGCGGGGTGATGAACTCGCCCCGGTCGGCGATCAGCCGGAAGACCATCGCGGTCGAGGAAAGGGCGAGGAGGCAGGCGGCCACGAGCGCTTCCTCGCGCCCCGTCCCCCAGGATGCGAGGAGCAGGTAGCCGGCGCCGATCGTGCCCCCCACCTGGAGCAGCCCGCCGGCGAAGAAGGCGCGGCGGAACTCCTTCAGGCGCGCGATCGAGAACTCCAGGCCGATCACGAAGAGCAGCAGCGTGACGCCGATGTCCGCGAGCGATTCGACCTGGCGGGCGTCGCCGACCGCCCCGAGGCCGTGCGGGCCGATCAGGATCCCCGTGAGCATGAAGCCCAGGACCGGGGGCAGGCGCACGAGGCGCGAGAGGAGCAGGACGGCGAGCGCCGCCCCGAGGACGATCACCAGGTCGAGCAGCAGCGGCTGGGCCGCCATCGGGCCGTCCCTAGCGCTGCGCCGCCAGGCGCACGGCGGCCTCCTCCGGCGGGAGAAGGCCGGCGCGCTGGCCCGGGCGCGCATCGCCGTGCTTCAGGAGCCAGCCCGCGAGGTTCTCGGCCAGCCTGCGGTTCCCGCCCGACAGGAACTGGTTCTGGAAGATCGCGTCGTCGCAGAAGACCGCGAAGCTCCCCGCGCCGCGCCGGCCCGCGACCACCACCGCGAACGCCTGCATCGCGTCCCGTTCCTCGCGCACCCCGTCGCGGTTGAGATCCACCCAGGCCCGCGGGCCCGTCCGGGCGACCTCCAGCGCGTCCTTCCCCGTCGGCAGCAGGGCCCAGCCGCCGCGCACGCTGAACTCGGTGAGCCCCTGGGTGAGCGGGTGCAGCGTGAAGCGGGTCACCCGGAAATTCATCGGGTCCTTGTCCAGGATCCCGTCCTGCTCGCGGATCGGGCCGTTCGAGATCGAGACGCCCAGGCGGTGCAGCAGGTCCGCCACCGGCGATCCGATGTGGAGCATCACGGCCAGGCGGCCTCCCCGCTCGAGGAACGCGAGGACGGCGTCCTCTTCGGCGGGCGTGAGCGGGGCGAAGGCCCCGGAGACGACGAGAACGTCGGCGCCCTTCAGGGTCGAGGCGGCGAGCGGCTCGCGCACCGCGCGCACGCTCCCCCCTCGCGCGGAGAAGACCCCGGCGAGCCCGGACAGATCCAGGGGGCCCTTGCGCGCGGCCCCGAACTGCTGCCCGTGCCCCTCGTCGAACAGGACCGTGCGGGGCGGCGGCGGGGCCGGCCCGCCCGGGGCCGGGCCGGCGGCCGGAACGCCCCCGGCCGGCCCCACGGCGGCACTGCCCGCTGCGGCGGGGCCGGCGGCGCCAGGAGCCCGCCGACGACGAGGAGACTCGCGACCAGCAATCTCATGGACTGTCCCGCCTCAAGACTCTCACGTGTTCCCCGATTCTCTTCGTGGGCGCCTTCTGGGGCGCCGTTGCAGGCCGGGCGGCCTCGTCACGCCTTTCAGCCCGGCGGTCGGACACTCGGCTGCCACGCGCTACGGCTTCGCCGGCGAGGGCGCGGCCGGCGGCGCCGCGTCGTACCCGCCCTTGAAGACCTGCTCGCGCTTCAGGACCTTCAGCCCCAGCCTCTTCTCGAGCGCCGCGCGGTCCGCCTCGGTCGGCGATCCGTAGAGCGACAGCGTGACGTTCGCCGGCTTCAGGTACTTCTGCGCCACCCGGCGGACATCCTTGACCGTCACCTTCTGGACGGCGGCCAGGTCGCGGCTGTCCTTGTCGTACGGCTGGTCGTCCAGCTCGTTGGACATCAGCCGGTTCACGATCGAGAAGTCGTTCGTGAAGCGGAAGACGAAGCGGTTGCGCCAGGCGTCGATCTGCTCGGCCACCTCCGCCTCGCTCACGTCCTGGTCCACGATCCGGTTCAGCTCCTGCATCACGATCTCGACCGACCGGCCGACCGATTCCTGCTTGGTCTGGTAGGCGATCCCCAGCATGCCGGGCACGCCGGGCCGCCCCTCGTGCTCGAGGGTGGAGCGGACCCCGTAGGTCAGGCCCTCGTCGGTCCTGAGCCGCTCCATCAGGCGCGAGCGGAAGCCCGAGCCGCCCAGGATGCTGTTCATCACCTCGATCGCCGCGTGGTCGTCCGTGCTCGCCGTGCGGTCGAGCTTCAGCTGCTCGGCGAAGCGGACGGAGAGCTGCGGCAGCTCCTTCTCGACCACGAAGGTCCCCGGCCGGACCACCGGATCGCGCGTGATCCAGACCCGCTTGTCGTCCTGCGCCTTGCGCCAGGACGCGAACGCGGCGTCGATCCGCTTCAGCGTCTCCTTCCGGTCGAAATCGCCGACCACGGTCACGAACAGGTTGTCGCGCCCCGCGTACTTCTCCCAGATGGCCCGGATCTGGTCCGGCGTGAGGGACTCGATCTGCTCGCGCGAGGCGACCCAGCCGAGGCGCGGGTGGTCGCCGTCGAGGACCTCTTCCTGGATCAGCGCCGATCCTTCGGCCGGGGACTCGTACCGCCGGCGCATCGACTCGACGTACTGCCCCTTGATCGTCGTGAGGCGCTCGGCGTCGAGGCGCGGGCGCATGATGACGTCCGCGGCCAGCTCGAACGCGGCGGGGAAGTTCCTCCGGAGCGACCAGAAGGAGGCGCCGCTGCCGGTCGTCCCCATCCACAGGCCGACGGTCATCCCCAGGTCTTCCTTCCGTTCGTCGAGCGCGACCGGGTCGAGCGTCCCGGTGCCGCCGTTGGTCAGCAGGTCGCCCGCCAGCTCGAACGGCGCGAGCTCCGCGACCGGCGTCGTGTTGGAGCCGCCGAGCCACTGGAAGCTCATCTCCACCGACGGCGCGGAGTGGTCCTCCTTGATGAAGACCGTGACGCCCGAGGGCAGGACCACGCGCTCGACCTCCTTGCCGACCGCGGGGATCCGGAACTCGAGCTTCTTCGCGGACTCGATCTCCTTCATCGCCTGCGCGAAGCCGGGCGAGTGCTTCTGCCCGCGCTTCGCCTCGCCGCCGCCGCGCTTGTCGGCCGCGTCGCCCCCGCGCGAGGGCTTCGCCGCGCCCGCCGTCTTGCGCAGCTCGATGACGTTCTTGCGCGAGGCCCCGAGGTACCGCTTCGCGACGTCCTGCACCTGCGCCGCCGTGACCGCGTTGATCCGCTCTTCGTACTCGCGCACGTAGGCGGTCCCGCCCGAGACGCGCACCGCCTCGCCGATCATCATCGCCAGCCCCATGTTCGACTTCAGCGCCGACACGCGGGCCACCTCGGTGCGGACTTTCGCCCTCTCGAGCTCGGCCGCGGTCACGCCCTCCTCCTGGATCTTCGCGATCGCGCGCGTCGATGCCGGATTCGATCTCGGCCGGCGTGTGGCCGGCCTTCGGCGTCCCCGAGACCGTGAAGTACCCGCCCCAGCGCATCGAGTTCTGCGCGGACGAGACGGAGGCCGCGATCCTCTCCTTCTGCACGAGCGTGCGGTCGAGGCGCGAGGACTCCAGGCCGCCGAGGATCCTCCCGAGGAGCTCGAGGGGGTACTGGTCCTTGTCCCCCTCGGCCACGGTCGGCCAGCCGATCGAGAGCCGGGGCTCGGCGTCGAACTCCACGACGCGCCGGCGCTCCCCCGCCTGGTCGAGATCGGCCGTGGCCCCGAGGCGCGGGATCGTCTGCCGCTTCCAGGGGCCGAGGTACTTCTTCGCGAGCGCCTCGACGTCGGCCGCTTTCACGTCGCCCGCCAGCACCATGGTGCAGTTCGACGGGGAGTAGTAGGTCGTGAAGTACGCCATCGCGTCCTCGACGGTCAGCCGCTTCAGGTCCGCGGGCCAGCCGATGACGGGGGTCGCGTACGGGTGGGCGTCGTAGAGGAGCGCCTTCTGGGCCTCGAACATCATCCCCCCGGGCGAGGTCTCGTACCGCTGCCGGCGCTCCTCCTGGACGACCTCGCGCTCGGCGTAGAACTCGCGGAACACCGGGTTGAGGAGCCGGTCGGACTCCATGCGGAACCAGAACTCGAGGCGGTTCGAGGGGAGCTGGATGTAGTAGCGGGTCACGTCGTTGCCGGTGCTGGCGTTCATGCCGACCCCGCCGGCCCGGACCATCACCTCGTCGTACTCGTTCTGGACCACGTACTGCTTGTCCTCGGCCGTCAGGGTCTCGAGCTCCTTCCGCAGGGCGTCGATCCTGGCCTGGTCCGGCTTGCCGAACGGGTCCTTCTGCCTGTCGAGCTCGGCGTCGAGCTGGTGCCACAGGTCCGAGATCCGGGCCATCAGCTTCTCTTCCTTCTCGTAGTCCACGCCGCCGAGCGTTTTCGTCCCCTTGAACATCATGTGCTCGAGCAGGTGCGCGATTCCGCTCCGCCCCTTCGGGTCCATCGCTCCGCCCACCGCGAACTGGTAGTAGCGCGGCGAACGTGGGCGAGGTCGGCTTCTCGAGCACGTAGATCTTCAGTCCGTTCTCGAGGGCGATCTCCTTGATGTCGAGCGGCGGGCGCTGGCCGGCGGGTGGCGGCCGGAGCGCGGCACACGTGCGCCGGGGCTGCGAACCCGCGGCGGGCGCGCGACGCCCGGCTGCGCAGGGGCGGCCGAACCGGGCGCGGCCTGCGGCGGACGCGGGCGCGAGCGCGAGCAGGAGGACGAACGCGAGGCCGCCGAGCCTGCGGAGCACGAGGTTGCACATGACGCGAATCTCCCTTGAGAGCCCGGGGGTCACCGGCCTTCGGGGCCGGCGCTGCCCCTCCCCCCGGACGGTCCGCCGACAGATTAACCCAGCCCGGCCGTCCATGCCTGCGCGGGCGTGCCAGAATCGCCGGGCCGGATCGTGGTCGGAGGACTGCGAGCCTGCCGGTCGGGACCCGTGCACTGCCGGCCCGCGCAGGGCCCGGGCCGGATGAGCCGGGACGCGGTGACGGGGCGCTTCGGCAGGAGAATGCCCGACATGATGTCGATCCCTCTCCCGTTTTCAGCTCTGACGGGCCGTCACGACGTGAACAGGCGCGGGAGGGCCACCGGACGCCAGGGAACCAACAACATGTTCCCCCTCAGAGACTTCCGAGCGGGCCGGCAACACTGTCGTCGGTCATTTTCAGTTTCGGTACACAATCCCCGCACCACCATGGACCCGGGACTCTCCTCCTTTGTACCGTGCGAGGGTGCGGGCTTCCGCTCTCCCCCGCGGGAGCGGCGCTGCGCTGCGCCCGCGACCACTCGTTCGACCGGGCGCGCGAGGGGTACTGGAACCTCTGCAGCCGCAGGATCGGCGCTCGCCGAGCCCGGCGACCAGCCCGCTGCGGTCGAGGCCCGCCGGCGTTGGCTCGAACAGGGGATTCGCGGATTCCCTCGCGCGTGCGCTCACGACCCTCATCCGCGGCATCGGCCGGCCGCGCCAGGTGGATCGGCTGACGATCCCGGGAAGCCGGCGGCCGTTCGTCGTCCTCGATGCCGGGTGCGGCGAGGGAACGCTGTCTCGCGCTGTTCCGCGGCTGGTCCACGGCGCCGCCATCGACATGACCGGCACCGCGTCAGCCGGACCGATCGGGATCGGGACCTCCCCCCCGGCATCCCGCTTGGCGGTCCGCGACGGAACAGCTCGCGGGACTCACGAGCCCCACCCCTGCCGCTGGGCCCGCGCAGGCGGTGCTCTCTGTACGGCATCGACCTGTCGGTGGCCGCGATCCGCCTTGCCGCGAAGTCCTTTCCCTGGGCGACGTGGATCGTCGCCAACGCCGACCGCGGGATCCCTCTTGCCGATCGGTCGTGCGACCTGGTCCTCTCCCTGTTCGGGAGGCGGAATCCCACAGAGTTCCGGAGAGTGCTCAGGCCGGGCGGGCACGCCCTCGTGGCCGTTCCGGGCGAGGACGACCTGCAGGAGCTCCGCGCGGCGATCCTACGGGAGGGCGCCGCGCGCGAGCGCGCCGAGGCGGTCGTGGCCGAATTCGGCGGCCGCCCGGGACGCACCCGGACATGCCCCAGAGCGGAGGGAGGCATTCTCCCTGCGCGGAAACAGTGAGCTGGAGCTCCGCGTCCTGCCTCGATCCCGCCTCCATCCGCGAACTGCTGGCGATCACCTACCGGGGATCCCGGCGCTCCGAGCGGGCGCGGCTCGACCGCCCTGGAAGCCCTCGAGGTCACACTCTCCGCCACATTCTTGTCTTCTGCTTAAGACACTGACAAACAAAGACTTGTAGCACGACACCCTCCCCGGCCGCCTTCCCGGCGCGGCATCCGCCGAGCCCCCCCCGCCGCCGCCCCCTGTGCCCTCCCTGCCTCGGTTGTCCTTTTTCGCCTGCAGACCCAAGATTATTGGTGGTGGCGATTCATAGTTTGATTATTTCATATTGGCTTTGATGACGAAACATATACACAAATCCGTGATCGGCTGTGCGGACCGTCCGGCGTCGAGGCCGCCGCGCCGCCTCCCGGCGCGTCCCCTTCCGAGGCCGGAGGCTGCGTCCCAGGGGCCGGCTTCCGCGGCACGCCTCGGGGGCCGGATACCCCGACCGCGATCCGGACGTCCTGGTCGTCGATGACGAGCAGACGCTCGCCCACGTCATCCGCGGGATCCTCGAGGAGCACGGGTGCAGGGTGCGCGTCGCCCATTCGGCCGAGGAGGGATTCGCCCTGCTCGGCGAGAGAGCCGCCCCCACGTGGCCCTGGTCGACATCGTTCTCCCGGGCATGAACGGCCTCGAGCTTCTCGCGAGGATCAAGGAGATCCCCCGACACCGAAGTGCTGATCATGACCAGCCACGCTTCGGTGGAGACCGCCGTCCAGGCGATCCGCCAGGGAGCCTACGACTACCTGCAGAAGCCGTTCGAGGACGTCGAGGATGTCTGGATCACCGTGCGCCGCGCCTTCGAGAAGCGGGACCTGCTCCTGAGGAACCGCGCGCTGCTCCTGGAAGCGGAAGTGCGCAACCGGGAGCTCGCCTCCGCGGTCATGCGCCTGACCTCCCTGACCGAAGCCGGGCGGGCAATGGGCCATTGCCAGTCGCTCCCCGAGCTCCTCGATTTCGTGCTCGGCCTCGTCACCCGGGAGCTGGACGTCGACCGGGCATCCCTCATGCTGATCGAGGAAGGGACGGAGCACCTCCGCATCGTCGCCTGCCGGGGGATGGACAGCATCGAGACCGACAAGGTGCGCGTCCGTCTCGGAGAGGGGATCGCGGGCTCGGTCGCGATGACGGGCACTCCTTTCCTCGTCACGGACATGACGCACGATCCCAGGATCGCGAAGCCTCTCAACCCAGGCCTCTCCGACTCGTTCATCTCGACCCCGATCGTCCTGAGCATGCCGATCAAGTCGCGCGAGGCGATTCTCGGGGTCATCAACGTGACCAACCGGCGCTCGGGCGGGCCGTTCACCCCCGAGGATCTCTCCTACCTGACCGGTCTTGCCGGGCAGCTCGCGGTCGCGGTCGAGGGAACGAGGCATTTCTCGAATCTCAAGAAGGCCTACGAATCGCTCAAGTCCGCCCAGGAGCGGATCGTCCGGTCCGAGCGGCTGAAGGCGATCGGCGAGATGGCGGCGGGCGTCGCGCACGATTTCAACAACGCGCTCAGCGTCCTGATGGGAAAGGCGCAGACCGTCCAGAACAAGCTCGCGGCGCAGCCGATCGATCTCGAGAGCATCCGCGCGGACCTCGAGACGATGCGGAAGGTCTCGGAGCAGGCGGCCGGCACCATCCGGCGGATCCAGGACTACACGAGGATCCGCAAGGATGTATCCAGCGCCCCCGTGAACCTCGATGTCGTGGTTCGCGATGCCGTCGAGATCACCCGCCACAAGTGGAAGACGGAAGCCGGGAGCCGCTCGCGCCCCATCGAGCTCGTCCTCGAGCTTCACGAACTGCCCCCGGTCTCGGGCAACGCGCAGGAGCTCGCCCAGGCGGTCGGGAACCTGATCTTCAACGCCGTCGAGGCGATGCCCGACGGCGGGACCCTGACCCTGCGGACGTTCGCCGAGGGGGACCGGGTGGTGCTGGAGGTCGAGGACACGGGGATCGGCATGCCGCCGGAAGTCCAGGAGCATCTGTTCGAGCCGTTCTTCACGACGAAGGAGAACGGCCAGGGGCTCGGCGCCAGCATCATCTACGGCATCATCTCCAGGCACCACGGGGACATTCGGGTCCACAGCGCCGCGGGGAAGGGCACGACGTTCCAGATCCGCCTCCCGCAGGGCGTCCTCGAGACGAGCGCGCCGGCCACCGCTGAGCCCGGCCTCCTCGCCCCGGGGAGGACGGGCGGGAGGCCGCCGCGGCGGGTCCTTCTCGTGGAGGACGAGCGGCTCGTCCGGGAGACCTTCGCGGAAGTGCTCGCGGCCTGCGGCCATGGGGTGGCTCCCGCCTCGGCACCGGAGAAGAGGCGCTCGCCGCCCTCCTCGAGCGCGCGTTCGAAGTCGTCGTCACGGATCTCTCCATGCCGGGCATGTCGGGTCTCGAGCTCTCAAGGGAGATCAGGGCGCGCGGGCTGGACCTTCCCGTCATTCTGCTGAGCGGGTGGGCCGCGCAGCAGGGGGACGACGCGCTGAGAAACTCCGGGGTCGATCTCATCCTCTCCAAACCGTGTCCGATGGAAACGCTGCTCGAGGCGATCGAGCAGGCCATTGCTTCGAAGGGCGCCGCCTGCGGAGGTCTGTCCGCAATGAGCCGCCGGAGCAGCCGGGCTCGAGAGGACGTCTGACCGCATGAGGCGCCTGAACGCGATCGCGCGCCGCCTGCTCCTGCTCGCCGCGCTCGTCGCGGCCCTCGCTGCGCCGGCGCTCCCGGCCCGCGCCCAGTTCGCCGGCGTCGACGGATCCGCCGGCGGACCCGGCCCATCCTCCTCGATCTCCGCAATGGCCGGCGCGAACGTCGGGGGGATCGCCTACCAGGACGTGAACACCAACGGCGCCTACGACGCCGGCGAGCCGGGCGTCGGGTCCGGCGCCTGGCTGAAGCTCGTTTCCGGCGGGACGGCGGTGCAGGTCGTCCAGCCCGATCTGGGGACGGGCGCGTACTCGTTCTCCAGCGTCGCCAACGGCTCCTACACGATCGTCCTCGACGACAACGGGACCGCCGGCGGACATCATTCCCACGCCGCCTCCGAACTGGACCTTCCGCAACCCCGCGGCGGGGTCGCTGTCCATCACGGTCACCGGGCCCGACCTCGCCGGCAGGATTTCGGGCTCACCTATACCACGAGCTGCGTCTGCGGATGGACCGACGGGCGCCTGACGCTGCGCGCGATCACGATCGACGGCTCCGTCGCCGACTGGGCGGGCGTCCTCGCCGACCCCGACAACAACGCGTGCGACGGCACGGACAGCACCGATCGTGACTGGCCGATCCAGTCCACGGGGCGGAACCTCGCGCGCATCGCCTGGACCTGGAACGCGACCATTTCTTCCATGTACACGCAGAGGGTCGGGCAGGCGAACAACACCGAGAACTTCATCTACTACGCCGACACCAGCAACGACGGCAACATGCAGACCGGCGAGCCGGTCATCGTCGCGGCCTGGCAGGGATGCAACCAGATCGTCAAGCTCTACCTCTATACGTACAACGCCGTGGCGCCGGGCGGCGATCCCCTCGTCGGGGGCACGGGCTATGCCGACGGCTACCATCTGCCGGGGATGCTCACCCAGGTGCGGGCTCTGACGGACGGACACGGCGACACGACCGGGACCCAGATGGAATGGGCCGCTGCATGGAGCCGATCTCGGGGTGACGACCCGACAGGCGATCCAGTGGCACGTCTCGAGCACCAACTCGAACCCGGGCGGCAACTCCCTCCCCAGCCAGATCGACGACAACATGGGGGGCTGCGGGGGCGGCTGCTCCGGATCGATCCAGTTCGCCGACCTCACCCTCAGCGCGGGCGCGTCGGTGCAGACCGTCTCCACGGTCTATCTCCCGCACGATCTGACGAACACCGGCAACGGCGCCGACCGTTTCGAACTGACCGCGGCCTCGGGCGGCGGCTGGACCCCGGCCTCGGTCGTCTTCTACCGCGACGTCGGGACATCGGCACCTACGAGCCGGGGACCGATCTGCCGCTCACCGACACCGACGCCGACGGCACGGTCGATTCCGGCAGCATGACCTCCGGCCAGGTCCTTCATTTCTTCGTCGCCGTCACCCCTCCCGGGCCGCCCACGGCGGGCGATGCCACGGTCACGACGACCGCGAAATCGAATTTCGCGGGGAAGTGCGGCGGCGGAACGCCGCCGTCCCGCTCGGCCGCGGACCAGGTCCACATCCTTGCCGCCGATCTCCAGATGACGAAGACGGACGGGGTTACTTCGGCCGTCCCGGGGACCAGCCTGACCTACACGATCACGGTGACGAACGCCGGGCCGGACACGGCCACGGGCGCAGCCGTGGCCGACACGTTCAACCCCTCCTGGTTCAACGTCCCCGGCATCTCCTGGACCTGCGCGATCACGACCGGCACCGGCTCCTGCCAGGCCGCGAGCGGCACCGGCAACATCGCGACCAGCGTGAACCTGGATTCCGGCGCCGTCGCGACCTTCACCGTGACCGCCCCGATCCTCGCGGCCGCCACCGGGACGATCTCGAACACGGCGACCGTCACCACGCCGGCCGACCGTGTCGACCCCGCGCCGGGCAACAACAGCGCCACCGACGCCGACACCGTTCTCGCCGCGAGCTGCGACATGCAGGCCACGAAGACCGACGGCCTCGTGAGCGCGGTGCCGGGGACGAGCCTGACCTACACGATCACCGTCACGAACGCGGGGCCATCGAGCGCCGTCGCCGCGCCGGTGACGGACGCTCTGAACGCGGCCATCTTCAACGTGGCCGGTGCCTCGTGGACCTGCGCCATCACAGCGGGCTCCGGCGCGTGCGGCGCCGCCAGCGGGACGGGGGCGCTCTCCACCACCGTCGGCCTCGGCCCGGCGGCGACCGCGACCTACACGATCACGGCGCCGATTCTCAGCTCCGCGACGGGGACGATCTCGAACACCGTCACGGCCGGCACGCCCCCGGGAGCCAGCGATCCGATCCCGGCGAACAACAGCGCGACCGACGGGGACACGGTCCTTCAGCCCACGGGGGACCTGTCGATCACCAAGACCGACGGGGTCGCCTCGTACACCCCGGGGTCGACGGTCACCTATACGATCGTCGTCGGGAACTCCGGGCCCTCCGACGTGACGGGCGCGACGGTGACGGACGCCGTCCTCGCGCTTCCGCAGGTCGCAGGCGCCTCCTGGACCTGCGCCGCCGCGGGCGGAGCCACCTGCACCGCGGGACCGGCGCGGGAAACATCTCCGACACCATCAACCTCCCCGTCGGCGGGACGGCGACCTACACCCTCGTCGTCACGCTCCGCCCGGGCGCCACGGGGAACCTTGTCAACACGGCCGGCATCGCCGCTCCCGCCGGGACCATCGATCCGGCCGGGGGCAACAACTCCGCGACCGACACCGATACCGAGGCCCGCGTCTCGGACCTCTCGATCACCAAGACCGACGGGGTCGCCACCTACACGCCCGGCTCTGGCGTCACCTACACGATCGTCGTCAGCAACTCCGGGCCGTCCGACGTGACCGGCGCAACGGTGACGGACGCCGTCCTCGGGCTTCCACAGGTCGCGAGCGCCTCCTGGACCTGCGCCGCCGCCGGCGGGGCCGCCTGCACCGCCGGGCCGGTGACGGGGAACATCTCCGACACCGTCAACGTCCCGGTCGGTGGGACTGTCACCTACACGCTCGCCGTCACGCTCCGCCCGGGCGCCACGGGGAACCTCGTCAACACGGCGACGGTCACGCGTCCCGGGCGGGACGACCGACCCGGCGCCGCCAACAACACCGCGACCGACACCGACACGCCGGCCGGCGTCGCCGACCTCGCCATCACCAAGACCGACGGGGCGGCCACCTACCTCCCCGGGGGTCGCTCACCTACACGATCGTCGTCACCAACGCGGGGCCGAGCGACGCGGTCGGGCCGCCGTGCCGGACACCTTCGACGCGACGCGCCTGGCGAACATCAACTGGACCTGCGTGGCGTCGGCGGGCTCGGCCTGCACCGCCGCGAGCGGCTCGGGCAACATCTCGGGCGCCGCGACGATCCTCGCCGGCGGCACACTCACCTACCGATCACCGCCAGCGTCCTGCCGGGCGCCACGGGGAACCTGGTCAACACCGCGACCGTCACGGCCCCGGGCGGGATCACCGATCCGAACGCCGCCAACAACACCGCGACCGACACCGACACGCCGGCCGGCGTCGCCGATCTCGCCATCACCAAGACCGACGGGGCGGCCACGTACCTGCCCGGAGGCTCGCTCACCTACACGATCACCGTCACCAACGCCGGGCCGAGCGACGCGGTTGGCGCCGCCGTCGCGGACACCTTCGATGCGACGCGCCTGACGAACATCGCCTGGACCTGCGCGGCGACGGCCGGCTCGGCCTGCACCGCCGCGAGCGGCTCGGGCGACATCTCGGGCGCCGCCACGGTCCTCGCCGGCGGCACACTCACCTACACGATCACCGCGAACGTCCTGCCGGGCGCCACGGGGAACCTCGTCAACACCGCGACCGTCACGCGTCCCGGGCGGGATCACCGATCCCGCCGCCGCCAACAACACCGCCACCGACACCGACACGCCGGCCGGCGTCGCCGATCTCGCCATCACCAAGACCGACGGGGCGGCCACGTACCTCCCCGGAGGGTCCGCTCACCTACACGATCACGGTCACGAACGCCGGGCCGAGCGACGCGGTCGGCGCCGCCGTGGCGGACACCTTCGATGCGACGCGCCTGACGAACATCAACTGGACCTGCGTGGCGTCGGCCGGCTCGGCCTGCACCGCCGCGAGCGGCTCGGGCGACATCTCCGGCGCCGCCACGGTCCTCGCCGGCGGCACGCTCACCTACACGATCACCGCGAACGTTCTGCCGGGCGCCACGGGGAACCTGGTCAACACGGCGACCGTCACGTCTCCGGGCGGGATCACCGATCCGGCCGCCGCCAACAACACCGCGACCGACACCGACACGCCGGCCGGCGTCGCCGACCTCGCCATCACCAAGACCGACGGGGCGGCCACGTACCTCCCCGGAGGCTCGCGTCACCTACACGATCATCGTCACGAACGCCGGGCCGAGCGACGCTGTCGGCGCCGCCGTCGCCGATACCTTCGATGCGACGCGCCTGACGAACATCGCCTGGACCTGCGCGGCGTCGGCCGGCTCGGCCTGCACCGCCGCGAGCGGCTCGGGCGAACATCTCCGGCGCCGCCACGGTCCTCGCCGGCGGCACGCTGACCTACACGATCACCGCCAACGTTCTGCCGGGCGCCACGGGGAACCTCGTCAACACCGCGACCGTCGCCGCCCCCGCCGGGATCTCCGACCCCGACCGCCGCCAACAACACCGCCACCGACACCGACACGCCGGCCGGCGTCGCCGACCTCGCCATCACCAAGACCGACGGGGCGGCCACGTACCTCCCCGGCGGGTCGGTCACCTACACGATCACGGTCACGAACGCCGGGCCGAGCGACGCGGTCGGCGCCGCCGTCGTCCGACACCTTCGATGCGACGCGCCTGACGAACATCGCCTGGACCTGCGCGGCGACGGCCGGCTCGGCCTGCACCGCCGCGAGCGGCTCGGGCGACATCTCCGGCGCCGCCACGGTCCTCGCCGGCGGCACGCTCACCTACACGATCACCGCCAACGTCCTGCCGGGCGCCACGGGAACCTCGTCAACACCGCGACCGTCGCCGCCCCCGCCGGCATCTCCGACCCCGCCGCCGCCAACAACACCGCGACCGACACCGACACGCCGGCCGCGCGTCGCCGACCTCGCGATCACCAAGACCGACGGGGTCGGCCACGTACGTCCCCGGGGTCGACGGTGACCTACACGATCGTCGTCACCAATGCCGGGCCGAGCGACGTCATCGGCGCAACCGTCACCGACACCGTCTCGGCGCTTCCGCAGGTCGCGAACATCTCCTGGACCTGCGCCGCGGCGGGCGGAGCCACCTGCACCGCCGGACCGGCGCCGGCAACATCTCCGACACCGTCAACGTCCCCGTCGGCGGCACCGCCACCTACACGATCTCGGCGTAACGCTTCGCCCGGACGCCACCGGAAACCTCGTCAACACGGCGACCGTCGCGCCCCGGGCGGGACCACCGATCCCGACGCCGGGCAACAACACCGCGACCGACACCGACACGCGAGGCCCGCGTCGCCGATCTCTCGATCACCAAGACCGACGGCGGCACCACGTACATACCCGGATGGATCGCGTCACCTACACGATCGTCGTCACCAACGCCGGGCCGAGCGATGTCTCGGCGCCCGGTCGCCGACGCCGTGCTCGACGCTTCCGCCAGGTCTCGAACATCTCCTGGACCTGCGTCGCGCGCGGCGGGGTCGACCTGCACCGCCGCGAGCGGCACCGGCAACATCGTCCGATACGGTCAACGTCCTCGCCGGCGGGACAGCTGACCTACACGATCACCGCCAACGCTCCGGCCGGGCGCCACGGGCAACCTCGTCGAACACCGCGACGGTCACCGCGCCGGGCGGGACCACCGACCCGGCCCCGGGCAACAACTCCGCGACCGACACCGACACCCCCGTCGGCATCGCCGACCTCTCCATCACCAAGACCGACGGGGTCGGCCACGTACACTGCCCGGGGTTCGACGGTCACCTACACGACTCGTCGTCACCAACGCCGGGCCGACCGATGCCATCGGGGCCTCGGTGACGGACTCGGTCTTCGACGCTCCCGCGGCTCGCGAGCTCACATGGACCTGCGCGGCCGCGGGCGGGAGCATCCTGCACCGCCGGACCAGCGGCACCGGCAACATCTCCGACACCGTCGACGGTCCTCGCCGGCGGCACGCTGACCTACACGATCACCGCTGACGCTTCGGCCAGGCGCGACGGGGAACCTGGTCAACACCGCCACCGTCGCGGCGCCGGGCGGGATCACCGATCCGAACGCCGCCAACAACACCGCGACCGACACCGACACGCCGGCCGGCGTCGCCGACCTCGCCATCACCAAGACCGACGGGGCGGCCACCTACCTCCCCGGAGGCTCGCGTCACCTACACGATCACCGTCACGAACGCGGGGCCGAGCGACGCGGTCGGGGCCGCCGTCGTCGGACACCTTCGATGCGACGCGCCTCACGAACATCAACTGGACCTGCGCGGCGTCGGCGGGCTCGGCCTGCACCGCCGCGAGCGGCTCGGGCGACATCTCGGGCGCCGCGACGGTCCTCGCCGGCGGCACGCTCACCTACACGATCACCGCCAGCGTCCTGCCGGGCGCCACGGGGAACCTCGTCAACACCGCGACCGTCACGCCGCCGGGCGGGATCACCGACCCCGCCGCCGCCAACAACACCGCCACCGACACCGACACGCCGGCCGGCGTCGCCGACCTCGCCATCACCAAGACCGACGGGTCGGCCACCTACCTCCCCGGAGGCTCCGTCACCTACACGATCACGGTCACGAACGCCGGGCCGAGCGACGCGGTCGGAGCCTCCGTCGTCGGACACCTTCGATGCGACGCGCCTGACGAACATCGCCTGGACCTGCGCGGCGTCGGCCGGCTCGGCCTGCACCGCCGCGAGCGGCTCGGGCGACATCTCCGGCGCCGCGACGGTCCTCGCCGGCGGCACGCTCACCTACACGATCACCGCGAACGTCCTGCCGGGCGCCACCGGGAACCTCGTCAACACCGCGACCGTCACGCCTCCGGGCGGGATCTCCGACCCGACCGCCGCCAACAACACCGCCACCGACACCGACACGCCGGCCGGCGTCGCCGACCTCGCCATCACCAAGACCGACGGGGCGGCCACCTACCTGCCCGGCGGCTCGCGTCACCTACACGATCACCGTCACGAACGCCGGGCCGAGCGACGCGGTCGGAGCCTCCGTCGCCGACACCTTCGATGCGACGCGCCTCACGAACATCACCTGGACCTGCGTGGCGACGGCCGGCTCGGCCTGCACCGCCGCGAGCGGCTCGGGCGACATCTCCGGCACCGCCACGGTCCTCGCCGGCGGCACTCTCACCTACACGATCACCGCCGAGCGTCCTGCCGGGCGCCACGGGGAACCTCGTCAACACCGCGACCGTCACGCCGCCCGGCGGGATCTCCGACCCCGACCGCCGCGAACAACACCGCGACCGACACCGACACACCGGCCGGCGTCGCCGATCTCGCCATCACCAAGACCGACGGGGCGGCCACCTACCTGCCCGGCGGCTCCGTCACCTACACGATCACGGTCACGAACGCGGGGCCGAGCGACGCGGTCGGAGCCTCCGTCTCCGACACCTTCGATGCGACGCGCCTGACGAACATCACCTGGACCTGCGTGGCGTCGGCCGGCTCGGCCTGCACCGCCGCGAGCGGCTCGGGCGACATCTCCGGCGCCGCGACGGTCCTCGCCGGCGGCACTCTCACCTACACGATCACCGCCAACGTCCTGCCGGGCGCCACGGGGAACCTCGTCAACACCGCCTCGGTCGACCGCGCCCGCGCGGGATCACCGACCCGGCCGCCGCCAACAACACCGCGACCGACACCGACACACCGGCCGGCGTCGCCGACCTCGCCATCACCAAGACCGACGGGGCGGCCACCTACCTCCCCGGAGGCTCCGCTCACCTACACCATCACGGTCACGAACGCGGGGCCGAGCGACGCGGTCGGAGCCTCCGTCTCCGACACCTTCGATGCGACGCGGCTGACGAACATCGCCTGGACCTGCGTGGCGATCGGCCGGCTCGGCCTGCACCGCCGCGAGCGGCTCGGGCGACATCTCCGGCGCCGCCACGGTCCTCGCCGGCGGCACGCTCACCTACACGATCACCGCCAACGTTCTGCCGGGCGCCACGGGGAACCTCGTCAACACGGCGACCGTCGCCGCCCCCGCCGGGATCACCGACCCCGGCGCCGCCAACAACGCCGCGACCGACACCGACACACCGGCCGGCGTCGCCGACCTCGCCATCACCAAGACCGACGGGGCGGCCACCTACCTCCCCGGAGGATCCGTCACCTACACGATCACGGTCACGAACGCCGGGCCGAGCGATGCGGTCGGAGCCTCCGTCGCCGACACCTTCGATGCGACGCGCCTGACGAACATCGCCTGGACCTGCGCGGCATCGGCCGGCTCGGCCTGCACCGCCGCGAGCGGCTCGGGCGACATCTCCGGCAGCGCGACGGTCCTCGCCGGCGGCACGCTCACCTACACGATCACCGCCAACGTCCTGCCGGGCGCCACGGGGAACCTCGTCAACACCGCCTCGGTCACCGCGCCCGGCCGGGATCTCCGACCCGGCCGCCGCCAACAACACCGCGACCGACACCGACACGCCGGCCGGCGTCGCCGATCTCGCCATCACCAAGACCGACGGGGCGGCCACCTACCTCCCCGGAGGCTCCGTCACCTACACGATCACCGTCACGAACGCGGGGCCGAGCGACGCGGTCGGAGCCTCCGTCGCCGACACCTTCGATGCGACGCGCCTGACGAACATCGCCTGGACCTGCGCGGCCACGGCCGGCTCGGCCTGCACCGCCGCGAGCGGCTCGGGGGACATCTCCGGCGCGCGCGACGGTCCTCGCCGGCGGCACTCTCACCTACACGATCACCGCGAACGTCCTGCCGGGCGCCACCGGGAACCTCGTCAACACCGCCACCGTCACGCGCTCCGGGCGGGATCTACCGACCCGGCCGCCGCCAACAACACCGCCACCGACACCGACACGCCGGCCGGCGTCGCCGACCTCGCCATCACCAAGACCGACGGGGCGGCCACCTACCTCCCCGGAGGATCCGTCACCTACACGATCACCGTCACGAACGCGGGGCCGAGCGACGCGGTCGGAGCCTCCGTCGCCGACACGTTCGATGCGACGCGCCTGACGAACATCAACTGGACCTGCGCGGCGACGGCCGGCTCGGCCTGCACCGCCGCGAGCGGCTCGGGCGACATCTCCGGCGCCGCGACGGTCCTCGCGGGCGGCACTCTCACCTACACGATCACCGCGAACGTCCTGCCGGGCGCCACGGGGAATCTCGTCAACACCGCCTCGGTCACCGCGCCGGCCGGGATCACCGACCCGGCCGCCGCCAACAACACCGCGACCGACACCGACACGCCGGCGGCCCTCTCGGACCTGTCGCTCGTCAAGAGCGTCGACAACGCGACCCCGCGCGTCGGCACGAACGTCGTGTTCACCCTCACGGTTGCCAACGCCGGACCCAGCGACGCCACGGGCATCGTCGTCCACGACCTTCTGCCCACCGGCTACGCGTTCATCAGCGACGACGGGTCGACGCCTGCCACCTACGACGAAACGACCGGCGCCTGGACCGTCGGCAGCCTCGCCGCGGGCGCATCGACCTCCCTCCACATCACGGCGATGGTCAACACCTCCGGGTCGTACCTCAACACGGCCGAGATCCAGGCGGCCGGCCAGGCCGACCCCGACTCGACGCCGGGCAACGGCGCGGGCCACGGCGAGGACGACGAGGCGAGCCAGGCGACAACGCCGATCGCGATCGTCGATCTCTCGCTCACGAAGACCGTCGACAACCCCGCGCCGAGGGTCGGCGCCAACGTGGTCTTCACGATCACGGTCTCGAACGCGTCCGGCATGAGCGACGCGACGAACGTCGTCGTGACGGATCCCCTGCCGGGCGGCTACAGCTACGTATCGGACAGCTCGACCGGCGCGTACAACCCGGCGAACGGCCAGTGGACGGCGGGGACGATCCCGGCCGGGTCGAGCGCTTCGATCGCCATCACGGCGAGGGTCCTTCCCTCCGGTCCCTATACAAACGCCGCCGAGGTCCTCTCGGCCGGCCAGGCGGACCTCGACGACGTCTTCGGGAACGGATCGGGCAACGACTACGCCACGGCCTCCACGACGCCGGTGGCCGTCGCCGATCTGTCCCTTGCCAAGACGGTCGATGACCCGACGCCCTCCGTGGGCCGGCAGGTCGTCTTCACGATCACCGCCAGCAACGCCGGGCCGAGCGACGCGACGCGCCGTCGCCGTCACCGACCTCCTTCCGGGCGGCTACGTCTGGGTGAGCGACACCGGCGCGGGGAGCTACGTTCCGGCGACGGGCGTCTGGTCGGTCGGCACGATCGCCGCCGGCTCTTCCGCCACGCTCAGGATCACCGCCACCGTTCAGGCTTCGGGCGATTACCTGAACCGCGCGGAGGTCACGGCCTCCCCCGCCGTGGACCCGGACTCGACGCCGGGCAACGGCGTCACCACGGAAGACGACTACGCCGAGCGCGGCACGACCCCCAAGCGCGGCAATCCTCTCCTGATCGAGAAGGAGGCCTCGAAGGACCAGGCCGTCGTGGGCGAGGTCGTGACCTACTCGGTCGCCATCAAGAACAAGACCGAGGGCGACGTGCTCGAGGTCCGGCTGCGCGACCAGATTCCGCCCGACTTCAAGTATCTCAAGGGAACGGCGCGGCTCGACGGCTCGCCGATCGCCGACCCGGAGGGGAACCGGCCGCTGCTCTTCGACATCGGCAAGGTGCCTGCGCTCGTGGACACGAACGGAAACGGCGTCGCCGACCCGGGCGAGCGCGGCTACCGCCTTCTCGTCTACCAGCTCGTCGTCGGCGCGGGCGCGACCCCCGGCATGTACGAGAACACCGCCGTCGCCGTCGCCGGATGCGACACCTGCACCGCCTCCAACGCGGCCTCGGCCGAGGTGGAGGTGACCCAGGACCTCGTCTTCGATCTCGGCACCATCATCGGGAAGGTGTACGAGGACAGGAACGCGGACGGCGAGCAGCAGCCGGACGAGCCGGGAGTCGCCGGGGCGATGGTCGTGCTGGACAACGGCACGTACGCCCTCACCGATCCGCAGGGGCGGTACCACTTCCCCGCCCTGCTCGCCGGCCACCGGATGGTCAAGCTCAACCTGCTGAGCCTCCCCGCCGGCACCGTGGTCACCACGCCGGGGAGCGTCGTCGTCTGGCTGACGCCCGGGCTTCTCGGGAAGGCCAACTTCGGCATCGCGCCGTTCGCGGACGAGACGCGGCTCGGGCAGAAGGGCGCTTCCGGGCTCGATGTCGCGGCCTCCGGCGGTGCGGCGCCCGTCGTCGTGCAGGGGAACGCGGAGACCCGCGACCTGCTCGTCAACGGCGACCGGGTGGAGCTGCCGACCAGCTCCGTCGTCATGACGTTCGAGCAGCTCGAGGACGTCGTGGAGCTCAAGGGAACCGGGCATCGAGCAGCCGGTCCGGTTCACGCTGCAGTCGGGCTCCGGGAAACCCGGTCACCGCCTGGACGCTGCGGATCCTCGATTCCCAGGGCCGGACCGTGAAGACCGAGAGCGGGGCCGGCGCGCCTCCGGCCCAGGTGGACTGGAACGGGCGCACGGACGACGGGCAGCTCGTCACCGCCGGGCGACATCTACTATTACCAGCTCGAGACGGAGCACGAGGACGGCTCGCGCGCCACGAGCGCGAGGCGACTGTTCGGGGTCAACCGGCATTCCGCCATCGCCGTCAACCTCACCGGGGAGGCGTTCGCCTCCGACAGGTCCGACCTGAGCGCCCCGGCCAGGGCGGCGCTCGACCGGGTGGCCGTCATCCTCCGCGAGCACCCCGAGGAGAAGGTCCTGATCGAGGGGCACACCGATTCGACCAACACCGACGAATACAACATGGCCCTCTCGCAGCGGCGCGCCGAAGCGGCCGCCCGCTACCTGATCGACGTCCAGGGCCTGCCGCGGGAGCGGTTCGTCGTCCGCTGGTTCGGCGAGGAGCGGCCGGTGGCGCCGAACGACATGCCCGAGGGGCGGGCGCTGAACCGCCGGATCGAGATCAAGGGGGAGGTCGGCGACGTGAAGGCGGCCGACATCCTCGATCAGTACCGGACCGCGCCGAGCGTGACGATCAACGGCTCGAGCGTCGCGGTTGCCGACCAGGGGCGCTTCGTCCGCGAAGCTGGACGATCCCTCGCTGCGCCAGGCCGATGTCACGCTCGCCGATTCCGAAGGAGGATCGGCCGGCATCGCGATCCCGATCCCGGTCCTCGAGATCATCCAGCCGGCCGGGCGGGTCCGCGTCGAGGACGCGCTGGCGGGAGCCGGGGCCGCCTGCCGCGCCGCCGCGCCGTCCGCCGTCCGCCACGCGGCGCCCGGGGGCGCGGAGGCGCGCATCGTCTGCCGCCTCGCCGGGCAGGACCGACCCGGGCAACCGCGTGACGGTCGACGGCGCGGCCGTCGAGGTCGCGCCGGACGGGAGCTTCGGCGCCGCAGCTGCCGCTCGCCCGCGGCCACAACGCAATCGCCGTGATCGCGCGCAACGCCGCGGGCTACTCGAGAATCGCCAACCTGGACCTCGAGCTGACCGACAAGGGGCCGAACGGCGAGGTCCTCGTCGGGTGCCGCGGAGATCCCGAACCTCGTCATCAATGTTCCTCCGAACGGGGCGCGCCTGAACAACGGGCAGCTCCGCCTCAGCGGCTCCACCGATCCGGGCAACCAGGTCTCGGTCAACGGCACGCCGCTGACCGTCGGCCCCGACGGCCGCTTCGACGCCGTCGTCAAGCTGCCGGCGGGCAGGAGCCGCCTCGTGGTCGAGGTGAAGGATCCCGCCGGGCACACGCGCGACCCTCGAGCGCGAGATCGAGGTCGCCCAGAACCAGCTGTTCCTGCTCGCCTTCGCGGACGGCAGGGTCGGGCAGCTGAAGGCCAAGGGATACGTCGAGGGCTCGGGCGTGGACGAGTCGGCCGACCACTACACCGAGGGGCGCGTCGCGGTGTACCTGAAGGGCAGCATCCAGGGCAGGTACCTCATCACGGCGGCCTTCGACAGCGGAGAAACGGAGCTCGGATCGCTGTTCAAGGACCTCGACCAGAACGACGCGCAGCTGCTGCTCCGCAACCTCGACCCGGACAAGTTCTACCCCGTCTACGGCGACACGAGCACGATCGTCTACGACGCCCAGAGCCAGGGGAAGCTCTACCTCGCGCTGGAAAGCAAGGAGATCAACGCCATCGTCGGCAACTACCCGCTGACGCTGACCGACACCGAGCTGGCGGCCTACCAGAGGACGCTGTTCGGCGCGCGCGCCCGGTACCAGTCCCCCGGCCAGACCCAGTACGGCCAGCCGAAGACGCAGGCGGTCGTGTTCGGCGCCCAGGTCCGGCAGGCCCACGTGAGGGACGAGCTGCGGGCCACGGGCGGCTCGCTGTACTACCTCAGCCACAAGGACCTCGTCGAAGGCAGCGAGCAGGTGGCGATCGTCGTCCGGGACAAGACGACCGGCACTGACCCTGTCGCGCACGATGCAGGTCCAGAACCTCGACTACACGATCAAGTACCCCGAGGGCCGCCTGATGTTCAACCGGCCCGTGTCCAGCGTCGAGGAGGGCGGCACCCTCTACAGCGGCGTCCCCCTGTCCGGGAACCCCGTGTACATCCAGGCCGACTACGAGTCCGTGGTCGAGTCGTTCGAGAAGACGGCGCCGCCGGCGCGCGGGTGCGCCAGCAGCTCGGCGACCACGTGGCCGTCGGCGGGACCTACGTGCAGGACAACCTGCAGAGCGGCGCCTACGAGCTGAAGGGCGTGGACTCCGAGGTGCGCATCGGGGCCAACACCCGGATCGTGGCCGAGTACGCGGAGACCAGCGGAGAGGACAGCGTGACCTTCCGCAGCGACGACGGCGGCGTCACCTTCTCCGAGGTCGCGCCGACCGGCGCCCAGGAAGGCAGGGCCTGGAAGGCGGCCTTCGACGCCGACCCGGGCGAGTGGTTCGGAAAGCCGAACAGGTTCCAGGTGCGCGGCTACTACAAGGAGCTCGAGCCCGGGTTCTTCTCGAGCGGCAACATCCTCGAGCAGGGATCCCGCAAGACCGGGCTGAACGCCACGCTGAAGCTCACCACCTCGGACACCGTCGGGGTCCGCTACGATCGCGACGAGCGGCTCGAAGGCGTCCACGACGCTCGTCCCCACGGCCGGCGACAAGACGACGGCCTCGCTGCAGTACGCCCACCTCGCGAAGCGCTGGGGCGTCGCCGCGGAGCTGCTGTCCAACGACATCCGCGACGCTTCGGGCGACGGCTCCGCCTCGAGCACCTACGCCACGGCGCGCTTCTGGTCCCAGCTCACCGAGAAGTTCCGGGTGGCCGTCGAGCGCCAGCAGACCCTGTCCGGGCTCGACAACGACCTGACGACCGCCGGCGTGCAGTACCAGGCGCTGCGGTGGCTGTCGGTCGAGGCCAAGGCGAGCGACGGGACGCTGGGGCGGTCGGCCCAGGGCGGGCTGATCCTCAACCATGGCGGGAACCGGATCTACCTGACGGAGCGGCTCTCCGACGACGTCGCGGGCCAGAGGGCCTCGACCATCCTGGGGGCCGAGGCGCCGTTCGCGAGGTCGAGCAAGGTCTACTCGGAGTACCAGTGGGAGAGCTCCGACACCGGCACTCGGACGGTCTCCCTGCTCGGGATCCAGCGCCAGTGGGACGTCGCGAAGGGGCTCAAGCTCCTGCTCAGCGGCGAGGGCTCGAAGATCGACACCGGCGCGGTCCAGACCAGCCGCACCGCCGCGGCCGTCGGCATCTCCTACGCGACCGACGGGCTCGCCGCGAGCTCGCGCGACGAGATCCGGCTCGAGACCGGCGACGCGAAACGCCGGCAGTACTTCACGGTGAACCAGCTCGACTACCGGCTGGGAGCGGACTTCACGCTCCTCGCGCGGTTCCGCTACAGCAGGACCTTCGACCAGGACAGCGGGCTGACGGAGGCCAAGTTCGACGAGCGGAGCCTCGGGCTCGCCTACCGGCCCGTCACCTTCGACCGCTTCAACGCGCTCGCCCGCTACACGCACCTGCTCGACCAGCGCCCCATCTACACGGCGGGGATCGGGGCCCCGGCCGTCCAGGACGCCACGGCGCGCACCGCTCGATGTCGTGTCGGTCGACGGGGTCCTGGACATCACGGCGCGCGCCCAGTGGGTGTTCAAGGCGGCCGCCAAGCTCCAGAGCGAGACCGACCTCGGGCTGCCCCGGACCCAGACGCACACCTATCTCACGATCCAGCACCTGAACTGGCGGCTCTGGAAGGCCCTCGACCTCGGGCTGGAGTACCGCGTGCTGATCCAGAAGGAGGCGGACGACCGCAGGCAGGGCTGGCTGAGCGAGCTGACCTGGGAGCTGGTGAAGCACTTCAGGCTCGGCATCGGCTACAACTTCACCGACTTCTCGGACAACGAGTTCTCGCAGAACGACTACTCGGTCCAGGGCTGGTTCTTCCGCGTGCAGGGCAGGTACTGAGCCATGCTGAAGCGCTTCGCAGAAGGGGTCCTCGCGGTCGTGCTGGTGCTCGCCGCCTTCCTCGCGATCCTCTACCTGCTCGGCCTGCTGCTGCCCGCGGGGACCGGCCTGCGCAGCCTCATGCGCGAGGGCGAGGGCGGAGCCGCGGTCCCGCGCGCACCCGCGGCGCCCGGGACGCCGGAATCGGCCCCCGGGTGGGACCCGGTCGTCGCGACCCTCGCGCAGGTCTACCGCTCCGTCAAGGACAAGCCGGCCGACACCATCGCCTGGCGGGATTCGGCCACGGGGATCCCCCTGAGGGAGCGCCACGCCGTCCACACCTTCGACCGCTCGGGGGCGTCGATCCGGTTCGACCGGGGAACGACGCTGCAGCTCGGGGAGAACTCCCTGATCATCCTGAAGGGCCTCGAGCGCCAGCGCGACGCGGCCAGGACCCGGGCGTCGCTCGTCCTGCTCGAGGGACAGATCGAGGCGAGCCTCCAGGGAGGAGGCCTCGAGCTGAACGTGGCGGGGCCCGGAGGCACCGCGCAGATCGTGTCGTCCGGCAGCTCGCGGGTGCGGATGATGGTCAACGCGGACAGGTCCGCGACCTTCTCGGTGCTCGCCGGGACCGCGGAGATCGCCTCCGGGGAGCGGCGCGTCATGATCGGCGCGGGCCGATGGGTCACGCTCGACGCGCGCGGCGCGCTGGGCCGGACCGGGACCATCGCGCCCGCCCCCGGCCCCGTGGCGCCCGCCGGGAGCGCCGTCATCCCGTTCCGCACGCGGCCCCCGCGCGTCGCCTTCTCCTGGGAGGGGCGCCCCGACGACACCCTGTACCTCGTCGACATCTCCCGCGACACCGCCTTCCACGACCTGGCCGTGAGCCGGGGAATCGAGGCGCGGGAATTCGTGCACGGCAACCTCCCGGCCGGGACCTACTACTGGCGCGTCGCGGGGAGCCAGGGCCGGGCGCTCGGGCTCGCCAGCGCGCCGCGGCGGCTCGACCTCGTGGCCGACACGGCGCCGCCGTCCCTGGACGTCGTCTTCCCGGAAGGGGCGGTGACCGCGGCCGGCGCGACGCTCACGGGCCGGACCGAGCCGGGCTCGCACGTCTTCATCGGGACCCAGGAGGCGTCCGTCGGGGCCGACGGCGGCTTCGAATTCACCGTCGCGCTCGATCGCGGCGCCAACGTCGTCATCGTCGAGGCGATCGACGCCGCCGGCAACAGCACGTACCGGACGCGGCTCATCGCCGCGAAATACTAGGAGAGAGAAGAGGACGCCATGCTGAGCAGGCTGAGATTCCCGATCCGGATGAAGATCCTGGTTTCCCTCCTCCTGGTCCTGGTGCTCGTGGTGAGCCTCATCACGTTCACCATGGCGCGGCTCTTCCACGAGGACAAGCTGGTGTACATCCACGACCTCTCCTCGATCGCGGCCCTCAGCGCCGCGGACGAGAGCAGGTCGCTCCTGCTGAGCTACGGCGAGCGGCTGCAGGCCTACGCGCGGATCGTCACGAACGACCAGGTCACGGGCGAGGCGAAGCAGGTGCTTCTCAGGGAGTTCGTCGCGGACTTCACCGGACGTCGTCTCGATCTCCCTCTTCGACGGGGACCGCGCGCTCGAGGCGGCCTACGATACGCGGATCCTGGGCGAGGCCGGCCTCACGCGGCAGGAGCTCGACCGCTTCCGCTCGGAGCACCCGATGCCGCTCGCGAAGCTCGCCGCGGGCGAGATCTTCGTCCAGAACTCGACCGTCAGCCCCTCCCTGCCGACCTTCACGATCGCCCTCGCGCCGCTGCGCGATGAGGGCCGCCCCTCCGTCGTCGCCGCCGCCGTCGTCAAGGCGGACAGCCTCCAGCGGCTCGTCGGCCGGTCCAAGGTCCTCGACGTGTTCGTGACCGACGGCGAGGGCGACCTACCTCGCCCACGCGGACCGCGGGCTCGTCGCCCGCCGGGCCAGGGCTGCGACCCTGACGGCCGCGCGGAGCGAGCTCCAGAACATCAGCGCCAGCATGACCCGCGAGTACGATCTCGACGGCACGACGATGGTGGGCGGGTTCTCCGCCGTGGACGTCGGCGGCGTGATGGCCGTGGCGCAGATTCCGAAGGCGGCCGCCTACCTCGCCTCGCGCGACCTGCTCCGAAGCCTCGTCATCGTCGCGTTCGGCCTGCTGGTGCTCGCGACCCTGATCAGCCTCCTCTGGGCGCGCACGATCACGAAGCCGCTCGAGCGCCTGTCGGACGCCACGCGGACCATCGCGAAGGGGCATTTCGACATCTCGGTCGAGGAGGGGTCGAAGGACGAGATCGGGACCCTCGCGGCCTCGTTCAACCAGATGGCCGTGGAGCTGAAGCACCGCGAGGAGGCCCTCCAGCAGGCGCAGGCCCAGCTCGTCCAGTCGGAGAAGATGGCGGCCTTCGGCCAGCTCGGCGCGGGCATCGCCCACGAGGTGAAGAACCCGCTGGCGGGCATCCTCGGCTGCGCCCAGCTCAGCCTGCGCAAGGCCGAGAAGGGCAGCGCCATCGAGAAGAACCTCGAGCTGATCGAGAAGGAGACGCGGCGCTGCAAGACGATCATCGAGAACCTGCTGCGGTTCGCGCGGCAGGAGAAGGCCGCCTTCTCGTGCATCGCCGTCAATTCCGTGGTCCAGGACGCCGCCGCCATCGTGAACCACCAGCTCGAGATCAACCAGGTCAAGCTCGAGGTGATCGCGGGCGAGGGGATGGCCGAGATCCACGGCAACGCGAACCAGCTCCAGCAGGTCCTCATGAACCTGATGATCAACGCGCAGCAGGCCATGGAGGGCACGCCGGGGTCGGTGACGGTGAGGACGCGCGGTCTCGAGAACCGCGGGGTCGAGATCCGGGTCACCGACACCGGTCCGGGGATGACGCCCGAGGTGAAGCAGCGGATCTTCGAGCCGTTCTTCACGACCAAGCCCGGGGGCAAGGGGACGGGCCTTGGCCTGTCGGTCAGCTACGGCATCATCAAGGACCACCGCGGCGAGATCTCGGTCGAAAGCGAGCCGGGGCTGGGCGCGACCTTCATCATCACCCTGCCGCCCCGGCCCTCCGTGCCGGAGCTGGAGGAGCTGGAGCCCGCGCGGGAGACCGCCGAGCTGGTCACGGCCTGAAGAAGACCCGCGGCGCCCGGGCTCTCATCCGGGCGTCCGAATGAACGGGAGGAGCAGCGGACATGGTCACCACGCAGACGGACATCGTCGACATCAAGGCCACCGGCCCCGCCACAAAGACCCGCATCCTCGTCGTGGACGATGAGCCGACCCTCCGGAGCGTCATCAGCGAGGTCCTGACCGACGACGGGCACGAAGTGGTGACCGCCGCCTCGGGCGAGCAGGCCCTCGCCCTGTTCCGCAAGAGCCCCTTCCCGATCGTGATGACCGACATCATCATGGGCCGGATGAGCGGGCTCGACCTCCTCAAGGAGGTCAAGATCTTCGACCCCGACACGCTGGTGATCATGATGACAAGCCACGCCTCGCTCGACACGGCGACCGCGGCGCTGCGGACGGGCGCCTACGACTTCCTCACCAAGCCGTTCGAGGACCTGGGCCTGATCTCGGCCGTGGTGGGGCGCGCCATCGAGAAGGTCCGCCTCCTCGAGAACAACCGGGACCTGATGTCGGCCCTGAAGAAGAACGCCGACGAGCTCGAGGCCCTGAACCGCAACCTGAAGGAGATGGTGAACCGCGACGGCCTGACCGGCCTGTTCAACCACCGGTACTTCCGCGATGCCCTCGAGCTGGAGCTGAACCGCTCGCAGCGCCACGGCCATCCCTTCTCGCTGATCTTCATCGACGTGGATCACTTCAAGCAGTACAACGACACGCACGGCCACCTGGCGGGAGACCATGCCCTGAAGGAGCTCGCGAGGATCCTCGAAGAGTGCAACCGCGCTTCGAGCGTATGCGCCCGCTACGGCGGCGAGGAGTTCGTCATCCTGGTCCCCGAGACCGACCGGAACGGGGCCCGCGTCCTGGCGGGGAGGATCCGCCTGCGGGTCGAGCAGCACCCGTTCCCCGGCCGGGAGACCCAGCCCCTCGGGGCCGTCACGATCAGCCTCGGCGTGGCCTCCTATCCCGAGGACGCCATCGACGGCCAGGCCCTGATCTCGCGGGCCGACGCCGCGCTCTACGAGGCGAAGCAGAAGGGCCGCAACACGATCTGCGGGTGAGCGAACCGCGCGGCCTGGTCCGGAGCCCCCGGCTCAGCGGATCCGGCCCAGCTCGCCGAGACGCCGGAAGTACTCCGCGAAGGCCATCATGCCGCCCCTGGCCTGCCGCCAGTCGAAGTTCTCGTTCGGCGCGTGGTAGCCGTGCTCTGGGAGCGACAGGCCCAGGAACTGGACCGGCGCGCGCAGCACCCGCTCCATCGAGAGAACGGCCCCGATCGATCCCCCCTCCCGGACGAAGACCGGCTCGCGGCCGAAGGCGAACTTCATCGCCGCCCTGATGGCGTCGGCCCGCGGCCCCGTCGTCCGCCCGCGGTAGGCCGGCAGGCTGTGATCGGGCTCGACCTTCACGTCGGGGTTCTTCCCGCGGACGAACTCCTTCACCAGCCGGGCCACCTTCCGCTCCTTCATGTCCGGCACGAGACGGCAGGAGACGATCGCCGTCGCGCGCGGCGGGACGATCGTCTTGATCCCCGGGCCCTGGTAGCCGCCGGCGATCCCGTGGATCTCGAAGGTGGGAAGGCACCAGATCCGCTTCATGACCTCGAGGGCGTCCGTGGTCCGGATCGAGCGGAACGCGTGGTCCTTCCTGAACGCCGCGACGCTGAAGCCTGAACGCTTGAGGTCCGCGAGCTCCTGCTTCGTCGGCGGCACGACGTCGTCGTAGAAGCCGGGGATCTTGATCCGGCCCGTTTTCCCGTCCACGCACTCGGACAGGAGCTGGCAGAGCTCGGCGATCGGGTTGCGCGCCGCGCCGCCCGTCACCCCGGAGTGCTGGTCGGTGGCGCCGGTCTCGAGCGTCATGCGGAACCCCTGCAGGCCGCGCAGCCCGGCCGGGCAGGCGGGCCGGGCCCGCGAGACCCAGATCGTGTCCGAGACGACGACCGAGTCGGTCGCGAGGCGCGGCGCCTCGGCCCGGATCGCCCGCTCGAAGCTGGGGCTGCCGACCTCCTCCTCCAGCTCCCAGAGGAACCGGACGTTCACCCTCGCCCCGTTCTCCACGGCGTACTTCGCCCCCCAGAGCGCCGCGAGGGCCGGCCCCTTGTCGTCGGTCGTGCCGCGCCCGAAATAGCGGTCCCCGTCGCGGTGGAAGACGAATGGCTCGGTGTTCCAGCCGTCTTCGCGCTCGGCGGGCTGCACATCGAGGTGGTTGTAGACGGTGACCGTGGGCCAGGCGGGATCCCGGTGAAAGGCCCCCTGCACGATCGGGTGGCCGGCCGTCGGCACCACCCGCGCCTCGCCCCCCATGCGCCGGATCAGGCCGGCGGCGTGCTCCGCGCCGCGGGCCACCTCGGACTTGCGGGCGGGGTCGCTCGACACGGTGGGGATCTCGACGATCTCCCTCAGGGCCTCCTCGAAACTCACCCTCTCGGCCCCGGTCCAGGCTTCCATGGCGCCCTTCGCGAAGGCGCCCCCGATCGGCTCGTTCATGGTTTCTCCTCCGGAAGTAGATGGCAGATTACGACACACGGCCCGGGGGACCAAGGACGCCCTCCGGCCCCATTTTCCCCGCCATCTCGGGTACACTTTGGCGGTCGTTCAGGCTGCCGCGTCGCGCCCGGGAGGATCGATGGCCAACGAGAAGCCCGCGTCCGAGTTCCACCCTTACATCGCCGCCGCCACGCGGATGCGCGAGTTCTCCGCGCGGGGCGTCGTCCTCGGGACGATCCTCGGCATGATCTTCGGCGCCTCCTCGCTCTACCTCGTCCTGAAGGTCGGGCTGACGGTGAGCGCCTCGATCCCGGTGGCGGTCATCTCGATCACGCTCTTCCGCCTCGCCTCCAAGTTCGGGGTGAAGGACGCCACGATCCTCGAGAACAACATCGTCCAGACGGCGGGCAGCGCCGGCGAGTCGATCGCCTTCGGGATCGGCGTGACGATGCCCGCGATCATGATCCTCGGCTTCGATCTCGAGATCACGCGCGTCATGCTCGTCGCCGTGCTCGGGGGCCTGCTCGGGATCCTGATGATGATCCCTCTCCGGCGCGCGCTGATCGTCGCGCAGCACGGGATCCTCAAGTACCCCGAAGGGACCGCGTGCGCCGAGGTCCTCAAGGCGGGCGCCTCCGAGGAGTCGCGCCACATGTCGAGCGACGCCGCGAAGGCCGAGGCGGCCGCCGCCGAGGCAGCCGGCCTCGGCGGGGGAACGAGCGCGCGGACGATCTTCACGGGATTCGGCATCGGCCTCGCCTACAAGACGGCCATGGCCGCCTTCAAGCTCTGGAAGGACACGCCCGAGAAGGTCTTCGGGAAGTTCTACCCGGCGGGCTCGGTCTCGGCCGAGATCTCGCCCGAGCTGCTCGGCGTCGGCTACATCATCGGCCCGAAGATCTCGTCGGTCATGTGCGCGGGCGGCGTGCTCGCCTACCTGCTTCTCATCCCGATGATCAAGTTCTTCGGCCAGAGCATCCCCGGCCCCCTGGCCCCCGGCACGATCCCGATCAGCGAGATGAGCCCGGCGCAGATCCGCGGAGCCTACGTGCTCTACATCGGCGCGGGGGCGGTGACGGCCGGCGGGATCGTCAGCCTGCTCCGCTCGCTGCCGACCATCTGGCACGGCCTCAAGGAGGGGCTGAAGGACGTGGGCGGCGGGAAAGAAGCAGGCGGTGGTCGATCCGCACAGGACCGAGCACGATCTGTCCATGCGGGTCGTCCTGATCGGCTGCTTCGTCCTCGTCGCGATCATCACGCTCTCCCCCTCCCTCCACATGAACATCCTCGGGGCCCTGATGATCCTGATCTTCGGGTTCCTCTTCGTGACGGTCTCCTCCCGCCTGACGGGCGAGATCGGGTCGTCCTCGAACCCGATCTCGGGCATGACCGTCGCGACGCTCCTCCTCACCTGCCTGATCTTCCTCCTGATCGGCTGGACGGGGAGGATGTACTACGTGACCGCCCTGTCGGTCGGCGCGATCGTCTGCATCGCGGCCTCGAACGGCGGCACCACCTCGCAGGACCTCAAGACCGGCTACCTGGTCGGCGCCACGCCGCGCCTGCAGCAGATCTCGATCCTCATCGGGGCGCTCGCCTCCGCCGTCGTCCTGGGCCCGATCCTCCTCAGGCTGAACGCGGCCGCCACCGTCTACGTGCCGGTGGCGCAGGTCACGCCCGCGGGCCTCACGGCCGCGGCCGCCGACATCCAGGGGGACGAGCGGCTCTCAGGACCGCAGGGCGAGACCGACCGCGCCTCCTACGGCATCTGGCAGAAGCAGGACGACGCGGGCGGGCCTCCCGGCAAGTACCTGGTGGACCGGGCCACCGGCCGCGCCGTCTACCTCGTCGACCCGGGGATCAACGGCGCCTACAAGACCCGCCCCGACGGGACGACCGTGACCAAGTTCGACGCTCCCAAGGCGACCCTGATGAGCTACATCATCAAGGGGATCCTCGACCGCAAGCTCCCCTGGGGGCTCGTGCTGTTCGGGGTCATGATCGCGCTGGTCCTGGAGATGTCCGGGATCCCCTCGCTCGCCTTCGCCGTCGGCGTCTACCTGCCGCTCTCCTCCTCGACGCCGATCCTGGTGGGCGGCGCGGTCCGGTGGCTCGTCGACCGCAAGCGCCGCAAGGAACTCCAGCACGCGAACCTCTCCGAGGAGCAGCTCGCGGCCGAGGGGGACAAGTCCTCCGGCGTGCTGATGGCCTCCGGGTACATCGCGGGGGGCGCCATCGCCGGGATCATCATCGCGTTCATGGCGGGCGTTCTGAGCGGCATGGACAAGCGCCTGACCGACTGGGCCGCCGCCCACAATCCGTTCTTCGACGGCGCGCGCTCGGACCTGCTCGCCATGATCCCGTTCGCGATCATCACCGGGCTGCTCTACTTCGTGGGCCGCGAGCTCCTGCTCGGCACGAACTCGAAGAAGAAGGCCGCCTGATGGGCTTCAGCGGGGACGAGATCGCGGGGTTCAAGGCGCAGGCCGCGAGGAGGCGGCGCAGCCAGATGTACTTCGTCCTCCTCGCGGTTCCCGTCATCGTCATCAACCCGTTCCTCGGGCGGGTGGCGATCCCGGTGGGCGCCCTGTACCTTCTCGGCTTCCTCGGCTTCACGCTGCGGAACTGGCGCTGCCCGGCCTGCGACGGCTTTCTCGGCTGGTCCTCGTACCAGCCTGCGTGCAAGCGGTGCGGCGCCCCCCTGATGTGAGCGGGGCGCCCGCGCCGCCCCCGCGGACCGGGCGGGGACGTGACGCGAACCCCCTTCCTGCCCCTCGTCCGGATCGAGGACGGGGAGCCTTCTTCGCTCCGCACGGAGGTCGCGCTGGCCGCGGACTCCAGGCGCCTCGTCGCGCTCTTCCGCTGCGAGTTCGTCCGCCTCGCGCCCTCGGGCGCGGCCCACGACGACGACCTCTGGGAGGGGGACGTCGTCGAGCTGTTCCTCGCCCCGGACCCGGAAGACCGGCGGGTCTACTACGAGCTCGAGGTGAACCCCGCGGGGCTGGTCTTCGACGCGCGCGTCGATTCGCCCGGGCTCGACCGGCGCACGATGAGGGTCGACCGCGGCTGGAACCCGGGCGGCCTGCGGACCCGGTCGAGGATTCTCCCGCCGCTGGCAGGCATTCCCGGCCCCCGCCCGGACGCCCCGTCGCGCACCTCCGCCGACACCCCCTCCCGGCCGTGCCGCCCCGCCCGCATCGGCGCCGGCGAGGACCCGATCGCCTCCGAGGGGGAAGGGAGGAAGCAGGCAGGAGAGTCCGCGATGCCATCGGAAGCGGGACATGGTCTGTGGCTCGTTCGCATCGCACTCGACTGGGCGGAACTCCTCCCCTCCGGCTGCCGGCCCGGGACGATCGCGTTCGGCGCCTACCGCATCGACCGGCTTTCGACCGGCGCGCCCCAGTTCCTCTCGCTCTTCCCGAACTTCCGGAGCCCCGCCGACTTCCACGCCCCGCGCGAGTTCGGGATCCTGGACGCCGCGCGCGGCGTGATCCGGCCCGCTCCCTGACATCCTGCAGGATCGGGCGGGTTCGATGCCGGAGGCAGTCCTTCTCTCCGCGGCAGCCGGCATCCCGGGCGCGGCCCCGCCGCGCGCACGGGGCGCGGCCGCCTTGAACGCCGTCGGCAACTCTGGCACATTCAAGGGTGAAGCCCCCCGCGGAGCCTCCGCATGCCGGCCAACCTGCCGCCCGACTACCACCGAGCCGAGGAGCGCTTCCGCGCCGCGAAGACGACGCAGGAGAAGATCGAGGCGCTCGAGGAGATGCTCCGGATCATGCCCAAGCACAAGGGCACGGACCATCTCCAGGCGGACCTCAAGGCGCGGATCGCGAAGCTGCGCAAGCTGCCTTCCAGGAAGGGGGTCCGCGCCGCGCACAGCTACATCATCCCGCGCGAAGGGGCGGGCCAGATCGCGCTCGTCGGCCCCGCGAACACCGGGAAATCCTCCCTGGTCCGCCTCCTGACGCGCGCGACGCCGGAGGTCGCCGACTACCCCTTCACGACGCGCGAACCGACGCCCGGCATGATGCCGTTCGAGGACATCGCCTTCCAGCTCGTGGACCTTCCCCCGCTCTCGACCGAGCACATCGAGCCCTGGGTCTTCGACCTGGTCCGCCACGCGGACCTGCTCTGGGTCGTCGTGGACGGGACCGATCCGCTCGAGGAGCTCGAGGAGACGCGCGCGCTGCTCGCCGCCCGGAACATCCGGTTGATGGGCGCGGACCGGGGCGGGAAGCCCGCCGCGGCCCGGCAGGGGACGCCGCAGGCGGGCACGCAGCCGCAGGCCCCGCCTTTCGGCCCCGTCAAGAACGGGCTCCTGGTGATCACCGGCCTCGACCGCCCGCAGGTGAGGGCCGGTCTCGAGGCGCTCGACGAGCTGCTCGACCACGGGTGGCCGCTGGCGGCGGTCTCGTGCCTCGACGGCGAAGGACTGGAGGAGCTGAAGAGGAAGACGTTCGAGGCGGCCGGCATCATCCGGGTCTATTCGAAGCAGCCGGGGAAGCCCCCCGACCACAGCGCCCCTTTCACCCTCGCCCGCGGGGCGACCGTCGGCGACCTCGCCGTGCGGATCCACAAGGACCTGCACGCCCACCTGAAGTTCGCCCGGATCTGGGGACCGAGCGCCTTCGACGGGCAGACGGTGCAGCGCGATCACGTCCTCGCCGAGGGGGACGTCGTCGAAATCCACGCCTAACGATGCCCACGCCGGGGCCTTCGAGCGGATAGGTTTCGGATCGGCTTCGATGCCCCCTGGACAGGCTGGTTGGATCTGCGCTCAGATGCGGCTGCGGGCTGCCTCGCTCTGGCTCGCGCGTTCCGCCTGCCCAAGGGCAACTCGGCCCACGATCCCGCCCTCAGCCCAGCGTGCGCCGCCACCAGGTCTGGAAGACGACCAGCTGCCAGACCCGGCCCGCCGCGATCGCATCGCCCGGCGCCCTTTCGAACCGCTCCCTGAGCCCGCGCAGGCTCGCGGCGTCGAAGATCCCCTGCCGGGCGATCAGCGCTCCCGCGAACGCCTCCTCCAGGACGCCGCGAAGGGGTCCGCGCAGCCATCCCGCCGTCGGGACCATGAGGCCGTGCTTGCGCCCGAAGGCGATCTCCCGCGGGATGATCAGGGAGGCGGCCTGCCGGAGGAGGTGCTTGCCGCTCGTCCCCCGCAGGAGAAGCCGCGCGTCCAGCCGCGCGGACCACTCGACGAACTCCCGGTCGAGGAACGCGGAGCGGCACTCGACGCCGTGGGGGCGTCCCATCCTCTCGACCTTCATGAGAAGCCCTTCGGGCAGGTTGTGGACGGCGTCGAGCCTGAGCGCTCCCTCGACGAGCCGCCCCGGACGCCAGGCGACGGGGGCGTCGAGCCAGGTCGCCTCGGCGGCGGCGGGGTCGGCCTGCTCGCGGAAGGCGGGTGCGTACAGGGCGAGGCGCTCGGCCCGGCGCCACCGTTCCCTCATCCGCAGGTATCCCTCGGCGGGCGGAAGCTCGGCCCATGCCGCGAGGTCGCGCAGCCGGCGGGCCTCCCGCCCTCCCCCGAGCCCCGCCAGCGCCGCGAGCGAGCGGCGCAGCCCGCGGGGCATCGCGCGGAGCCGGTCGAGGCGCCGCATCCGCCGGAACCAGTGGTCGCCGGCGAGGAGCGCATCCGATCCGTCCCCCGTCATCGCCACCGGCGCGCCGGCGGCCGAGGCCTCCCGGGCCAGGAGCCACGTGGGGATGCAGGCCGCGTCCGCGAAAGGCTCGTCGAGCCGGTCCACGATCTCCTCGAAGGACTCCGCCTCGATCCGGTCGAGGAGGATCTCCCGGTGCTCCGCCCCCAGACCGTGGGCGAAGGCGCGCGCCCCCTGCGACTCGTCGAAGGCCGCGTCGGCGAATCCGATGCTGAAGGTGCGCACCCGCCGCCCCGCGCGCGCGGCGAGGGCCGCGACTAGGCTCGAGTCGAGTCCGCCGCTCAGGAAGACCGCCGCTTCCTCCCCGCGGGGGAGACGCCGCTCCATCGCTTCCTGCAGCCGCTCCAGCATCTCCGCTGCGGTCGCCGGCTCGTCCCCGCGCTCCGGAAGCGTCCAGTAGGCGGCCTCGCGGACGGCCCCGGCGCGCCCCCCGCCGAGGGCGCCGAGGTCGATCGTGACGACGTGCCCGGCCCGCACCCGCTTCGCCTGCCTGAAGATCGTCCACGGCGCCGGAACGTAGTTGAAGGAGAGGAAGGCGTCGACGGCCGGCGGGAGGAGCGCGGGATCGGTCAGCGCCCCCGCCCGGCGCAGCGTCGCGAGGTCCGAGGCGAACCGCCGCCACTCCCGGCTGCGCGACGTAGTACAGGGGCCTCTCGCCGAGCCGGTCACGGACCAGCACGAGACGCCGGCCTGCCGGGTCGAGGACGGCGGCGGCGACGCCTCCTTCGAGTCCGGCCGCGAAGCGGACCGGGTCGCCGCCCGACCGGTCCCAGGCGGCCCGCGCGCTGTCGGCCCCGGGCTCGGACCCCGGCCGCGACCAGCGGCGCCGCCCCGCTCATCCAGCTCGTGTCGCCGGGCCCGGCGGCGGCGGCCGCGCCTCCGCCGGGGGCGCGGAAGCGGGGAGGGGCTCCTCCGCCGCCGGCCGCGGACCGACCAGGGCTCCGCCCCTGCCTGCCGGGGATCGAGAATGCCTGCGATCGCGCGCGCCGCCATTCCGCCCGGATTGTGGTGAGCGCGCCCCCGTTTTGCAAATGCGGCCGCCCGACGGTGGTACCCTTTCGCGAAGCGGCCCGCGCGGGCGGCCTGCATGCGAGGAGTCTTGCGCCGCGATGACCGATGAGCGACCGCACCTGGTGCACGTCTACTCCCGCCTCGACGTGGGGGGGATCGAGTGGATCCTCATGCGCCTCCTGCCGCGCCTGAACGCGGGGCGCTACAGGACCTCCGTCTGCCTTCTGAAGCGGCCCGGGGAGCTGGCCGAGCGGCTGCGGGCGGAGGGGGTCGCGGTCCACTTCGTTCCCTTCAAGGGCCGGATGCATCCCTCGAGCCTTCTCTCCCTGTCCCGCTTCTTCCGCCGCGAGAAGGTCTCCATCGTCCACGCGCACACGCGGGCGTCGATGACCTCCGCGACCCTCGCCGCCCGCATGGCGGGCGTGCCCGGTCGTCCTCGGGACCGTGCACACGATGAACTCGACCCAGGGGCGGCGGCGCGCCCTGCAGGAGCGGTTCCTCGATCGATGGCGCGACGCGGTGGTCGCCGTGTCCGACCGCGTGCGGGACGATTACTGCCGGGCGACCGGCATCAGCCCGGGCAAGTGCATCACGCTCTACCACGGCATCGACACCGCCGACTTCTCCCCGGCCCCGGGCGCGGAGGCGCGCGCGGCCCTGCGCGAGCGGCTCGCGCCCGGCCCCGCGGGCCCGGTGGTCCTGACGGTCGGGCGGCTCGCGCGGTACAAGGCCCACGACGTGCTGATCGCCGCCGCGCGGGAGGTGGCCGCCTCGGTCCCCGGGACCCGCTTCCTCGTGGCGGGCGGCGGAGAGCTGCTGGAGGAGCTGAAGGCGCTCGCCGCGCGGTCCGCTCCCGGCGCGGAGATCAGGTTCCTCGGCTCCCGCTCCGATCTCCCCGACCTGTACCGCTCCGCGGATCTCTTCTGCCTGACCTCGAGCTACGAGGGGTTCTCGATCGCCGTCGTGGAGGCGCTCGCCTCGGGCCTGCCGGTCGTCGCCACCGACGTCGGCGGCAACCGCGAAGGCGATCGAGGAGGGAGTCTCCGGGTTCCTCGTCCCCGCGGGCGATTCGCGGGCCATCGCGCGCCGCCTGATCGAGCTGCTCTCGGATCCGTCCCTTCGTGCCCGGATGGCGCAGGCCGCCCGCGCGCGGGCCGCGCGGTTCAGCCTCGACCGGACGGTGCGGGAGACCGAAGCGCTCTACGACCGCCTGCTCGCCGCGAAGCGCGCGCGGGTAGTTCACGGCGGCGCCCCGGCTTCCCTGCCCTGCCGGGCGAGAGCGAGGCGGAGGGCCTGCGCCGCCGATGGATGGCCCGGGTGGTCCCGCAGGACCTGGCGGAACTGTTCGATCGCCTCCCCGAGCCGCCCCTGCTCGTAGTACAGGAGCCCCAGGTTGTACCGGGCATCCGCGTTGCGCGGCGCCGCGGCGAGGGAACGGCGATAGAGGTCTTCAGCCTCCCGCGGCCGCCGCTGCCTCGCGCGGATGACTCCGAGGTTGTTCAGCGCCTCGGCGTACCCGGGCCTGAGCCGGATCGCTTCCTCGTACTGGGCGGCCGCCTCGCCGTCCCTTCCCCGGGCCGCGAGGGAGGCCCCCAGGTCGTTGCGGGCCTCCGCGTCCGCGGGGTCGAGCCGGACCGCCTCGGCGTACTCCCGCTCCGCGTCGCCGGCCCGGCCGAGCTGGTCGTAGACGCCGCCGAGGTTTCTCCTGGCCTCGGCATAGTCCGGCCTCGCCCCGACCGCCGCCTCGAGCTGCTGCGCGGCCTCGGCGAAACGGCCCTGTTTCGCGAGCGCCAGGCCGAGGTTGTAGCCGGCCGCGGCGTACCCCGGCTCCGCCGCCAGCGCCCGCCGGAAATGCTCCTCGGCCTCCGCCCCCCGACCCTGCGATGCGAGCTCGAATCCGAGGAGGTTGTGCGCCACCGGGTTGTCAGGGTCGACCTCCAGCGCGTGGCCGAAGAGGGTGACGGTGTCCCGCCAGACGCGGACCTGCGCCTGCGAGCAGGCCGCGAGCGCGGCGAGGACGAGCGCCCCCGCGGCGGCCGGCGCGGCGCGGGGGAGGCGCGCGGCGGAAGCGAGCTCCGCGGCGCCCCAGACGGCGGCGATGAAGAGCCCCACCAGCGGAAGATAGGTGTACCTGTCCGCCATCGCCTGGCGCCCCACCTGCACCAGCCCGATCACGGGCACGAGCGTGCCCGCGTACCAGAGCCAGCCGGTCAGGAACCATGGCGCCCGGGCTGCCCCGCGGAGCGCCAGCGCGGTCAGGGCGGCCAGCGCCAGGACCGACAGCCCCACCTGCCAGGCGGCCCACGGGCGGAACGGGTAGAACGCCGAGAGCCCCGCCGGCCAGAGCAGCTTCCCGATGTAGCGCCAGTAGGCGACGGCGGCGTTCGCGAGCCGCGCATCGAGCGGCAGCCGCTCCATCGCCGGCATCGCGCCGGCGCTCTTCTGCACGAGGAACGTCACGACGCTCGAGGCCGCCGCCAGCAGGAAGAGCGGGACCTTCTCGACCACGAGCCTCCACGCGCGGGCCCCGGATCGCGCTTCGGCTCCCGCCGCGCTCGCGGGCGCGGCAGGGCCCGACGCCGCCTCCGCCCGCGCCGCCCGCGCCCGGCCCGGCGCGCCGGCCGGCGCGGGGTTCCCGCGAAGCCTCCCGAGCGGCCAGAAATCCAGCAGCAGGAGCACGAACGGCAGCGTGACGAGCATCGGCTTCGCCATCAGGCCGAGGGCGAACAGGACCACGACGGCGACGTAGCGGACCCGGCCCGGCCGCTCCACGTAGAGCGCGTACGCCCCCATCGTCAGGATCCAGAAGAAGGCGCTGAGGACGTCCTTGCGCTCGGACACCCAGGCGACCGACTCGACGTGCAGCGGATGGAGGGCAAACAGGCCCGCGACGAAGGCGCTCCGCCAGGGCGCCGCCGTCATGCGTTTCAGGACGAGGTAGAGCAGGACCGCGTTCGCGGCGTGCAGCAGCAGGCTGGTGCGGTGGTGACCGCGCGGGTCGAGCCCGAACAGCTCGGCGTCGGCCATGTGGGAGAGCCAGGTCAGCGGATGCCAGTTGGCCATGGCCCCGCTTCCCAGGGCCCACCGCAGCCCCCCGGCCGTCAGGCCGTCCGTGACGCGCGGGTTGTCCGTGACATACCCGGTGTCGTCCCAGGCCAGAAATGCGAAGCTCCCGGCCTGGCCGAACACGACGAGGACGGCCGCGGCGAGGCACAGGCAGATGATCAGGTCGCGCACGACCCGCCTATGGTACGCCCGCGGAAGCTAGCCGAGCGCGGCCCTGGGCACGACGCGGGTGAAGAAGGTGTTGAGCAGGTCCGGGTCGAAGTGCCGGCCCGACTCGGCGCTCATGATCCGGACGATCGTCTCGCGGTCGAGGCCGCGCCGGTAGGGGCGGTCGGTCCGCAGCGCGTCGTAGATGTCGGCCACCTGGGTGATGGCGCTCGCGAAGTTCATCTTCCATCCGCGGCGGACCGCCGGGTAGCCGTTCCCGTCGCGCCAGACGTGATGCTCGTAGGCAACGATGACGGCCAGCTCCGGCACGCCGGGGGTCGCGAACAGGACCCGGGCGCCGTCCTCCGGGTGCTGCATGATCGCTGGCGAACTCCGCGTCGGTCAGGCGGTCCGGCTTGTTGAGGATCTCCTTCGGGACCTTCATCTTGCCGACGTCGTGCAGCAGGGCGGCGATCCCCACGTCGTGGACCACCGTCCTCGGGCAGGTCCACGGCCTCCGCGAGCGCCATCGCGAGCAGGGCCACGTTGATGATGTGGGTCCCGGTGTATTCGTCGTGGGACTTGAGCGAGGCCATCGGGATCATCGCCCCGATGTTCTCCTCGACCGTCTTCGACAGCGCGAGCACGATCCCCCCCACGGAGCCCATGTCCACCTCGCGCGATTCGAGGACTCCCTGCCAGACGCCGCCCAGGGCCTCGCGCCTCCTCCGCGAAGAAGTCCTCCTCCGTCAGGGGCACAGCCTGCGCTCCGGGGCGCGACTGCTGGAACACGGAGAGCCTGATGTTCGCGGTCGGCTTCAGCGCGCCCGGCGGCGGGCCGTCCACCCGCTTCGCCACCTCCGCCAGCTGGGCGACGAAGCCGTCGAGCTCTTCGCGGCTCACGCCGCTGCGGATCGTCAGGCGGTCGTACCCGCAGGCCTTCAATATCCTGAACAGACCCCGCGCGAGGGGTTCCGAGCCAGGCAGGGTCGCGCCGTCGTGGACCACCTTCTCGTCCACGGCGAAGACGGAGAGCTCCCCGCGCGAGGCCGTCAGCTCCAGGATCTCCCGCTCGAGCCGTTCGATCCCATCGCGGGTGCGCGGGTGATCCGCCGGGTAGAGAGCGCGCGCGCCCACCGCGTTCTGGAGCTCCTTCAGCAGTCCCTCGACCGTCGCCGTCGTCGCGGCCGTTGCCGGTGCCGCCGTCATTTCCCGCCCGTCCTTTTCTCGACCTTCCCCTTCACGAGAAGGATGGAGATCCAGCGCGCCGGGGAGCGCCGCCATTTCTTCACCGCGGCCATCGCGGCCTCGTCCCCGATCTTCACCAGCGCCTCTTCGAGGGCCTGTGCGATCCGGACCTGGGCGACGAACAGCGCAACCTTGCGGCCCGCCAGGAGGGGGACCAGGATGTCGCGCGCCGCCGGCGTGCCGAAGGAGCCCAGGATCGAGATCGCCCGGATCCGCAGCTCGTCGTCGCGGGCCTCCCGCTCGCCGCTCACGAACGCGCCGAGCAGGGCCGTCACCTCGGGGCTCCTCCTCGCGCGGGCCTGGCCGAGCGTGAACGCGATCACCGAGGGAGCTTCATCGAACAGGCCTCGCTCGATGTACCGCTCCGCCTGCCCCGGCCGGTCGTCGGCGGCCAGGAGGACCCGCAGCGCCTCGGTCCGGATCCTGGGATCCTCGTTGCCGACGAAGGTGAGCGCCAGGTCGACCGCCCGGCTCCCCCCGAGCCTCTGCAGGACCGGGAAAAGCGGACGGAGAGCCATCCAGCCCTCGGCGCGCAGCCGGGCCACGACGGCGTTGAGCTCGTCCGGGTCGAGCCGCACCATCAGCTCGCGCAGCCTCTCCGCTTCGGGTGCCTGCCCCCCCTCGGCCAGCGCGGCGAGCCGCTGCATGGCGGCAAAGCCCGCCTCGCGCCCGGCGATCCGGAACAGGCCGATGATGTGCTCCGGGAGCGGGCCCGGCGAGGCGGCCGCCGCGCAGAGGATCCGCTCGATCCGCTCCTCCTTCGTGAAGCCCGCCAGGTACGACTCCGACAACTCGCGCAGCTCGGCGGGAAGGGCCTCCGACTGCGCCGTCAGCTCGCGCAGCGACGAAGCCGCGTCGTGGACCTGCTCGAACCGGCCCGCCTCGAGGGCCCTGGGAGCATCCTCGTCGAGGCACCTGACGTACCCGGTCGCCTCCGGCGCGCCGGGCTGCGCGACGAGCAGGCGGAGCGCGATCTCCGCGAGGTGCGCGCGCACCTCGTCGGATGCCCGCGGATCGCCGTAGACGCCCGCGGTGAAGGTGGGGGATCCCTCCACGCGGCGGGCGCTCAGGTCCTCGAGCAGCGCCTGGTAGTGCGCGGGGTTGTAATCCTTGTCGACGCGCCGCTGCATGACCTCGGACAGCACCGCGCGCGCCTCCTCGGGGCGCGCATCGAGCACCGTGCTGGGGACCCCGAGCTGCGCGAGCTTGTCGCCCAGGCTCGTCCGCAGCGCCGGGTTCGACGCCGAGAGGTGGATCAGCTTGTTCATCAGGGTGATGAACTGGTGCGGGACCCTCGCGCCCGCGCTGTCGAGGTTCCCCAGGACCTCGACGACCGTCGTGGACGGGAGGACGTCCACCACCTCCGTCAGGAACTCCATCTTCCGGCTGCTCGTGCCCGAATCGACCCGCAGGATCTCGGCGCGGAGGGCGGGCGAGAGCCCGCTGACGAACTTCCCGACCCGCGCCCTGATCGCGTCGCGCATCGGCCCGCTCGAGCGTGCTCATCTGCGACCCGAGGGTGATCACCCGGGAGGCCATCGCCGCCAGGCGCTCGTGGTCCCCTGCGGCCAGCATGGCGCTGAACTCCTTCGCCAGGGCCTCCGGATCGTCCATCATCCGGCCGCCCGCGTCGGTGTCCCGCCCGCCGAACAGCCCGCTCATGAGCGTCAGCCAGACCCGGACCGGGCTGTCGCGGCGCGCCTGCCCGGCGGCCGGATCCTCGTCGAAGCGGACCCTGCCGAAGTCGTAGCGCGTGAGCGTGATCCCCTCGAAGGAAGGGGGCTCGTCAGGGTCCGGCCCGGCCGGGGCCGGCCGGGCGACCCAGTGCGCGAAGCGGGTCCCCTCGGGCTCCGTCAGGTCCCGCCCGAGCTCCAGGGCGACGATCCCGGCCTCGAACAGGCGCTCCGCCAGCCAGGAGACCGTGGTGCTCCGGGCCTCGATCGGCTCCCCTTCGAGCAGCAGGCAGTCGCGGGCGACGCCCAGGGCGATCGCCGGCCTGTCCTCGAGCGCCGCCCGCAGGGCGTCGAGGAAGTGCCGGACGGCGATCGGGATGGCGGGATGCCCCTCGGGGTAGATGGTCGTCTTGTGGACGGCCTTGCCCAGGCGCATCACCGCCTCGACGATCGCGCTGCTCGTCGCCGAAGACGCAGGGATCTCGACGGTCTCGGGCATACACTCCGCGCATGCAGGACCAGGGTCCCGCCAGGTAAACATCGGTCCCGCCCGCAGCCCTGTCAAACGGGCTACAATGCGTGGATCTGGGGTCAGGATGAGCAGGGAAACGGCTGATGTCGTGATCGTCGGAGCGGGGGTGATCGGCTGCGCCCTGGCGCGGGAGCTCGCCTCGGCGCGCCTCCAGGTCGCCGTCGTGGAGCGCGAGCGGCCGGGCGCCGGGGCCTCCGGGGCGGCCGGCGGGATCCTCTCCCCGCAGGCCGAGGCGGACGGCCCGAGCCCCCTGCTCGACTTCGGCCTGGAGAGCCGCTCGATGTTCCCCGGCCTGGTCGAGGAGCTCCGCGACGAGACGGGGATCGAGGTCCCCTACCGCGCCTCCGGGACGCTGTACGTCGCCCTCGACCGCGAGGAGGAGGAGCAGCTCGAGACGCGCTACGCCTGGCAGACCGAGGCCGGGCTCCCCGTCGAGCGGTTCTCGGGGGGTCGCGTTTCGTCGCTCGAGCCGGCGCTCAGCCCCGGCGTGCGCCTGGCCCTTCGCTTCCCTTACGACCACCAGATCGACAACGTGACGCTCACCTCGGCGCTCGCCGCCTCGGCCGAGGAGCGCGGCGTCCGGTTCATCACGGGACTCGAGGTCCGCTCCGTGCTGAGCGCGGCCGGGGCCGTGACGGGCGTCGCCGCCGGGGCGGAGAGGATCGAGGCTCCCCGCGTCGTCATCTGCGCCGGCGCCTGGTCGAGCCTCATCGAGAACGGCGGCATGCCGATCCCCTCGATGCCGGTGCGCGGCCAGATGGTCGCGCTCGAATCGGATGAGGTCCGCCTCGACCGCGTGATCTATCGCGACCACGCGTACCTCGTGCCGCGCCTCGACGGGCGGATCCTGGCCGGGAGCACGATGGAGCTGGCCGGCTTCGACCCGCGCGCGACGGTGGGCGGCGTGCGGTTCCTGCTCGACCAGGCCCAGACGATCGTCCCCGCGCTCGCCGAGGGGAAGATCGCCGGGATCTGGACCGGCTTCCGCCCCGGCACCCCCGACGGGCTGCCGATCCTCGGCCCCGCGGGGCCGCGCTGGCCCGACGGGCTCTGGTTCGCGACGGGGCACCTGCGCAACGGGATCCTCCTCGCGCCCCTCACGGCCCGGCTGATTGCCGAGGCGATCGTCTCGGGGAGGACCTCCCTGCCCCTCGATCCGTTCCTGGCCTCGCGGTTCGCGGTCTGAGCGCCATGCGCGGCTTCCTCTCCAGCGCTCCCGGCGTGACCCTAGTCAACAGCTTCGACCGCCCCTACGACAACGCCGTCGCCACCGCCCGTACCTGCTACTCGCCGGGCGGCATCGTGACGGCCGAGGAGGTGGCGGGCCTTGCCCTCGACGCTCCCGAGAAGCGCGCCCGGGCGGAGGCCCGGCGCGACGCGCTCGCCCGGGACATCTTCGAGGCGGGCCATCACACGACGCTGCAGCACGCCCATTTCCAGTTCGCGCTGACGAACGTCTCCCGCCAGTTCCTCTGGTCGTTCCTGCACGCGCATCCGTTCTACAACTCCGAGCAGGTGAGCCAGCGCTACGTCGAGGTGAAGGCCGGCTCGTTCCTGGTGCCGGACCTCGGCGGCGAGGCGCAGGCCGTCTACGACGGGACTGTCGCGATGCAGGCCGCGGCGTACCGCGAGCTGACCGCGGCCCTGCGCCCCCTGGCGCAGGCCGAGTACTACGCGCGCTTCCCCGCGCGTTCCCGCTCGGCGCCGGGCAAGTGGGACAAGGAGATCGACCGCAAGGCCCAGGAGATCGCGCGCTACGTCCTGCCGGTCGCGACCTTCTCGTACCTGTACCACACGGTCTCGGGGATCACGCTCCTGCGCTACTGGCGCCTCGCGAACCAGTACGACGCCCCGGACGAGCAGCGGGTGGTGGTGGGGCGGATGATCGAGGAGCTGCTCAGGGTGGACCCCAACTACGGGAAGCTCCTGCAGGAGCCGCTCCCGGCCGGGGAGACGCTCGAGGCGGGCGCTCCCCTCCCCTCGCGCGCCGAAGCGCGCCGGTTTCGCGAAGAGTTCGACGCGGAGCTCGGGGGAGCCGTTTCGATCCTCGTGGACTGGAAGACCGGCAACGAGCCGAACCTCGCGCGCGCCGTCCGCGAGGTGCTCGGGCTCCCGGCGGGCTCGCTCCCCGATCCCGAGGCGATCGAGCTGGTCCTCAGCTCGGCCCGCAATCCGTACCTCAGCGAGACGCTCAACCTCGCGACCATCTCGAAATTGACGCGCGCGCTCGTCCACCCCGGCTACACGTTCCGCAAGAAGCTCTCGCACACGGCCGACTCGCAGGACCAGCGCCACCGCGGCACCCCCGCGTCGCGCCCCGCCCTGGCGCTCGCCCCGCCCGACGAGCCCGACTACATCATCCCCGCCCTCGTCGCCCTCGACGGGCGGATCCTGGCGCGCTACCGCGAGGTGATGGACCGGACCTGGGAAGGGATGAACAGGCTCCTCGCTCTCGGCGTCGAGCCCTGGACCGCGGTCTACCTTCTGCCGAACGCCGTCGCGATCCGCTTCTCCGAGTCGGCCGACCTGCTCTCGCTCCAGCACAAGCACCGCATGCGCCTGTGCTACCTCGCGCAGGAGGAGATCTGGCGGGCGTCGGTCGAGGAGGCCGAGGCGGTGCGCCGCGTGAACCCGGTCATCGGCCGGTACCTGCTTCCCCCCTGCTCCCACAGGCACCTCGCGGGGGTCAAGCCGTTCTGCCCCGAGGGGCGGCGGTACTGCGGGGTGCCGGTCTGGGACCTCGACCTCAGCCAGTACAGCCGCGTCATCTGAGCCCCCCGATGGGCGCCCCCCGCCGGGGGCGTCCCGCTCGAACAGCGGGCCGCGTCAGCCGGGCCGCCCGGGGTAAGATCCCCGAACCAGGATGTTCCTGGAAGGAGGCCCCTCATGGCACGACGGAACAGCGTTGCCGCGCCCGGTCCGCGGCGGGAATTCGCGCGCCGCGACCTGCTTCGCGCGCTTTCCACGGCGGGGATCGCCTCGGCCGTGTTCGGCCGCGCCGTGCTCGCGCTCGCCGACGGGGGGAAGAAGAAGCTCACCGCCTCGATGATCGAGAAGGCCGAGTGGATCAGCGGGATCAAGCTCGACGACAGGCAGCGGAAGATGATGCTCGACGGCGTCGCCGGCTCCCTCGAAGGGTACGAGAAGCTGCGGGCCGTGCCGCTCGACAACAGCGTGCCGCCCGCGCTGCGGCTGCGCCTCGCGGAGCGCGGGTCGGACGACGGCGGGGCAGGCTCCGGCGGCGCCGACTCCGTGCAGAAGATCCCCAACGATGTCCCGAAGCGCCCCGCTTCCGACGAGGACCTCGCCTTCCTTCCCCTCCACCGGCTCGCGGACCTCGTGCAGGGGCGCCTGGTCTCCTCCGTCGAGCTGACCCGTCTCTACCTCGACCGGCTGCGCCGCTACGACCCGCTCCTGCAGTGCGTGATCACCTACACCAACGCACTGGCGCTCGAGCAGGCCGAGGCGGCCGACCGCGAGATCGCGGCGGGCCGCTACCGCGGCCCCCTGCACGGCATCCCCTGGGGCGCGAAGGACCTTCTCGCGGTGCCGGGGTACCGGACGACCTGGGGCGCCGGCCCCTACAGGGAGCAGGTCCGTCCCGAGAAGGCGGCCGTGGTGGAGCGGCTGGAGAAGGCCGGGGCCGTGCTCGTCGCGAAGACGACGGTCGGCGAGCTGGCGTGGGGGAATACTGGTACGGGGGCGTCACCAAGAACCCCTGGAAGCTCGACCAGGGCTCGAGCGGCTCGTCCGCCGGCTCCGCGGCCGCCACCGCGGCCGGTCTCCTCGGGTTCGCGATCGGCACCGAGACCTGGGGGAGCATCGTCTCCCCTTCGACGCGGTGCGGCGTCTCCGGCCTGCGGCCGACCTTCGGGCGCGTCAGCCGCCACGGCGCGATGGCCCTCGCCTGGAGCATGGACAAGATCGGCCCCATCGCGCGCTCGGTGCAGGACCTCGCGCTCATCTTCCACGAGATCCACGGCGCCGACCCGCGCGACGAGAGCGTCTCGGACCGCCCGTTCCAGTGGCCCCTCATGAAGGATCCCCGCACGCTGCGGGTCGGCTACGCGGAGTCCCTCTTCAAGGAGGACTACACCAAGTGGGCCGACACGGAGGCCGAGAAGCCGGGGATGCAGGAGTGGCAGGCGATCGACCAGGGGACCCTCGAGACGCTCCGCGGCCTGGGGATCACGCTGGTGCCGATCGCCCTCCCCGACAAATATCCCATCGGCCCGCTCGCCGTCATCCTGGCCGCCGAGGCGTCGGCCGCCTTCGACGACCTCCTGCGAAGCGGGCGCGACTCGCAGCTCGTGCGGCAGGTGGCCGATGCCTGGCCCAACGAGCTCCGCCAGGGCCAGCTGATCCCCGCGGTCGAATACCTGAGGGCGAACCGGGTCCGCACGCTCCTGATGCAGGAGATGGAGCGGCTGATGGCCGGGATCGACGTCTACGTGGCGCCCAGCTTCGGCGGGGACAACCTCCTGATGACGAACCTCACGGGGCATCCGGCGGTGGTCGTCCCGAACGGCTTCCGCAGGTCGGACGGGACGCCGACCAGCATCACCTTCACGGGGCGCCTGTTCGGCGAGACCGAGGCGCTCGCGCTGGCCCACGCCTTCCAGCAGGCGACCGATTTCCATCTGCGGCGGCCCCCGATGACGCCGGTCGCGCCCGCCGCGAAGGGCTGAGCGGGGGCCGAAGGCAAGCGCTTCGTCAGGCCCGTTCCGCGGGCCGAACGGGCGGGACCGGGCGTTCGGCGAGAATGCCGCGGCGCGGGATTCAGAACCACGAGCTTCGACAGCGCGGCGAGGTTCTTCAGGAACGGCTCCCACCCCTTCGCGTACTGCGGCCACTGGTTGAAGAAGCAGGCCGCCGCGCCGAACAGCCCCGCGTGGACGGACAGGAACAAGCCGTCAAGCACGACCACGCGCCCGCGCGCGATTAGACCCGCGAGAATCATGGCACCAGCCACCGGCGCCAGCAGAAGGGCCGCCGTGCCGATCACAGGCAGACACGCCCCGAGGTATAACCCCGCCGCCGCGACAGCGAGCCGGCCCCGCCAAACCCGTGCCGAACGCCACACTCCCAGGATTCCGACTACGAGCAGGGAGGCCAGGATCCCGATGCCGAACGCTGCGGGCATTCCTGTGAGTGGGTCCTGACCGGTTGCGTGCGCCTGCCCCATGGGGACCGGAACGGGCCTCCCGAGCATCCAGACATACAATCCGGCCGGCATGGCGATCGATAGGGTCAGGACCAGCCCCTCGACACTCGCGACCGATTCCCCCCTTGTCCGTTCCCCCTTCGACGCCGATCTCTCTCTCCGCCCGCACCTTTCCGTCCTTTCGACACCACCGCCGCGCTTCCCAGGCTGCGCACCGTCCGCCTTCTCGGAGCTTGACTCACCGTGCCCTCTCCGGCTCGATCAACATGAGCGGGATCTTCTTCCCCCGCAGGCTGAACTCATCGACCTGGTGTCCCGACCTGCCCGGCAGGAGACCACCGACGACGTAGAGAAGCCTGTCTGGCCATCGCTCCGCCGTCGCTAGGACCTCCGAGGAGGTCACCGCCTCCAGTTCCGCGGACATCACTCCGTCCGCCCGCAGAACGAGATAGCCCGCAGCGATCGGGAAAGGCGCGATCACCACGCTGCCCGGCTCCATGGCGATAGCGCTCTTCCGGACCATCGCTACCATATCCGGCTTCGTACGCCTGTAGTATTCTGCCAGCCGACTGGATCGGTTCTTGTCCCCGAGCGCGGTGCGCGATACGTAGAGGGCCCCCACTCCGTCCCCTTCCGAAGCGACCAGCTGATAGCGAGGGTCGGCGGCGACTTCGGCCCTCGTTATCGTCCGTCCGACGAAGAAGAGATGCTTTCGCCTGGCCACAGAAGAAGAATGCCTCCGGATCAGGGCCAGGACTCGTCTCGAAGTTCCAGATCCGGTTTTGCAGTTCAGTCCCGTAGGTCGGCGCCGTCCAGAAAATTCTCCACTCGCACGCTTGATACACATTGAGTCCGGCACCTCCACGGGTGATCTCGTCAAGGGGTTCCCAGATCCTTGCCATATCCAGCAAGTGAACCAATTCCATGTCGGAGATAGCGCAGGTTGCCAGGTCGATCCGGGCCCAGCAGTCCACCCGGGCCGCTCGGTCCGGGAGGTTGTGCGGATCCAGCAGTTTCCAACCGGTTTTCAACAGCACCTTCCAGGTTCAGATATGGTCGGTCCGTGGCCGCCATGATCGGCAGCGACAGGACCGCCGCAACGACGGCGAGTGAACGGAGCACGCTTGCCGCTCCCAGCCCACGGGCGGCGATCCGGTCCGAAAGCAGGCCCATGGCAACGAAGACCGGAGCTGCCATCAACAGCACGTATCGAGGCGTAAAAGCGAGGTCCTTGTGCGGGTTGATGAACAATGCGAGGAGTCCGAGAGGGGCGAGCGCGATGACACTCCGCCAACTCCAGACGCCGTGGCGGTGGCTCACCAAGGGTCGTCCATGTCAGATAGAAGAGCGCCGGGACGGCGAATCCCCAGAAGAGGAAGCCGAAACCTCCATCGAACGTGCCCAGGCCCGGGTCCCAAAGGCCGATGCGCAGCAGTTCCGCGGGATCGGAGAAGATCTTCGACCAGGTCGATTCACCCTGCGGCATGAAGATCCCTGGGAAAAGGTTCACGCCAAACGCGCTGACCGGATAGGGGTACAGCGGGTTTTTCCAGAGCAACCAGTTTCTCGCGTACCAGTACCCGGACACCGCCGCCACGGGCAGCAGAAAGAGCCCGGCGGTGGCCACGCGCGATCCGAAGCCTCGACCCTCCGCCAAGAGGCGGCGTACCACGATCCATGCGAAAGGGAGCAGAAATAGCATGGTGATGTATTTCGCCCCCAGCGCGAGCCCGCAGGAGATCCCAGCCACCACGAGTGCGAGGCGCGAACCGGACTCACCGAAGCGAAACGCGGCCACCGCCGCCACGAGCACCCACAGGCAGGCCTGGAAATCGACGTAGTTGCTGGCAGATTGAAGAAGGACTACGGGCATCGCGCCGAACATCCCTCCCGCGAGGGCGGCGCCACGCACCGAAGCTCCGCACCGCCGCGCCAACGAATACACCACCAGGATCGCGAGGCCAACAAGGGGGAGCTGGCAGCCGTCCACCCAACGCAGCGAGCCCCCGAGCAGGATCACCCAGAGGAACGGCATTTCGGCTGTGAACGGAAATGCGAAATGCGGCCTCAGCTCAAGTGGCAGGATTTCGAACCGGTGGTTCTGGGCTGTCTGGTAGATGGGAGGGAGGTGATAAACGAGGTCGTCGACGCCGCGCGGGGGATACAGCCAACTGGCACCAAGGATCCATGCGCCTGCAACAAGCAGCAGGAGACCGAGAAGCGCGGTTTCCCAGCCCAAGGCGGTGGCACCCCGGCGCAGCGCCACAAGATCGCCTGTGAGCCGTTCCCGGAAGGTCCCGACTCGGGGCGCGAGGGAGAAGATGAGCGCCAGACCGACCGCCGAAAGGCCCACGCTTGTGAGAACAAGCGCTCCGGTGGTCGCGGCACCACAGACGGAAAGCCAAGTACACGTAAGGGTGATCTGACCGCAGGTGCCGCACCCCACAAGCACAAGCCGCGTCGAAAGAGACCCCGTCTCGAGGCGGCCGACGGCGAAATACCATGCCCCAAGCGCGAACAGACTGACGGCAATCAATAGCATGGCAGACGCTATGATTGCCTAAAAGTCAGGGGCAGGGAAAGTCGTTGGGCCGTTCAGTCCCATTGCTGCGGGTGCCCAGCGAACTCTCTGCTCCTCCGGCCATCCCCGTTACCAGGTAGAAATTGCCTTCCCCAGGCGGCGGAATGCGAGTATCCGATGCGCTGGCCGAGGCAAGGCTGCACCACCGGGCAGCCTCCGGCTCCACCGCCGGATCCTGCGTGTACTGTCCCGATGCGCGAAGCCTTGCCAGTCTGCCCCTGTAAAGGTTGAAACTCGAGAAGACAACCTCCGGCTGCCACCGTACGAACCCCCTGGAAATCCTCGTAAACAGCAGCAGCCCGTCATCCAGATCGCAGATGTCCCCCTCCCCATCACTATTCACGTCATTCTGGCCTGCGTTTGCCGCCAGAACGCAGTTGTCGCAGACATCGCCGACGCCATCAAGATCCGTGTCTTCCTGCCCCGGGTTCACCCCGGTACGGCAGTTGTCGCAGGCATCCCCTCTGCTGTCCCCATCAGCATCCGCCTGGTCCGCATTGGCGATGAGCAAGCAATTGTCGCAAGCGTTCCCCAACCCATCGTGGTCCGTATCCGTCTGCGACTGGTTGTAGACAGTGCGGCAATTGTCACAGGCATTGTGTATTCCATCGCCGTCGGTGTCCACGCCAAGAGAATCCTCATCGACGAAGAGGTCGCAGTCATCGTCGGACCCGTTGCAACTTTCGATCGCTCCAGGATGAACAGTCGCATCTGCATCGTCGCAGTCCGAGGCGTTCGAGACGTATCCTGGAGGTTGCGAGCATGCTTGCAGCACGGCCGAAGGACTGCCATACCCGTCGGCGTCTGCGTCTCCATACCAACTCGATCCCGTCCCCTCGTCCACGACCTGGTTGCAGTTGTCGTCCAGGCCATTGCACACTTCCGTCGCGCCAGGATGGATACTCGAGCGGGTGTCGTCGCAATCTGTTGCGTCGAGAACATAACCAAGGGGCGGGAAGCAGACGGTCACGGACGTGGCGGGATCCCCGTACTGATCCCCGTCGGCGTCCCTGAAGTACTGGATCCCTGTCGGATCCTCGTCGATGACCCCGTTGCAGTTGTCGTCAAGGTGATTGCAGAACTCCGTGCCGCCTGGGTGTATGGCGGGGTTCGTGTCGTCGCAGTCCCCCGCGCATTCGCTGTACCCATCCGCGTCGTTGTCTTCCGCCTGCCCGTATGTGTACCGGCCCCCCGTATTCGTAAAGCCTACATAGCCGTATCCTCCCGCGACCATCATCAGGCCGGTCCCGGTCCACACGGCAACATGCGACGAGCGCGGCACTGGCACGTTGGTCAGCGACGTCGCGGCCCACTTGTCCGACACGGGATCATAGCGCCCCCCCGCGTTGTGATAGCCGCCGCCAGTGTAGCCGCCCCAGACGATCATGAACGTGCCAGTCCAGATGGCCGAGTGAAAACCTCTGCCCCCGGGCACATCCGTATAGTTCATCGTGAGCCAGGTATTGGACGTGAAATCGTAGCGGCCACCGGTGTTGCCGTAGGTCCCCCCCGCTTCGCCACCGAAAACGATCATTTGCGAGCCGGTCCAGACACGCGGTCCCGTACTCCCGGACCGTCGGCTGGTTCGCCGTTGCCATCACCGTCCAACTGTCTGTGGACGGATCGTAGATTCCACCCTCGGAGGGGTAGACGCTGCCGTTGTATCCTCCCCAAGCCAGCATCCGGCTCCCTGTCCACACCGCCACGTGCCTTGCCCTGGCCGCGGGAGCGCCTGCGATCGCCGTCGGTGTCCAGGTGTCGGTCTGCGGATCGTACACTCCACCGGTATTGAAGGAATTGCTGATCGAACCGGACCAACCGCCCCAAACAAGCACCTTGCTACCAGTCCACACCATCGTGTGCTCGCGCCGTGGCGACGGGGCGTTTATGGTGGAGGTTGGAGTCCAGGAATTGGCGAACGGATCGTATACGCCCCCCGTATTCAGAAAGATGCTCGAGTACTGGGCATGCCCTCCCCAGACGATCATCTTCGTGCCTGTCCAGACAGCCGTGGGAAATCGCCTCCCCTGGGGGGCGTTCGTGATCGTCGTTTGCGTCCAGGAGTCGGTGGCCGGATCATAGACTCCACCCGTGTTGAGATCGTAGGAGCTGTTATAGCCGCCCCAGACGATCATGTGGCTGCCTGTCCACACCGCAGCTGCCGTGTTGCGCGCCCCCGGCATGTTGGTTCGGAGGCCGTCGTCCCAGGTGTCATCGGGCAGACAGAGGATCTCGAGCGCGCCAGGACCTGCCATCCGGGCCATGGTCGTGCCCGATACCCCCTCCGCCTGCGGCTTGGCGCGCGGGAGCTTTTCTCCGGGGACGCCCTGGGCTGTAACTGCCCTCTCGTCCAGTGTGCCCTCCGTCTCGCTCCACCATTCGTCCCAGGATCTCTTCGGTACGGCATAGGTGGCGGCAAGGATTCTGTCGGAGCCTCGGTCAAGGAGCGCGTGGACGAGGAAGTGTCCGTCTTCCTCATCGAGGGCAGGCGCAGCAGGTACTCCGGCGAATCTCGCCAGCCAGGTCTCGAATTCCACGGCAGGGACTATTTGGCGGACGGTAGTCTGGACGCCGGGTGACTCGTTGTCCGTCAGACCTGGAGGAGGCCCCAGCGCTCCTGCCGCTGATGGGCTCCCCTCGCGGATGATCTCGATCGTCGATCGTCCGTTCCGTGATTCATGAGGGGAAATTCGTCCTGTGGCGATACCCGCCCACAGCCGCTCGGCCTCGGCCCGGGGACCGGCATGGATGGTCCGGTCGTTCGCAAAGAGGGTCCGGGCCCGCCGGTCCGCAAGAATCGGACGGACCAGGCACTCCTCGACGAGCAGTGAGTCGTTGCCAAGGGCGGCGTAAAGCTCCCCCAGCCTTTCGGGCATCAATGTTCCGCGCGCCATCCGCTCGAGCTCCCCGCGCAGATCGTCAGCGGTGAGCGGCGAACTCCAGCGCTGCGCGAGCGCCGCCGATTGGCGGAGATAGAGGCGGACTTTCCGCTCAATCGTCGATCGCGGAACGACCTCCTCAAAGGGCAGCGACTGACCAACCAGATGCCCGTAATAGACTCTCTCGATCGCCTCTTGCGCTCGGACCCGATCCTCGAATGTCAGAGTCGGCCTCTCCGATGCGCCAGAACCCCTCCCGTAAGCGCCTAGCGTCGCCAGCAGTGCAATGGCCAGCCAACATCTTGGATTCATGACTTCCCCCCCTACGAAGGGAGCGCACCCCCTCCTTGACAACCAACGTACGCCGAAACCGAGGCGGTACACAAGGAAACCGCAGGTGGAGGGACCTTGGCTGAGGGGAGGCCCTACGGACCAACGACCTCCAGTCACTTCTCGCGGCAGGGCCAAGCCTGAAGTCCAGGGCCGACCAGGGTCATTGCAGCGCAATTGCGCCAAATAATAGACTTAGACCGTACATGCCGACTTTCAATCAAATCATACTTGACTGTATTGTATTCTTTTCGTATCCTTTTGTTGGCCCCCGGAAACAGGCTCGGGGGTCCAAACGGAGCCGAGGTCGAAACGTGAAGATCACAGCACTGGAAGAATACGGACTCAGGTGCCTCGTCAGGATGGCCCGCAAGCCCGAGGGGAGTTCCGTGACCGTGGCGGAGATCGCGGACATGGAAGGGCTGACGACCCCCTACGTGGGCAAGCTGATGTCGGCCCTGCGCCAGGCCGGCTTCGTCGACAGCGTCCGCGGGAGGGGCGGCGGGTACGTGCTCGCCCGCCCGGCCAGCGAGATCAGCGTCGAAGAGGTCCTCAACTCCCTCGGCGATCCGCTCTTCCCGACCGAGTACTGCAACAGCCACCCCGGGGCCCTCTCGGTCTGCACGCACCAGACCGACTGCTCGATCCGCTCGATCTGGCAGGTCCTGGGCGACATCATTCACCAGGTCCTGAAGGGGACCTCCCTGGCGGACCTCTGCATGCAGGAGGAGCGCCTCGCGAGCCGGTTCAAGGACAGCCTTCCGCAGAACCTGCTCTCCATCGCCCCTTCGCGCCTCGCCGAAACCGGAAAAGCGCCGGCTCCCCCCGCGGGCTCCACGGGGGCGGGCTCGAGAGGTTGACATGAGCGCTCCGCAGGAGCGGGCGAAGAAGCCCGCAGCGACCAGGCCCTCCCGCGGCAAGAAGGACGAGAACGCCCAGGGCCGCGCCCTCGCCGAGCTGACCGGCGGCGAGTACAAGTACGGGTTCGTCACCGACGTCGAGGCCGACGGGATCCCGCCGGGGCTGAGCGAGGAGATCATCCGGGTGATCTCCCGCAAGAAGAACGAGCCGGAGTTCATGCTCGAGTGGCGGCTGAAGGCGTACCGCCACTGGCTCACGATGACCGAGCCCACCTGGGCGAACGTCACCTACCCCCCGATCGACTACAACAGCATCGTCTACTACTCCGCCCCGAGGATGAAGAAGGGGCCCCAGAGCCTCGACGAGCTCGACCCGGAGATCCTCAAGACCTACGAGAAGCTGGGGATCCCGCTGAAGGAACAGGAGCTGCTCGCGGGGGTGGCCGTGGACGCCGTCTTCGACAGCGTCTCGGTGGCGACCACCTTCAAGGCGAAGCTCGGCGAGCTCGGGATCGTCTTCTGCTCCTTCAGCGAGGCGGTGCGCGAGCATCCCGACCTCGTCCGGAAGTACCTGGGCTCGGTGGTGCCCCACACGGACAACTTCTTCGCCGCCCTCAACTCGGCGGTCTTCAGCGACGGCTCGTTCTGCTACATCCCGAAGGGGGTCCGCTGCCCCATGGAGCTCTCGACGTACTTCCGCATCAACGCCTCGAACACGGGGCAGTTCGAGCGGACGCTCATCGTCGCGGACGCGGGCGCGTACGTGAGCTACCTCGAGGGCTGCACGGCCCCGATGCGCGACGAGAACCAGCTGCACGCCGCCGTCGTGGAGCTGGTCGCGCTCGAGGGCGCCACCATCAAGTACTCCACCGTGCAGAACTGGTACCCGGGCGACAAGGAGGGACGGGGCGGGATCTACAACTTCGTCACCAAGCGCGGCAAGTGCGCGGGCGCGAACTCGAAGATCTCCTGGACCCAGGTCGAGACCGGCTCGGCGATCACGTGGAAGTACCCGGGCTGCATCCTGCTGGGCGACAACTCGGTGGGCGAGTTCTACTCGGTCGCCGTGACGAACCACCGCCAGCAGGCCGACACCGGCACCAAGATGATCCACATCGGGAAGAACACCCGGAGCACGATCGTCTCGAAGGGGATCTCGGCGGGCCACGGGCAGAACACCTACCGCGGCCAGGTGAAGATCATGAAGGGGGCCGACGGGGCGCGGAACTACAGCCAGTGCGACTCCCTCCTGATGGGCGACAAGTGCGGGGCCCACACGTTCCCCTACGTCGAGGTGAGCAACCCCACCGCCCAGCTCGAGCACGAAGCGTCGACCTCGAAGGTCGGCGAGGACCAGCTCTTCTACTGCCGGCAGCGCGGCCTCTCGACCGAGGACGCGGTGTCGATGATCGTGAACGGGTTCTGCAAGGAAGTCTTCCGCGAGCTGCCCATGGAGTTCGCCGTGGAGGCGCAGAAGCTCCTCGGGGTCAGCCTCGAGGGGAGCGTCGGGTAAGCCGCCGGGCGCGCGCGGCGAATCGAGATCGGAGCCGATGACGATGGCCATGCTGGAAATCAGGAACCTCAGGGCGAAGGCGGGCGAGAAGCAGGTCCTCAAGGGGATCGACCTCACCGTCGAGGCCGGGGAAGTGCACGCGATCATGGGGCCGAACGGCTCGGGCAAGAGCACGCTCGCCCACGTCCTGGCCGGGCGCGAGAACTACGAGGTCACGGACGGCCAGGTCCTGTACCAGGGGAAGGACCTGCTCGCGATGCCGCCGGAGGAGCGGGCGCGCGAGGGGGTCTTCCTCGCGTTCCAGTACCCCGTCGAGATCCCCGGCGTCAGCAACATGTACCTGCTGAAGGCGGGGCTCAACGCGATCCGCAAGCACCGCGGCCTCGAGGAGCTGGACGCGATGGACTTCCTGGCCCTCGCGAAGCAGAAGATGGCGCTCGTCGAGATGAACGAGAGCCTGATGAACCGGGCGGTGAACGAGGGGTTCTCCGGCGGCGAGAAGAAGCGCAACGAGATCCTGCAGATGGCGGTGCTCGACCCGAAGCTGGCGATCCTCGACGAGACCGACTCGGGCCTCGACATCGACGCGCTGCGGGTGGTTTCGAAGGGCGTCAACGCCCTGCGCGGCGGCGACCGCGCGATGATCCTCGTCACCCACTACCAGCGGCTCCTGAACTACATCGTTCCCGACCGCGTGCACGTCCTCTCCGACGGGAAGATCGTCAAGACCGGCGGCAAGGAGCTGGCCCTTCAGCTCGAGGAGCAGGGCTACGAGTGGATCGGCGAAGAGAACGGGGCGGCGCGGCGGTGATCGCGGCGCTCGCTGTGGCCGGCGAAGGAGCGAATCGCGCGCCGCGTGGCGCGGACGGGCGCGGGGCCTGCGGGGCTCCCGCGGAGTCAACCGGGGAAACGGAACGGCAGCGGCATGACGAGATCGGGCATCGGATCGACGGACACGAAGAAGGCGGCGGCTCCCCGGGAGCAGACTCCGTTCGAGGCTGGCGCAGCTCGCGCGGTTCGCGGGCCGCGCCGCGGACGGCCGCGCCCCGTGGCTCGAGCCGTTGCGCCGGGCGGCGTTCGACCGCTTCGCTGCTCTCGGCCTTCCCACCACCCGCGACGAGGAATGGCGCTTCACGAGCGTCGCCCCGATCGGGAGGATCCCCTTCGCTCGCGGCGGCCTCCGGACCGCGGGGGATCACCCGCTGCCGCCGCGCAGTCCCGCGGCGCGGTCTCGCGGCGGCGCTTCGCGGTCCGTGATGGAGGCCTCGTACGGCCTCGAAGCGGCCCACCGGCTGGTCTTCGTGAACGGCCGATTCGCGCCGGGCCTCTCCACGGCGCGGGCGCTGCCGCGCGGCGTGAAGCTCGGAAGCCTCGGCGAGGCTCTCGCGACGAGCCGGGCCCTCGTGGAGGAGCACCTCGGCAGGCACGCCTCGTTCGAGAACCACGCATTCGTCGCCCTGAACACGGCCTTCTTCGAGGACGGAGCGTTCCTGTTCGTCCCTGACGGGGTCGTGCTCGAAGAGCCGGTCCTGATCGTGCACCTCGCCTCGGAGCGCCGACGCCCCCGGCGACGCGCCCCCCCTGGCCTCGCCGCGTCACCTGCTGCTCCTCGGCAGGGGAAGCCACGCGACGGTGATCGAGAGCTATGCGGGGGTCCGCGCCGGGGCCCCGGGCGCGGACGCCGGGAGCCGGCAGGACCGGGCGGGCGGTCCGGGCGGCACTGTCCCGTCCCCCCGCGACAGGGGCGACTCCGGCCCCGCGGCGAGCGGCGCCACCCTCACGAACGCCGTGACCGAGATCGCCGCCGGGGACGGCGCGGTCCTCGAGCACTACAAGCTCCAGGACGAGCCCACGGGCGCCTTCCACATCGCGACCACCCAGGCCCGGCTCGCCGGCGGAAGCATGATGGCCTCCCACTCGGTCTCCCTCGGCGGGAGCCTCGTCCGCAACGACCTCAACGTCCTCCTCGGCGAGGGGGCGGAGTGCTCGCTGAACGGGCTGTTCATCGCGCGCGGCGCCCAGCATGTCGACAACCACACGCTGATCGACCACGCCCGCGCCCACGGCACCAGCCGCGAGCTCTACAAGGGGATCCTCGACGGGCGGGCCCGCGGCGTCTTCGACGGGAAGGTCGTGGTGCGGCCCGACGCCCAGAAGACCGACTCCCGGCAGGTGAACCGGAACCTGCTCCTTTCCGACGGCGCGCTGGTCGACACGAAGCCGCAGCTCGAGATCCGCGCCGACGACGTGAAGTGCGCCCACGCGGCCACGATCGGCCGCCTCGACGAAACCATGCTCTTCTACCTGCGCTCGCGGGGCCTCGGCCTGGACACCGCCCGCGCGCTGCTGATCCGCGCCTTCGCGAGCGAGGCGATCGCGCCGATGAAGCTCCAGGCCCTCAGGGCCCGCGTCGAGGAGCGGGTCGCCGTCCCTGCTCTCCTCGGGCGGCGGAGCCGGGGAGGCGTCATGAAGTCCGCGGCCCAGCCGGTCACGTCCGGCGTCGCCCGGATCGTCCGGCCGTTCGACGTCCGGAAGATCCGGCGGGAGTTCCCCATCCTCCGCACCATCGTGCACGGCAGGCCGCTCGTCTATCTCGACAACGCGGCCACGACCCACAAGCCGCGGCCGGTGATCCTCGCGGTCAACCAGTTCTACACCGAGTACAACTCGAACATCCACCGCGGCCTGCACGCCCTCAGCGAGCGCGCGACGAAGGCGTTCGAGGACGCCCGCTACAAGGTCCACCGCTTCGTGAACTCCTCGGAGTCCGCGGAGATCATCTTCACGCGCGGGACGACCGAGGGGATCAACCTCGTCGCCCAGACCTACGGCCGGGCGCACGTCGGGCCCGGCGACGAGGTCGTGATCACCACGATGGAGCACCACTCGAACATCGTCCCCTGGCAGATCCTCTGCGAGGAGAAGGGCGCACGCCTGCGCGTCGTCCCGATCAACGACGCGGGCGAGCTGCTGCTGGACGAGTACGAGAGGATGCTGGGGCCGAGGACGCGCCTCGTCGCGGTGGTCCACCTGTCGAACGCGCTCGGGACGATCAACCCGATCCGCCGGATGATCCAGTCCGCGCACGCCCACGGCGTCCCGGTCCTCGTGGACGGGGCCCAGGCGGCGGCGCACCTCCCGATCGACGTCCGCGAGCTCGACGTCGATTTCTACGCCTTCTCCGGGCACAAGATGTACGCCCCGTCGGGGATCGGCGTGCTCTACGGCAAGCGGAAGCTCCTCGAGGCGATGCCTCCGTACCAGTCCGGCGGGGACATGATCAGCTCCGTCACCTTCGAGAAGACGACCTACAACCGCCTTCCCCACAAGTTCGAGGCCGGCACGCCGAACATCGCCGGCGTGATCGGGCTGGGGGCCGCCGTGGACTGGCTCAGCGGGCTGGACCGGTCGGCCGTCGCGGTCCACGAGAACGACCTGACGCGGTACGCCATGGAGGCGATCTCCGGCGTCCCGGGCGTGCGCCTGATCGGCACCGCCGCCGAGAAGTCGAGCGTCGTCTCGTTCGAGATCGAGGGGATCCACCCCCACGACATCGGCAGCATTCTCGACCGCGAGGGGATCGCGGTCCGCGCGGGGCACCACTGCACGCAGCCCCTCATGGCGCGCTACGGCGTCCCCGCGACGACGCGCGTGTCGCCGGCCCTGTACAATACCCGCGACGAGATCGACGTTCTCGTGCGCGGCCTCCACAAGGTGATCGAGATCTTCCGCTGATGTCCGAACTGACCGACCTCTACCAGGAAGTGATCCTGGACCACAACAAGCGCCCGCGGAACTTCGGCAGGCCCGCCTCCGCCAACCGCTCGGCCGAGGGGTTCAATCCCCTCTGCGGCGACCACATCACCGTTCATCTCCTCGTCGAGGGGGGCGTGATCCGCGAGGTGGCGTTCGAGGGCTCGGGGTGCGCCGTTTCGAAGGCCTCGGCCTCGATGATGACCGAGGCCCTCAAGGGAAAGACCGAGGCCGACGCCGCCGCCCTGTTCGAGAGCTTCCGCCGCCTGGTCACGGGGTGCCTGCTTCCCGAGGGGGGCACGGCCCCCCTGGGAAAGCTCGCCGTCTTCTCCGGGGTCAGCGAGTTCCCGACGCGCGTGAAGTGCGCGACCCTCGCCTGGCACACCCTCCGGGCCGCTCTCGAAGGCCGCCACGAGGCCATCTCCACCGAGTAGGGAGCCCCCATGGACACCGAGCAGCTGAACGAGCGGGTGATCGAGGCGATCCGGACCTGCTTCGATCCCGAGATCCCCGTGAACATCTACGACCTCGGCCTGGTCTACAGCGTCAAGGTCGACCCCGCCGGGGCGGTCGCGGTCCAGATGACGCTGACCTCGCCCATGTGCCCGGTCGCGGAGTCGCTTCCGCCCGAGGTGGAGGCGAAGGTCCGCTCCGTCGAGGGAGTGACCGGCGCCTCGGTCGAGGTCGTGTGGGATCCGCCGTGGACGCCCGCCATGATGTCCGAGGCGGCGCGCCTTCAGCTCAACATGTTCTGATCACTTCGGCGGGTCGAACGCGCCCGCCGGGATCTCCTTCAGCACCTCGACGTTCCGGAACTGGATGACGGCCGAGCCGCCCACCCTGGACTTGGTGGTGGCCAGCGTCAGCGGTCCGAACGACTGCCAGTCCGTCCAGGTCCACGCGGTCCTCTCGGGGGCCGGCGGCGGCGCCGCCGCCGCGGGAGCGGACCCGGTCGCTTCGCGCTGTCGGCGCCCGCCGCGGCCGGCGGCGCCCTTCGGCTTCTCCCCGCCCGCGGCCTGCGCGGCGTTCGGCGTCCCTTCGTCGCGCCCTCGTCCTGCAGGATGTACTCCCAGCGGTCCACGAGGTGGGTCCTGCGGTTCACGAAGACCCAGTAGGTGTCCCCGGGCGTCAGGCCCACGTGGTCGAAGGTCAGCTTGACCACGTCGTAGGTCTCCCCGTCCCGCTTCACCTCGCCGTCGTAATCGAGGTTCACGCCCGGGTCCTTCATCTTGAGCGGCATCAGCAGCCAGTAGGTGTCGTTGATGAAGCGCGCGTAGGCCTCCTGGATCATCTTTCGCGCGCGGATCTCGATGGATCGTGAACCAGCCGACGATCGGGTTGGGAAGCGGCTCCTCCTCCCCGCCCGGCTTGCGGGAGACCGGCGGGAGCAGGTGCCGGTAGGCCTTGCCCTGCTTCGTGGCGAGGTCGAAGATCACGCATCGCCCGGAGCCGTCCGGCTCGGTCCAGTCCACCCGGTACTGCCCGGTGCGGACGTCCCACAGGTGGCGGTAGTCGGCCTTGACCGCGCCGTCCTTCGCCACGCGGAAGGTGAACTGCAGGGCCGCGACCTTCTCCCAGCCCCCGCCGGGGGCGACCGCCTGCTCGACGGCGTTCGCGATCTCGACCGCCTTTGGATCGCGGTGCGTCTCGGCCACCGCCAGGCCCGCGCCGCCCAGCAGCAGCGCGACGGCCAGGGCCGCGCCGGCCCCCATCGCGGCGATGACGCCCCGCGCCTTCACGGCCCTCCGCACGGCCGCCTTCCCCGTCGATCGATTCAGGCTCACCGGTACCTCCTCGTGAAACGACGTTGTCCCAAGCCTCAAAGGATAGCGGAATCGCGGGAAGGCGCAAGGAGGCCGGCCCGGAGGCCCCTTTCCGGACCCCCGGGAAGCGGATATACTCCCTCTCTCTTTCCATGTCCCCCGAGAGTCCGAACATGAGCGCACCGGACGTGTCCCGCCTGCGGATCCGGCGCGACGACGAGCTTGCTCGAGCCCCGCCGCCGGGGCCCGGTCGTCGCGGCCCTCGTCGTCATCCTCGTCATCGCCGGCGCCGCCTTCGCCTGGTGGAAGGTCTCCGCCGGCGTCCGCCCCCTCGAGGTCACGATCGCCACCGTCCTCCCGCCCGATGTCGGGGGCGGAGGCGGCTCGGTCCTCACCGCCTCGGGGTACATCGTCGCCCGCCGCAAGGCCGGGGTCGGCCCCAAGGTGGCGGGCCTGCTCGAGTGGCTCGGCCCCGAGGAGGGGGACAGGGTCCGGGAGGGAGAGGTCATCGGCCGTCTTCAGAACCACGACGTCGTCGCGAACCTCGAGGCCTCCCGTTCCTCGCTGGAGGAGGCCCGGGCGAACCTCGTCGAGGCCCAGGCGAACCTGGCGCAGTACCGCAAGGAGTTCGACCGGGCCCGGGCCCTTCTCGCGGAGGGCGTGATCTCCGGCGCGGACTACGACGTCGCCGAATCGCGCCTGGCCGCCCAGGAAGCGCGCGTCCGCTCGCAGCAGGCGGCCGTCATGACCGCCGAGGCCGTCGTGCGCGCCTCCGCCGTCGCCGTCGAGGACACCAGCATCCGGGCCCCTTTCACGGGGACCGTTCTCACCAAGGATGCCGAGGAGGGCGAGACCGTCGCCCCCGCGGCGGCGGGGCGCCCCTCCTCGCGCGGCTCGATCGTCACCATGGCGGACCTCGCGACGCTCGAGGCCGAGGTGGACGTCAACGAGTCGTACATCGCGCGCCTGCGGCAGGGCCAGCCTGCCCGGATCGTCGCCGACTCGTTCCCCGAGAAGGTCTACCGGGGGGAGATCCGGCAGGTGATCCCGACGGCGGACCGGCAGAAGGCGACGGTGCAGGTGAAGGTCGGCATCGTGGACCCGGGGGACCTCCTGCGCCCCGACATGGGAGCGAAGGTGACGTTCCTCGAGTCCGCCGAAGCGGCCGCGGCGCCGGCGCATCCCCTTCCCCGGGTCACGGTCCGCGCCATCGCGACCGGCGCCGACGGGGTCCGGCGCGTCTACGTGGTCGAGGGGGAGACGGTCCACGCGGTGCGCGTCGAGGTGGCGGGCGAGGCGGAGGGGATGGCCGAGATCCGCTCGGGTCTCGCCGGGGGCGAATCGGTCGTGGTCGATCCGCCGGCCGGCCTCGCGGAGGGGAGGAAGATCCGTGGTCAGGGAAGTGAAGCCGCCGGCGCGGGCGGAGCGGAGCGAACGGGCGGCTGATCCGGATCGAGAACGTGAGCAAGGTCTACCGCCGGGACCAGGTCACGATCCCGGTGCTCGACCGGGTCTCCTTCGGGATCGCCCGGGGCGAGTTCCTGGCCCTCATGGGCCCCTCCGGCTCGGGCAAATCGACGCTCCTCAACCTGATCGCCGGCATCGACCGGCCGACCGCCGGGAGGATCGTCATCGACGGGGTCGACATCGCCTCGCTTCCGGACGCGGTCGCTCACGCGCTGGCGGGCCCGGCACGTCGGGTTCATCTTCCAGCTCTACAACCTGATCCCCGTCCTGACCGCGTACGAGAACGTCGAGCTGCCGCTGCTGCTCACGAAGCTCTCGAGGAAGGAGCGGCGCGAGCACGTGATGACCGCGCTCGAGCTCGTGGGGCTGTCCGATCGCACCCGGCACTACCCGCGCCAGCTCTCCGGGGGACAGGAGCAGCGCGTCGCCATCGCGCGCGCGGTGGTCAGCGACCCGACGCTGCTCGTGGCCGACGAGCCGACCGGGGACCTCGACGCCAGGTCCGCCTCGGAGATCCTCGGCCTCATCGCGAAGCTGAACTCGGAGCTCGAGAAGACCATCGTCATGGTCACGCACGATCCGAGGGCGGCCGAGCACGCGCACAAGGTGATGCACCTCGACAAGGGCGTCTTCACGGACGTCCCCGGGCCGGCGGCATAGCGCGATGAAGCTCTGGCGGTTCGTCCTCAAGAACGTCCTGAGGAACAAGCGGCGGACGATCCTGACGGTCGTCTCCCTCGCGGCGTCGATCTTCATCGTCAACACGCTCGTCAGCGTGCTGCGCGGCATCGAGAACACCGACGCCGGCGACGAGGGGCACCTGCGGCTCATCGTCCGCCACAAGGTCTCCCTGACGAACCCCCTCCCCGAGGCCTACTGGGAGAAGCTCAAGCGGGTCCCGCACGTGACGGGCGTCTCCCCCACGAGCTGGTTCGGCGGGATCTACAGGGACCAGAACTGGGACAACTTCTTCGCCCGGTTCGCGGTCGATCCCCGGACCTACCTGGACATCACCGGCGACGAGAGGCCGATCGATCCCGGGCAGGCCAGGGCCTGGGTCGGCGACCGGCGCGGCGCGATCGCCGGCAAGGCGCTCGTCGACAAGTACGGCTGGAAGCTCGGCGACAACATCGCGATCAAGGGGGACATCTACCCGGCCGATCTCGAGCTGACCCTGCGGGGCATCTTCACCTCGAAGGTCAGCGCGGACGACGAGAAAGCCCTCTACTTCCAGCGCGACTACCTCGAGGAGCTGGCCGGCCGGCCCGGCGAGGTGGGGAGCTACTGGCTCAAGGTCGATTCCGCGGAGAACATCTCCGCCGTGCAGCGGGCCGTGGACGCGATGTTCTCGAACTCGGAGGCCGAGACGCTGACCGAGACCGAGAAGCAGTTCCAGCTCGGGTTCGTCTCGATGATGGGGAACGTGCAGGGCCTCCTCAAGATGCTCAGCCTCGTCGTCGGCGCCGCCATCCTGATGGTCTCCGCCAACACGATGGCGATGGCGGTCAGGGAGAGGACCACCGAGGTCGCCGTCCTCAAGGCGCTCGGCTTCACCCCGGGCCTCATCCTCGGCGCGATCCTCGCCGAGTCGGTCCTGATCGCCCTCGTCGCCTGCGCCCTCGGGTGCCTGCTGAGCGTCCTTCTCTTCAACATGACCGGCTTCAGGCTGCCGATGATCTGGTGGCCGATGAGCCTCACCGGCGGGACGGCGCTCATCGCGGTCGGGACCGCGGTCGCGATCGGCCTCGTGAGCGGCCTGATCCCCGGCATTTCCGCGGCGCGCCTTCGCGTGGTCGATGGGCTGCGGAAGGTGGCGTGATGGCGATCCCCTTCAAGGTCAACCTGCGGGGCCTGTTCGTCCGGAGGGTTTCGACGGTCACCACGGTCGTCTGCCTCGCTCTCGTCGTCGCGGTCTTCTCCACCATGATGTCGCTCGCCGCCGGGCTCAAGTACACCTTCCGGAACACCGGGGACCCGCAGAACGTGATGGTCATGAGGGAAGGGGCCACGAGCGAGGTGCAGAGCGGCGTCTCCCTCGAGCAGGCCCGGATCCTCGGGACCCTCCCGGGCGTCGCGAAGAACCCCGACGGCACGCCGGTCGCGACGGGGGAGCTGGTCGTGGTCGTGAACAAGAACAAGCGGGGGACCACGAGCGGCGCAAACGTCACCCTGCGCGGCATCGCCCCCGAGGGGCTCGGGGCCCACCGGGAGCTCCGGATCCTCCAGGGGCGCCCCTTCGAGCCCGGCAAGTCCGAGCTGATCGCGAGCCGCTCGATCGCGAAGAAGTTCGAGAACTGCGGGCTCGGCGAGACGCTCGCCCTGCAGCGGCGCGGCTTCCGGATCGTCGGCATCTTCGAGGCGGGCGGCTCGGCGCACGATTCGGAGCTCATCGGGGACGTGACGGACCTGCGCGACGCCTTCAAGCGCGCGGGGTACTCGGTCGTCCTGCTGCGGGCGGCGGACCCGTCCGCGGTCGCGGCCATCCAGGGCGCGATCGCGGGGGACCAGCGGCTGAAGCTGAAGGCGATCCCCGAAAGCCAGTATTACGCCGAGCAGACGCGCCAGGCCGCGCCGATCCAGGTGGCGGGGGTGTTCCTGGCGACGATCCTGGCCGTCGGCGCCGGCTTCGGCGCGGCGAACACGATGTACGCCGCCGTCTCCTCGAGGTCCAGGGAGATCGGGACGCTGCGCGCGATCGGCTTCTCGCGCGGGGCGATCATGATCGCCTATCTGGCCGAGGCGCTCGTGCTGGGGCTCGCCGGGGGGCGCCGTCGGGATGGTCATCACCTGGCTCGCGGTCGACGGGGTGACGACGGGGACCAGCAACTGGGACACATTCAGCGAGGTCTCGTTCGCCTTCCGCGTCACGCCGGTGCTCGTGGCGCTCGGCATCGCCTTCTCGGCGGTGATCGGGGCGCTCGGCGGCCTGCTCCCGGCCCGCCTCGCCGCGCGCGCGCCCATCACGCAGGCGCTGCGCCAGGTCTGAGCGGCGGGCGCGCCGGCGCCCGCTCCGGCCCTGGTCACTCACTCAGCAACTCCGGCCTCGGACGCGCCGGCGCCCTCCGCTTCGTGCGCGAAACCGGAAAGGCGGCAGGGCGCGCACGGCTTCCTCACTCGCATGAGCCGGTCAATCACGCCACGGCCGTGCCGGCTCGTTCGGACGCCCGCTCCGGGCTTGCCGGCGCGCCCTCGGCCTCCTCTGCCAGTTTGCCTCCGTTTGCCGTCGCTTGCCCTGCAGGCCGGCGGGCGGCGTCACTCTCCAGCGGCGCCGGGGTTTCGCAGCAGCAGGAACAGGCCGACGACGAGGAGGCTCCCGAGCAGGGTGGCCAGCATGAGAAGCGGGACGACGAGCGCGAGAACCGTGCCGACCAGGGAGAGGGCGTCCTCGGCCAGGGAGATGAGCGGGTTGGCGAGCCCGCCCGAGAAGATCGTCGAGGCCAGGCGGACCTTCGCCTTCGCGAGGTGAAACAGCCCCGCGGCGGAGCCGCCCGCGATGATGCCGAGGACGACGGACTGGAGCGGCGTCAGGTCGGTGACGACGGCGGCCACGAGGATCGCGCCGGCCGCCGGCTTCAGCAGCGCCTGCAGCACGTCGAGCGCGTGGTCCACCACCGGGATCTTGTCCCCGAGCATCTCGGTCACCACGGCGACTCCGAAGATGACGAGGGCGGGCCACGAGGAGAGCCAGGCGAAGTGGTCCCCGAGCGTGATCCAGCCCAGCCGGGCGGCGGCGCCGGTCACGAACAGGGGAAGGAATGCCCTCAGCCCCGCGCAGGCCGCGAGCCCGATCCCCGCGGCGATCTGAACAGCGAGCGAAGCATACTCGTTCACGCACGTCCTCCCGTCGTCCCGAACAGTTATACGCCGGCCGCGCGCCGCCGGCTTCGCCGCACCGGGACGGCGCCGCGACCCTTCGCGCTACAATCCGTGGGACCGTGGGAAAGCGCAGAAGATCCGGACAGCACGTGGCTTCGGGCGCGGCGGGCACGGCGCCCGGCGCGCCGCCGGGCGATCCCCCGGCGGGACCCCGCCGCGGGCGGCCGCGGGGAAAAGCCCCCATCGGGACAATTCTCCTGGTGGCGGCGATCACGGCCGCGGTCCTCTGGCCGGTCCTCGGCGCCGGCTTCCTCGACTACTGGGACGACCCGGATACCATCGCCCGCAACCCCGACCTCAACCCGCCCACCTTCGGCAGCGTCCTGAAATACTGGAATCCCGCCCACCCTTACATGGACCTGTACGTGCCGGTGACCTACACGGTCTGGGCGGCGATTGCGGCGCTGACCCGGCGCGCTGCGCCCGATTCCGCCGGGGGGGGCTGGCTGAGCCCGTTCCCCTTTCACGCCGCGAGCCTCGCGCTGCACCTGCTCGCCGCAATCCTGGTCTTCGCCATCCTCTCGCGCCTGCTGCGGGCGCGCGCGGCGCCGGGACCCGCCGCGGAGTGGGGGGCGCCGCCGGAGCGCTCCTCTTCTCGATCCATCCCCTGCAGGTCGAGGCCGTCGCGTGGGCCTCGGGCCTGAAGGATGTTCTCGGCGGGACGCTCGCGCTCGCCGCGATCCACTTCTATCTCCGCTCGGAGGCCCCTGAAGGGAGCCCCGTCGCGCGCCGGCGCGCGTACCTCGCCGCCACGGTCCTCCTGCCGCTCGCGATGCTCTCCAAGCCATCCGCCCTCGCCGCGATCCCGATCGCCGCGCTCCTGCGCTGGTGGATGGGAGGATCGGACTGGAGGGGGATCGCGCGGACCCTGTTCCCCTGGGCCGTGATCGCGGCCCCGATCGTGCTCGTCGCGCGTCTCGTCCAGGCCAGCACCTCCGGCTTCTCCTCCCCGCCCTGGGCGCGTCCCCTGGTCGCTCTCGACGCGCTCGCCTTCTACCTGGGCCGCCTGATCGCGCCGCTGCGGCTCGGAATCGACTACGGGCGCAGTCCCGACTGGCTCGTCGCGAGCGGCCCCCTGTGGGTCACCTGGATCGTAGCCGCCTCGGCGGCGTGCGCGCTCTGGCTCCTGCGCCGGAAGGCGCCCTGGGCCCCGGTCGCGGGCGCCGTCTTTGTCCTGGGCCTGCTGCCGACGCTCGGCCTCGCCAAGTTCAACTTCCAGTACTACTCCACCGCCGCCGACCACTACGTCTACCTGGCCATGCTCGGCCCGGCCCTGGCCCTCGGCTTCGGCCTGTCCCGTCTCGCGCCCGCGCCGAGGGCCGCGGTGGCCCTGGTCCTCCTGGCCCCGTTCGGGCTGCTGGCCCACCTGCAGTCATTCCATTGGCGCGAGAGCCCGGCCCTGTTCGAGCAGACGCTGAAGGTGAACCCGTCGAGCGTTGCCGCGAACGTGAACCTCGGGCTCGCCCTCATGGACCGGGGAAACGCGGCCGCGTCCCGGGGGAGCAGCGACGAGGCCAGGATCGCGTACGCCGAGGCTGAACGGCGGTTCCGCGCCGCGCTCGCGACCCGCCCCCGCGACGCCGAAGCCCACAACGACCTCGCCAACGCGCTCGCGGCGCTGGGCCGGTATGCGGAGGCGATTCCCGAGTATCTCGCCGCCATCGAGGGCCAGCCCGCGAACTCCGTGATCCACTACAACCTGGCGATCGCGCTCTCGAGGAGCGGCCGGGACCAGGACGCGGCCCGCGAGTACGGCGAGGCGCTGCGCCTGAACCCGGGTTCGGCGGAAGCCCACAACAATCTGGCCGCCGTCCTGCTCCGGCTCGGGGACACCGACCAGGCGATCGTCCACTACCAGGCCGCGCTGAGGATCAACCCGACGCTCGAGCCGGCCCGCAGGGGGCTCGCGGACGCCCTGGCGCGGGGCGGGGACCGCTAGCGGTTCCCGCCCCCGCTGCTACAATCCCGGGATTCGCGGTCGGGCGCTCGGGGATCGCAGCCGCAGACAAGGAGACAGCATGAAGAGGCTCGCAGGGCGGTTCGCGATCGGCGCTCTCGCGCTCGCGATGGCCGCGATGGGTGCGGCCGGAACGGGCTGCTTCGCCGACGAGGGGATGTGGACCTACGACCAGCTCCCGAAGAAGGAGCTGCAGGAGAGGTACGGGTTCGCTCCGACGGCGGAATGGCTCGACCACCTCCGGCTCTCCTCGGTCAGGATCGGCGCCAGCGGTTCGTTCGTCGCCCCCGACGGGCTGATCCTCACGAACCACCACGTGGCGCTCGGATCCCTGCAGCGGCTCGCGACGCCCGAGCACAACTACGTGCGCGACGGCTTCTACGCGAAGACCCACGCCGGGGAGCTCCCGATCCCCGGTCTCGCGGTCGAGGTCCTGCAGTCGATCGAGGACGTGACCGATCGCATCGACCGGGCCGTGAAGCCGGGCGCCTCCGCGGCGCGAGGCGAAGCTCGCCCACGATGCGGCCTCCGCCCTGGCCGCCGACGAGTGCAACCGGACGACGAAGCTCAAGTGCGCGGTCGTCACCCTCTACGGCTCGGCGAAGCACTACCTCTACCGCTACAGGGAATACTCGGACGTCCGGCTCGTCTTCGCCCCCGAGATCCAGGCCGCCTTCTTCGGAGGCGACGCGGACAACTTCACCTATCCGCGCCACGAGCTCGACTTCGCGTTCTTCCGCGCGTGGGAGGATGGCCATCCGGCCCGCGTGCCGCATTACCTGAAGATCAATCCGGCGGGGGCATCGGACGGGGACCTTGTCTTCGTCTCCGGCCACCCGAGGACGACCGGGCGCCTCGAGACCTACAACATGCTGATGTACCGGCGCGACCTGACGCACCCCGCGAGCATCGCCCGGCAGAAGGCGATGCGCGAGCTGCTCGTCGCCTTCAGCGCGCGTGGGCCGGAGCAGGCCCGCCGGGCGCGGACGCGCCTCTACTTCGTCGAGAACTCCCTCAAGGCGCTCGAGGGGGAGTACGAGGGACTGAAGGACCCCGCCCTGATGGAGCGCAAGCGCGCGGAGGAGGCGGCGCTCATCGCGAAGCTCGAAGCGAACCCGGCCCTGTCGGCCAGTCGAAGCGCCTGGTCCGAGCTGGACGGGGCGATCGCCTGGGCGCGCGCTCACGAAAAGGAGCGTCTCTGGAAGCGCAGTCTCGGGGCCCGCGGGCTGCTCTCCGCGGCCATCGACATCGTCCGCTACGCGCAGGAAGCACCCAGGCCCGACGCCGACCGCCTCGAGGGATTCCACGAGGCCGAGCTGGCCGACCTTCTCCGCGCTCTCCGCAACCCCGGCCCCACCTACAAGGACCTCGAGGAGGTCCTCCTGGCCTACGAGCTGAAGAGCATGGCCCAGGGGCTCGGCGCGGACGATCCCTTCGTCCGGGCCGTGCTGGCGGGCGCGACGCCGGAGGCGCTCGCGGCCCGGGCGATCGAGGGCACCCGGCTCGACGACAGGGAGGTGCGGCGCCAGCTCCTGGAGAACGGCGGGCGCGGCGTCGCCGCGAGCCGCGACCCCCTGATCGAGCTCGCCCGCCGGGTGGAGCCGGGCCTGCGCGAAACGCAGAACCAGTTCCGCGACCATGTCGAGGCCGTGGAGGAGAAGGGCCTGTCGGCGATCGCGGAAGCCCGGTTCGCGGTCTACGGCACCGACTCGTACCCCGACGCCTCGGGAACGCTGCGCTTCTCCTTCGGCCGGATCTCGGGCTACCCGTTCGCCACCACGCTCGTCCCCTCCTTCACGACCTTCCTCGGGCTTCTCGACCGTTCGATCGCCTTCGGGAACAAGGGGGATTTCGCGCTTCCCGCGGGCATCGCCTCGCACCAGCGCGAGCTCGCGCTGACCACGCCGCTCAACTTCGTCAGCACCAACGACATCACCGGCGGAAACTCCGGCAGCCCCGTCGTGGACCGCGGGGGACGGCTGGTCGGCCTCGTCTTCGACGGCAACATGCAGAGCCACCCGAACAAGTTCGTCTACGACGAGGTGTCGGCGCGCTCGGTGTCGGTGGACGTGCGGGCGATCCTCGAGACGCTGAGGAAGGTGTACGGCGCCGCGGCGCTCGCGGACGAGCTGGAGTCGGCGGCGAAGTGACCCCCGCCGGGACCGCCCGGGGCTGCGGTAAGATGTGTTTCCTGTTTCCCCCGATCACGAACGACCTCGCGAGGTGACCATGAATCACCGTCGAACGCCGCGCTGGCCCGGCCGCTCCCCCAGCCGGGCCCTGACCCGCCTGCTCTGCGCCGCCGCTTCCCTGGCCCTCGCCGGCCTGATCGCGGCGGGGCCCGCCCTGGCCCAGGACCTGGCCCAGGCGGAGAAGAAGGTGACCGTCCACAAGCTGGCCAACGGGTGGACCTTCATCATCTACGAGCGGCCCCTGGCCCCGGTCTTCTCCTTCTCGACCTACGTCGACGCCGGGTCGGCCCAGGAGGTCCCCGGGATCACCGGGCTCGCCCACATGTTCGAGCACATGGCCTTCAAGGGCACGCCGAACATCGGCACCACCGACTACGAGGCCGAGAAGGCCGCGCTGGCGAAGATCGACGCGGCCTACGCGGCCCTCGACGCCGAGCGGAGACGGTCCGGCGCCGACCCGGAGAAGGTCAAGGCGCTCGAGAAGTCCTGGAGAGACCTGCAGGAGCAGGCCGACAAGTACATCGTCAAGAACGAGTTCGGCGAGATCGTGGACCGGGCGGGCGGCGTCGGCCTGAACGCCGGCACCGGCTCCGACTCGACGGTCTACTTCTACTCGATGCCCTCCAACAAGACCGAGCTGTGGGCCTACCTCGAGTCCGAGCGCTTCATGCACCCGGTCTTCCGCGAGTTCTACAAGGAGCGCGATGTCGTGAAGGAGGAGCGCCGCCTCCGGACCGAGAGCTCCCCCACGGGGCGCCTCCAGGAGCAGTTCACCGCTGCCGCCTTCATCGCCCATCCCTACCATCAGCCGGTGGTCGGGTACATGAGCGACCTCGACTCGTTCTCCCGCGAGGACGCCGAGCGGTTCTTCCGGACCTACTACGTGCCCGCGAACATCGTCACCGCCGTCGTCGGTGACGTGAAGGCCACCGAGCTGATCCCGATCCTCGAGAAGTACTTCGGGCGGATCCCCAAGGGGGACCCGCCTCCCAAGCTCAGGACCGTCGAGCCCCCCAGACGGCCGAGAGGGTGGTCCGCATGCCCGACCCGGCCCAGCCCGTCTACTACGAGGGGTACCACAAGTGCGCCGCCACCGATCCCGACGAGCCGGCCTTCGTCGCGATGGGGCAGATCCTCTCGGAGGGGCGGACCTCGCGCCTGTACCGCAGCCTCGTGCGCGACAAGCAGATCGCCGTCATGGCCCGCGCCGGCGGCGGCGACCCGGGCGACAAGTATCCGAACCTCTTCATGATCAGCGTCAGCCCCTCCCGCGGCCACACGGTCGAGGAGGCGCAGGCGGCCGTCCGCGCCGAGCTGGAGCGCCTCAAGACGGAGGACGTCACCGACGAGGAGCTCGCGGCGGTGAAGACCCGCGCCAGGGCCTCGCTGATCCGCAGCCTCGGCGGGGGCGGCGGCCGGGGGCCCGGGGGCGGCAACGCGAACCAGAACATCGCGAACCGCCTCGCCGAGTACCAGGCCATGTACGGGGACTGGCGCGAGCTGTTCCGCTCGGTGGACAGGCTCGACAAGGTCACCAAGGCGGACATCCGCCGCGTCGCCGCGACGACCTTCGTGGACACCAACCGGACGGTCGGGATCCTCGAGACCGAGACCGCCCGCCCGACCAAGGGCCAGGAGTGATGACGATGAAAACGCCCAGGTTCTTCGCGCGTCCCGCGCTCGCGGCCTCGACGGCGCGTCCTCCTCGCGGCCTTCCTCGCCGCCCCGGCACGGGCGCAGGTGAAGGACTACCGCCAGCTCAAGTACCCCGACCTGCGCGCCTTCACGATCCCGCAGCCCGAGAGGATCGTGCTCGACAACGGCATGGTCCTGATGCTCCTCGAGAACCACGAGCTGCCGCTCATCGAGCTGACGACCCGCATCCGGACCGGGTCCCGCCTCGAGCCCGCCGACAGGACCGGCCTGGCCGCGATGTTCGGCCAGGTCCTGCGCACGGGCGGCACGGCCGGCATGACCGGCGATCAGATCGACGACTTCCTCGAAAAGCGCGCCGCCACGATCGACACGGGGGTCGCGGTCGATTCGGGCTCGGCGAGCCTGTGGTGCCTGAAGCAGGACTTCGACGACACCCTCAAGGTGTTCGCGGAGATCCTCCGCAGCCCGGCCTTCAGCGAGGACAAGATCAAGCTGGCGAAGAACCAGGCGAACTCCCAGATCGCGCGGCGCAACGACAACCCGCAGGCGATCATGCAGCGCGAGTTCGCGAAGCTGGTCTACGGCGCCGACAGCCCGTACGCGCGCATCCCCGAGTACGCGACCATCGAGCGGATCACGCGGGACGATTTCGTGGCGTTCCACCAGAGGTACTACCGCCCCGAGCGGATCATCCTGGGCGCGACCGGGGACTTCGACGCGAAGGAGATGGCGCGCAAGCTCCGGGCCGCCTTCGGCGACTGGCCCAGGGGGACCGATGCGAAGGATCCCGACCTTCCCGCGCAGGCTCCGCCCAGGCCGGGGGTCTACTACGTCCAGAAGGAGGACATGACCCAGTCCGACATCATTCTCGGGCACCTGGGGATCCGCCGGGACAATCCCGACTTCTACGCGGTCGAGGTCATGAACGAGGCGTTCGGCGGAGGGTTCGCCGCCCGGCTGTTCAGCAACGTCCGGTCGAAGAAGGGGCTCGCCTACTCGGTGCGCGGCGCGCTGGATTCGAACTTCGACTACCCCGGCACCTTCAACGTCTGGATGACGACGAAGACCGAGACCACCGCCGCCGGCATCGACGCGCTGATGGTCGAGATCAACGACATCGTGGCCAGGCCTCCCTCCGACGCGGAGGTCAAGGGCGCGAAGCAGTCGATCCTGAACTCCTTCGTCTTCAACTTCGATTCGCCGGCCAAGATCCTCCGCCAGCAGATCACCTACGAGTACTTCGGCTTCCCCGCCGACTACCTCGCGCGTTACCGCCAGAACATCGAGAAGGTGACGAAGGAGGACGTCGCGCGGGTCGCGGCCAAGTACATTCACAAGGACCAGCTCGCGGTGCTGGTGGTCGGCCCCTCGAAGGGGCAGGACCGCCCGCTCGATTCCTTCGGCGCCGTCACGAAGGTCGACATCGCGATCCCCGGCGGGGACAGGCGCGGCCCCGGCGAGGGTGGGCGCAGGCGCGGAGAAGGCGGACCGCCCCCCGGCCGCTGAGCGGCCGGCCGAGGCGTTGAGCCGGCGTTCGACCCCCCGATGGCGGGGGGGCGGCCTCCGGGGCGCAAGGTCGGCTTGAAGGAGCCCGCCGGCGCCCTGGGGTTCGACAGCGATCCCATAAAGGGCCCGCGGATTGGCCCGGGCGCGGCGCCATGATGACCCGATGAAGCCCGCGCAGAAGAAGCCCGAGGCGGACAAGGCGCGCGGCGGGAAACCGCGGCGCGGGGAGGAAGCTCTCGCGCGCCCGGCGGGCTCGACCGCTGGCTGGCCGGCGCCGCGGTCGTCGCCGTCCTCGTCCTGGTCACGGCCGGCGCATTCCAGAGGATCTGGGCGACCGATTTCTGGTGGCAGTACCGGGCCGGGAGGCTCGTCGCGTCGTCGGGAATTCCTTCCGTCGACACGTTCTCCTTCACCGCCGCCGGCAACCCGTGGATCGAGCTGCGCTGGATCTACTGTCTCGTCCTCCACCTCTCCATCAAGGCCGCGGGGTTCCCGGCCGCCGTGGTCCTCAAGTGGCTCGCGATCCTCGCGAGCTTCTCGCTCGTCACCGCCGCCGCGGCGACCAGGCGGACCCTCGTCCTCGCCTGCGGCGTGCTGACGGTGGCGGTCCTCGCCTCGAGCCAGCGGTTCTTCGTCCGGCCCGAGCTCGGGACCTTCCTGTTCTTCGCCTTCTTTCTCTGGGTGATCGGGAGGTTCACGCGCGGGGAGACCCGGCTCATCTGGGCTCTCCCGGCGGTCCAGGTCCTCTGGGTCAACACCCACACGCTGTTCATCCTCGGCCCGCTCCTCGTCGGCCTGCTGCTGCTCGTCACGGCCGTCGAATATCTCGACCACCTGCGAGGCTCCACCGCGCCTGCCGACCGGGGCCGGACGTCGCGGCCTGGCTGCCACCATCCCCGCAACCAGCCCTCCCGGGGAGAACCTGGGAGCAGGTACCATCCCCATCGCAGGCCGACCGGGCATCCTTGGTCGAGGCGGCTCCCGCCTCCCGGCTCCGCTCCTTGGCGCTCGTGCTCGCGGCGACCGCGCTCGCCTGCCTCGTCAATCCGTACGGCGTGAAGTCGTTCGGTTTCGCGTGGCTGCTTCTGCAGGAGGTCCACGGCTCGGTCTTCAAGGACGTGAGCGCCGAGCTGCGCGGTCCCTTCTCGTTCAGCCAGTCGTACACGGCGCTCGCCTACTACGAGGCGCTGCTGGGCCTCGCGCTCGCCTCGGCGATCGCGAACATCCGCCGCCTCCCCCCGTTCTGGACCCTTCTCCTTCTCTCGCAGCTCTACCTGTCGCTCACGGCGATCAGGAATCTCCCCCTGTTCGCCATCGCCGCCGTCCCCTTCATCATCGCGAACCTTGCCGCGACGCCCCTGGCCTCGCACCGGCTGGTCGCCCCGCGCCTGCCCGCCGCCCGCCGCCTGCTCGCCATCGCGGTCACCGCCTGGTGCGCCGTCTACGCCTGGAGGTTCGTGACCGACCGCTTCAACGTCGCCCAGGGGGACACGAACCAGTTCGGCGCCGGCATCGCCACCCACCGCTATCCCGAGGCGGCGGAGCGGTTCCTCGCGGAGAAGAAGATCACCGCGCCGCTCTTCAACACGATGCTCGAGGGGGGGTACCTGCTCGCGCAGGACCGGAAGGTCTTCATCGACGGCCGCCTCGAGGTCTACGGGGGGCCTTTCCTGGGCCGGTTCCTCCGCGCCCAGGAGGATCCCGCGACCTGGAAGGAGGTCGTGGCCCAGTACCGGCTCGGCGGCGCGCTCGTCGATCTGCAGTCCCCGCTGGTCCGCCAGCTCGGGCCGTCGGAGGAGTGGAGCCTCGCCTACTTCGACGAGGTGGCCGCCATCTTCCTCCGGCGGGACCTCGCCGGCGCCCCTCCGCCGCTCCGGACCCGCCAGGATTTCGAGACCGCGGTGGCGGCCGTGCGCGCCCGGCTCCCGCGCCCCGCCCCGCTGTCCGCGGGCTCCTGGCTCTCCCGCGTCCACTCGCCGGTTCCGTACCTGCGGGTCGCGGGGTTCCTGCTGGGGTCGGGCCAGCCCGAGCTGGCCGTCGATTTCGCGAACGATGCGCTCGCCGCGTGGCCCGACACCGATTCCGCGCACGCGATGCTCGCGCACGTGCTGGAGGCCCGTCACGATTTCGCCGGGGCGGCCCGCGAGTACAGGGAGGCCCTCAGGATCGCCCCCGACAACCTCGGCAACCGCCGCCAGCTCGCCGTCGCCCTCTTCCAGGCCGACCGGTTCTCCGAGGCGCTCCCGGCGCTCGAGGCCACGGTGCGCGCGATTCCCTACGACAGTCTCTCCTGGGCGATGCTGACCCGGATCCACGCCGACGCGAACAGGCCCCGCGAAGCGACCGCCTGCGCCGAGCAGGCCGCCGCGCTGGCCCCGCGCAACCCGGACTACCGCAAGAACCTCGGCCGCCTCTACGCCGTTTCCGGCAACATCCAGGGGGCGGTCGTCGCGCTCCGGCGGGCCTACCGGCTCGACCCGCGCGACTTCACCGTCTGCCGCGACCTCGCCGCCATGCTCGTCAAGAGCGGCAACGGCGCCGAGGCCCGCCTCTTCGTCGAGCGCGGCCTCGCCCTCAAGCCCGACGATCCCGACCTGCCGCGCATCCTGCAGGCGATCCGCTAGGGCCCGAACTTCCGGTTCCACGCCTCCGAGCGCGGCGACGTCCCCCCGATGTGCGGAGCCGCCACCGGAGAATCCTCGCCCAGCCCGGGCCCGCCGTCCAGGAAACGGACGTCGCTCACGTTGAGCGACAGCGCCCCGAAATCCTCCTCCACCCGCCCCGTCAGAACGTACGGGCGAACCCTCGTCATCATGTGGCAGAACCGCGCGTAGACGCGGGGGAAGAAGGTCGTCTCGTAGAGGGCCGTCGTGTCCTCGAACGACAGGAACTCCATCGGCTCCCCCTTCCGGGTCTGCACCGTCTTCCCCGTGACGTACCAACCGACGACCCGGACCATGCGTCCCAGGTGCTTCGCCAGGTCGCATCCCCGCACCGGCCGGATTTTCTCGATCAGCCCCCGGAAGAGCGACAGCGGGTGCCGGCTGACGAGAAAGCCGAGCGCCTCGATCTCCTGCTCGAGCGCGGTCTTCTCGTCGTAGGGGCCCGCGAGCGGCAGCGGCCCCGGCTCCGGCGGCGGGAGCAGCGTCCTCTCACCTCTCAGCGCGCCCTTCACCCTCCCGCGCTCCCAGGCCGCGAGGCGCCAGAACAGGTCGCCGCGGTGCGCGGGGCTCTCCCCCCCGCGGAGCAGCGAATCGAACCCCCCCGCCCTGACCAGGATCCGCGCCGCCGCGGGGCCGACGTCGTCCCCGCACCGCGCGAGGAACTCCTCGAGCGAGCCGAACCGCCCGCCGCGCTCCCGCTCCTCGAGGATCGCGTCCACGGCCGCTTCCGGGAACCCCTTGAGCTGCATGAACCCGACCCGGACCTCCCCGGGACGCCCCGTGTACTCGCGACGGCTCTCGTTCACGTCGGGCAGCAGCACCCGCAGCCCCATCCGCCGGCACTCGGAGATGTAGGCGAAGGTCGAGTAGTACCCGCCGCCGTTCGAGATGACGGCCGCCATGAACTCCGCCGGGTGGTGCGTCCGCAGCCAGGCCGACTTGAACGACACGAGCGCGTAGGAGGCCGAGTGCGGCTTGCAGAACGAGTACCCCGCGAACGACAGGATCATGTCCCAGACCTTCGCCGCGGTCTCCGCGTCGGTCCCCCGCTCCGCGGCGCCGCGGAAGAACCGCTCGCGGAAGTCCCGCATCCGCTCCTCCTTGTTCTTCTTCGAGAGGATCTTCCGCAGGCCGTCCGCCGACGCCGCGTCGAAGCCGGCCATCGCGATCGCGATCTTCGCCACGTCCTCCTGGTAGACCATGATCCCGTAGGTCTCCTTCAGGAGCTCCCCCATCAGCGGGTGCAGCGGCGTCCACTCCCCGCCCCTCAGGCGCCGCACGTACTCGCGGATGTAGTCGTTCGCCGCCGGGCGGATGATCGAGGAGTGGATGACCAGGTGCTCGAAGTCCCCCACGCGGCACTTCGCCTGGAGCTGGCGCATCGCGGGCGACTCGACGTAGAAAACGCCGAGCGTGTCGCCGCGCCGCACGAGCTCCTGCGTGGGCAGGTCGTCGATCGGGCGGAACGTCTCGAAGCGGATGTCGGGCCCTCCGTTCTCGCGGACCGACGCGGCAGGCGTCGCGGATCACCGCCAGCGAGCGGTTCCCGAGCAGGTCGATCTTCACCAGGCCCGAGTCCTCGGTCTGGTCCTTCTCCCACTGCACGACGTCCACCCCCTTCGCGGACGGCTGCACGGGAACGTAGCGGTCGATCGCGTCGGGCACGATGACCACCCCCCCGCAGTGGACCGACATCCCGCGCGGGTAGCCGTCGATCGCCCGGGCGAGGCGCAGGATCTCCGGCCAGGGGGCCGGGAACGACATGTCCTTGAAGACCGGGTGGGTGCGGGTCGTCTCGATCACGTCGCCCGTGAACCAGGGCATCCGCTTCGTCACGCGCCCGATCTCCTCGTCGGTCAGGCCGAAGACCTTCGCGATCTCGCGCACCGCCGCGCGCGCCTGGAACGTCACGTGGTTCGAGACCATCGCCGCGCGCCGCCGGCCGTAGCGGCGGAAGACCCACTCCAGGATGTCGTCCCGCTCGTCCCACGGAAAATCCACGTCGATGTCCGGGGGATCCACGCGGCCCGGGTTCAGGAACCGCTCGAAGAACAGGTCGAACCGGATCGGGTCCACGTGCGTGATGCCGAGCGAGTACGAGATGAGGCTCGCCGCCGCCGACCCGCGACCGCAGGTCCGCGGCGCCCGCGCGACGATGTCGCGGACCACGAGGAAGTACGGCGCGAACCCCTTCCCCCGGACGATCCCCAGCTCGTACTCGAGCCGCTCCGCGATCGCCTCGCTCATCTCCCCGTAGCGGCGCTCCGCCCCTTCGAAGCAATCCCGCTCGAGAAGCTCGTCCGCGCTCCCGCCCGGCTCCTCGTACGCCGGGAAGATCGGCGTCCCGCGCGCGAGCACGAACCGGCACTCCTCCGCGATCCGCGACGCGTTGGCGACCGCCTCCGGGCAGTCCGGGTGGCGGGCCGCCATCGCCTCCGGCGGGACCAGCGTCGCCTCGCGCGGCGCCAGCTCCTCCCCGGGCAGGCGCGACAGGCAGGTATTGAGCTCGATCGCGCGCAGCAGGCGGTGGACCGGCCAGCCGCTCTCGTCCACGAAGAACACGCCGCCGGTCGCGACGGGAGGGATGCCGCTCCCGCGCGAGAACGCGAGCAGCGCGCCGCGCGCCACGCCGGGGCGAAGCTCCACGTACAGGTCGTCCGCGCTCCTTCTGAGCCCCATGATCCACGTGAGCAGCCGTTCGTCCGCGCTCAGGATCACGCAGCCCGGGAGCCGCGCGAGCTGCCGGGCCAGCCAGGCGCGCGTCAGGCGGGGCGGGCGCGCGGCGTCCTGCTCCTCCGCGGCCGGCGCCCGCCGCAGCGGATGGCCGGCCACCCGCTCGGTCACCCCCTTCTGCCGCGCCGCGGCCTCCTCGTCCTCCCGGTCTTCCGGAGGCGGCCAATCCCCCCCGTGGTGAAGCGCCGACAGGAGGCGGCAGAGCCCGGCGTACCCTTCGCCGTTCTTCACCAGCACCACGGCCCGGCCCCACGCCTGCAGCTCCCCGGGCGGGGCCCCGTCCGGAGGCTCCTCCACCTCGAACGCCGCGCGCCGGGCGAGCGCGCGCAGATCGAGCTCCGCGCCGACGATCGGGCGCAGCCCCGCCGCCTTCGCCGCGTCCAGGAACCAGATCAGCCCGTACAGCCCGTTCGTGTCGGTCAGGGCGAGCGCGTCCATCCCGCCGCGGCGCGCCGCGACGACGAGCTCCTCGAGCCGGCTCGCGCCCCGGCAGAACGAGTAGTTCGAGTGCACGTGCAGGTGAACGAAGCTCATGACATCACCGCGCCCCGGCCCTATAATTCGGCGTCACCCGATGGACCCCATCAGCCCAGCGATCCGCCGCCTCGCGTCCGCCCTGCTCGCGGGGTGTCTTCTGTTCGCCCCTGCGGCCGCGATCGCCGACGACGAAGCGGGCAGCACTCCCGCGAAGGCCCGGCGCGGCTGCAAGGCCGACGTCGAGGCCGAAGCGCCCGGCCCCGCCGGACAGGATTGCCGCCCCGATACCGCGCCGGCCGCCGCGCGGCCCGGCGACGCTGCGGCCCTCAAGCCCGCCGAGCCCCACCCTCTCTCCCTGCCCGATCTCCCCGCGTACCAGAAGGAGATCGAGGGGATCCGCAGCCTCGCGTTCAAGGCGCCCGTCGCGAGCGGCAGGCAGTCGCTCGACGAGTTCCGCGCCTTCATCGAGCAGGATCTCGACCACGACCTTCCGGCGGCGCGCGCCGGCTGCATCTCGCGCTCCTTCGCGCGGCTCGGCCTCCTGCCCGAGGGGTTCGACCTGCGCAAGGCCTTTTCCGACATGTTCGTCGCACAGGTCGCCGCCTACTACGACCCCTACAAGCAGACCTTCTACGTCATTCACGCCGACCTGCCCGAAGCGCTCCTGCGCCCGACCGTCGTCCACGAGCTGACCCACGCGCTGCAGGACCAGCGGTTCGGGCTCGCGGCGCGCGTGAAGGCCCTGCACGCGGTCGACAGCGACGACCTCGAGAACGCCTTCCGCTTCCTCGCCGAGGGGGAGGCCTCCTACGTCATGATTCTCTCGACGCTGCGCCAGCAGGCGGGCGATTCCGGCTCCGACGCCGCGATGGTCGATTCCATGATCGACTTCACCGGGAAGCTCGGCCGCGAGGGGCTCCTGGCGCAGGCAGGCTCGGCCGGGGAAACGCTCGGGCCCGAGGTGAAGCAGGCGCTCGGATCGATCCGCTCCTACCCCGACTTCCTCACCCGCATCCTTCTCGATCCGTACTTCGACGGCATGCAGGCGATCCACCGCGTCCAGCGCGCGGGCGGATGGGCGGCCGTGAACGAGCTGTGGCGCAACCCGCCCACCTCGACCGAGCAGCTCCTGCACCCCGAGAAGCTCGCCGCGGGACGGCGCGACGAGCCGGTCAAGGTGGCCGTTCCCGACCTCTCCGCCTCGCTCGGGCCCGGCTACGCCTCCGCCTGCGAGAACACGCTCGGCGAGTTCGAGACCGAGATCCTGCTCGAGCAGACGCCCACCCCGTGCGGCGGCGCGGCCGCGTGCGTCGAGCGGGCCCGGCGCGCTGCCGCGGGCTGGGGAGGCGACCGCTACCGCGCTTTCGAGAAGAGCGGCGCCGGCACCGTCGTGGTCTGGAAGACCGTCTGGGACACCGAGCAGGACGCCGCCGAGTTCGAGCAGGCGCTCGGCGCGACCCCCGCGCGGCTCGCGGCGCGCCGCGGCAAGGACGTGCTCGTCGTCGCGGGCGGCTCGGCGGACCAGGCCCGCGCCGTCATCGAAGCGCTCTACCCCGCCCCCGCCACCGACCCCACCCCGCAGGGCAGGTAGCGCTCCGGCCGGTTCTTCCCTCTCACGCCGCGCGGTCATCGCCGACGCCCTCTCCCGCCGCCCTTGCCGAGGCCGCGGCGCGTCCCGCGTGAATCACGATCGTCTCGCCGAATTTCGCGCGAAGGGCCGTCAGCGCCGTCACCAGGCCCGCGTCACGCCGGTAGGCCCCCTCCTCGAAAAGCGACAGCTGCCGCGGGCGGCGCGCGAGGCCGGTCGCGCGCAGCACGAGCCCGCGCACCCGCACGCGCCGCTCCAGCGCGCGCATCAGCAGGCGCGACCCCTCCTCGAAAAGACGGGGATCGAGGTCGGCCGGCTCGCGCAGCTCGGACCGCGCGAACGCCTTCTCTCCGTCCGTGTAGCGGATCCGGACCTCGAGCCTCCCCGCCGTCACCCCCCTGGCCCGCAGCCCGAGCCCCGCGCGGCGCGACAGCTCGAACAGCGCCGCCTCGATCGCGGCCAGATCGTTCGTGTCCTCGGCGAGCGTCGTCTCCTCCACGACCGCCGGCTCCTCGTCGGGCACGCGGACCGGCGTCGGGTCGATGCCGAGCGCCCGCTGGTGCAGCACGATCCCGAAGCGGCCGAAAAGCATCGTCAGGTGCCCGGTGTCGATCTCGGCGAGCTCGCGAACGATCCGGATGTTCAGGTCCGCCAGAGTGCTCCGCACCTCCCCCGCGACGCCGGGCAGGCGCGCCGCGGGCAGCGGCGCGAGGAACGAGGCCTCGTCCCCGTGCGCGATATCGAGCAGGCCGGCCGGCTCGATGACGTCGGCCGCCACGCGGCTCACCGTCTTGTTGACCGCCACGCCGACCGCGGCCGGGAGTCGGAGCCGCTCCTTCACTTCGCGCGCCATCCGCGCCGCCGTGTCCGCGGGGCGGCCGAACAGGCGCGCCGTCCCGGTCAGGTCGAGGAACCACCGCCCGCCCGCGGCCGGCTCGACGACCGGCGTGAAGCGGCCGAGGATCTCGCGGACCGCCCTCGCCGCCCGCGCGTAGAGCGGCTCGTCCGGCGTCACGACGATGACGTCGCGGCACACGCGCCTCGCCCGCATCACCGGCATCCCCCGCCCGATCCCCGCCCGCCGCGCTTCGAACGAGGCGGCCATCACGACCCCGCGCGGCGTCGGGGGCGCCACCACGACAGGCCGCGCGCGCAGGCGCGGCTCGCGCACGCGCTCCACCGCCACGGCGAACGCCGCGATGTCGAGGTGGACCACGTCCCGCTCGGGGAACGAAATGGCCACACTGGAAACGCTCATGGCCGCCCACCCCTCGTCAGAATTCGTCGTTTCCCGGTCCGCCGCTTGCCGCCCGGGACTCGTCGCACTCGTCCGGAACCCAGTGAGGCCTGTCGGACCCAGCATCGTCACAGGCGACAATGCCGGCTCCCTCGGTATCGTCCCCTTCGCATTCGGACTCCTCCGCCGGCGCGGAGAACATCCGGGCTGCCGCCCCTTCGAGCGGCTCGCACCCCCCGCTGTCCGGACTGCGGCTCTCCGGTGATTCGAAGGCGGCAAGGACTCCGGCTGGCGCGTGGAAAACATCCGGGCTGGAATCGAAACCGGACAGCAACGGCGCCGGACAGGGAGCGTCATCCACTTCGGAGTGGAAAATATCCGGTGCGGCCTCCGCGCCCTCCGGCCCCTTCGACAGGAGCGCGGGCCCGTCCGCAAAGAGGCCAACCAGCTCCGGCGTGGAAAACATCCGGTTTGGAACCGGCGCCTCGGCTGGAACAGCGGCACTGCCCGGTGTGGAAAACATCCGGCCCGGCAGATCGGCTCCGCCGGGTTCAGCGGGCGCGCCCCCTGCGACGGGTTGCTCCCCATCGACCGCCTCTCCGAGCGTGGAAAACATCCGGTTTGGAACCGGCGCCTCGGCTGGAACAGCGGCACTGCCCGGTGTGGAAAACATCCGGCCCGGCAAATCGGCTCCGCCGGGTTCGACGGGCGCGACCCCTGCGACGGGTTGCCCCGCATCGACCACCTCTCCCGGCGTGGAAAACATCCGGTTTGGAACCGGCGCCTCGGCTGGAACAGCGGCACTGCCCGGTGTGGAAAACATCCGGGTTGGAGCCGGCGCTGCCTCATCTCGGCGCTCCCCCGCCCGGCTCTGCCGCGCCTCGTCGGCGTACCCGATCAGGCGGCGCATCATCCGCGCGTTTTCGATGGCGCGCCCGCGCCACGGATTGTTGAAGACGATGTGGAGGTCGCGGCCACGCGCGGCCAGGGCCCGCAGTGCCGGAAGCCACCCCACCAGTTCCTCCCACGAATAGAGGTAGTCACGGCGCGCCGCGCCGCCGGCCCACCGCAGCTCGCCGTCACGCCCGTGGAAACGGACGTACGCGACCTCCGCCGTCACCGGCGCGAACGGCGCCAGGCGGCGCGCGGTGAGCGGCCGCGGGCCTCCCCGGTCCGGGCCGAGCGCCGGCCCCTCCGGGTCCGGTCCGTCCGCCAGCACGAGCCCCGCGCCGATCCCGCGCAGGAAACCGAGCGCCTCCTCCCCGGCCCAGGACGGATGGCGCGGCTCGACCAGCAGCCGCAGCCCCTCCAGACGGTCGCCGATCCTGGCCACCGCCCCGAACGATTCCCCGCTCGCCGCGACCGTCCGCGGCAGCGGCAGCACGAGGCCGCCGAACCGCCCCTCGCGCGCGTACGGTGCAAGTCCTTCGCGCAGGCGCGCCAGGAACCGGTCCAGCTCGGTCCAATCGCCCCGCCCCACGGAGGGAAGGCCGACCGAGCTCCCTTCTCGCGACGGCAGCTGCGCAGCCTCGCCCGCGAACCGGCCCGCCAGCCGCGCGGCCGCCTCCGCCGTTGCTTCCCGGAGCGCGAAGTCCCGCCCCGCGATCTCGTCGGATCCCCCTTCGCTCGCGAGGAACCCGGCTCCGACCTCGGGGAACCGCGTCGCCCGGTCCCGCCCGCGCAGGAAGGCAGGCTCCGGCGGAGCGTCGCCGCCGCGCGACCGTCCTGCCGCCCGCGGCCCGGGGCGGCCCGCGCCCCCCGGCACATCCGCGCCCCCGCCCACACCCGCGCCTTCGGCCGCACCCATCCCCGCGCCTGGGCCCGCCCATCCCCGCGCCTCCGCCCCCCCCCGCGCAGGCCACCACGGCCGCACCCAGGCGTCGCGGCGCAAGGGCGGTAAAGAGGAGGCGCCCCCCCGACTCGCCCAGAAGCCGCTCCGCCTCGCTCGGGTCCGGAACCCTGTGAACAGCCACGGCGAGCTCGCACAACTCGAACTCCTCCCCGTAGCGCGCCAGGTATTTCGCCGGCCCAAGGTCGGACGGGTAGAAAGACCCTATCCAGTCACGGTGGTTGTAACCGCTCGTCCCTATCCGGATCATCGCGACCTCCGGAATTTCTCGGTTTTCGTGCCCTTTTCAGGGGGCCCTTAGTACTTCCTGTGCCGTTTCCCAATATAGCGAAAATAAAGCGAAAGTCAATAAAAAAGACAAGAAAAAATGTCCATTCAATCCGCGAGCCTCCTCCCAGGCTCCCATGCGGCCTTCACCGGGGAACCCGCTTGAAGTCGCGGGTGGAGCGGTCCAAGATCTCTTTCAAGGTCGCAGGAAGGGGACCGGGGGGAACAGTGGTGAGTCACGGCCCATCGATCCAGACCACGGCATGATCGGGCTATCCGCATGGCCTTGAGGCGGGTCCTGCTTGTCATCCTGACGCTCGGCGCGACGTGGCGCCTCGTGCCGGCGCGCGAGCTCTCTTTCGAGGATCGCGTCGAGGCACAGGAGGCGATCGAGCGCGTTCACTATTCACATCAGCTCGGCACATCGAGCCCCTTCGAGACGGCCGTGCCCTGGGAAGCCTGGAGCAGGAGGTGCGGACGTACCTCAAGCAGTCCGCCGCGCTCGACGTGTTCTGGAAAACACCCGTCACCGGCCTGATGCTTCGACGGGAAATGGAGCGGCAGGCCCGGAGCAGCCGCATGCCGGAACGTCTGGTGGAGCTGCACGCCGCGCTGGGAAACGACCCGACACTGGTGCAGGAGTGCCTCGCCGCGCTGTTCTTGTGCGCCGCCTGGCCGCGAACGCCTTCGCTTCGACCGGCGATTCACGCCTCGGCCCGGCGGGAGGCCGGGGCGATGCGCGAGCGACTCGCGGCAGGGCTCCTCGATCCCTCCGCCGATCATCCCGCCCGCCGCGAAGTCGAGCTCCTCGTCCGTCCACCCGGTGCGGACCCGGGTCGGCGCGAGCTCCCGGACGATCCGCGCGGTGCCGCCGCAGGCGGCCGGCGAATCGAACTCGATCGGCGGGAGTTTCAGCTCCGTCGAGCGGCGCTGCCGGCCAGGGTGGGCGAGCCCTCGCAGGTCAGGAGGAGCGCGAGGCTTTCCAGATCCGGGTCGTGATCGAGGATCGAACCGAAGGAAGCCGCGTCGCGATCTACACCGTCCGAAGCGGACCTGGGACGACTGGTGGGAGGAAGTGGCGCCCTCCCTGGACGAGCGCACGGTCGGGGTCACCGCGGAGGACGCGGTTCGTGCCGGTCCCTCGGCCGGGGAGATGCGTGGGCACAGTCCGCCGTGGCGACTGCTTCGGGCAGCGCATCGAGGAGCGGCGCTCCGCTTGGCCCTGTCTGCCGATGGGATGTGGGACAGCCGCTCGGTCGACGCACATCCGCTTCCCCGCTTCGGACACACGGCGGTCTGGACCGGTTCGGAGATGATCGTCTGGGGCGGGCGCATTCAGTACGCCCTGTCCGCGACGGGGGGCCGCTATGATCCGGCGACCGATACCTGGAGCGCCGTTTCGGTGCACGGCGCCCCTTCGGGACGCACGGACCATTCGGCGGTCTGGACGGGGAGCGAGATGATCATCTGGGGCGGCACGGATTCCTGGCGGACAAACACGGGAGGTCGCTACAACCCGACCACCGACTCCTGGGCCCCCGTCGCCACCGCCGGCGCCCCCGCCCGTCGCGCCGGGCACACCGCGGTCTGGACCGGTTCCCGCATGATCGTCTGGGGAGGCGAGGGGGCCGCCACCGTCGAGTACACGGGCGGGCGGTACAACCCGATGACCGACACCTGGGCCCGCATGACCAACGCGGGGGTCCCCATGGCCCGCGCCGGGCACACGGCGATCTGGACCGGCACGCGCATGATCGTCTGGGGCGGCCACGGCGCAGGGTCGATCGGCGCGCTCAGGACCGGCGGACGGTACGACCCGGCCACGAACGTCTGGCACGGGCTCAGCCCGGTGGGCGCGCCCGGGGCCCGGGAAGGGCACTCGGCTGTGTGGACCGGACGGTCCATGGTGGTCTGGGGAGGGCGGGACGGCTCCAGCGAGCTCCTTACGGGCGGGCGTTACAACCCTTCGACCAATCGATGGAAGAGCATGAGCACGACCGGAACTCCGCCTGCCCAGCGGTCACTCGTCCGCCTGGGATGGTTCCCGCGTGCTGATCTGGGGAGGAGTTCCGTACACCGACACGGGGGGCCGGTACGACCCCGCGGCCGATGTCTGGAGCCCGCTTTCCCAGGTCGGCGCCCCCAGCCTGCGGAGTTATCAAACAACGGTCTGGACGGGGGATCGAATGATCGTCTGGGGCGGATTCAGCCCCGCGGGAGAGTATCTCGACTCCGGTGGACGGTACGACCCGGGCACGGACCGCTGGACTCCAACAGCGACCACGGATGCGCCCGATGCCCGATACGAGCACACGGCTGTCTGGACGGGCCACGAGATTATCGTCTGGGGAGGGGCTAGATGGCCAGGAGGCGATCTGGCGACCGGGGGTCTTTACAACCCCGCCACCGATGCGTGGCGCCCGACCCCGCTCGCAGGCGCCCCGACCGCCCGGGAAGGCCACACCGCCGTCTGGACGGGGACGGCGATGCTCATCTACGGCGGAGGCGGCAGAAACAGCAATGGGAGCTTCGGCTACGATCCCCTGCACGACAGCTGGATCAGGATCGGCAGCGGGGATTCGCGCACGTCCCACACGGCGGTCTGGACCGGCCGGGTGATGATCGTCTGGGGAGGGTACAGCGGTTCCCCTCTTGCATCCGGGGAGATGTATGACCCCGCGACGAAGCAATGGATCAGCACGCCGCTGCACGTCGGAGTCGCATCGGCGCGATACGGGCACTCGGCGGTCTGGACGGGCGATCGCATGATCATCTGGGGGGGGTTCGACGGAACCTCCTGGCTGTCGGGGGGAGCACGATTCGATCCGGTCTACCAGGGCTGGACCCCGGTCAGCGACGTTGGGGCACCCTCGGCGCGCTTTCATCACACGGCCATCTGGACCGGGAGCCGCATGCTGGTCTGGGGCGGGGAGACGAATGTTCGTCTGGGCGACGGTGGACTCTACGACCCTGCCGCCGACGCCTGGTCCCAGGTGAGCAGCGCCGGGGCTCCCTCCGCCCGCTCGGGACACACGGCACTGTGGACGGGGACGAGGATGCTCGTGTGGGGCGGAATGGACGGACAGGAGCTGACGGACGACGGGGGGCTCTACGATCCGGCGGCCGATGAGTGGTCTTCGATCTCCATGGCCGGGGCCCCGGCCCCCCGCCGCGGCCACACGGCCGTTTGGACGGGAGGATCGATGCTCCTGTGGGGAGGAGAAGGCATCGACGGTTCGATCCGGAGCGGAGCGACCTACTCCTCGGCATGCAGACCGACGAGGATCGGGACGGCTACAGCGAGTGCGGCGGGGACTGCAACGACGCGAGCCCCGCGGCGTTCCCGGGCGGCGTGGAGCTGTGCGACGGCGTCGATAACGACTGCGACGGGAGCGTGGACAACCTTCCGCCTCCTGCCGACGTCCCGGACCTGCGCGTGGGCCTGGCCGCCCCCGATGTAGCATGGTTGACTTGGACGTCGGCTCCAACCGCCACGGCCTACGATGTCGTCGCGGGAGATCTCTGGGAGCTTCACATCACCAAAGGCAACTTCGCCTCGGCGACGATCGGGTGCTTCTGGGACGAACGGACCGAGCTCTTCATGGGCGCCGGAGGGATGCCCTTTCCCGACGGAGGCTACTGGTATCTCGTCCGCCCGACGAACTGCCAGGGGGCCGGCTCGTACGATTCCGGCTCCCCGGGGCAGGTCGGGTCCCGTGACCCCGGGATCGAGGCCGCCGCATGGCACTGTCCCTAGGAGCCGTTCCTGGCTCCCGGTCGCAGGGGCGCCGCGCCGAACCCGAGCCATTCCGATCCGCTAGAATATCGGTTGTTCGAGCAGGAGGGGAATCCGCATGACGATCAAGGAAAAAGTCGTCGCCGACATGACGGCCGCGATGAAGGCCAAGGATGCCGCCCGGCTGAGCGTCATGAGGATGCTCAAGTCGAAAATGATGGAGGCCGAGGTCGAGCTGCGCAGCAAGAAGGGGCTCGACTACCAGCTCGAGGACCAGGAGGCGCTCGCCGTCATCAGCGCCTACGCCAAGCAGCGCCGCGATTCGATCGACGCGTACCGGCAGGGGGGGCGCGCCGAGCTCGCGGCGAAGGAAGAGGCCGAGCTCGCGATCATCCAGGAGTACCTTCCCGCCCAGCTCTCCGAGGCCGACATCCGCCGCTTCGCCCAGGAGGCGATCGCCGCCGCCGGAGCCACCTCCGCCAAGGAGATGGGGGCCGTCATGAAGCTCCTCATGCCGAAGGTGAAGGGGGCCGCGGACGGCGCGGTCGTCAACAGGATCGTCCGCGAGCTGCTCGGCGCGTAACGGCGCAAGGGCCGGGCCAGCCGATCGGACCGCCGGCTCCGCCCACCCGGCCCGTTCCTGGGCTTCCCATTGTGGTGCGGAGATTGTTGATCCCCCGCCGTATGCCCCGTTGTGGATGCGGGTTCGGGACGTCCCGATCCGGACAGGCCAAGACGGAGGTTGGAAATCCCGTCGCTACAGTGGTTTGACCGTCGATCGTCAACAATCTGCGCACCACGTGTGGGGGGAGGCCCGGGGAGTCAGGCTTCGCCGCCCGGCAGTTCGTCGTATATTCCCGCGGAGCCCCCTCGGAGGAACCGCCTCATGATCCGCTTGCTCCGCCTGCTTGCCCCCGCCCTCCTGATGCTGATCGCCGCGGCCGGCCCGGCCCTCGCCGCCCTCCCGCAGGTCAGCGCCGACTCCGGATCCGCCGCGCAGCCTGCCGCCGCGGCGCTGTTGACGCTCGCGCCTCCCGTGAACGAGCGCGTGGTGATCACCGACATCGGGACGGTCAACGGCCGCTCCAGCACGGGCGTCGGGATCAACCGGGCGGGCGATGTCGCCGGCTTCTCCTACGTCACGGGCACGATCGGCATTCCGAACGGGCCTCCCGCGGAGCCGTTCCTGAGCCACGCGACCCTCTTCTCGGGCGGCGTGCTCACCGACCTCGGGACCGCGGACGCGGGGCAGACCACCTGCTCGCCGCTCGGCTGCCAGAGCCTCGGCCTCGATCTGAACGATTCGCGCTGGGTGGTCGGCTGGAACGAGGGGGACTACGGGCTGATGCCGAGCCTCTGGCTGCCCGAAGCCGTCCCCGGCGGCGTCCAGGGCTGGAACCTCCTGCCGCCCCTGTCGCGCGAGCACGGCTCGGTCGCGCAGGCGATCAACACCCCCGGGCAGATCGTCGGCCGTTCGAGCCCCGACGGGATCGCCCCGCGCGCGGTCCTGTGGGAGCTCGGCCCATCGGGCCCCTCCGTGACCGATCTCGGGACGCTGCGGACGGACGGCGGCGGCAGCGCGAGCGCGTACGACATCAACGATTCCGGTCAGATCGTCGGCGCCGCGGCCGACGACGCCTACTACCAGCACGGGTTCCTCTACCTGCCGGAGCCGGCCTACGGGCTTCCCGCCGGCATGAACGACCTGATGCCCGGCGTCGAGGACTACTCGACGGCGGTCGGCATCAACAACCGCGGGGAGATCGCGGGCGCGATCGACCTCGGCGTCCCCTGGGTCTGGCTCCCGGAGCCGGCCTACGGCCTGCCCGCGGGGGTCTCGCTCCTGAAGATGACCGGCAAGGTCGTCGCCTTCTTCCCCTCCGCCATCAGCGACGCGGGCCAGATCGTCGGGCAGGCCTACGTGCTCCTCAACCCCCGCACCCGCGAGTACAAGGCCGTCGCCGCCGCCTGGCGCAACGGACGCTGGATCTTCCTCGACGACCTGCTTCCCTCCCGCAGCCCCTGGGAGCTTCTGTACGCCGACGGCATCGCGCGCGACGGCAGAAAGACGCTCATCACCGGCGGCGGATACATCTCGGGGATCACCGACGTCAATGGCTTCGACCCCGCGTACCACGGCTACGTCCTCGCCGTCTCCTGCACGGCCGACTTCAACGACGACGGCCGCGTGGACGCTGCCGACCAGCGGATCCTGATTGAGCCGTTTCGGCCAGCAGGTGACGCCCGGCACGGACGGGGATCTCAACGGCGACGGCGCGGTCAACAACCTCGACCTGAAGCTGTTCGCCGCCGAGGTGAACAAGCCCTGCCTGTAAGCCCGGCAGGTCCCGCGCTGCAGGCTCTCCCGACCCGCCCAACCTGGCGGCGGCTGACGCAGTGTCGTCGGGTGCACTGATCCGTGCAGTTTCGCGGAGCGCCGCTTCGCGCAGTTTCGCAGGGAACCGCTCCGTGCCGTTTCGCGGGGCGCCGCTTCGCGCAGGTTCGCGGGCGCCGCTTCGCGCAATTTCGCGGGGAGCCGCTCCGTGCCGTTTCGCGGGGGGCCGCTTCGTCCAGCTCCGCCGGGCGCCGGGCCTCGCGCCGGTTCGCCGGCCGCCACGGCCGGCGCCGTTTTCCTCTCCGCCCCGCCGGATCGCGTCTTACACTGTCGGCCCGCGTCCGAATCGCGGCCAGGGAGGGTCCCCCCATGCTCCTGTACGACAACCCGGTTTCGGGCAACTGCTACAAGGTCAGGCTCCTGCTCTCGCAGCTCGGGATCCCCTTCGAGCGGGTCGAGCTGTCGGTCCACGACCGGTCGAACCGCCCCGGGATCCTCGGCGGCAAGAACCCGTCGCTGCGCGTCCCGACGGTCGTCCTCGACGACGGCCGCCCTCTCGGCGAATCGAACGCGATCCTCTGGTACTTCGGGGACGGCACGGCGTTCGCGCCCCGGGACCGGTACGAGCGCGCGCAGGTCCTGCAGTGGCAGTTCTTCGAGCAGTACGAGCACGAGCCGAACCTCGCCGTCGCCCGGTTCTGGCTCCATTACCGGGACACGAGCCGCCGACCGGCCGCCCTTGCGGAGCGGCAGAGCGGTGGATATCGCGCGCTCGACGCAATGGAGCGGCATCTCGCCGGCAGGGAGTTCTTCGTCGGCAAGGGGTATTCCCTCGCGGACATCTCCCTGTACGCGTACACCCACGTCGCGGACGAGGGGGGCTTCGACCTCGGCCGCTACCCCGCGATCCGCGCCTGGCTCGCCCGCGTCGCGGCGCAGCCGGGGCACATCCGGATCGACCAGTAGCGGAGCAGAGACGCACGGCGCCAGGTTGATCTTCAGCGGGCTTGCGGCCTCCCCCACGCCCCCGTCCCGGGCACGGGCGCCTTTCCGTCCGCCGCCGATGGCGTCGCTTCAGGCCCCCCCGACGGAGGGGTTTACAATCCGGCCACGAGGCGCAACGCGATCGGGACGGCACCCTCCGGTCGGGAGGAGACAGTGAGCGAGCAGGACCCGAAGTTTCAGTCACGCGGGCGGGGGTTGTTGGAACGGTGGCGGCTGTGGGCGGCCATGGCCGTCGCTGCGGTCGCGCTCTACACCATCTTCGGGTTCCTGATCGTTCCGAAGATCGCGCGCGCGCAGATCGTGAAACAGGCGCGGGCGAAGCTCCACCGGGAAGCCACGGTCGAGCGGGTCCGGTTCAACCCCTTCACCCTGGTCCTCGTCGTCGAGGGGCTCCAGACCATGGACCGCGATGGCTCTCCGCTTTCCCACATCGACCGCCTCACCGCCGATTTCCAGGTGTCGGGGATCCTCAGGCGCGCCTGGAGGTTCCGCGAGATCGTGATCGAAAAGCCCCACGCGGTGGCGCGGATCGCCCGCGACGGGAGGCCGAGCATCGCCGATCTGTTCGAGGAGCCGCCCGGGCACCCGCCCCCCCGGCCGAACCGGAGCCCCTGCCGCGGATCCTGGTGGACCGGTTCGCGCTGATCGGGGGATCCGCCGAGTTCGTGGACGAGTCCCACGAGCCGCGCTTCGTCGTGGGGATCGCGCCTCTCGACCTCGAGCTCCACGAGCTGACCACGATCCCCGACGACAGCGGCGACCACGCCATCACCCTCGGGCTCGAGGGGGGCGCGCGCCTGAAATGGTCGGGGCGCCAGACGATCGAGCCTCTCCGCTTCGAAGGGAAGGTCGAGATCGCCGGGATCCATCTTTCGCGCGTCTGGGAGTATCTCCAGCCCACGAACCCGCTCGAGGTCCACCAGGGCCTGCTCGATCTCACCTGCTCGTACGATCTCCGGAGGGGTCAGGACGGAGCATTCGCGCTGGCGCTCAAGGACGCGGGCCTGACCGTGCGCGAGCTCGCGATGCGGCCCCGCGACGGGGCCGAAGACTGGCTCACCGTGCCGCTCGTGGAGGTCCGCGGCGCCCAGGCGTTCTGGCCCGAGTCGCGCGCCGAGGTGCGCGAGGTGCGGGTCACGGCGCCCCGCGCCCTGGCCTGGATCGACACGGACGGGACCGTGAACTGGCAGGCGGCGATTGCCGCGCTCGGGACGCGCCCGGCGGCGGCATCCGCAGCCTCCGGCCCGCCTGCATCGGCCGCCGGAGCAACGGCCACCACCACACCTGCATCCACGGCTCCGGCACCGCCCGCGCCCTCCCCACCCGCAGCCGCCCCATCGCCGCCCGCGCCCGCATCGACCTCTACACCCTCCGCAAACAGCCGTTCCGGCGGTTCGCGAGCCCCCACGGCTCCCGCCACCTCCTCCTCCGCCGCCGCCGCGGGCCCCGGGCCCTGGACCGTGAAGGTCGGCTCCGTCGATGTCGTGGAGGCCTCGGCGCATTTCGAGGACCGCACCTTCGACCCGAAGATCGTCGTCGACCTCACCGACGCCGGTCTCCATCTCGACAACGTGACCAGCGATCTCAAGGCTCCGATCCCGGCACGCCTCTCGGCCCGCATCAACGGCGCGGGCGAGGCCGAGGCGTCAGGCACGGTCGTTCTCGAACCGCCCCGGGCCGATCTCCAGGTCAAGCTTCGAGGGCTCGAGCTGGCGCCGTTCAACTCCTACGCCATCCACCTTCCCTGGGCGAGTATCCGCCGGGGGGCGGCCGGCGCGGAAGGAAGGGTCCGGGTCGGCACGGGGTCGCCGGGGATCCAGTTCGACGGCTCCCTGGAGATCGCGGAGCTGCAGGTGGCAGGGGGCGGGATCGACCGCCTCGTGGCCTGCGACCGGGCAACTGCCAGCGGGGCCAGCATCACGATCTTCCCCGAGAGGATCCGCGTCGCGAAGGTGCAGCTCGACGGCGCATTCGTGAAGCTCGACATCGACAGGGAAGGGGTCATCAACCTCAAGAAGATCTTCGTGGACCAGGCGACGCCGCCGGCCGCCCCGGGATCGTCCCCCTCGGCCGCGGCCGCCGCCGCGCCGGCGGCGGCCACGCCGAAACCCGCCGCGCCCGCGCCCCCGAGCGAGCCCCTCTACCTCGACATCGGCTTCGCCGCCATCCGCAACGCAACGGCCGAGTACACCGACGAGAGCCTGATCCTCCCGTTCGGCACGAAGATCCACTCGATCAACGGCTCGATCCAGGACCTCTCCACGACGGCGCCCGCCGCCGCGCGGCTCGCCCTCGAGGGAAGGATCTCCGAGACCGGGTATTTCAAGTCGGACGGCACGCTCCGGATCGCGGCCCCGTTCGCCTCGACCGACATCGGAGTCATCTTCCGCGGCGTGCGCATGCCCGAACTGACGCCTTATTCGGCCCAGTTCGCCGGGTATTCGATCGCGAAGGGGACCCTCGACGTGGACGTGCGGTACCGGATCCAGGACGGCCGCCTCGTTGGGGATCACCGGGTCGTCGCAAAGGACCTGACGCTCGGCCCGAAGGTCGAAGGGGCCCCGGCCCCCGGCCTGCCGGTGCGCCTCGCCATCGCGCTGCTCAAGGACAAGGACGGCCGGATCGATCTCGAGGTCCCCGTCGAGGGAACGATCGACTCGCCGGAGTTCAACTACAGGTCCGTTTTCTGGCAGGCCTTCAAGAAGATCCTCGGCAACATCGTCAAGGCGCCGTTCCGCGCCATCGGGCGTCTCTTCGGCGCCGACCAGGAGGAGCTCGAGCTCGTCGGGTTCCCCTCCGGGCAGAGCGACCTCCCGGCCCCGGAGCAGGAGAAGCTCGCGAAGCTGGGCGCGGAGCTGTCCCGCAAGCCGGAGATCTCCCTCGAGATCGAGGGGCGCTTCGACCCGCTCACCGACGTCGAGGCGATCCGCCGCGCCCGCCTCGAGCAGCGGATCGAGTCCAGGCGCGAGGGGGCCCCGGGCCTCGAGGCGATCCTCGAGTCGCTCTACTCCGAGACCTTCTCGCCCGGGCGCCTGGAAGCCGAACGGCAGAAGTTCCAGCCCGGCGCTGCCGCCCCGGCCCCGGCCGCCGAGGAGCCGAAGAAGAAGCGGAAGAAGAAAGAGCCTCCGCCGCCTCCTCCGCCGCCGAAGGAGGCGTTCGACGCCGCGGGGTTCTACGATGCCCTCCGCTCGCAGCTCCTCGCGGCCGAGGAGGTGACCGAGGGCGCGCTGGGGGACCTGGCCCGCGCCCGGGCCGCGGCCATCGCGACGGCGCTCGCGGCGCCCGGGGGCCTCGATCCCTCCCGCGTGAAGACGCTCGATCCCGCCCCCGTCAAGCGCAAGAAGCAGGGCTCGGAGCTCGTGGCCTCCGAGATGACGCTGTCGGCCGGGGACTGAGGAACTGGCCCTGGCGGCGAAGGCCCGGGTCCGGGGGACGGAGCGGGACCAGCACCTGGGATCGACGGCAGAAGAATAGTCGGGCACCGCGCCCGACCGCGGGGGCCCGGGACCGGCGGCCGGCGCAGGTCCGTCACCGGAAACCGGCCGCGGGTCCGGCGTCCGTGCCCTCTGGCGCTAGTCGCCTTCCCGGCGCTCGCGGCTTTCCCGGCTCGGCCCGAGCAGGATCGACAGGATGATGCTGACGACGCTGATGATGACGGCGCCGAGGAGCGCGGCGGGAAAGCCATCCACGTGGAAGCCGACGCCGAACAGCCCTGCGATCCACTCCGAGAGCAGGAGCATCAGCGCGTTGATGACGATCGTGAACAGGCCGAGCGTCAGCAGGAGCAGCGGAAACGAGAGGATCCGGACGATCGGGCGGATGAACGCGTTCACGACCCCGAAGATGATCGCCATCACGACGAGCGACTGCGTGCTGTCGTAGCGGATCCCCTCGATGGCCCAGGCGGCGCAGGCGAGTGCCGCTGCGTTGATGATCAGGCGGATCAGAAGTCTCGCGAGCATACGTGGTCTCCCTTCCGTCCGGTGATTCTATTGCAGGTCGGCGTGCGCGCCATCAGCCGCGTGGCGCCAAAGGCGTCACGCCGGCTGCATGGGCGCCGGGCAACCCCCGCTACCGCCGGCTGATTCTATTGCAGGTCGGCGTGCGCGCCATCAGCCGCGTGGCGCCAAAGGCGTCACGCCGGCTGCATGGGCGCCGGGCGATCCCCGCTCCTGCTGCGTAATTCTAGGGGGGAAAAGCCCGGGAAGGCTACAATCTCACCCGATGCTCGAGTATGCCCTGCTGACGTTCGGATCGCTGTTCGCGATCGTGGATCCCTTCGCGGCGATCCCGGCGTTCCTGGCGATGACGCCGACCGACTCGGTCGCCCACCGCAGGCAGATGGCGCGCACGGCCTGCATCACGACCGCCGTGATGCTGGCCGCGTTCGCCGGCCTCGGCACCTACATTTTCAAGCTGTTCGGCGTCACCCTGCCCGCCTTCCAGATCGCCGGCGGCCTGATCATGCTCCTGTCGGCGCTCGACATGGTCCGCGCGAAACGCTCGCCGCTCAACGAGACGGCCGAGGAGATGGCCGAAGGGGTCGGGAAAGAGGACATCGCGATCACCCCCCTGGCGATCCCGATGCTCGCCGGGCCCGGGGCCATCACCACCGCGATCGTCCTCGCCGGCCACGCCGAGAGCTGGGCGCACCGGGGGATCATCTACGGCGCGATCGGGCTCGTTGCGCTGCTCAGCTACATCATCCTGGCGGTCGCCGCCTCGGGGGCCCGCCGGCTCAGCCCGACGATCCTGAACATCATCACGCGCCTGATGGGGCTGCTGCTGGCAACGATCGGCGTGCAGTTCATCGTCACCGCGTTCAAGCAGATCTGAACGGAGCCAGGACCGACCCGATGACAACGCCCCGCCTGCTCCTGTTCGACGTGGACGGCACGCTCATCAAGGCCTACAACGCCGGCCGGCGCGCCCTGGAAGAGGCCTTCCTCGAGGTCTTCGGGCGCGACGACGTCGCGGCCGCGCTCGATCCTGTCTGGTTCGCAGGGCGGACCGACCTGTTCATCTTCAGGCAGGTGGCGCTGGGCGCGGGGATCCAGCCCTGGGACTACGAAAGGCGTTACAGCGCCCTCGAGGACTGCTACCTGCGGCGGCTTCGTGCGGCCGTGGAGGGGCACCCGCAGAAGCAGGTGATGCCGGGAGTCATCGCCCTGCTCGAAACGCTGACCGCCCGGCGAGGGCATGGCGGACCGGGGGCGGACGTTCACGCCCATGCTTCCACCGCCAGTGCCACGGTCGGTCCCGCCGCCGGGCCTGCACCCGCTCCCGACGGTTCTCCCGCCGCTCCGGCGCTCGGCCTGATGACGGGAAATCTCGAGGCGGGGGCGCGGATCAAGCTGAGCCCCTGGGACCTGAACCGCTTCTTCCCGACCGGCGGCTTCGGGAGCGACGCCCTCGAGCGGCACGAGATCGGCCAGGTCGCTCGCGACAGGTTCGAGCGCCTGCTCGGCGCCCCGATCGAGCGCGAAGAGGTCTGGGTCATCGGCGATACCCTGGCCGACATCGAGGCCGCGCGCCGGTGCGGTTTCCGCGTTCTCGCGGTCGGAACCGGGTGGACCGACGAGGGGACGCTGCAGGCGGCGGAGCCGGACGCCTACCTGCCCGATCTGTCCGACACGCAGGAGTCCCTGCGGGCCCTCGGCTGCTGACGCAGCCGTGGCCTGCCGGGCCTGCCGCGGCTGCTCCGGCCCCGGGCGGCCGCACCGATCACGGGATGCCGGGCGAATGCGGGACGACCGACGGCCCCCGGCCGCCCGTCGCCGCTGCTACGCCCCGGGCGCCTTGTAGATGATCGACTTCTTCGACGCCTGGTCGACCTCCTCCGGCATGATCAGCGGGGTGACCTTGACCTTCGCGCCGCCGGTCGCGTTGATGGTCATGCTCAGGGCGAGGGCCGTGACGTTGTCGGGCAGTTCGACGATCGTGTAGACGTCCGTCGTCCCCCAAGCGTAGTAGAAGCATTCCACCCTTCCGCCCAGACGCTCGACGGTGCTGCGGAGACTGGCGTGGCGGCTGGAGCCGCCTTCCTTGATGACGCCCTGGGCTCCGCTGGCCGTGTACGACGCTTCACACAGAAACTTCGGCATGCCTCACCTCCGGGTTGTTTGTTCGGGAAGAAGTGAACGCAGTCGACATCCTCGTCCCCCTATGCCGGCCGCCATCGCGCCAGCCGCTGGATCCGCTCTCTCGGACCCGCCGGCAGACCGGTCGGCCACGATAGCACCCAGTCCGAACTCATGCCACTGAAGGGCCGATTCCACTGTTTGACCCGGCCGCCTGCAGGGCGTAGCCTCTTGGCGAATCCCCCCGCTATTTCAGGAGGTCCGCCATGCTGAGCTGGAGAGTCGGCAGGCAGGGGCCCTCGTGCCTCAACCCGTCCGCCCACCATTCCCCTACGAGCCGATATCCGGCCGAGGGTGAGCAAACCGACGCGCTCCAGCATTTCGGAATCGAACCGGGGCGCGTCCTCGCAGCCGCGCAGGACGATCAGTCGCGCGCCGCCTTCTCTTCCTGCCGTTTTTCTGTCTGTCGCTCCACCCCTGGGCCTTCTCGACCCCCTGTCCGGACGCTGACTTCGACGGCTATGCCGACTGCACCGTTCCGGGGTGCGAAACACCTGCGCTCCCTTGCGGGGACTGCAACGACTCCGATCAGGCGATTCACCCCGGCGCCTCGGAGGTCTGCGACCACCGGGACAACGACTGCGACCGGGGCGTCGATGAAGGGACCACGCCGCTGATCTCCAGGCAGATCGTGCGTGAGCGCCACGGGGCCGTGGACGACAGGTACGGCATGTCGGTCGCGACGATCGGGGAGGTCACCGGAGACGATGTCCCTGATTTCGCCGTCGGCAACTACAATTCCGACACAGGCGGCCGCGATGGAGGCCGCGTCGTGGTCTATTCAGGCGCGGACCGTTCCGTCTGGTGCTTCACGAGCGGCGGGGCGAGTTACGACCATCTCGGCGGAACCGCCGCGGCGGTCGGAGACATGAATGCGGACGGGGTGCCCGACTTCGCGACCTCCGCGCCCGATCACCACGCCGTCATTGTCTTCTCGGGCGCCGACTGCACCGAGATCGCGCGCTGCGCCGACACGGGAACCAGCAGCACCAACCTGGGCGGCGATCACGGGCTTGCCGGATGGGTCGACGTGACGGGAGACGGGGTTCCGGAGATTATCGCTGGCGGAGACTCATCGAACGCGATCATGCACTACGGGGGCAGCGCGATGGTCTTCACCCTTGCGGGGCCGGGTGGCAGTTGCTCTATCCTTCACAGTCTGGTCGATCCCCAGCTCTCGATCTACGGGTACCTTGGATACGCCGTTTCAGGTCTCGGCGACCTCACCGGCGACGGCACGCCCGACATCGCCGTGGGAGAGCCGGGAGACGACACTCGCGCGACCGACGCCGGCGCCATCCTCATCTTCTCCGGAGCGACCGGCGCCCTGGCGACCCGGTGGACCGATCCCGCAGGCGCCTCGGGCGACAGGCTCGGAGAGTCGCTGGCGCCCATCGGGGATCTTGACGGCGACGGAACCGCAGACCTGCTCGCCGGCGCAGCCAGACGAAACACCTCGGCGGGGAGCGATGCGGGCCAGGTGGTCGTTTTCTCGACGGCCAGCGGCTCCGTGATCCGCCGCGTCGACGATCCCGGCGGCGCCGCGGGCGACTGGCTCGGGTGGTCGCTCGCTGCGGTGCACGACATGGACGGTGATGGTGTGGAGGAGATCCTGGCGGGGGTCCGGAACGCGAACCCGGGGGGATTGAACAATGCCGGCCGGGTGGTTCTTTTCTCCGGGGCCAGCGGGCTGAAGCTCCGGTCGTTCGAGAATCCCGCGGGCGCGGCCGGAGACCAGCTCGGCTACTCGGTCGCCGATGCCGGAGACCTTAGCGGCGACGGGGTTTCCGAAATCCTCGTCGGGATTCCCTACCAGGACCTGGAGCCCGGGCTCGACGTGGGGTCCGCGATGCTCTTCGCCGTCGAAACCGACTGCGATTCCGACGGGCTGGCTCCCTTCGGCGGGGATTGCGACGACACGAATTCCACTCTCTGGAGCGTTCCAGGTGAAGTGGGAGCGCTCAGGATCGCCTCCGACCGCGTCACGCTTTCATGGTCGGCGCCCACCGATCCGGGACAGTCTTCGGGACTCCTGCTCTACGACACGCTGCGTGCACCCACCCCCGCAGGCTTCCGGACAGGCACCTGCATCGAGTCGGACGGCGGGGATCTCCAGTCAGTCGATCCCGCGAGCCCGCCGGCAGGGACTGTCTACTGCTATCTAGCCAGGGCGCAGAACCCCTGCGGCGACGGGCACCTCGGCGAGGACAGCGAAGGTGGGGCCCGCCACGGGCGCGCCTGCCCGTGAGCGGAGGCCGGCGCGGCGCGGGAGTGCCCCCGATCAGCCGCGGCCGCGCAGCGGCCGTCGGCTGAATCGGGGCCGGGCAGCGTTTCCTGGCCAGAATCAATATCTGGCGAGGTACCGGTCGAGCTCCCACTGGTGCACGACCGCGATGTACTCGTGCCAGATCTCTTCCTTCGCCGCGACGAAGTGGTTGAGGATGTGCTCCGAGAGGCCCGAGCAGACGACCGGGTCCTTCTTGAGCGCCTTCACCGCCATGTTGAGATCCGGCGGCAGGTCGTCGATCTTCAGGCGCCTCTTCTCGCGCTGGCTCATGTGGAAGATGTTCTTGTTGACGGGAGGGCCCGGGTCGATCTTGTTGTCGATCCCGTCGAGACCCGACCGCAGCATCACCGACAGCGCGAGGTAAGGGTTGCACGAGGGGTCCGGCATCCGCAGCTCGACGCGCGTCCCGACGCCGCGCCTCGCGGGGATGCGGCAGAGCGGGGAACGGTTCCGCTCCGACCAGGTGATGTTCGTCGGCGCCTCGTAGCCGGGGAGCAGGCGCTTGTAGGAGTTGATGGTCGGGTTCGTGACGGCGCACATCGCCTTCGCGTGGGCCAGCAGCCCCCCGATGTACCAGAGCGCGATCTGGGACAGCTCCCACTCGGCCTTCGGATCGTAGAAGGCGTTCTTCCCGCCCTTGAAGAGCGACTGGTGGGTGTGCATGCCGGAGCCGTTGATCCCGTGGATCGGCTTCGGCATGAAGGTCGCGTGAAGACCGTAATCCTGGGCCACCTTCCGGACGATCAGCTTGAAGGTGGCGATGTTGTCGGCCGTCGTCAGGGCGTCGGCGTACTTGAAGTCGATCTCGTGCTGTCCCGGGGCGACCTCGTGGTGCGCGGCCTCGACTTCGAAGCCCATCTTCTCGAGGACGTTCACGATCTGCCGGCGGCAGGCCTCGCCCTTGTCCACGGGCGTCAGGTCGAAGTACGCGGCCTGGTCGTGCGTGATGGTGGTCGGGTCCCCGTCGGCGGTCCGCTGGAAGAGGAAGAACTCGGCCTCGGGTCCGGCCATCATGGTGTAGCCGCGCTTGGTCGCGTCCGTGATGACGCGCTTGAGGTTCACGCGCGGGCAGCCGGCGAACGGAGTCTCGTCGGCGTTGTAGACGTCGCAGATGATCCGCGCGACGCGGCCCTGCTCGTCCTCCCACGGGAAGACGCGGTAGGTGTCGAGATCGGGCTTCAGCAGCATGTCCGACTCTTCGATCCGGACGAACCCTTCGATCGAGGAGCCGTCGAAGAGGATCTGCCCGTCCACGGCCTTGTCGAACTGGCTCTCGGGCACCTCGACGTTCTTGCTCATGCCGAGGATGTCCGTGAACTGCAGGCGGAGGAACCGGACCTTGTCTTTCTTCAGGGCATTGAGTACGGCTGTCCTGTCCATGAGGCTTGCCTTCCTTCCGGGACTGTGGGGTTGACGGGTAACGGGAGCGTGCGAGCACCCACTCTACGACCCTGGGAAGGCCCAGTCAATACGGCGACCTTTAAAATGTGCACAAAATGCAGATTTTTGTGAGCGTCACGTGGGTTTCAAGAAAAATTTGACGAATTCGAGCCCGTCCATGTGCATGGACTGCATCCTGCGAAATGCGCCCAGCCACACCTCCGGGTCCGGAAGGTCCCCTTTCCGCCCCCCTCCCCCCTCTTTTTTCTTTTTTTTCTTGAAATGGACTAATTTGGTGTGTTATCTAAGACCAACGACTGACGCCCGCCCCATACCAAACGGATCCGCATACCCTTCCCCCATAGGCCCAGCGGATTCCGGGGGCGGGCAGATTTTTGTCCGGACCCCGGGCTGGACCCTTCCCGCCCGCCCGTGCCCACCCTTCCAACCGCCTTTCCCTGGTCCCCGGCGCAGACAGACCCGTCCCCGACTCTGGCGATGAGGAGGGATGGGGAAGAACCCCCTGATCAGACGGTGGGGGTGAAGCGCGGCACCACGCCGCGATACGCCGAGATGATCGAGTTCGTGCGGGACTTCTCCACCTCGATGAAACGCCGATAAACCTTGGCTTTTTCGAGGTCGATCTGGTAGTCGACGTCCTGGAAGGAGAAGGCGACCAGCCCGTGGTCCATGACGGGGGCGGCGATCTGCACCTTCTTCTTCGGCACCGACTTCTTTCTGGGAAGGGAAGCGGACTTGGCTACGGTGGCGGACTTCGCCTTCGGCTTCGTGCTGGGCGCACTTTTGGGCATCGGCGATCTCCTTAACTACCTATAGGCAGCAAGAGCTCTGCCACCCTGCCTGCGTGAGGGAGAGGACCGCGAAACGATCGGCCTGACAGGGTTACTTACCTATTAACTTATTCTTTTTCAACGGAATGTCAAGATCTCCCCACCCGGACCATCGCTCTCCTCCCGGGTGAACCGGCCGGGCCGGAGACCCCGACCCCGCCGTTTTGGCGGATTCGGGATGACGCCCTGGTCCGCCAGAATTGCGGACCTGGATCGTTCAGGGTATCCTCCCCCGTCCGTGCTCGACCCCCGTCACAAGCCGGTCCTCGTCCTCGACGAGGACGACCTCCAGCTCGGCGCCTGCGTCGACGCTCTGTCGGAGCTCGGTCATCCCGTGGCCGCGGCCCACACCCCGTCCGAGGCGATGCTCCTCGCGCGGGAGCGGGAGTTCGACCTTCTTCTGGTCGCGGAGGCGCTGCGCGGCCGGAAGATCGAGGAGTTCGTCCGCGACATCCGGCGGATCCGGCCCCACCTCCCGATCGTTCTCCTGGTGGCCCCGGAGCGCGCCCGGGAGGCGGTGGCCCTGTTCCGGCACGGGGTCGAGGACTACCTGCTGCGCCCCCCCGCCGCGATCGAGATGCGCGCGCGCCTGGGACGGATCCTCGAGAAGCACGAGCTCGACACCCACGTGAGCTTCCTGCGCGGCGAGATGCTCAAGCAGGGCCGCAGGCGCGAGCTCGTGGCCGGTTCTCCCGCGATGCACGCGGTGGTCCGCCGGATCGCCCAGATCGCGCCGATGAAGAGCACCGTGCTGATCCTCGGCGAGTCGGGGGCCGGCAAGGAGCTGGTCGCGAGGGCGGTCCACTTCGGCAGCCCGCGCCGGGACCATCCGTTCGTGGCTCTCAACTGCGCCGCCATCCCGGAGGCGCTCATCGAGTCCGAGCTGTTCGGCCACGAGAAGGGCGCCTTCACGGGCGCGATCGCCCGCGCCCCGGGCAAGTTCGAGCTCGCCCATCGCGGAACCCTCTTCCTCGACGAGATCGCCGAGATGCGGCGCGACACGCAGGTCAAGCTCCTGCGCGTCCTGGAGGAGCGGGAGTTCATGCGGGTCGGCGGCGGGCAGAGCATCCGGGTGGACGTGCGGGTCATCGCCGCGACCAACGCGAACCTCGAGGCGCTGGTCCGCGAAGGGCGATTCCGGCGCGACCTCTACTTCCGCCTGAAGGTGATCACCATCCCCGTCCCCCCGCTCCGCGAAAGGGCCGAGGACATCCCGGAGCTGGCGCGGCTCTTCCTCGACGAGATCTGCCGGGTCAACAACATCCCCCCGCGGCGTCTCTCCGAGGAAGCCCTGGAGGGGTTCCGCAGGCACTCGTGGCCCGGCAACGTTCGCGAGCTGAAGAACGTGCTCGAGAGCGTGGTCGTCGGAACGGTCTCGCCCGTCATCGGGATCGAGGACCTGCCCCCCGCCTTCGGCGAGGCGCACCGGCAGGGCGGCCCGGCGCTCCCGCCCGTCCGCGCCGGGGCGACGCTCCAGGAGATGGAGCGCGAGCACATCCGCCAGAGCCTCGCCGCCAACGGCGGCAACCGCACCCACACGGCGCGCGTTCTCGCCATCGGCGTGAGGACCCTGCAGAGGAAGATCAGGGAGTACGGCCTCTGAGTCGCGGCGCCGGGCCCTTGCCCCCATCGCCTCTCTCCGCCTACGATGGCCCTCCGCGCGCGCCGCGGCGTCCCTGGGGGGACCACGGGCGCGCGCGTCCTTACTTTCGGAGCCGGGGATGAAAGCCGTTTTCCTGAAGGGAGGCCTCGCCGTCGTCGACCGGCCCGACCCGAAGCCCGGGCCGGGCGAAGCGCTCGTGCGCGTGACGCTGGCGGGCGTGTGCGGGACCGATCTCGAGCTGGCCCGCGGGTACATGGACTTCGAGGGGATCCCGGGGCACGAGTTCGTGGGGGTGGTCGAAGAGGTCGAGGGGACCTCCGCGGAGAAGGCCCTCTGGTCGGGCCGGCGCGTGGTGTCGGAGATCAACTTCGCCTGCGGAGCCTGCGCCTGGTGCGGGAAGGGGCTCAGGAGGCATTGCCCGAATCGCACGGTGATGGGGATCATGGGGAGGGACGGGGCCCACGCGGGGCGGGTCGCCGTGCCGATCGCGAACCTGCACGCCGTCCCCGACGCGGTTCCGGACCTCGAGGCGGTCTTCATCGAGCCGCTCGCCGCGGCGTGCGAGATCCTCGACCAGGTGGCCGTGGCGGAGACGGACCGCGTCCTGGTGGTCGGTGACGGGCGGCTCGCCCAGCTCATCGCCCGCGTCCTGCGCACCGCGGCCTCCTCGGTCACGGTCCTCGGCCGGCACCCGGAGAAGCTCGCCCTCCTGGCCGACCTCGACATCGCCTCGACGATCGACGGCACGGGGCTCAAGCCGGGATTCGATCTCGTCGCGGAGGCGACCGGCTCCCCGTCGGGCATCTACGCGGCTGCGCGCCTGGTGCGCCCGCGCGGGACGATCGTCCTCAAGAGCACGTTCCAGGGAGAGCGGCCGCTGCCGGTCGCGCGCCTCGTCGTGGACGAAGTGACGATCGTCGGCTCGCGCTGCGGCCGGTTCGAAGCCGCGATCCCGCTGCTCGCCGCGCGCTCCGTGCGCGTCGCCGAGCTCGTCACCGAAACGCTGCCTCTCTCCGACGCGGCGAAGGCCTACGAGCGGTCCGCCGCTCGCGGCGTCCTCAAGATCCTGCTCGAGCCCTAGAGGCCGCCCTCCACTTTTTTTCGCTCCGCCTCTTGACTCCGGTTTCTGCATTACTAATATTGTCGTGGTGGTGCACCACCACATGACTACGATCGCGATGAACGTCGCGGTCCATGGAAGGAGGTGGTAGTTAGAAAATGCCGGCTAAGAAGAAAGCTGCCAAGAAGACCGGGGCCAAGAAGGCCACGAAGAAGAAGAAGTAAAACTCTTACTCCAACAGATCCTCTAGAGGTACCGAAAAGGGGCGCCCTCGCGGCGCCCCTTTTCACTTCCCGCCGCAGTCGATCCGCCCTCCGCGCCCCGCCCCGCTTCAACCCGCGTTTGACTTGTCTCGCCGCGCTCTCCTATCCTCGATCGACCGGCGCCGCTCTCCGTCTCCGCCGCCGGGATGCGCGCACACCGGATGGAATCCAGGAGCCGCCGCCGCCGCGGCGCCGAACGGAGGTCGAGGTGAACGGACGACGCAGCACCGCCCCCGCTTCCGCGAAGCTGGCGCTGGCCCTTTTCCTCGCCGGTGCCGTGGGGACGGCCGGCGCCGCTCCCTGGGACGGCGCGCCCTTCACCTCGGACCCCAAGGCGCTCCTCGAAGCCGCGTCCGCGGTCCCGGCCCCGGCCGATGCCGCCGCGATCATCCTCGCCCGGGAAAGCCGCTACGTCTTCGAAGAGGACGGAAAGGTTCTCCACACGGGCCGGCTCGTCTACCGGGTCCTGACGCAGGCCGGCGTCGCGGAATGGGCGAGCATCGAGGTCCCGTGGGCGCCGTGGCACAACGAGCGGCCGGAGCTCCGGGCTCGGGTCGTCACGACGGACGGCGCGGTCCACCTTCTCGACCCCGCCACCATCGCCGATTCTTCCGTGGAGGGGGACTCGGCCGAGATCTACAGCGACCGGCGCATCGTCCGCGCGCCGCTGCCCGCCGTCGCCCCGGGGGCCGTGATCGAGTACACACTCTCCTCCGCCGAGAGCGCGCCGATCTTCGACAAGGGGACCGTGACGTACTACTACCTCGCGAGCCATGTGCCGGTCCATCGCGCCCGCCTCGAGCTCGACGCCCCTTCCGGCCTGCCCCTGCGCCACGTCGCCCGCCTGCTCCCCGGCCTCGAGCCGGCGCGCACCGAGGAAGGGGGCAGGGTGCGCCTGGTCTTCGAGGGGGGGCCGTTCGAGGCGGTGAAGGGCCGCGAGCCCTTCGCGCCGCCCGACACCCCCGCCGGTCCCTGTGTCGCGTTCTCGACGGGTGAATCCTGGAGCGCGGTCGCGGCCCGCTACGGCGCCGTCGTGGACGCGCAGCTCGGCTCGGCGGACCTGAAGGGGTTCGCCCGCAAGGCCGCCGGCGATGCGAAGGAGCCGGCCGAGATCGCGAACCGCCTTCTCCAGGCGCTGCAGCGGGAGGTCCGCTACACGGGGGTGGAGTTCGGGGAGGCCGCCATCGTGCCGCGCTCGCCCGGGGAGACGCTGAAGCGCAGGTACGGTGACTGCAAGGACCAGGCGGCGCTCCTGGTCGCCATGCTGCGGGCCGCGGGGCTCCCCGCCTTCGTGGCCCTGCTCGAGCCGGGTCCGGGTCCCGACGTCGAGCCGGGGCTGCCCGGTCTCGGCTCGTTCGGGCACGCCATCGTCCAGGTCCCGCTCGACCCGCCGCTCTGGATCGATCCCACGATCCCCTTTTCCCGAGCGGGGGTCCTTCCCCCCGGCGACCAGGGGCGGCTCGCGCTCGTCGCCCGGCCGGGGACCGCCGCGCTCGTGCCCACCCCGCGCACGGCGGCCGCCGACAACCGCAACACCGAAACGCGCGAGTTCTTCCTGGCGGAGGAGGGGCCCGCGCGCGTCGTCGAGACCTCCGAGACGACCGGCTCCATCGAGCAGGAGCTGCGCGATTCGTGCGGCGACACGGAGCCGGCGAAGCTCCGGGACCGCATGGAGCAGTACGTCAAGGCCGCCTACTCCGCGAAGAGCCTCACGAGCATGGACCATCTCGACCCGCGCGACTTCTCCCGCCCGTTCTGGCTGAAGCTCGAGGCCGCGCAGGCCTCGCGGGGTTTCTCCGGATCGTCCGACGCGGCCGTGGCGATCCCGCTGGGGGCGATCGCGGGCCGGCTCTCGACCGTCGCCGATTCCCTCGAGCCCGACGAGGACTCCGACGGGACCGACGAGGAGAGGAAGACGGACGCCATCCTTCCCGAGAGCTTCGTCAACGAGTGGCGGTACCGCATCGTGCCGGCGCCCGGGTTCACCCCCCGGCCCCTCCCGGAAGGGGGAACCGAGACGCTCGGGGCCGCGACCCTCGTCAAGGAGTTCAGCGCGGCGCCCGACGGCGTCGTCTCGGCGCGCCTGAGGTTCGAGATCGCGAAAACCCGCCTGACGCCGGCCGAGGTCAGGGAGCTTCGCTCGGCCCTGGACGAGCTGAGGAAGCGGGAGCCCTTCCTGATCACCTTCGACCAGGCGGGCGAGGTCGACCTCGCCGCGGGGCGCATCAGGGAGGCGATCGGGCAGTTCCAGAAGCTCGCCGCGCTTCACCCGGCGGAGGCGCTCCACCGCAGCCAGATCTCCCGGGCCCTGCTGGCCGGGGGGATGGGGGAGGCTGCGCGCTCCGAGGCGCGCCGGGCGGTGGAGCTGGAGCCGGACAACGCGCGCGCCCACACCAACCTGGGCTTCGTCCTGGACCACGACCTGGTCGGCCGCCAGGACCACAGGGGATTCGACTACGCGGGCGCCGAGGCGGCCTACCGCCGCGCGAAGGAGCTCGACCCGAAGTACGCGGCGAACCGCGCGGACCTGGCGATCCTGCTCGAGCACGATGCCGAAGGGCGCAGGTACAGCGCCAAGGCCAGGCTTTCGGAAGCGGTCCGGGAATACCAGGAGCTGCGCCGCGATCTCGACGAGAAGTCGATGGACCAGAACCTGCTCATCGCGATGGGATGGGACCGCGAGTTCGCGGAGCTCGAGAAGTTCGCCCGCACGCTTCCCCGCTCCACGGTGCGCGACGCCTGGCTGCTCATCGCGGTCGCCGCGCAGCGGGGGTCCGCCGACGCGGTCGCGGAAGCGGCGCGTCTCGGACCCGATTCCTCCACGCGCCGCCTGGCCCTGGCCGCGGCGGGGCCCCTCCTGATCCAGCTCCGGTTCTATCCCGAGGCCGTGGCGGTCCTGACGGAGGCGGCCCGGGGGGCCTCCGATGGCGCGGCCCTGCTCTCCCAGGCGGACATGGCCCGCAGGATGCGCCGCCACGAGGACGTGACCCTGCCGGAGAACGAGCCCCAGACCGTCGTGAAGAAGCTCCTGCTCCTGATCTTCAGCAACGCCTGGGAATCGGACGACGCGCTGCGCGCCCTCATCAGCACGGAAAGCGCGGGCCGACCGCCGAACGCGAAGGACCTCGAGGGGTATCGCGATCTGCGCCGCACGATCGGCGGCTCCACCTTCAAGCTCTTCGTCTCTCCCGACACGTTCATGGACATCGCCCTGGCCATTTTCGAGATGCGCTCCGACGGGGACGACGCGACCGGGTACCGCATCCGCATGACGGCCCCGTCGGTCTCCGGGTCGAAGGCGGAATCGGCCTTCGTCGTGCTCGAGAAGGGGGCCTACCGCCTCGTTCCCGGCCCGGGTCCGCTCGACTCGGCCGGCCTCGAGGCGTTCCGGCGCGTCAGGGCCGGGGACTTCGACGGGGCGCGCCGCTGGCTCGACTGGGCGAGCGAGGAGGTCCCGGCCGCCAGCAAGTCGGACGTCCTGAGCGAGCACCCCTTCGCGAAGCTCTACACCAGGGGCGCCGGCCAGCCGCCCGACGAGCTGCGCGAAGCCGCGGCCAGCCTCGTCAGCTCCCAGCCGTACGCCGACGAGGCGATCGGCATCCTCCGGGCGGCGATCGAGAAGGACGGCCCCGAGGAGCGCCGCCTCGACCTGGAGCGCGCCCTCGCGGCCGTCTACTCGTCGACCGAGAAGTGGCCCGAGCTGGCCGCCACGGCTCGCACGCTGATGGCCGCGAAGCCCCGCGAGTCGTTCCCGTACCGCCTTCTCCGGCTCGCCCTGTCCCGCCCCGGCGGCTGGGACGAGCTTCGCAAGGCCGCCGAGCAGCGCCTCGCCTCCATGCCCGATGACCCCGACGCGATCCGCTCCCTCGCGACGCTGGTCGGCATGGGGAAGGCCCCGGAGCGCAAGGAGTGGTCCCTCCAGAGGGTGATCGATCTCGGTAAGGCCGAAGGGTACGACTACAACAACCTCGCGTGGCACAACCTCGTGCTCGGAGAGTCCGACGAGCGGACCATCGCGCTGGCGCGCACGGCGGCGAACTTCGGCGGGCAGCCGCACCCGGCGGAAATGCACACGCTGGCGGCGCTGTGCGCCGAGGCCGGGAAGACCACCGAGGCCCGGGAGATCATCCTGAGGGCGATGGAGCTGCGCGACTCCGACGAGCCCCGGCCGGAGGACTGGTACGTGTTCGGCCGCCTCGCCGAGCAGTACGGTGTCCCGGAGGCCGCCGTCCCCGCCTACAAGCGGGTCGCCCGCCCCGAGCAGGACCCCGACCGGATCGATTCGACGTGGGCGCTCGCCCGCAGGCGGCTCACCGCGATCGAGCAACCGAAGAAGACCGTCTCGCACTAGCGGCCCACCGCCCGCGGGCGGTCCGGAAGGAGGGATCGTGGAGCTCTATCTCATGCGGCACGGGATCGCGGTGGAGGGATTGTCCGGACCCCGGCGCACCGACGAATCGCGCCCCCTGAGCGAGGAGGGGATCCACGAGATGGGGCGGGCGGGGCGCGGCCTCGCCGCGGCGGGCATCGGTTTCGACCGGATCTTCTCGAGCCCGCTGGTGCGGGCCCGGCAGACCGCGGAGCTCGTGGCCGCGGGGGCCGGGTCGGCCCCCGGACCCGGAGCACCCGTTCCCGGCGTCGAGGAGCTCGAGGCGCTCGCCCCGGGACTGGTTCCCGCGGAATTGATGAAGCTCCTCTCCCGGCGGCTCGGATCGGAAGCGTCGCGCGTTCTCCTCGTCGGCCACCAGCCCGACATGGGCCTGCTGGCCGCGTGGCTCCTGGACCTGTCCGGCGGGCACTCGCTCCCGTTCGCCACAGGATCCATCGCCCGGGTCGACATCGACGGCCTGCCCCCATCGCGCGCGGGCCGGCTGGTCTGGCTGCTCACCGCCGGGCTGGCCGGCGCGCTCGCGGCAGCGCCCGCGGGCGACCGCCGAGCATCCGTGTAGCAGATCCGGTTTCCCGCCCTTCCAGCCGCGTTCACCGCCTCCTCTCGCCGGCGGGCATGGCCTGCCACGGTCCCGCGTGTTCACGCGGATGTAACAGCGATTTCCTCCGCCGTTAACGCGGACGCCGCAGACTTCTCGCCGTGAACAGGAGGAAAAACGTGGCGAAATCGCACAGCGCACGCTCACGACGGAAGTTCGCGACCCTGAAAAAGCCGACCGCGGCCCTCGCAGTCGCCGCCCTTGCCCTGGTCATCGTGTCGGCTCTCGGGGCCCGCCCGGCAGCCGCGCAGGACAAGCCGGCGGCCGCGCCCGAGGCGGCGCCGGCGCCGGTCACCTCCGGCTACGACAAGGGGTTCTTCATCAAGGCGGACCGGTTCGAGATTCACTTCGGCACCCGACTGCAGCTTCTCTACCAGTACACCGACCCCGACACCTTCATGTACGACTCGCTCCTTCAGGACACCGAGGACACGAAGCCGCTGAACGAGCTGTTCGTCCGGCGTTTCAAGTTCTACATGACCGGCTTCGCCTGGAACCCCGCCCTCAAGTACAAGGTCCAGTTCGACGTCGTCCCCTTCAAGGTGGGCGGCGGCAGCGGGGGCGGAAACGTCCGCCTCGAGGAGGCGTTCGTCGACGTGACCTACAAGCCCTGGACCCAGGTCCGGCTCGGGCAGTTCAAGGTGCCGTTCAGCTACGAGAAGATGACCTCGTCCGGCAAGCTCGACCTGGTCGACCGCTCGATCGTCCACTCCTTCTTCGGGATCGAGCAGGAGCCGGGCGTGAACCTCTACGGGCAGTCGTTCGAGCAAGAAGTTCCGCTACGACGTCGCCGTGACGACCGGCGTCGCCGACCAGAAGGGATTCAATACCGCGAACGACATCGCGGCCGACGGGAAGAGCGATTTCCGTTACATGGGCCGCGTGACCTGGGAGCCGCTCGCTCCCTACACGTGGGAGCAGGGCGCGGTGAGCAGCCCCGACGCGCCGCAGCTCACCCTGCAGCTCGGCTTCCAGTCCAACCGCAACACCGTCCCGCAGGACAACGACCCCTTCCTTCCGAGCGGCGGCGATCCTTCCCTTCGGCCCCTCCGAGCTCGGCGCCCCGTCCCCGACCTTCGATCCCGCCACCACGGCGAGCATCGCCCGGTGGGCGGGCGTCAGCCAGAGCCGCAAGCCGTACGACCGCAACGAGGTCGAGGGCGTGGCGGCCTTCAAGTACAAGAGGTTCTACGTCGAGGGCCAGGGGATCGTCGGCTCGGTGAGCCCCGACACCAAGTGGCTGCAGGGCGCCAACGCCGACCTTCAGGATCTGACCTACGACAACAGCGGCTACCGCCTCCAGGCCGGGTTCATGCTGATCCCCACGAAGCTCGAGCTCGCGGGCCGCTGGGCCCAGGTCGACCGGAAGGCCGAGGCGAAGTTCTACGATTCTCCCGACGTGAAGGAGGAGATCGAGATCGTGGAGTACCGCGCCGGCATCAACTGGTACTTCTCCAAGCACGACTGGAAGTGGCAGTTCGACATCGGCAAGGTCGAGCACCACGAGAAGCCTCAACGGCACGAAGCTGGTGGTCCCCGACCCCGTGGCGAACCCCAACAAGGTGATCCAGGACAACACCCGGAGCGACATGGTGGTCCGGACCCAGATCCAGTTCCAGTTCTGATGCCGGCGTCTCATGTGCGAACCTCACAGGTGAAAGAGAAGGTCAAAAGAATGAAGAAGACAGAATTCGGCCGGCTGGCGGTCGCCCGGGCCCTGGGGCTCGGTCTCGTCCTGGCGCTCGCGGCCGGGGCGGCCCCGGCGCTCCGCGCCGAGAGCATCACCGTCAAGGGCTCGGACACCATCGTGATCATGGCGCAGCGGTGGGCCGAGGAGTACATGAAGAAGAACCCGGGGGTGAAGATCCAGGTGACCGGCGGCGGCTCGGGCACGGGGATCGCCGCCCTGATCAACGGCACCACCGACTTCGCGAACTCGAGCCGGAAGGTCAAGTCCGAGGAGAAGGCGTCCATCGAGGCGGCGAAGCGCAAGGTCTACGAGTTCCCGGTCGCGCTCGACGCCCTGAGCGTCGTCGTGAACAGGGAGAACCCCGTCACGACCCTGAGCCTCGTGCAGATCGGCAAGATCTACTCCGGCTACATCAACAACTGGAAGCAGGTCGGCGGGCCCGACCAGAAGATCATCCGCTACAGCCGGGAGTCCAACTCGGGGACCTACTCGTTCGTCAAGGACGAGGTGCTCAAGGGGCGCGATTACGCCGCCGACTGCCAGACGATGAACGGCACGAGCGACGTGGCCGAGGCGGTCGCCCGGGACAAGTGGGGGATCGGCTACGGGGGGGTCGCCTACTTCGCAAAGGTTCCCGCCCTGAGGATCGTCTCGATCAAGAAGACCGACGACGCTCCCGCCGTCTCGCCGCTCGGCGCGGACGGGCGCCCCGACTTCAAGGTGATCTACAGCCACGACTACGGCCTGTACCGGTACCTCTACATGTACGCGACCGAGGAGCCGAAGGGGGCGAAGAAGGCCTACCTCGACTGGATCCTCGGGCCCGAGGGCCAGAAGATCGTGGAGGACGTCGAGTACGTCCCCCTGCCGCACGCGAAGTAAACTCCCGTGAACGTGGGCAGAAGAGAAGATCGATCTCGGTCAGGGCGGGGCCGCTTCGGGGGCCCCGCCGCCCGTCGTCCGCGCCGGCGACGGCGGCCGGCGCCAGGCGGTTTTCGTTCGAAGCCGGCGCCGGCGCGAGCTCCGCGAGTGGTTCATCGACAAGTTCCTCCTGCTCAACGGGCTCGCCGCCGTCATCCTGATCGCGCTGATCTTCGTTTTCCTCTTCCGCGAGGGGCTGCAGGCCCTGCGCAACATCCCCCTCGCCTCGTTCTGGGGAGCCCACGACACCGACTGGGACGGCAACGCCACGTACGTCCGGATGTGGCAGCCGAACGGGGACAACCCCAAGTACTCCCTGCTTCCGCTCCTCTGCGGCTCGTTCCTCGTGGCGCTCCCGGCGCTGCTGGTGTCCGGCGTCATCGGCCTGGCGGCGGGGATCTACCTGGCCGAGATCGCGAGCCACAGGTTCCGGAACATCGTGAAGCCCGTGATCGAGCTGCTCGCGGGGATCCCGACCATCGTGATCGGCTTCTTCTGCCTCGTCTCGCTCGCCTCGATCCTGCAGAGGATGACCGGCTCCCAGTTCCGCCTGAACGCCGTCGTCGGGGCGATCGGGGTGTCGTTCGTCATCATCCCGGTCATCGCGTCCCTGGTGGACGACGCCCTGCGCGCCGTGCCCCGGTACCTCCGGGAGGCCTCCTACGGGATGGGGGCGACCCGGTGGGAAACGATCACCCGCGTCGTCCTGCCGGCCGCCGTCTCCGGCGTCACGGCCGCCCTGATCCTGGGGATGGGCCGCGCCCTGGGCGAGACGATGATCGTGCTCCTCGCGACCGGCAACGCCGCCCAGGTCACGGCCAATCCCGTTCGTCAGCGTGCGGACCATGACGGCCACGATCGCCGCCGAGCTCGGGGCCGTCCCCAAGGACGGGCCCTGGTACCAGGCGCTGTTCCTGGTCGGGGCGGTTCTCTTCACCATCACGTTCGTGCTCAACCTCATCGCCGAGATGATCGTGGGCCGGATGCGAAAGAAGCTCGCGCTGTGACGCCGGCCGGTCAGGCAGCGGCCGCCCGGCGGCCGGCGGCGCGCCCTCCGGCCCGCCGCTGCCCGTCCCGTCCTCCGGCCGGCTTCCGCCGGCTGAAGGACCGCCTCGCGACGCTCGCCCTCGCCGGGATCACCCTGACCATCCTCGCGATCGTCCTCGCGATCCTCGGCGACATCGTCTGGAAGGGGAAGGACGTCATCAGCTGGGAGTTCCTGACGGAGGTTCCGCTCGAGGGGATGACGAAGGGGGGGATCTTCCCCGCCATCTTCGGCACGGTCTGCATCGTCTTCCTGATGATCGTCATGGCCCTTCCGCTCGGCGTCTTCGCCGCGATCTACATGATCGAGTACGCCGGCCGGGGGCGGATCGCGCGCGTCATCCGGGCGGCCGTCAACAACCTCGCGGGCGTCCCGTCGATCGTGTTCGGCCTGTTCGGGCTCGGGTTCTTCATCCTGTTCATCGGCCGCGGCATCGACCGCGCGACCGGCAGGGACCTGCTCTTCGGCCAGCCCGCGATGCTCTGGGCAGCCGCGACGCTCGCGGTCCTGACCCTCCCCGTCATCATCGTCTCGACCGCCGAGGCGCTGATCGCCGTCCCCCGCAGCTACCGCGAGGCGGCCTTCGCGCTGGGAGCGACCCGCTGGCAGGTGGTCCGCCGGGTGGTCCTCCCCCAGGCCTGGTCCGGGATCCTGACCGGCTCGATCCTCAGCATCAGCCGGGCGGCGGGCGAGACCGCGCCGATCCTCTTCACCGGCTGCGCCTACTACCTTCCCCGGCTCCCCGTCGTGCGCGTGACGGTCCCGGGGCTTGGCCTCGCGATCCCCGTGGTGAACCCCCTCGACCAGTTCATGGAGCTTCCGTACCACATCTACATCATGGCCACGCAGTCCCACGACGCCGAGCTGACGAGGCCGATCCAGTACGGCACAACGCTCGTCCTGGTGGCGCTCACCTTCGCCCTCAACCTGGGGGCGATCGTCCTGCGCGCCAGGCTCTCCCGGCGGGAGGTCAGGGCATAATGAGCGCGAACGCCGCGCGGATCAGTGGATCGTCGTCCCGCCGGGAATCGAGAATAGCCGGCGACCGGCCCTTCACAGGCGAACCGATCATGACCGAACCCCCGAACCCCAGCCCGTCAGGCGCCGATTCCGGCCCTGCGGCGGACTCCCGCCCGGATCGGGTCCCCGGCGCTCCTCGCCCCGCACCGCCCCGGCCCAGCGCCATGGCGCGCCCGGCCGCCGGGCGCCGCGGTCGGGCCGCCGGTCCGGCCGCGGAGCCGCCGCGACCAAGATCGCTGTCGAAGAGCTCAATTTCTATTACGGGAAGACCCGGGCGCTGCACGGCATCTCCCTCGAGATCGCGGAGAACCGCGTCACCGCCATCATCGGCCCCTCCGGGTGCGGCAAGAGCACCCTCATCAAGACGATGAACCGGATCGCGGAGGTCGGGGGCGACGTGCGGGTCGAAGGGGATGTCCGGCTCGACGGGAAGTCGATCCTCGGGCGCGACGTGGACCTCGTGGACCTGAGGCGGCGGGTCGGCATGGTCTTCCAGAAGCCGAACCCGTTCCCCAAGTCGATCTACGACAACGTCGCCTTCGGGCCGCGCCTCCACGGGCTCGCCCGCAAGAGCGAGCTCGACCGGGTCGTCGAGACCGCCCTCACCCGCGCCGCTCTCTGGAAGGAGGTCAAGGACCGCCTCCACTCGAGCGCCCTGGAGCTGTCCGGGGGCCAGCAGCAGCGGCTCTGCATCGCGCGCGTGCTCGCGGTCGACCCCGAGATCGTCCTGATGGACGAGCCCTGCTCCGCCCTCGACCCGACCGGGACCGCCCGGATCGAGGAGACGATCGAGGAGCTGAAGGGGACCTACACGATCGTCATCGTCACCCACAACATGCAGCAGGCGGCCCGCGTATCGGACCGCACCGCCTTCCTGCTGGAAGGGAAATTGATCGAGTACGACGAAACGGAGAAGATCTTCACCAACCCCTCGGTCTCCGTGACCGAGGACTACATCACGGGACGGTTCGGCTAGAGCGAGATGGAAAAGATCGAACGTCATTTCGAGAAGGAGCTCGAGCGGCTGACCGAGGCGGTCCTGCGCCTGGGCAGCAACGCCGAGCGCGCCATCGGGGAGGGCCTGCGGTCCCTGCTCGAGCGGAACACGGAGCTCGCCCGCGAGGTCATCCGCCGCGACGAGGAGACCGACCAGCTCGAGCTGGAGGTGGACCAGATCTGCACGGACCTGATGGCGCTGCGCCAGCCGATGGCGCGCGACCTGCGCTTCATCATCACGGCCCTCAAGATCGCGCCCGAGCTCGAGAGGATCGGGGACCTGGCCGGGAACATCGCCGAGAGGGCGATCGAGCTGGCCGAGGAGCCCCTGCTGAAGGCCTACATCGATCTTCCGCTGATGGGGACCCTCACGCGCGAGATGGTCAAGGACAGCCTCGACGCCTTCGCCCGGCGCGACGCCGAGGCGGCCCGCCGGATCATCCCCCGCGACGACCAGGTGGACGCCATCATGGAGCAGCTCTTCCGGGAGCTGCTGTCCTACATGATGGAGGACCCCAGGAGCATCACCAGGGCCCTCAGGCTCATGATGGTGGCCAAGTACCTGGAGAGGGTCGGCGACGCGGCGACGAACATCTGCGAGATGGTGGTCTACCTCGTGGAAGGCCGGGTGATCCGCCACGGCGGCATCCACCCGATCGACCAGGGCCCGGCCTGACATGGACCTGCGCCGGCGCATCCTCATCATCGAGGACGACGAGGACATCGCCCTTTCCCTGAAGTACAACTTCGAGAAGGAAGGCGGCTACCAGGTCGAGACGGCCCACGACGGGGAGGCCGGGCTGCAGGCCGCCGCGCGGCAGACGCCGGACCTCGTGATCCTCGACCTGAACCTCCCCGGCGTGGACGGCCTGTCCGTGTGCAAGAGCCTGCGCGCGCGCCCGGCGACCGCCGCCGCGCCGATCATCATGCTGACCGCCCGCGTCGAGGAGAGCGACAAGATCGTCGGCCTCGAGCTCGGCGCGGACGACTACATCACGAAGCCGTTCTCGATGAAGGAGATCCTCGCCCGGGCCCGCGCGGTTCTCAGGAGGTCGGACCGCGCCCCCGAGGAGCCGCTCGCCTACGCGGACGCGCTCCTGTCCCTCGACACGGCCGCGCGCATCGTGCGGGTCCGCGGGAAGGAGGTCGCGCTGACCCGCAAGGAGTTCGATCTCCTGGCGGCGCTGGTCGAGAGCCGCGGCCGCGTGCTGACGCGCGACCAGCTCCTCGAGAAGGTCTGGGGGCAGGCGTTCTACGGGGAGACCCGGACCGTGGACGTGCATGTCCGGCGGCTGCGCAAGAAGCTCGGCGAGCCCGCCCAGGACAGGATCGAGACGGTGATCGGCGTCGGCTACCGTTTCCAGGGCTCGCCCCGATGAAATTCCGGCAGAAACTGCTGCTGTTCGGCATCGCGGTCGCGGCCCTGACCGCGGCGGCGATCTTCCTCGCGGGCGGCACCCTGATCCGCCGCAGCGTCGGCGACCGCGTCCGGGAGCGGCTCGACAGCGAGGTCCTCTTCCTCTCCGAGACCCTGGCGCGCGGCCGACCCTCGCCTCCTGCCGGGGGGCCGGCCGCCGACGACCGAACCGCCGGGCTCGCGGGCCCGCCGGAGCCGGACGCCTTCGCGGACCTCGCGGGCCGCGCCCTCGGCCTGCGCGTGACGATCATCGCCGTGGACGGGACCGTCCTGGGCGATTCGAGCCTGGACGGGGATGCGCTCGTCCGCGAGGACAACCACGCCCGGCGCCCCGAGGTCGTCGCCGCGAGAAGCGGGGTGACCGGCGCCTCGGAGCGCTGGAGCGAGACGGTCCACGACACCCTCCATTACCTCGCCCGGCGCGTGGACCGGGACGGCCGCCCGGCGGGGTACGTCCGCCTGGCGATCCCCGTGCGCGAGATCCAGCGCGTGACGGGCGGCTACAGCCTGACTCTCGGCATCCTGAGCTTCGTGATCCTTCTCGGGGTCGCCGCGCTGGGCTACCTCGCGGCCCGCCGGTTCTCCCTCCCCCTCGAGGAAATGAGCCGCGACGGCGGACGCCATCGCCGCGGGCCGGCGCGACCTCGAGGTCGAGTACGAGTCGGACGACGAGATCGGGCGGCTGGGGTCCGCGTTCAACCGCATGACCCGGGCCCTCTCCGAGCAGATCCAGGCGCTGTCGGGGGAGAAGAAGCTGCGCGACACGATCCTCGGCGGGATGAAGGAGGGCCTGCTCGTCGTCGACCGCGACCGGCACGTCCTGCTCTGCAACGACGCCCTGCGGTGGATGCTGGGGTTGCGCGGCCTCGACCCGGCCGGGCGGCCGCTGATCGAGCTCGTCAGGAGCGAGACCGTCGTCGCGGGGTTCGACGCCGCGCTGCAGCGCGGGGAGGAGTTCCGCGGGATCGCGCGGGCCGGGGCCGCCGCCGAGCGCTCGTTCGACATCGCCGTCGCTCCCCTCTCCGATCCCGCCGGGGCGCAGGTCGGCGCCATCGGGATCTTCGCCGACGTCACCCGCCTCGCCGCCCTCGAGAGCGTCCGGCGCGACTTCGTCGCGGACGTGAGCCACGAGCTGCGGACCCCGCTGACCTCGATCAAGGCGTTCGTCGAGACGCTCCTCGCCGGCGGGCTCGAGGACGGATCGAACAACCGCCGGTTCCTCGAGATCGTCAAGAAGCACTCCGACCGCATGGAGGCGATCCTCGACGACCTCACCGACCTGTCCCTGATCGAGACGGGCGCGGTCGCGCTCGAGCTCGAGCCGCTCGATCTCGGCGCGATGGGCCGGGACCTGGTCGAATCGCTCCGGCCCAAGGCGGCGGCGTCGGCGTTTCGATCGAGTCGTTCGTCCCCGCGGGCACCACGCTCGTCGCCGACCGCCGCCGCCTGGAGCAGGTTCTCCTGAACCTCCTCGACAACGCGATCAAGTTCAACCGCCCCGGCGGGTCGGTCTCCCTGTCGGTCACCCGCGCGGCCGCGGCGGGCGGGGGCCGCGCCCCCGGAGGCAACGGCGGCGCTCACGACGCCGAGCCTGACCGCAACGGATCGCTCTCCGAGGACGGCCTCCTCGAGGTCCAGGTTTCCGACACGGGGATCGGAATCCCGCGCGAAGCCGTGGAGAAGATCTTCCACCGCTTCTACCGCGTGGACCGGGCGCGATCGCGCGAGATGGGCGGCACGGGGCTCGGCCTCTCGATCGTGAAGCACCTGATGAACCTGCACGGAGGCTCGATCCACGTCGAGTCCGAGCCGGGCCGCGGCAGCCGCTTCATCCTGACCTTCCCCGGCCGGGAGCCACCAGCCGCTCCTGACTCCGGCCTGCCGCTCATGTCGCCAGTCAGCCGCTCCTGATTCCGCCGGCCGTCCATGCCCCCGCCGCGGCTCAGGATCGGCCTCGCGGCATCCCACTTCCTCCGGGCCTCTCGTGTCCCTCCCGGCCGGACCCCCTACCTATTGTGCGAAAAAATTTTCGGGGCCTCTTGACACTCGGTGTCGCTACTATATATTGGGTGTCGTAGAAAGAGCTCAACCAGAGCTCGGCGCGAAAGCGCCAGATGGAAACGGAAGGAGGTGATCCCCACAATGCCGGCGAAGAAGAAGACGGCCGCCAAGAAGGCCACGAAGAAGAAGAAGAAGTAAGAGATCTAATCACAGCAGTCAACAAATGCTGAAGAAGGGCGAGCAATCGCCCTTCTTCCTTTTTGGGGCTCCGTTTTCGGTCTTTCCCGCCGCAGGTTCGCACCCCATCCCCGCACATCGAATTGCCGGGCTGCGCCTCCTATCCCTCTCCCTTAGTCGAAGCCCTAAGCAGCCCCGGCCGGAACCGGTGAGCCGGCCGGGCCCGGGCTGCTTGGAGTTGTTGCCGTGCGTCAGGCGGGAGGAGCGCTGCCTGTCTCCTTGGGCGCCTCGGGTGCGGCGGGGGCGGGCGCGGCGTCGGAGTTCCAGGTGTCGCGGATCAGCTGCCAGTCGCCGTTGATCCGGCGGTAGACCGACAGGTACTTGCCCTTGTCGACCGTCGCGCCCGAAGCATCCGTGACGGAGTAGATCCCGCTGAGCCAGCCGATGTCGCCCGACACCCCGACGCCGGTGGTCGCATCGCTCTTGAACACGAGCCCTGCCGCCTTGGACTTGGCCATGTCGGCGGCCATGAACTCCCGGATCGCCGCCGTGCCGTTGAGCGACGGCGCTCCCGGGGCCATCAGGATCGCGTCATCCGCGTACTGGCCGGCGATGCCGTCAGCATTGCCGGAGTTGTAATTCTCCATCCAGGCCACCGGATCGGCCTTCAGCGCCGCCTCGTCGGCCGCGGTGTCCTGCGGTTTCGGTGCGCACGCCGTCAGCGCGAGCAATCCCGTCGCAATCAACAGTGATTTCCCAAGCATCCTCATCATGACCCTCCTCGAATGTCGTTTTCGATCTCGGCCGCATCCGTCGCAGCCGGCGCGTATCCTAGCACCCTTCCGGCTGAAGGAGACCCGCATGGCGCACCGCGATCCTCGCTCGAATCCGCGCCCCAGGCCCGAGACCCGGCTCCGGGGAGAACGGCCCGGTCCCTCCCGGATCGATGCATCGGGCGGCGTCTGCCCGGACCCTCTCGCTGCCGGTCAGCCGCGGGGCGCTTCGGGGTGGCTGAGGTCGATCAGCTCGATGCCGAGCTGCTTCGCGACGCGGATCGACTTCTCGTCGCGGTAGAACTCGCCGTAGTAGATCCGGGTGATCCCGCTGTTGGCGATCAGCTTGAAGCAGTTCCAGCAGGGGCTGGCCGTCGTGTAGATCTCGGCCCCCTCGATCCGCACGCCGTTCTTGGCCGCCTGGATGATCGCGTTGGCCTCGGCGTGGATCGTCCCCACGCAGTGCCCCGATTCCATGTCGTGGCCGACCTCGTCGCAGTGCGGCATGCCGCGGATCGAGCCGTTGTAGCCGGTCGAGAGGATCGTCCGGTCGCGGACGATCACCGCGCCCACGTTCTTGCGATCGCAGGTGGAGCGGGTCGCCGCCTGCGTCGCGATGTTCATGAAGTACTCGTGCCAGCCGATCCTGTGCGTCATGCTCCCGACCTCGTTTTCGCGGGAGTCTAGCACGGCCCGAGCGGAGGACCGCGAAGTTCTAGAAACCGCCGTGAGAGGTACTGGAACAGGTAGAAGCAGCCGGCGGAGACGAGGGCGGCGGCCGGGATGGTGAGGATCCAGGCCCACACGATGCGCGCGGCCATCCCCCACTTGATCCCCGAGATGTTCGTCGTGGCCCCCACGCCGACGATCGAGCCGGTGATCGTGTGGGTGGTCGAGACCGGGATGCCCCAGTGCGTGGCCATGAACAGCGTGAAGGCCCCCGAGGTCTCCGCGCAGAACCCCCCGACCGGCTTGAGCTTGGTGATCTTCATCCCCATCGTCTTGACGATCCGCCAGCCGCCGAACGCCGTCCCGATCCCCATCGCGGCGTGGCAGGAGAGGATGATCCAGAGGGTGTGCGGGTCCGTGAGGCTGAGCTGGGTGTCGGGGCTCATCATGCCCGCCGCGACCAGCAGCGCCACGATGATGCCCATCGTCTTCTGCGCATCGTTGCCGCCGTGGCCCAGGGAGTAGAGCGCGGCCGAGACCAGCTGCAGCCGGCGGAAGAGGTGGTCGACGCTGGCGGGACGCCACCTCCGGAAGATCCAGTAGACGCCGAGCATCAGGGTGAACCCGATCGCGCAGCCGATCAGCGGCGCCAGGGGGATGAACTTGACCGTCTGGATGATCTTGTCCCACCGGAGCACGTCCCAGCCGGCGTGGGCGACGCCCGCGCCCGCGAACCCGCCGATCAGGGCGTGGGAGGAGCTGGTCGGCAGCGCCCAGCCACCAGGTCAGCAGGTCCCAGACGATCGCGCCGAGCAGGCCCGCCAGGACGACCCAGACGAAGGCGGGGTCGTCCGCCTTGATCTTGACGATCTTGGAGATCGTGTCGGCGACCTTGGGCGCGAAGACGAACATCGCCACGAAGTTGAAGAACGCCGCCCAGAACACCGCGACCTGCGGCTTGAGCACGCGCGTCGAGACGACCGTCGCGATCGAGTTGGCCGCGTCGTGGAAGCCGTTGATGACGTCGAAGATCAGCGCGACGGCGACGGTGCCGACGACGAGATACTGGATCCCGCCCATGGCTCAGGCGTGCTCCACCACGACGCCCTCGATGATGTTCGCGACGTCCTCGCAGCGGTCGGTCGCGCTCTCGAGGTTCTCGTAGATCTCCTTCCACTTGATGATCTCGATCGGGTCCTTGTCCTCCTTGAAGAGGCGCGCGACGGCCTCGCGCATGATCGAGTCCCCCTCGTTCTCGAGGCGGTTGACGTCGATGCAGCGCTGGATGATCGCCTGCGGCGTGGCGCATGTCCCGGAGCCCCTTGAGGGCCTGCTCGACCTCCTCCATCGCGCGGACGAGGACGTCGGCGAGGTTGACGACCTCGGGGGTCATCGTCTTCAGCTCGTAGAGCACGATGCGCTCGGAGGCCGCCTCGACGAAGTCCATGATGTCGTCCATCCGGCTGATCAGCCGGTGGATGTCGTCCCGCTCGATCGGCGTGATGAAGGTCTTGTGCAGCGCCTCGACGCACCGGTGGGTGATCACGTCGGTCTCGTGCTCGATCTCCGCGATCCGCTTGGCCTTCGCTCCGATGTTGGCGCCCGTGGTCACCAGCGACAGGAACTCCTTGGTCCCCTCGACCGTGAGCGCGGCGTGCTGCTCGAAGAAGTCGAAGAAGCTGGTCTCGCGCGGCAGCAGCCTTCCGAACATGATTCCTCCACCTGTGCGGCGCTGATCGCTCGATTCTGGTCGAAACGCGAACCCGGGGCCCGTTCGTCCGGCCGAGCCCGGCGGGGACGACCGGAGCACTGCCCGGATGTTACAGGAGTGTCATCCGCCGGCAAAGAGCCACGCAGGAGCACCCTCCATCCGCCTGCGGGAGGACCGGGCCGGCATGGCGATGCCGCCGGGGAGCGGGCCCGCCCGGCGGAAGGGGGGAGGGCGAACGCGGCGCGCGGGCGCGTTGGGCCTCCGCCCAGGTCTCACGGGCCGGAACTGCGTCCTGGATCACTGACCGCGGCCGCGCGGCCGCGGATCGGGAAAGGCCCGGGCGCTACTTCCCGCCCCCTCCACCGCCGCTGCCCGGACCGCCGCTCATGCTGGGCCCGATGGCGCCCGAGCCGCACCCCATTCCCGGCCGCGATGGCCTCGACGAGTTGAACGGGGACATGCCGGCGTCGGGGGAATCCGGGTCGAAGCGGTAGGGGGCCTGCCCGGCCTTCTCCGCGCGGGCCAGGATCGCGATCGCCTCCGCGGGTGTGCGATCGGCGCCGATCGAGGATCCGTCGGCCTCCGCTGTCGCGGCCTGCGCCGCTTGGGCGGAGGATCGCGGGGCCACCTCCCCCCCGCCGGACGAGTGGGCCATCGCCGCGCCGGCGGGTGCCGGGACCGCGGCCCCCTCGACGTACATCGGCAGGTCCGACCGCAGCGGCTCGGGCTTCGGCGGGGCGTTCTTCAGCTCGAACGCGGGAAGCGGCACCGCCTTGTTGCCCGCGTAGATCGGGTGGCGTCCCATCGCCTTGAACCACTCGGCGACGCCCGCCGTCTGGTACATCTTCTCGACGATCTGCCTCCAGCCGACCCCCGTGTTGTAGGCGCAGAAGGAGATCTCTCCCGCCTGCGTCGCGTACGGGATGATGCACATCTCCGTGCGCCGGAAGTCGTAGTTGAACAGGTCCTGGAACCACATGCCGGCGACCATCGCCATCCGCCACTCGTAGCGGCGCTCCTTGCCGATCCCGAACTTCACGCCGTTGTACCCGTCGATGACCTTGACCAGGTCCCACAGCCCGAGCCCCTTCGGCGCGTCGCCGAAGCGGTAGTTCCTGAGGAAGGCGAGGAGGAACTGCCCCACCGTGAGGGCGCGGCCGCGGCCGGAGTCGTTGATCGCCCTGATGTCCTCGAAAAGCCGCTCCACGTTCAGGAGCTTCGGCAGGGGGACGATCTCCTTGGTCCGGCCGTTGATCAGCAGCAAGGTCCCGATGCCGCAGTTCGGGTGGCAGCCGCACTTCATGGTGCCGAAATCCGCCTCGGGCCCCTGGAGGTGATCCAGCAGGTCGGAGAAGGGCCCCGTCGCGGAGAGTGGGTACCAGTCCCGCATCGGCTCGGTGATGCCGAGCTGCTCCTTCAGGTCGTAGGCGAGCTGCGTGAGCGTGTAGCGGTACTTCGCGCGGTCCTCGTCGGAAACCTCCTCGTCCCGCCCTGTGAACGAGACCGGCTGGAAGGAGATCGCGCTGACCTTCGAGATGTTCTCGGCCATGAACCGGACGATCGGGCCGAGCTGGTCGTTGTTCACGGTGTTGACGATCGTCGTCACGAGGAGGACGTCCACCCCGACCGCGCCGAGGTTGTCGATCGCCCGCTGCTTGACCTCGAACAGGTTCGAGACCTTGCGGTGGCTGTTCGCCTCGTTCGTCGTCCCGTCGAACTGCAGGTAGACGAAACGCAGCCCCGCCTTCTTCGCGGCGGCGCAGAACTCCGGCTCCTGCGCGAAGCGGATGCCGTTCGAGGCCGCCTGGACCGCCACGTAGCCGAGCTTCTTCGCGTACGCGACGGCGTCGAGGAAGTAGGGCGACAGGGTCGGCTCGCCGCCGGAGAACTGCACCGACATCTGCCGCCTGGGCTTCACCTTGGTGATGTTGTCGAGCAGGCCCTTGATGTCCTCCCAGGTCAGCTCGTGGACGTAGCCGACCTGGTTCGCGTCCGTGAAGCAGGGCTCGCACATCATGTTGCAGCGGTTCGTGAGGTCGATGGTCATCACCGATCCGCGCCCGTACTTCACGGTCGAGGATCCGTGGTCGTGCCAGGGGTCGGGAGCCATCCTGTAGTCGCGCCCCGGGTAGAGCCGCTCGATCCTCCGGAGGAACTCCGCGTTCGTGGACATGATGTCCTCGAAGCGGCCGTGCCTGGGGCACTCCTTCTCCATGAAAACCTTGCCGTCGCGCTCGACGATCCGGGCCTTGATCTCGCCCGGGTTCCCCTCGACGAGAACGCGGTAGTCCGCCTCCCCGTCCAGGATCTTCCGGCGGACCTCCTTGACGCATCCGGGGCAGAGCGAGTCGGTCTCCCTTGGGTACCCGAGCTGCGGGAGCGTCCGCTCCCGCGACTTCAGCGCCGGCCCGGTCGCCCACTTCGGGTGGGCGACTCCCTCGGGGAGACGGCGGTTGACGAGCTGAAACGCGCTCCAGAGCGCGGAGGCAAGCGAGGAAACGCCGCTGCCGACGAACGCGCCTGTTCTCATGGTCGGTCCTCCTTCACCCGTGTTCCTTCCCGCATATCGTCCAGGGCCGCACCCCGCCACCCGATAGGCGGCCGGCCCGCCCCTATTAGATAGCACGGATCCGGGCGCGGCAAGACCGCGCTCCGGGAGGTTCCGGTCGACGCCGGGACGGCCCGCCCCGCAGCCCGTCCTGTTGTGGATCACGGGGGAAGAGGGGGGAAATGACGGGCATGGCCGCGAGCGGAGCGGGGGCGGGCCAGCGAGCCGGAGGAGGCCCCAGGCGCGGGATCGAAACGCGGGGGGCGGCGAGGGGGCCGGGGGAAGCCCCGGCGCGGGATCGAAACGCGGGCGGCTAGGCCGGGACCTTGTTCTTGGTCCAGCGCGGGTTGGTGATCTGGTACTTCTGGACCTTGTAGTTCATGACCCGCGCCGAGATTCCGAGGAAGCGGGCGGCATCCTTCTGGACCCAGTCGTGCATCTTCAGGGCCTGCATGACCACCTGCCGCTCCAGGTCTTCGAGGCGGATCCCCTCCGGCGGGAGCGACAGCCCCCCGCCGTTCGATCCGCCGGCCTGGACCACCTCGAGATCGGGCAGGTTCAGCTCGCGGGCGTCGAGCTCGTCCCCCTCCGCCATCAGGACCGCCCGCTCGATGGTGTTCTCGAGCTCGCGGACGTTGCCGGGCCATGTGTGCCGTCGCATCGCCCGCAGGGCGGAGCGGGTGAACCCCTTGACGGGCTTCTTCAGGTCTGAGGCGAACCTCTCGAGGAAATGGCGCGCCAGGGGGAGGATGTCCTCGCCCCGCTCGCGCAGCGGCGGCATCAGGATCCGCACGACGTTGAGCCGGTAGAAGAGATCCTCGCGGAACTCCCCGCGCGGGATCGCCTCCTCGAGGTTCCGGTTGGTCGCTGCGATGATCCGGACGTCCACCTTGATCGAGCGCGAACCGCCGAGCCGCTCGAACTCCCGCTCCTGGAGGACCCTGAGGACCTTGGCCTGCGTCGAGAGGCTCATGTTGCCGATCTCGTCGAGGAACAGCGTCCCCTCGTTCGCCAGCTCGAATCGCCCGATCCGCTGCCGGTCGGCCCCCGTGAACGCCCCCTTCTCGTGCCCGAACAGCTCGGACTCGAGGAGGTTCTCGTGCAGCGCCGCGCAGTTGGTCTTGACGAACGCCGCGCGGGCGCGGTCGCTGAACCTGTGAATCGCCTCCGCCACCAGCTCCTTGCCCGTGCCGGTCTCGCCGAGGATCAGCACCGTCGCGCCGGAGGGGGCCACCTTGCGGACCGTTCGGAAGATCTCCTGCATGCCTCCCGACTCGCCGATGATTCCCTTGAGCCGGCCGTCCTCCCCCCATCCGTTCGGGCTCAGCGTGAGGAGGTTCCGGAGCATGCGCCCGTGCTCGAAGGCGCGGCCGACCTTCATCTCGAGGGCTTCGAGGGCGAACGGCTTCTGCATGAAGTCGAGCGCGCCGAGCTGCATCGCCTGGACCGCGCCCTCGACCGAGCCGTGGGCGGTCATCACGATGACGAGCGTGGAATCGTTGAGCATCTTCGCGCGCTTCAGGACCTCCAGGCCGTCCCTGCCGGGCATCTTGAGGTCGGTCAGCACCAGGTCGAAGATCCCCTCCGACTCCAGCAGGGCGCACCCCTCGTCCCCGTCCTTCGCCTCGACCACCTCGTACCCGGACTCGCGCAGCGCGACCGCGATGCCGTCGCGCAGGTTGGGCTCGTCGTCCACAAGAAGAATCTTCTTCATGACATGACCGGTATCTTCAGGATGAATGTCGCGCCGCGGCCCGGCTCGCTCTCGACATCGAGCCAGCCTCCGTGCGACTCGACGACTTTCCTCGCCATCGCCAGGCCGATGCCCGACCCGGACGTCTTGGTCGTGAAGAACGGGTAGAAGATCCTGTCGCGCAGGTCGGCCGGGATCCCCGGCCCCGTGTCGCTGACCCGCACGAGAAGGCACTGCTCGGGCGCCTCGCCCGCGCCCCCGGGGACCGGAATCGCCGGGTCGGGGCCGCGGCGTCCCGCCACCATGGTCGCCGCCACGGTCAGCGTTCCCTCGGCCCCCATCGCCTCGAAGGCGTTGTTCATGATGTTCACGAAGGTCTCCCGCAGGAGCGTCCTGTCGCAGGAGAGGTCCGGCAGCCCCGCCGCGTAGGCGCGCTCGACGCGGACCCCCTGCGAGCCGCGGCTGACCTTCGACTGCTCGATCGCCTCGTCGAGCAGCTCCACCGGGGCAACCCGCTGCCGGGAGCGCGCGAGGGGGCGGGCGTACTCGAGGCAGCCCGCGATCGTCGCCTCGATCCGCGCCGCGTCGGCGGCGAGCTTCTCGAGGAGGTCGGTCTTCTCCCCCTTGCTCGCGAGGCGTCGCTTCATCAGCGCCGCCGAGACCTCGATCGAGGTCAGGGGATTGCGGATCTCGTGCGCCATCTGCGCCGCCATCTCGCCGAGGGCGGCGAGCCGGTCGCGGAGCCGCTCGCGCTCCTCCTGCTCCTCGACTTTCGTCAGGTCCTTGAAGAAGAGCGCGGCCCCCTCGACCGGTCCCCCGCCCTCGCCCTCGATCATCGAAATCGAAAAGCCGAGGGAGCGCCGGTGATGGTCGGCCGAGCGCAGCTCGAGCTCGGCCCGGCTCGGCGGCGAGGACATGTGGAACGACTCGAGCAGCACGTCCGCGACGCGCGGGCAGTGCGCGAGGGCTTCGCGGCACGGCAGGCCGACGACGTCCTTCCCCTCGAGCTCGAGGATCGCGCGCGCGTGGTCGTTCAGGGTCGTGATCCGTCCCTGGCGGTCGATGGTCAGGACGCCGCAGGTCATCCCCTCGACGACGCTGCGGTAGAAGCCCGGGGAGGGCGCCCGCACCTCCGCCCGCGCGGAGGCCGGAGCGGCCTCGAGGTCGGCGCCGGACACGCAGCCGGCCTCCCCTGCACACGTGTTGCTCGCAGAAGACATTACGAGAACGAAAGTTAGGTTCCGGCGGCGATTCGGGCAAGGCGCCGGGGCCGGGGGCGCGGCCCGGGGGAGGGCGGGCGCAGCGGCCTTGTGGGCCGCCCGGGGCGGGCGTACCTTGCTTGCGTGCCCGCACCCCGGACTCCCCGCCGTGCCCGCCGCCTGGTCCTGGGTGCGGCGCTCGTTCTCGGCGCGCTGGCCGTGACGGACGCCCTGTTCCTGGAGCCGAACCTGCTCGTGGTCCGCCGGGTGACCGTTCCCTGCCCCGGCCTGCGCCGCGGACCGGTCAGGATCGCCCTCTTCTCCGACTCGGACTTCGTCGCCCCGGGTCGCGCCGAGCGGGCGCTGAGGCGCGAGGTTCAGTCCTTCGCTCCCGACCTCGTGCTCGTGGCGGGGGACTTCCTGGGAAGCGAGCGGAGCGTGCGCGACCCCGGGACCGTCGCCGCGGCCGCCGGAGTTCCTCGGCTCGCTGCCCGCCCCCGCCGGGCGATTCCTGGCTCCCGGCGAGGAGGAGTCGGACGGGGGGGCGGCTCTGCGCTCGGCGCTCGGAGCGGGAGGCGCGGTCGTGGTTCTCTCGAACGAAGCGAGGAGCCTCGAGGTGCGCGGCGAGCGGATCTCCCTGTTCGGCGCCGACATCCAGGCCGAACCGGCCCCCTGGGCGACGGGCGGCGAGCGGGGCCGGTCGTTCGTCTTCGACCGGGCCCGCGGGCGCGACCAGCTCCTCGTGTACGCCGGGGACGGCGCGATCGGGTGGGGGGAGGTCGAGATCTCCTTCGCGTTCCAGCCGCAGGGGCCTGACGCGACGGTCGACTTCCGCTTCGCGTGGCGCGACGGGGAGGGGCCCTGGGGCGGCGACGGCCTGCGCCTGATCGCCGATCCGTACCGGCGCGACGTGCGCCTGTACTCCCACCTGCAGGTGCCCCACTCCCTGCCGGGCCGGCGCGAATCGGGGTTCGTGCCGGCGCCGGGCGAATGGAGCCGCGCGCGGGTCCGGCTCTCCGAGGAAGGTTCGCAGGCCCGCGTGCGGGCGCGCTTCTGGCGCGAGGGGGACGCCGAGCCGGGCGGCTGGTCCATCGACGTCGCCGACCCGCGCCCATCCCGCGACTGGCGGGGCACGGTGGCGTTCGCCGGACGCTCAGGCTCCTGCCGCTACACCGATCTCGTGGTGGCCGGGCCCGGCGGGATAGTGCTGCTGGAGGAGAGGTTCGCCGACCCCGGGCGCCTGAGGGGCGCCTGGCGCTACCGCTCGGCCCTCGCCGACTGGGTCTTCGACGCGTCGAACCGGGACGGCGCGAGGCTCGTGCTCGCGCACAACCCGGACGTCGTGCTCGACCTTGCGGACCTCGGGGGCGCCCCGCCCGATCTCGTGCTCGCGGGGCACACCCACGGCGGGCAGATCCGCCTCCCGTGGATCGGCGCGCTCTACACCGCCACGAGGCTCGGCCGGCGCTTCGACGCCGGACTGTTCGATTACGGGGGAATGCCCCTTTACATCACGGCGGGAATGGGGACCTCCGACATCCCGGTGCGCTTCTGCAACCCTCCGGAGGTCGTGCTGCTGACGCTGGTGCCCTCCCCACGAAGCCGCGAGGCCTCCCCGCCCACACGGGGGGACCCCGACGGCCCGGCGGCGTCCGCCCGCGGCGCGGCCGGCCCCGCGCAGGGCGGGCAGGCCCCGCGCCACGGGGCGGGCGGCGGCGAAGGAGGCCGCCTACCGCAGGGCCAGGGCGCTGACCAGGTTCGTGTCGAGCCAGCGGAGCAGCTCCGAGCGCTTGTAGCGCAGGTCGGAAGTGCGCCCCTCGCCGACGCGGTAGGCCGGGATCTTGCCGGCGCGCGTGAGCTCCCACAGCTTGGTCCTCCCGATCTTCAGGAGATTGCGGGCCTCGCGGCTGGTGAGGATCTCGTCCTCGATCATGTTGACTTCCATGACGGCGGCTGTGCTAGTCTGCGTATTCATCTGTGAAACCCCTTTCCTCTCTGAGTCGACCCGTTGAGAACAGTCCACCGGCGCCCGTTCGTGCGCCGGAATCCAAGGCACGATGACTGCGGCCGCGATCGAGGTCGAAGCTCTTTCGATGCGGTACCCGAAGGTCCCGGGCTACCGGGACCTGCTGCTGTCCCCTTTCCGGCGGGAGTACCTGCAGGCGCTCGAGGGCGCCTCGTTCTCGGTGCCGTCGGGGATCCTGTTCGGCTTCCTGGGGCCGAACGGGGCCGGCAAGACGACGCTCATCAAGATCCTGACCACGCTGATCCTGCCGACCTCGGGCAATGCCTTCGTCGCGGGGCTCGACGTCCAGCGCGACCCCGAGACGGTCAAGAAGCGGATCGGCGTCGTGATGAGCGACGAGCGCTCCTTCTACTGGCGCCTGACCGGCCGCCAGAACCTCATGTTCTTCGCGAACCTGCACGGCATCACAGGCGCCGCCGCCACGAAGCGGATCGACCTGCTGCTCGAGCGCGTGGGGCTCGCCGGCAAGGCCGAGGCCCGCTTCAGCGACTTCTCCTCCGGCCAGAAGCAGAAGCTCGCGATCGCGCGCGGCATGCTCGCCGAGCCGGAGATCCTCTTCTTCGACGAGCCGACCCGCAGCCTCGACCCGATCTCCGCCGCCCAGGTCCGGACGTTCATCCGCGAGAACCTGGTCGAGCAGGCCGGTAAGACGGTGTTCCTGACGACGCACAACCTGTACGAGGCGGAGGAGATCTCCGACCGGGTCGGCATCATCAACCGCGGCCGCATCCTCGCGACCGGAACGGTGGCGGAGATCAGCGCCCGTCTCCGCAGCCGCGAGCATTACCTGCTCCGCCTGGTCCGCGTGCCCGAAAACCTCGCCGGGGAGCTCGCCCGCGTTCCGGGCGTGGCCTCCGTCGTCCTGTCCTCCGGGTCCCGCGCCGGGGCCGGCGAGTGCCTGGAGATCACCCTCGCCGAGGCGGCCTCGGCCGTTCCGCGGATCGTCGCCCTTGCGGTCTCGCGCGGCGGGGAGGTGCTCGAGTGCGCGCGCCGCGAATCGAGCCTGACCGAGATCTTCTCCGAGATCATCACCGGGGACACGCAACGTGGCGACGCTCGTTAAGATCTGGGCTTTCGTCAAGCGGGACTTCCTGCAGCAGGTCTCGTACCGGCTCAACTTCCTGATCTCGCTCGCGGGAATCCTGCTCTCCTGCCTCACGTTCTTCTTCTTCTCGAGGCTCATCCAGGGCCAGCAGATCCCTTCGCTGGCTCCGTACGGCGGCGAGTACTTCCCGTTTGCCCTGGTCGGCATCGCCTTCTACTCGTTCCTCGGCGTCGGCCTGCAGTCGCTGGCCGAGAGCATCAGTCGCGCGCAGACGACGGGGACGCTCGAAGCGCTCCTCGTCACGCCGACGCCGGTCACGGTGGTGATCTTCGCCTCGACGATCTTCTCGTTCCTGTTCGCGGCCGCCCGGGTGGTCGTGTACCTGCTGTTCGGCGCGCTCTTCTTCGGCGTCGGGCTCGGCCGCGCGAACCTGCCGGTGGCGCTGCTGGTGCTCGGGCTCTCCATCGCGACCTTCACGGCGCTCGGGATGCTGTCCGCGGCGTGGGTCATGGTCTTCAAGAAGGGGAGCCCGCCGGGATGGGTCTTCGGCGGCGTCTCGACGCTGTTCGGCGGGGTCATCTTCCCGGTCGCGAGCCTGCCGGGCTGGCTGCAGCCGGTCTCGAAGGCGCTCCCGATCACGTACTCGCTCGAGGCGATGCGGATGGCGGTCCTGCAGGGAGCCGGGCTGGAGGAGCTGTGGCGGCCGGTCCTCGCGCTGATCCTGTTCGGCGCCGTACTGCTTCCGGCGGGGGTGGTGGCTTTCAGCCTGGCGATCCGCCGGGCCAAGAAGACGGGGAGCCTGGTGCAGTACTGAGCGGGGGCCGGGCCGGCGGAGAGCCGCCCGCGGCCGGCAGAGCCGCCTCTCGTCACCAGGTTGTTTCCGTTTCTTCCGGCCATCACAGGCAATCCCGAACCCCAGTGGACAAGTACGAACCGCTCATCCGTGTCCGCCTCGACCCGCGGACAGAACGGTGGACCGGTCCTGCCGGTCCAGCCAGTGACTACAGCAATGACCGTGCCGCCGGGAGACACCTGAGACGTCGCTCTAACTGTTGACGTGAAAGAACTTGGAATCAACGATATGGGAGGCTCGGATGGGAGCGAACAACAACGGACCGCGAGGGCCGAAATCGGCCGTCAATGTGCGGACAAATTTGGTCAACCGGCCACGAGTGTCCGTTTTCTCCGCTTGAAGTCCCGCTTGTCGAGGCCGTACTTGTTCATTTTCCGGTTGAAGGAACGGGGGTTGAGCCCGCTGTGCCGCGCGGCGGCCGCGATCTTCCCTTCGCATTTCGCGAGGGCCGCCTCGCAGTAGCTCCGCTCGAAGATGTCGGTGGCCTCTTCGAGGCTCAGGTCGAAGATCGCCCGGGACAGCTCCAGCCCGGGGGCCGGCTCCAGCTCCCGGGTGGACACCTCGACGGGGAGATCGACCGACTGGATCAGGCCGCCCCGGGCCATGATCACGGCCCGCTCCACCAGGTTCTCCAGCTCGCGCACGTTCCCCGGCCAGGAGTAGAGGAGCAGCCGGTTCAGGACATCCTGGGAGAACCCCTGGACTTCCTTCTTGAACTTCTCCCGGCACTTCGCGAGGAAGTGCTTCGCGAGGAGCGGGATGTCCTCGCGCCGGGTCCGCAGCGGGGGAAGCCGGAGGGGGACGACGTTCAGCCGGTAGTAGAGGTCCTCGCGGAACTCGCCGCGGGCGATCGCCTGCAGCAGGTCCTTGTTCGTCGCGGCGAGAATCCGCACATCGACCTTGATCGGCTGGTTCCCGCCGACCCTCTCGAATTCGCGCTCCTGCAGAACGCGGAGGATCTTCACCTGGATGGCGGGGGGGATCTCGCCGACCTCGTCGAGGAAGATCGTACCTCCGTCGCCGTACTCGAACTTCCCGACCTTCATCCGGATCGCGCCCGTGAAGGCCCCCTTCTCGTGCCCGAACAGCTCGCTCTCCAGCAGGTCGATGGGCAGGGCGCCGCAGTTGATCGCGATGAACCGCTTGTCCTTGCGCGGGCTCGCCCAGTGAATCGCGCGGGCGACCATCTCCTTGCCCGTGCCTGTCTCCCCGCCGATCAGCACCGTCGAGTCTGTCTCCGCGACGATCTCGATCGTGTCGTAGATCTCCTGCATCGCGTTGTTGTGGCCGATGATGTTCGAGAACGAATACCGTTCCTTGGCGGCCCGTTCGAGGTACTCAACCTTCGCCTCGAGGTCCTGCTGGCGCAGGATCCGGGTCACGCTGAAGAGAGCCTCCCCCTCCTTGAGCGGCTTGATGAGATAGTCGCTCGCGCCCCGGCGGACGGCGGCCACCGCCGCCTCGGCCGATTTTTCGTGGGCCGTGACGAGCACCACCGGCACCCCCGGCGCCTCCCGCCGCACGGCGTCCATCAGCTCGAGCCCGTCCATCCCCGGCATCACCAGGTCGGTCAGGACCGCGTCGAACCGCCTTTCCGCGATCCGGGCGAGCGCCTCGGCCCCGTCGGCGGCCGTGACGACTTCGAGGCCGCCTCCCTCCAGCTCGTCCTTCAGGACCCGGCGGAGGAGCTGGGAGTCTTCGACGACCAGAATCGTTTTTCTGTCTGTCATATGATTCTTTTCGGGCATTTTTGCCCGTATTTGATTCGCTTCAAGCCCGATAATTAGACTGCAAAACGACAAACGAGACCGACTTTGGACAATATGCGGTGCTGGCCGATCCGAGTCAACCATTCTGCGACAATTCTGGCCGGTTTCGGACCCTCATTGGCCCAGACCCCCGGGCTCGTCCGGCTTTGCCTTGGCTGCCGCTCAAGGTCGGTTGTCCGCGCTGCCGGTCGCAGGCCGGGTGTGGGTGGAGAGCTGGAGGGGGAGGGCGCGCGCCACCTCCCCGAGGGGCGGCCCGCAGCCGTCCGCCCGGAGGGACTCAGCCCCGTTCGGGGCGGGAATTCAGGTGAGCCAGGAAACGACGGCGGCCGGGATGATCCCCCGGCAGGAGGGGCAAATGACGACATAGCCCCGGCGCGGAAGGGTCGAGGTGAAGTTGACCTTCGTCCGCAGGAGGCGCACCACGTGGACGGTGGCGAGGGTGTCGGTGCAGAGAGGGCACTTGACCGTGGCCTCCGTGGCGTAGGCCGCCTCGTCCTCGACCTGGTGCTCCTCGATCTTCTGTCCGTCTTCCATGCTGATCCCTTTCGCTCCCGTTTCGGCCATGCCGGGAATATGTCTAGTGACCGCCCGGCCTGCCGTCAAGCGGCCCGGGAGGGGGGCGCTTGGACGGGCTGGGGTCGGGCCTCTCCGGCCGGAACCCCGGCGAAATGTCGCGGGGGGACGGGACGAAACAGCCGGGGATCGTTGACCCGGGGGAGGCCGGATGCTAGGATTCTGTGTTTCCCCGTCTGCGCCCGTAGCTCAGCTGGATAGAGCGTCTGGCTACGAACCAGAAGGTCGGGAGTTCGAATCTCTCCGGGCGTACCAGGGCTGTCGAAGCCCGGGGGAAGACGGAAATTCTGAAGACGATGGCGGTCGAACAGTTCATCGCGGTGCCGTCCCCCGGGGGCGCGGATGCCGCCGGGTTCCCCATGGACGAAGCCCTCAGGCTCGCGCGCGCGGCCGAGGAGGGGGGGGAGGTCCCGGTCGGGGCGGTCGTGCTCCTGGACGGCGAGATCGTCGGCCGGGGCTCGAACCGGCCGATCGGCTGCAGCGACCCGACCGCCCACGCGGAGATCGTCGCCCTGCGCGAGGCGGCGGCCAGGGTCGGCAACTACCGGCTCCCGGGCGCCCTCGTCGTGGTGACGCTCGAGCCGTGCCTGATGTGCCTGGGGGCGATGGTGCACGCCCGCGTCGGCCGCATCGTGTACGGCGCGCGCGATGCGAGGCTCGGAGCAACCGCGCTCCTGGCCGGGGCATGTGAGATCCCCGGCGGGTTGAACCACCGGATCGAGGTTCGCGGCGGAGTCCGGGAAGAGGAATGCGCCGCGCTGCTCAGGGAATTTTTCGCCGGTCGCCGGCGCGAAGGTTTTGTCGCAGCGTCAGAGAATGCAGCAAATCGGGAATGCGGAGAGGTACCGAAGTGGTCGTAACGGGGGCGCCTCGAAAGCGTCTTGGCGGCTCAAACCGCCACGTGGGTTCGAATCCCACCCTCTCCGCCACTTGATCCAGCCAGCGAACCAGTGAGATGCAGCCGCGGAGAGATGACCGAGTGGCTGAAGGTGCACGCTTGGAAAGCGTGTTTAGGGGAAACCCTAACGTGGGTTCGAATCCCACTCTCTCCGCCACACCCGTATCCGTTTTGCGGGGCTTGAGCCCCGTGCAATGCGGCCCTGCAAACCCCGCCAGGCCCGGAAGGGAGCAACGGTACCCAGGTCACCGCATGTGCCGCGGGATCACTTGAGCCCCACTTTTTCGTGAGGCGGGCCGGACGGGGTCCGGCCCGCCTTTTTCTTCCACCCGGGAGCCTGCCTCTTGGCCTACGAAGCCCTTGCCCGCAAGTACCGGCCGAGAACCTTCGACGAGGTCGTCGGCCAGGACCCGATCGTCCGGACCCTGACGAACGCGATCCGCGAGAAGCGGGTCCACCACGCCTATGTCTTCTCGGGAGTGCGCGGGGTCGGGAAGACGACCGTCGCGAGGATCTTCGCGAAGGCCCTGAACTGCGAGAAGGGGCCCACGCCGGAGCCGTGCCTCGAGTGCGACCCGTGCGTGGAGATCGCCGCCGGGCGCGACCTCGACGTGATCGAGATGGACGCCGCCTCCCGCACGGGCGTGGACGACGTCCGCGACCTGATCGACACGACCCGCTACTCGCCGGCGCGGGACCGCTACAAGGTCTTCATCATCGACGAGTTCCACATGCTGTCGAAGCCGGCCTTCAACGCGCTCCTCAAGACGCTGGAGGAGCCGCCGCCCCGGGTCGTCTTCGTGATGGCGACGACCGAGCTGCACAAGGTGCTGCCGACCGTCCTGTCCCGCACGCAGCAGTTCGACTTCCGGAAGGTCCCGCTCCTCCAGATCGCCGACCAGCTCGGCGCGATCGCGAAGAAGGAGGGGGTGAAGGTGCCCCGCGCCTGCCTCGAGATGCTGGCCCGGGCGGGCGACGGCTCGGTGCGCGACGCCGAATCGCTGCTCGACCAGGCGATCGCCTTCTGCGGCAGCAGCATCACGGAGGCCGACGTGCGGACCCTCCTCGGCCTCGCCCCCGAGGAGACCGTCGAGGCGTTCCTCGCCGCGGCGGGGGCGCGCGACGCCGGGGCCCTGATCCAGATCGTCGCCGACATGCTCGACCAGGGGCACGACCTGCGGCTGTTCCACGCGGGCCTGATCGAGGGGACGCGGCGCCTGCTGGTCCTGAAGGCCGCCGCCGATCCCTCGGGAATCCTCGGCCTTGCCGAGGGGGACGAGAAGCGGCTCGCCGGCATCGCCGGGGGGTTCACGACCGAGTCGCTCCTGCGCATCTTCTCCGTGCTGGCGGCTCTCGAGGGGCCTCTGCGGTACTCCGACCAGCCGCGCTACCTGCTCGAGGCCGCGGCGATCCGGATCGCCGCGATCGCGGACCTGTCCCCGATCGAGGACCTGATCGCCCGCCTGGAGGGAGGCCCGCCGGCCCCCGGAGGCGGAGCTCCGGGCCGCGGCGCGGCGGGACCGGGCGCGCGGGGCGCCGGCTCGCCCGGCTCCGCGCCCTCCGGCACGGGGAGCGGACGCTCCGCCCCGGCTCCGCCCTCTCCGAAGCGTCCCAGGGGAATGCTCGAGGGCGGACCCTCCGGCCCGCGCGCCATCCGGCGGCGCGTCCGTCCGGGCCCGCGGGTGACGATCCGGCACTCGATGAGGGGCTCTCCGCCGCAGGCCGCGCCGATGAGCGAAGGTCCCTCCGGCCCGGGGCCCGGGGAGGGCGGCATCCCGGGAGCGAGTCGCCGCTCCCGCCGCCGCGGGGGACGAGCAGGGCCTGATCTCCGCCTTCCTCGCCGAGCTGCACGCGCGGAAGAACTCCCTCGCGACGCTCGTCGAGCTGGCCCGCTCGCTCTGCCTGGCGGGGAATGCCCTGGAGATCCAGTTCGACGACGCGCAGGCCTTCGCCCGCAAGAGCGTCGAGCAGCCGGCGAACCTGGAGCTCGTCCGGGAAGCCGCGCAGGCCGCCTTCGGCGCGGCGGTCCGGATCGAGATCCGGAAGGCCGACGGGCGGGGCTCCCCTGCGCCGCCCCGGCCCGGACCGGGGACCGCGGAGGCCCCCTCGCCGGGTCCGGCGGCCCCTCCCGCGGGCGGGATCGCGCCGCGCGCCGCGGACGCTCCGTCGCGCGCCAGCGCGGGCTCCCGGCGGGGCGAAAACCGGAGCGGGACGGCCGGGGCGCCCGCGGAGAAGCCGGGAGCCGACCCGGCAACGCCCGGGCAGCCTGCAGGCGCCCCGGGCCCGGCCGCCGGGGCGCCCGCGGCGGGCCCCCGCGAGCCGGCCCTCGCGGGCGCGGCCCGCGTCGAGACCGCGAGCGCGGTGGGCGAGCCGATTTCGATGGACGTCGAGGAGGAGGCCGGCCCGGGCGCGCCTGCCAGCGGACGATCCTCCCCCGCGGACCCGCGCCGCGCGGTGCAGGCCCCTCCCGAGACGGGCGCTGTCCCGCCGGGCACGCCGAAGTTCCAGAGAATGCAGGCACAGGCTCTCGAAGAGCCGGTCGTCAAGAGCCTGATCCAGCGCTTCGGCGCCAGAATCGTCGAGATCAAGGAGGTTCCGTGAATCCGAAACAGTTGATGCGCCAGATGCAGGAGATGCAGGAAAAGCTGGCGCGCGACATGGACGCCCTGCGCATCGAGGGCTCGGCCGGCGGGGGCGTCGTCGTGGCCACCATGAACGGTCACAAGGGGCTCCTGTCGATCCGGATCGCGCCCGAGGCGGTGACCCCGGACGACATCGAGATGCTCCAGGACCTGATCGTCGCCGCCGTCGGGGAGGCTTCGCGCAAGGCGGACGAGGCGATGAACGACCGGCTCGGCGGGCTCGCGGGCGGCATGAAGATCCCCGGCCTGTTCTGATGTCCGGGTTCCCCGAGTCGATCACGCGGCTGATCGACGCTCTGAAGCTCCTGCCCGGCATCGGGCAGAAGAGCGCCACCCGCCTCGCGTTCCACATCCTCAAGCGCCCCGAAGAGGAGGCGGCCGCCCTGGCCCGCGCCATCGACGAGGCGCGGCGGCGCATCCGCGCCTGCCGGCAGTGCGGGAACTTCTCGGACGGCGAGCTCTGCGCGATCTGCACCGACGAGCGGCGCGACCGGGGCGCGCTGTGCGTGGTGGAGGAGGCCGCGAACCTGCCCGCGCTCGAGCGGACCGGGCTGTTCCGCGGCCTCTACCACGTTCTCGGGGGGGCGCTCTCGCCGCTGCGCGGGGTGGGACCCGAGGAGCTCAGGATCGCGACCCTGCTCGAGCGGATCCGCGCAGGGGGCGTGCGCGAGGTGATCATCGCCACCAGCCCGAACGTCGAGGGGGAAGCGACGGCCGTCTACCTGGCCGACATCCTGAAGCCGCTCGGCGTGCGGGTCACGCGGATGGCGCAGGGGCTCCCGGTCGGCTCCGAGCTCGAGTTCATCGACGACGTGACCCTCGCGAAGGCCCTCGAAGCGCGCCGCGACTTCTAGCCGCTCCCCGGCCCCCCGCCGCATGTCCCGGACGGCCTTCCCGGACGGCCAGCTCCGCGCGCGCGAACAGCGAAACCGCGCGGCCGCCGGCGGCGGGAATCCGCGTCCTGGAACATCGAAAAACGGCCTGAAACCGGCATTTCCGGGGGGGACTTGCCTCTGACGGAACCGTAATCCATATTGCACTGCGATGTCCCGAGACGACTTGATCCTGTTCGAAGAGGAATATCAGCTGATCCACGAGGCGATCACGCGCCTGCGTCACGACGCGAACGCGCTGTCCGTCGTCATGATCGAGAAGAGCGGCCAGCCGATCGCCTCCGTGGGGGACACGTCCGAGGTCGATCCGACCGCCCTGTCCTCGCTCGCGGCCGGCAACGTCGCGGCCACCGAGGGCCTGGCCCAGCTGATCGGCGAGAACCAGTTCTACTCCCTGTTCCACGAAGGGGAGCGCCAGAACATCCACATCTCGCTCGTCGGGGGGAAGGTCATCCTGCTCGTCATCTTCAACGAAGAGTCGTCCCTCGGGCTCGTCCGCCTTCGCGTGCGGAAGGTGGCCAACGAGCTCGCGGGGATCCTGGACACGGTGCGCACGAAGGCTGCGGCGGGAGTGGCTCTGGGCACCCACGAGTCCCCCTTCGCCGAGATCACGGACGACGACATCGACAGGCTCTTCGCGGACTGAAACCATGACATTCATCAACTACGCCGCGAGAGAAATCAACTGCAAGATCGTCTACTACGGGCCCGGCCTGTGCGGGAAGACGACCAACATCCAGTTCATCTACGAGAAGACGAACCCCATCGCCAAGGGGAAGCTCATCTCCCTGGCCACCGAGACCGACCGGACGCTCTTCTTCGACTTCATGCCGCTCGACCTCGGCACGATCAACGGGTTCAAGACCCGGTTCCACCTCTACACGGTCCCGGGGCAGGTCTTCTACGACGCGAGCCGGCGCCTGATCCTGAAAGGCGTGGACGGCATCGTCTTCGTCGCCGATTCGCAGGAGTCGCGCTTCGACGCCAACGTCGAGTCGGTCGAGAACCTCAAGTCGAACCTGCGCACCTACGGCTACGACATCCAGTCGATCCCCTACGTCCTGCAGCTGAACAAGCGCGACCTGCAGGGCGCGGTGCCGGCCGACAGGCTGATCGAGGCCCTGAGGATCAAGGACGAGCCGGTGTTCGAGGCGATCGCCACGACCGGCGAGGGCGTGTTCGAAACGCTCAAGGCGGCGGCGCGCATGGTCCTGCTGAGCCTTCGTCAGAAGAGCGCCCGCAGCAGCACCCCCACGGCTACAACCGTCTGATTCCCCCACCCGTACCGCCGTTCCCGCCCGCTCGTCCGGTCAGGTGATCGGGGGCGGGGACGGTCTGCGTTTCCCGCCCCGGCCGCAGCCCCGCGGCCCGCGGCATCCGGTCCGCCTCCCGGTCACGGTCCTGTTCCATTCCATGGCGGTGCGCAGATTGGCGGGGACCGGCACGGATGCTCCGGCGGCGGCCTGAATCCCGGGCTCCCATTCGGACTGTTCGAATCCTGACGCCTGGAGCCCGCATTGGCCATGGACCCGCCCCCTGCTATCGTTCGGCCATGTTCTCGCGCCGCACCGACTGGAGCCTCGCCCCGAACCGGCTCGCCGCGGCCCTCGAGGCGAAACGCCGCTCCGGATCGAGGATCCTCGACCTGACCCTCAGCAACCCGACCCGGGCCGGCTTCGACTACCCGCAGGAGGCGATCGCCGCGGCCCTGGCGGAAGGGACCCGCCACCCGTACGACCCGCAACCGAAGGGGGACCTGGCAGCCCGCGAAGCCGTCGCCGGCTGGTACGCGTCGCGGGGGCTGCCCGTCGAGCCGGGGCGGATCGTGCTGACGGCCAGCACGAGCGAGGCCTACGCCTGGATGTTCAAGCTGCTGTGCGAACCGGGCGACCACGTGCTGGTCCCGCGTCCTTCCTATCCTCTCTTCGAATTCCTGGCCGCGCTCGAATCGGTGCGCGCCGCCGCCTACCCGCTCCGCTACGAGACGCGCTGGGAGCTCGATTTCGAGGCGCTCCGGGCGGCCCTGCCGGGAGAGACCCGCGGGGAGAGCCGCGCGCGCGCGATCGTCGTCGTGAACCCGAACAACCCGACCGGTTCGTTCCTGGACCGGGCCGAGCTCGCGCGGCTCGGCTCGATCGCGCTCGAGCAGGACCTGCCGCTCGTCTGCGACGAGGTCTTCTCGACCTACACGCTCGAGGGGCCGGAGCGGCTCGTGCCGTCCCTGCTGGGGAACGACGACGTCCCGGGGTTCGTGCTCGACGGGCTCTCGAAATCGGCCGGGCTGCCGGGGATCAAGGCGGGCTGGATCGTCGTGTGCGGGCCGGCGGCGTTCCGCGAACCGGCTCTCGCGCGTCTCGAGGTCGTCGCCGACACCTACCTGTCCGTGGGAAGCCCCGTGCAGAAGGCCCTGCCGCGGCTCATCGAGCTCGGCTCCGCCGTCAACCGGCAGGTCCTTGCGCGGATCCGGGCGAACCACCGCACGCTGCGCGATGCCCTGGCCTCCGGGTCCGCCTGCGAGGCCCTGCGGGCCGAGGGCGGGTGGTCGGCCGTCCTGCGCATCCCGCGGACGCACCCGGAGGAGGAGTGGTGCCTGAGGCTCCTCGAGGAGGACGGCGTGCTCGCGCAGCCGGGCTGGTTCTTCGACTTCGAGTCCGAGGCGTACCTCGTGCTCAGCCTGCTGGCGCCCGAAGCGGAGTTCGGCGAAGGACTCGCCCGGATTCTCCGGCGGGCCGGCTGAGAGCGGCTTTCGCCTCGCCCCCGCCCGGACAGGCCCGCCGCACCGTTCGCTTGCCGGCAGGCGGATTCCCGCACCGTTCGCTGCCTTCGGACCGCTTCTGACTCCCGCAGATTGACGACGGCGGGTTCCCGCTCCCTTCGCCGCAGGACACCCTCCCGCTCTGCCATTCGCCCTCCACGGGACAGCCTCACATTCCCTTCCCCTGCCGATCGGTACTAGAATCCGCGCGGGTCGGTTCCCCCTGAACGGAGCATGGGCAGCATGACGGAGCGGCGATGGCTTCCGTGACGAATCTCCGCGCCGAGTGGCTCGAGCCCGACGGGCTCGGCGGCTTCGCGTCGGGGACGGTCTCGGGGATCCGGACCCGCCGCTACCATGCCCTCCTGCTCGCGGCGGCGACGCCGCCCACCGGGCGGATGGTCCTGGTGAACGGGTTCGACGCCTGGGTCGAGACCCCGTCCGGCTCCTTCCCCATCACCTCCCAGAACTACGCTCCCGGCGTGACCTCCCCGGACGGCGCGGGAAGGATCGAGTCGTTCGACGCGGAGCCCTGGCCGCGCTGGACCTTCCGCCTCGAGGACGGAACCGTCCTCGAGCAGGAGCTCTTCGTTCCGAAGGGACGCGCGGCGTGCGCGCTCTCGTGGCGGATCGCGGGACAGAGGGCCCGCGCGGCGAGGGGCGGCCGGGGGGTCCGGAAGGGGGCCGCCCCTCCCGTGATCCTGCGGGTCCGCCCGTTCTTCTCCGGGCGCGACTACCACTGCCTGCATCACGAGAACCCGGCGTTCCGCTTCGAGCCCGCGGCGCAGGCCGGCAGCCTCGTCTGGCATCCCTACGAGGGGATTCCCGGGATCGCGTCGCTGTCCAACGGCTCGTACGCGCACGAGCCTGTCTGGTACCGGAACTTCCTCTACGAGGAGGAGCGGGCCCGGGGACTCGACTTCACCGAGGATCTCGCCTCGCCGGGAATCTTCTCCTTCGACCTCGCGGGCGGCGAGGCTGTGTGGCTGCTGGCCGCCGAGCTGCCGGGCGCGGGAGCCCCCTCCCGGGAGGATTCCGGCCGGCCGGCGGACACTCGTCCGCAGGCCTCCGCCTCGATGAGAAGCGCCGCCGCGCGAAGTTCCCGGCGCGGCTCGACCGCGCGGCCGACGCGTACCTCGTGCGGCGGGGCCGGGGAAGCACGATCGTCGCGGGCTATCCCTGGTTCACCGACTGGGGCCGCGACACGTTCATCTCGATCCGCGGCCTCTGCATCGCCTCCGGGCGGCTCGAGGAGGCCCGGCGGATCCTCGTCGAGTGGGCCTCGGCCGTCTCCGAGGGGATGCTGCCGAACCTCTTCCCCGATGGCGCCTCGGTCCCCGAATACAACTCCGTGGACGCCTCGCTCTGGTACGTCGTCGCCGTCCACGACCTTCTCGGCGCGATGCGCTCCCGCCGCCGGAGGCTGCCGCGCCCCGAGGAGGAAGCCCTTCGCAGCGCCGTCGCCGCGATCCTGGAAGGGTACGCGCGCGGCACGCGGTTCGGCATCCGCGCGACCGGCGACGGCCTGCTCGCGGCGGGCGTGCCCGGGGTCCAGCTCACCTGGATGGACGCGAAGGTCGGCGACTGGGTGGTCACGCCGCGGATCGGCAAGCCGGTCGAGGTCCAGGCGCTCTGGCTCAACGCGCTCCGGATCGGCGCCCTGTTCGCTCCGAGAGTGGATGGACCTGTTTCGCGCCGGCCTCGACTCGTTCCTCGCCCGCTTCTGGAACCAGGCGGGCGGCTTCCTCTTCGACGTCGTGGACGTGGACCACGAGCCCGGCAGGGTCGATGCCTCGTTCCGCCCCAACCAGGTCCTCGCCGTCGGCGGGCTCCCCTTCCCCCTCCTGGAGGGAGAACGGGCCCGCCGCGTCGTGGACGAGGTCGAGCGGCGGCTCGTGACGCCTCTCGGCCTGCGCTCCCTCGCGCCCGGCGAGATCGGGTACGCGCCGCGCTACGAAGGAGGTCCCGCCCGGCGGGACGGCTCCTACCACCAGGGGACCGTCTGGCCCTGGCTGCTCGGCCCGTTCGTGGAAGCGTGGCTGCGCTCGCGGGGCGGAACCGGCGCGGCGGCGCGCGAGGCCCGCGCGCGGTTCCTCGAGCCCCTGCTCGCGCATCTCGATGACGCCGGGCTCGGGCACCTGCCGGAGATCGCCGACGCCGAGCCGCCGCACACGCCGCGCGGGTGCCCCTTCCAGGCCTGGTCCGTCGGCGAGGCGCTGCGCCTGGACCGGCTCCTGGCATCCCCGAGCGGGGCGCGCCGGCCTGGCCGCCCGCGCGGGAAAGGGGCGGGGGGGCCGTGACAACGTGAGGGCACAGGGTGGCGTGGCTGGCGGAACCGTGCGCCCGGGGATATCTTCCTGGGATTCCATGGTGGTGCGCAGAGTGTTGACGATCCGCCGAAGACCGCCGGGGTTGCAGCACGGGAACCGATCGGGATCCGGCGGGCCAGGGTCTCGAGCGAGCCTCGGATGGCAAGCCATTGTCTCTCAAAGGTTTACGGGAGCCGGCCGCCGGATCTCAACAGTCTCCGCACATGCCTGGATTCCCCGGAGAGAAAGAACAGTGCGCCTGAGAGCCTGACGATGCACGCCGCAGGTTCAGGCATCACGTGAGCGGAAGGCGGGGACCGATCGTGGCCAAGAGAGAACCGAAGCAGCGGAACGGGGCCGGGCGGGAAGCGGGCGCGGGCGGCAACGGGGCGAAGCCGCGCGCCGGCGCTTCGAGCGGAAGGCGGGCAGGCAGGCCTGCCGAGGCGGGCCCGGCCGGTCGAAGCGGAATCCTGTCGTCCGGATCCAGCGCGCCGGTTCCCCCAACCACACCCGGGGCCCGGTTTCATGAGGGCGAGGCTCTTTTCGGAGGGGGCGCCCCCGGGACCGGCGCGCCCACGGCTGCCGCCGAGGAGCAGCGCCTCGCCGAGGAGGCCCGGCGCGGGAAGAACTGGAAGCGGTGGGGCCCCTACCTGTCGGAGCGGCAGTGGGGGACGGTCCGCGAGGACTACTCGCCGGACGGGACCTGCTGGGACTACTTCCCCCACGACCACGCGCGCAGCCGCGCCTACCGCTGGGGCGAGGACGGCCTGCTGGGGATCACCGACCGCGAGTGCCGCCTCTGCTTCGCGGTGGCGCTCTGGAACGGGCGCGATCCGATCCTCAAGGAGCGGCTCTTCGGCCTGACCGGCCCCGAGGGGAACCACGGCGAAGACGTCAAGGAGGCCTACTTCTACCTCGATTCGACGCCGACCCACTCGTACATGAAGGCGCTCTACAAGTACCCGCAGGCCGAGTTCCCCTACGCGCGTCTCGTCGAGGAGAACCGGCGGCGCGGCAAGGCGGACCCCGAGTTCGAGCTGGCGGATACCGGCGCGCTCGACGATGGCCGCTACTTCGACGTCGTCGCCGAGTACGCGAAGGCCGGCCCGGACGACATCCTGATCCGCATCACCGCCGCGAACCGCGGCCCCGAGGCCGCGACGCTGCACCTCCTGCCGACGCTCTGGTTCCGGAACACCTGGACCTGGGGGTGCCGCCACGAGGGATGCGAGGTGAAGCCGCGCCTGGAGCGGGACGGGGAACGATCCGTCGCCGCCCGCCACGCCTCCCTGGGCTCGTTCCGCTTCGACGTGGACGAGGTGGCCGGAGCCGCGGCGGACGCTGCTCTTCACCGACAACGAAACGAACCACCAGCGCCTCTTCGGCTCTCCGAACGGGGCCCCCTTCGTCCGGGACGCCTTCCACGAGTACGTGGTCGGCGGCCGCGGCGAGGCCGTGAACCCGAAGGGGTTCGGGACGAAGACGGCGGCGCTCGTCCGCGTCGAGCTCCCGGCGGGCGGCGAGGTCACCCTTCGCCTGAGGCTGTACGAGGGCGAGGAGAAGCTCGCCGAGCCGTTCGGCGCCGGTTTCGACCGTGTGTTCGCGCGGAGGATCGCGGAGGCGGACGCCTTCTACGCCGCGCGGATCCCCGAAGCCGCGACCGACGACGAGCGCCGCGTCATCCGGCAGGGGTACGCCGGCCTCCTGTGGTCGAAGCAGTTCTACCACTACATCGTGAAGGACTGGCTCGAGGGGGACCCCGGCGAGCCGCCTCCCCCGCCGGGGCGCCGCGAGGGCCGGAACCGCGAGTGGGACCACCTCTACTCCCGCGACGTCATCTCGATGCCCGACAAGTGGGAGTACCCGTGGTACGCCGCGTGGGATCTCGCGTTTCACATGATCCCGTTCGCGAGGATCGACCCCGAGTTCGCCAAGCAGCAGGTCCTGCTCTTCCTGCGCGAGTGGTACATGCACCCGAACGGGCAGATTCCCGCCTACGAGTTCGCGTTCGGCGACGTCAACCCGCCGGTGCACGCGTGGGCCGCCTGGCGCATCTACAAGATGACCGGCGAGCGCGGCAAGCGCGACCGCCTGTTCCTCGAGCGCGTCTTCCAGAAGCTGCTCATCAACTTCACGTGGTGGGTGAACCGCAAGGACGCCGAGGGAAAGAACCTGTTCTCCGGCGGTTTCCTGGGCCTCGACAACATCGGGGTCTTCGACCGCTCCCGGCCGCTTCCGACCGGAGGCTCGCTCGCGCAGGCCGACGGCACCGCCTGGATGGCCTTCTACTGCAACACCATGCTCGCGATGGCGATCGAGCTCGCCCGGGAGAATCCCGCCTACGAGGACACCGCCTCGAAGTTCTTCGAGCACTTCGTCCGGATCGCGGACGCCATGAACACGCTCGGCGGCACGGGCCTGTGGGACGAGGAGGACGGCTTCTACTACGACCAGCTCCACCTCGACGGCCGGAGCGTCCCCCTGAAGATCCGCTCGATGGTGGGCCTGATCCCCCTCTACGCCTGCGCGGTCATCGAGCGCGAGACGATCGAGGCGCTGCCGGGCTTCTTCAAGCGGGCCCAGTGGTTCATCACGAACCGCCGCGATCTCGCCCGGCAGATCGCGTACATGCAGGAGGAATCCGACGACCGCGCCCGGGCCCTGCTCGCGATCCCCTCGAAGGAGCGGCTGCTCCGGGTCCTCCGCTACCTCCTCGACGAGAACGAGTTCCTCTCCCCCCACGGGATCCGGTCCGTCTCGCGCGTCCACCGCGAGAAGCCCTACACGTTCGGCGTGAACGGCGAGGAGTACCGCGTGGACTACGTTCCCGCCGAGTCGAACACGGCGCTCTTCGGAGGCAACTCCAACTGGCGGGGCCCGATCTGGTTCCCGGTCAACTTCCTCCTCGTGGAGGCGCTCGAGCGGTACCACCACTTCTACGGCGACGGGCTGAAGGTCGAGTGCCCGACCGGGTCGGGGAACTTCGTGACGCTGAAGGACGTGGCCGCGGAGATCGCCCGGCGCCTGGGCGGCATCTTCCTCCCGGACGCGCGGGGCCACCGCCCGTTCACGGGGGCGGACCCCCTGTTCCGGGACGATCCGCGCTGGCGCGAGCTGGTCCTCTTCCACGAGTACTTCGACGGCGACACGGGGCGCGGCGTCGGCGCGAGCCACCAGACCGGCTGGACCGCGCTCGCGATCCGCTGCATCGAGGACACGATCAGGACGAGGTCCGCCCGGGAGGAGGGCGAGCCCGGGCGGGCGCTGGCCGCTGCTTCCCCCGGAAAGTGAGCGCTACCGGCGGACGCGCCCGGCGATGCAGAGCCGGTGAATCGCGGCGACCGCCGCGGCCGCGTCGCGGTCCTCGACGACGAACGAGATGTTCACCTCGGACGAGCCCTGCGCGATCGCCTCGAGGTTGACCTTCGCCGCGGCCACCGCCGAGAAGAGGCGGGCCGCGATGCCGGGCGTTCCCCGCATCCCCTCCCCCACGGCGGCCACCGCAGCGACCGGGCCGTGCGCCTTCACCCCGTCGAGCTTGCCGAGCGCGATCTCGGCGGCGAACTCCTCGCGCAGCGCCCGGAGCGAGCGGGCGCGGTCCTCCTCGGGCACGACCAGGCAGATGTTCTGCTCCGAGGAGGCCTGGCTGAACATGAGGACGGAGATCTTCTCGCGCGCGACGGCCGAGAAGGCCCGCGCCGCGATCCCCGGGACGCCGACCATCCCCTTCCCCTCCAGGCTGACGGTGGCGAGGTTGCGGATGGCCGTCACCGCGGCGATGCCGCTCGAGCGGCCGGAGCCGCGCGCGTCGATGATCGTCCCCGGCGCGGCCGGACGGAAGCTGTTCTTGATGACGATCGGGACCTGGGCCGCGATCGCGGGGATCATGGCGGGGAAGTGCAGGACCTTCGCGCCGAAGTAGGTCAGCTCCGCCGCCTCGCGGTAGGTGAGCCGCGGCAGCACCCTCGTTCCCGGGACGAAGCGCGGGTCGGCCGAGTGGATGCCGTCCACGTCGGTCCAGATCACGATCCGCTCCGCGCCGAGGGCGGCGCCCAGGATCGCCGCGGTCGTGTCCGAGCCGCTTCGACCGAGCGTCGTGGTTTCCCCGTGGCGTCCCGTGGCGATGAAGCCGGTCACGATCGGCATGACGCCGCGATCGAGAAGCCGCCCGAGCGTCCGGCGCGCCGCCCGCCCGGTCGCCTTGAGGTCGGCCGTCGCGCGCCCGTGCCGCTCGTCCGTGAGGACGATCGAGCGCGCATCCACGGGCTCGGCCTCGATCCCCTTCGCGCGAAGGGCCGCCGCGGCGATCGGCGCCGAGAGCCGCTCCCCGAACGAAGCGACGACGTCGAGCGTCCGGTCCGACAGCTCGCGAAGCAGCGAGATGCCGGAGAGCGCCATCTGCAGCTCCGCGATGAGCCCTTCAACGGCGACGACCGGGTCGGTGACCGGCCGCGCGCCCGCCTTGCGCGCGCGAGACAGGCCGGCCTCCCTCTCGGCGAACAGCCTCGCCAGCGCCAGGTGCTTCTCGCGGATCGCGGCGAGCCCCTCCTGCCACCGGGCCGTCTTCCCTTCCCGGGCCTCCCGCGCCGCCGCGAGCAGCGCGTTCGTCGTGCCGGCCGTCGCGGACACGACGGCGACGACCCGCTGGCGCCGCGCGGCCGCGGCGAGGATCTCCGCCGCCGCGGCGATCCTCTCGGCCGATCCGACGGAGGTGCCGCCGAACTTGTGGACGACGAGCGGGCGCACCGGTGCGCCCCTCACTTCACGTACCCGTCGCGCACCAGCAGCTCCGCGTTCAGGACCGACGCCCCGGCCGCCCCGCGCAGGGTGTTGTGCGAGAGGCAGACGAACCGCAGCGCCCCGTCGCTCGCGCCGCGCAGGCGCCCGAGCGAGGTCGTCATCCCGCGCCCCAGGTCGCGGTCGAGCCGCGTCTGCGGGCGGTCGAGGCCGTCCAGGCAGACCAGCGGCTCGGCCGGCGCGGTCGGCAGGTCGAGCGCGTGGCGCTTCGACCAGTCCTCCCAGGCCGCCCGCACCTCCCCGAGAGGCGCCGGGCGCGCGGTCCGGACGTACAGGCTCACCGAGGTGCCCGTCCACGACGGGGACGCGGTGGACCATCGCGTCGATCGCGATGGGGGCCTCCTCGACCCGGTCATTGCCGGCCGCGAGGCGGCCGAGCATCTTCCTCGGCTCGAGCTCGATCTTCTCTTCTTCCCCGGAGATGAACGGGATGACGTTGTCGAGGATGTCCATCGAGGGCAGGCCCGGGTAGCCGGCCCCCGATACGGCCTGCAGCGTCGCCACGACGACCGACTGGATCCCGAACCGCTCGAGGATCGGCGCGAGCGCCATCGTCATCCCCGTCGAGGAGCAGTTCGGGTTCGTCACGATGAACCCGTTCGAGCCGAGCCGCTTCCTCTGGGCGTGGACCAGGGCGAGGTGCTCGCCGTTGACCTCCGGGATCACCAGCGGGACATCGTGCACCATGCGGTGGTTCTTCGAGTTCGAGACGATCGCGTGCCCCGCCGCCGCGAGCCGCGCCTCCGCCTCCCCGGCGACATCGGAGTCGAGCGCCGAGAAGAGGATGCGCGACGCGAACGCGCCCTCGGCCGGGTCGAGGCTTCGGACCCGGAGGCGCGCGGCGCCGGCCGGGAGAGGGGACGCCAGCTTCCATTTCACTGCTTCGCCGTAGGTCCTGGCCGCCGAGCGCGCCGAGGCCGCAAGCTCCACGAGCTCGAACCAGGGATGGTCCGCGAGCAGCGAAACCATCCGCTGCCCCACGGCGCCGGTCGCTCCCAGGACTCCCACCGGAATGCGCTTGTCCGCCTGTCGGTTCATCTGCTTTCCGCCGTCTGCGAGCCTCGCCTGCCGATGCTCAGAATCGAACCTGAGCGCAGTGTCCCGGTTGATTCCTTGCCGGCACTCGCGCCTCCCCGGATCCATCAGGGACAAAAGGGAATATATACGCCGTTTCGCTTCGCAGCACCCGACCCCTCCCCGGGACAGGGGCGCGACGCGACCATGGAACAACCGTGGCTTCCTTCCGTCCGGCGGTCCGGTCCTGGGGCGCCGATCAGGCCCGGAGCAGGGTCTGCCCTTGACCCGGGAAGGCCGCAGGCTGTTGGATAGTGGGGCAGCGCATGAACATCCACCTTCCCTACGGCCGAAATCGCCTCCCCGCCGGGATCCCCGGCAGGAACGTCACGGTCATCGAGCCGGTCCAGGTCCCCGGGCTGCCGGACGAGGGGGCGGCCTTCACGGCGGCGGTGCGCCGGCCGATCGGGGGAGCCCCGCTGCGCGAGCGGATCGGCGCGGGCGACCGGGTCGCCGTCGTGATCCCCGACATCACGCGGGCCCTGCCGACGGACCGTCTCCTGGGCTGGCTCCTGGAGGAGCTGAGCCACGTCCCGATCGACCGCTTCACGATCGTGAACGGGACCGGGTCCCACCGCGCGAACAGTCCCGGGGAGCTGGCCTCGATGATCGGCGCGGACCTCGCCCGGCGCGTGACGGTCGTGAACCACGACGCGCACGATCCCGCGACCATGGAGCGCGCGGGCGCATCCCCCGGCGGCGAGCCGGTCTTCTTCAACCGCGAGTACGTCCGGGCCGACCGCCGCATCGTGCTCGGCTTCATCGAGCCTCATCTCATGGCCGGCTTCTCGGGCGGCTACAAGGGGGTCTTCCCCGCCGTCGCCGACATCGCCTCGATCATGCGGTACCACGGCGCGGCCATCGTCGGGGATCCGCGCAGCACCTGGGGCCGGCTCGACGGGAACCCCACCCAGGAGCTGATCCGGGCGAACGGCTCGCTGCTGCCGGTCGATTTCCTGGTCAACGTGACCCTGAACCGGGACCGGGAGATCACGCGGTTCTTCTGCGGCGAGCCGGTGGAAGCCCACGACGCCGGCTGCGCCTTCGCCCGGAGCACGGCCATGGTCGCGTGCCCCCGCCGCTTCCCGATCGTGGTGACGACGAACTCCGGCCATCCCCTCGACCAGAATCTCTACCAGACCGTCAAGGGGATGTCGGCAGCCTCGCAGATCGTCGAGGAGGGGGGCTTCATCCTGACGGTCGCGCAATGCGAGGACGGCTTCCCTTCGCACGGCAACTTCCGCCGCCTCCTCTTCGAGCACCCCTCTCCCCGGGCTCTGCTCGACGCCATCCTCGCGCCCGGCTTCTCCGTCTACGACCAGTGGGAGGCGCAGATCCTCGCCTCCATCCTCCTGAAGGCGCGGGTCGGGCTGCACAGCGACCTGCCGCCGGGCGAGGTCGAGCGCGCGCACCTCGAGCCCGTGGCCGACATCACGGCGCGGCTGGGCGCCGAGCTCGAGCGCGCGGGCCGCGATGCGCCGGTCGCGGTCATGCCGGAAGGACCGATGACGATCCCGTACCTCGCCTGAAGGCGCGCCTCGAAGCGGCCGGAAGCGGCTCTACGGGCAGGCCCCCGCGCTGTTGACGATCCGGGGCCCGGCTGTGGCGCTCCCCGCCGGGCCTTCGAGCGTTCCGTTCAGGCCCGTCACGAGGTACCAGTACAGGCCGCCCGCCGCGGGGCTTTCAGGCGCCGGGGCGCTCGTCGCGGTCCCGGCGTAGCGCAGGCAGGAATCGGCGGCCGCGGTGAGCAGCGCGGGAAGCTCCGCCGCGCCGCCGCGGTAGAGCCGGTACGAGGTCGCCCCGGGGTTCGCGGGCCACGTCGTCGTCCCCTTCCCGGACCATCCCTGCGAGGTCGCGGGGCTTCCGCCGGGCGCGGTTTCCCCCGGCGCGGTCGCGCGCGAGCACGCGTGCATCGTGCAGGTCCCCGGGGGCGTGTAGGTCACGGCGACGTCGTCGACGTGGCAGTCGTTGCCGTAGTAGCTGACGCCGAGCAGTCCCACCTGGACGGCGGACTGACCGATGTACGCGTTCAGCGGGATCGAGTGCTGCTTCCACCCCGACGTCCCGTCGTACCTCGCGACGGCAGCGCCCACGTTCGTCCAGGTCGAGCCGTTCGTGGAAACCTGCACCTGGACCTGGTCGGCGTCGGTCGGGTAGCCGGTGTCGTGGTACAGCCAGAACGTCACGGCCGCCGACGCCGCCGAGGCCGGGATGGCGACGCCGGAGGTCCGGTAGAGCCTCGTCGTCGCGCCGGCGGTCGCGCTGTAGGAGTTGAAGTACGCGAGACCCGCGCCCGCGTGCGTGCCGCCCCCCGTGGGATGGACCGTGCCGGTGCTGCGCGCCCAGGCTCCCGCGGTCCCGCTGACGTCCACCTGCGCCCAGCCGGCGGGAGGGAACGTCGCGCCGTCGAAGGTCTCGGTGAAAACGGTCTGCGGCGCGCCGGCGCTCGGCTGGCCCACGGTGACCGGGAAGGCGTCGTCCCACGCGCCCTGGGCGGAGGTCATGTGGATCGTGAACGGGATGACCGTGCCGCAGGCGACGCCGCCGCCCACGCTGAAGCGGAAGTGCGGCGCGGCGCTGGCCCCCGTGCCGCCTCCCGGCACGTCCGCGAACGAGGCCGTGGCCTGCGTGATCGTGATTCCCGGAGCGCTCGTGGCGAGCGTCCCCTGGACGGCGGTGGCCGGCGCGGAGCCGGGGTTGCCCAGGGTCACCTGCAGGGTCGCGTCCTCGTCGGCGTCCAGGATGCCGTCGCCGCCGTACGCCCCGCCCCCCGTGCAGGAGTCGGTGAAGGCCGACGAGCTGTACGCGAGGCCCGTCCGGCTCATGGGGCAGTTCACGATCGTCTTCGCATCGGCGCTGACCACGATCCCCGTGATGGTCGTCGGCATGTAGCCCGCGGCGCTGCAGAGGATCGTGTACGTCCCGGGCTGCAGGACCCTGTGAAAGTCGCCCGCCACGGGATCGGTGTAGACCGCCTGGTAGGCGTGCGGAACCGGGATGTCGGCCGAGGCGGTGGCGGTCGCCGTCACCGTGCCGTCGAGCGGCGCGCCCGTCACCTGGTCGGTCATGACGCCGTGGATCCCCTGGAAGGTCTTCATCATGTAGTTGAGCACCGCCTGCCGGTGCTGGGCGCAGTAGGTCGGGATCTGCGAGGCGGGGGGCGTCTTCGTGCTGTTCAGCTCGATGGTCGTGTCGAGGTCGGTCCAGGCGCCGTACGACCAGTCGTTCGTGTCGCCGCGGGTGCCGTACCAGTCGTACCCCTCGGTGTACCAGAAGCCCGGCATCGTGCACCCGTCCTTGTAGGCCTGCGCGAGGCCGTGCGGGGCGAGGGTGGGGCAGTTCGGGATCGTCTGGCCCGACGCAGCCGGTCCCGCCGGTCCTGGAGGACCAGAAGATCGGCTCGTCGGTCGGGGCCGCCGTCGTGTAGTTCCAGATCGAGTTGAAGACGATCTCGCCTTCGTGGAACGAGATGGAAACGGCGAACCGCTTCTTCGAATGGTCCGCGGTGGCCGTTTCGGTGAGGTCGCGGACGATCTGCGTTTCCTTCTCCGACCACGCGGGCGACGCGTCCGAGCCGACCGGGCCCCAGAAGTTCCGGTTCAGGTCGATGCTGCGGCTGTTGTAGCGGGTGTTGTTCGCGTTGCCGTACGGATTCCCCATCGGGATGAACCACAGCTCGGCCTCGTCCACGAGCTTCTTCGCGATCGGATCCTGGGGCACGGCCGCGTATCCCGCGAGGATCGTGTCCAGCACGTCGCAGGTGACCATCAGGCCGCCCTTCTCGTCCCCGTGGATGTTCCCGTACAGCCGGATCTTCGGCTCGGCCTCGACGGCGTCCGGGTTGCGGGAGACCTTCATGGCGATGACGTCGTAGGCGCCGTCCTGCGTCGCGCCGAGGTTGTACAGGCGCGTGATGGCCGGGCTGGCGTTGCGCAGCTGCAGGAGGTGCTCCATGAGGCTGCCGGTCGGCGGGTTCGTCGTGTTGAACTTCGAGGCGGTGTAGTAGCTGGTCGCGAGCCCGTAGGAAGCGGAGGCCTCGGCCCAGCGCATGCGGTCCCGGTCCATCTCGGCGTAGAGGATCTCGACCCTGAGCCCCTTTCCCCGCAGGAGACGGAGCTGCTCGTCCGTGAGGAGCGCCCTGTACATGTCCCCCTGCCGCCCCACGATGTCGATCTTCTCGTCGTAAAGGAGCTGGACCTCCGCCTTGTCCGCGGTCGTGATGGCGACGAGGGTGGCCGTGTCGTACGTGTCGGCCGGCAGGGACCCGGGCGCGAGCGCCGCCGCGAGCACCAGGATCGAGCAGAACAGCCTGAACAGACCTTTCACGGGCTTCCCTCCGCGGGAGATTCTTCGATGGTGGGGCGCGATCCAGTCAACCTTAGAAATGTACGCCGAATTCGGCGGGGCAACGGCATTTTCGCCGCCCGTTGCCCGCCCCCGGTCCGGCTCCTATAATTTCCTCTTCCGGCCCGCCGGCCGGATCCCCACCGCCAAGGAGACGAGGGAAATGAAATACGTCATCGTCCTACCCGACGGCGCTTCCGACGAGGCGCTCCCGCAGCTCGGGGGGAGGACGCCCCTGGAAGCGGCCGACGTCCCCAACATGGACTGGGTGGCGCAGAACGGGCGGCTCGGCCGCATCGTGACGGTCCCGGACGGGTTCACGCCGGCGACCGACGTCGGGACCATGACGCTCATGGGATACGACCCTCATCTCTACTACTCGGGACGCGCCCCGATCGAGGCCGCCGCCAAGGGGCTCAAGGTGCGCCCCGACCAGCTGATCTTCCGCTGCAACTTCGTCACGATCCTCGACGGCCTGATGAAGGACAACACCGCGGGCCACATCGCGCAGGAGGACGCGGACGCGCTGATCGCGGACCTCAATGCCGCCCTCGGGGGCGAAGGGTGCGAGTTCCATTCCGGCGTGACCTACCGGAACCTGATGCTGCTGTCCGGCGCCGACGCGATGAAGCTCGCCTGCGCCCCGCCGCACGACATCATCGACCAGCCGGTGGCGGCGCACGCGCCCTCGGGCGAGGGCGCCGAGCGCGTCGCGGAGATCCAGCGGCGGGCCGCGACCCTGATCGCGGACCACCCCGTGAACGCGCGCCGGCGCGCGAAGGGGAAGGGGCCCGTCACCGGCATCTGGCTCTGGGGCCAGGGGCGCCCGACCCGTCTCGAGAACTTCGCCTCGCGCTTCGGCCCCTCGGGGGCCGTGATCACGGCGGTCGACATCATGCGCGGCCTGGCCGTTCTCATGGGCATGACGCTGATCGAGGTCCCGGGCGCCACCGGCTACATCGACACCGACTACGACGCCAAGGGGGCGTACGCCCTTCGCGCGCTCGACGAGTACGACATGATCATCGTCCACGTCGAGGCGGCCGACGAGGCGGCCCACATGGGCAGCGCCGAGGAGAAGGTGAAGGCGCTCGGGCGGATCGACGAAGCGGTGGTCGGGCCGCTCCTCGACAAGGCGCGCACCCTTCCCGAGTGGCGGATCCTCGTCGCCGCCGACCACCCGACCCTCACGCGCACGCGCGGGCATTCCTCGGTCCCGCCCCTGTTCGCCTGCGCGGGGACCGGCATCCCGGCGATCGAGAAGGCCCCCTTCACGGAGGCCGCGGCCGATCGCGGAGGGTACTGGGTCCGCGAGGGGCACACCCTGATGGGGACCTTCCTCAAGGGCTGACGCCGGGCCGCGGACTCCCTTCGAATTGCCCGCGGCACCCGTGGTTCTGCGCTAGACTGACTTTTTTCAAGGAGCGGGGTGAGCCTCTCGGCCGGACAGCGTCTTGGGCCGTACGAGATCCTCTCGCCGATCGGCGCGGGGGGGATGGGCGAGGTCTGGCGGGCGCGCGACACCCGCCTCGGCCGCGACGTGGCGCTGAAGGTGCTGCCGGCCGCCACCGCCGCCGACCCGGGCCGGCGCGAGCGTTTCCAGCGCGAGGCCCGCGCCCTCGCGGCGCTCGACCACCCGAACATCGTCACCGTGCACTCCGTCGAGGAGGCCGGCGGGGTCCACTTCCTCACGATGGCCCTCGTCGAGGGGCGGACGCTCGACCAGGTCATCCCGGCCGGGGGTCTCCCGCTCGACCGCCTGCTCGAGCTCGCCCTTGCCGCTCGCCGACGCCCTGGCCGCCGCGCACGACAAGGGGGTCGTCCACCGCGATCTCAAGCCCGCGAACCTGATGGTCACGAGCGAAGGACGCCTCAAGGTGCTGGACTTCGGACTCGCCAAGCGGGTCGAGCGGCCGGGCACCGACGCGACGACGATCGTCGAAACGGGCGAAGGGACGATCGTGGGGACCATTCCCTACATGTCCCCCGAGCAGCTCGAGGGCCGGCCGGTCGACCACCGGACCGACCTGTTCTCCTTCGGGATCCTTCTCTACGAGCTGGCGACGGGACAGCGTCCTTTCCGCGGGGACAGCCCGGCCTCGATCCTCTCCTCGATCCTGAGGGATGCGCCCGAGCCGGTCGCCGTCCTGCGCCCCGACCTCCCCGGGGAGCTGGACCGCCTGATCGGCCGCTGCCTCGAGAAGGATCGCGAGAAGAGGGTCCAGACCGCCCGGGAGCTGCGCCCCGGGCTCGAGCTCGCTGCGCTCGAGGCCCGGAAGCGTCTCCGTCTCCGGGGCGGGCCGGAAGGAAGGGCCCGTCGAGAGATCGATCGCGGTCCTTCCGTTCCTGAACCGCAGCCCGGACCCGGAGGACGAGTACTTCAGCGACGGCATCACCGAGGAAATCACGAACGCGCTCGCCCAGATCGAGGGACTGCGGGTGGCCGCGCGCACGTCGGCCTTCGCCTTCAAGGGAAAGGGCGTGGACCTGCGCGCCGTCGGCGAGGCGCTGCGCGTCGGCACGGTCCTCGAGGGAAGCGTCCGCCGGGCGGGGAACCTGCTGCGCATCACGGCGCAGCTCGTCGATCTCACGAGCGGCTACCACCTCTGGTCCGAGCGGTACGATCGCGAGCTGACCGACATCTTCGCGATCCAGGACGAGATCGCGGCCGCGATCGCCTCGAAGCTGCGGGTCACGCTGTCGGGCGAGAGCGCGAAGCCGGCCGCGCGGCGCGGCACCTCCAACCTCGAGGCGTACGACCTGTTCCTCAAGGGCCTTTCGCTCCAGCGCCGCCGCGGCCGGGGCATCGAGGCGGCGCTCGAGTTCTTCCGGCGCGCCGTCGAGCTCGATCCCGGCTACGCCGAGCCGCTCGCATGGATGTCGGACTCCTACCGGCTCCTGGCGGTCTACGGCTTCCGGGACCCCGCGAGCGTGATGCCGCAGGCCCGCGCCGCCGCCGAGCGGGCCCTGGCCCTCGACCCGACGCTCGCCGAGGCCCACGCGACCCTGGCGGACGTGGCGCTGAGCTTCGACCGCGACGACGAGGCTGCCTTCCGCTCCTGGGACCGCGCGCTCGCCCTCAACCCGGCCCACACCAGGGCGCGCTGCGAGCGGGCTCTCTGGGGCCAGATCGTCGTCGGGGAGGACTTGGACAAGGCGATCGCCGAGATCCGCAGGGCCACCGAGGGCGATCCTCTCGACGCATGGGCGGCGGGCATGCTGTCGCTGGCGCTCGGGCTGGCGGGCCACCACGCCGAGGCGATCGTCGAGGCCCGGCGCGCCGTGGACCTCGACCCCGAGGGGTTCACCGCCCGGTGGGCCCTCATCACGACGCGCCGCTGGTCAGGCGACCACGAGGCCGCGATCGCGGCCGCCCGCGCGGCGCTCCACATGTCGGGCCGCCACCCCTGGATCCTCGCCGGCATCGCCATATCCCTGGCGCGGACCGGAGAAGCTCGAGCAGGCCCGGGCGCTCTACGCCGAGCTGAAGGCCCGGGCCCTGACCGAGCCCGTGCAGGAGTTCTGGCTGGTGCAGGTCGCGGCCGCCGTCGGGGAGCTCGACGAGGCGGTCGCCCGCGCGGGCCGCGCCGTTGAACAGCGCGACCCGCTCATGCCCCTGGCGCGGGTCTGGCCCGATTGGGGCGCCGTCCGCGCCCGGCCCGAGTGGAGCGGGCTCGCCCGCCGGCTCCGCTTCGCCTAGACGGCCCTCTTCGCCTCCCGGCCGCTCGACCCGGGCCGCGGCGGCAGACAGCCCCGGGCACTCTTCATCGCGGCCCGGCTACGCCGCCGGCCAGAGGAAGCGGAAGGAGAGTCCGGTCACGAGCGCGTAGACCGCGGCGTCGGCGAGATCGCGCATCGTGTTCGACCAGGGCTGGCCCCGCCAGATCGAGTCGACGATGCTCCCGTAGCCGTACCCCACGAACGCGATGGCGCCCGTGATCCTCATGACCAGCATCCCGTCCGTGACGCCGGCAGCGTGTGGCGTGCGATGTAGGCGGCCGTGAAGCTGACCAGGATGTTGAACAGGAACCAGAGGGCGAGGTGCTTGCCCATGTTCGGCATGCCGCTCGGATGGATCGTCAGGAGCGCGACGGGCCCCTTCTTGAACTTCTCCACCATGCCGGCGCGCGCATGTCCTTCATGTCGCCGCAGGCCGGGGTCATGTAGATTCCGGGGGCGGGATTCCCCTTCCCGAGGACCTCTCTCACGGCGTCATCGTTGGACAGCTTCTTGTAGTCGGCCTTGTGGTGCTTGATCACCATGTGCAGGATCGAGCTGGCGATGAAGACGGCGACCGCCGAGACGACCACCGGGAGCCACAGGCTGCCAAAAGGCATCGCTTCCATCATCGGTGACATCGCAAACCTCCCTCCCCCTCGCGGGGCATGACCCTCCCTGCGGGCCGGCCCCTATCCTAAGCCACGCCGGCCGGAATGAAACCCTTCTTCTTGCGGGTCAGGAGGGTCTAGCGAACCTTCGCGAGCGCCTGGTCGAGGTCCGCGATGATGTCGTCCGGGTGCTCCGCCCCGACGCACAGGCGCACCAGGTTCGGCGGGATGTGGGCCAGCTTGCGCCCCTCCTCGCCCTGCTGCTGGTGGGTCGAGATGGCGGGGATCGTCGCGACGCTCTTGATCCGCCCGAGGTCGGTCGCCCGCCAGATCCGCTGCAGGCCGTCGAAGAACTCGCGCGCCTTCATCGGCCCGCCCTTCACGCAGAACGACATCAGGTGCCCGTAGCGGTTGACCGGCTTGCCGTACTGCTCGTCGTGCTCGGCGTCCACCAGCCACATGTACTTGCGACGCCAGCTCGTGCAGCGGATGGTCCTCCAGGCCCAGGTACTGGACGCTCTCGACCATCGGATGCCCCTGCAGCCACTCCGCCACCTTCTGCGTGTTGCGGCTCATGAGGTCCATCTTGGAGCGCAGCGTGCGCATGTCGTTCAGCGTCATGATCGCCTGCATCGGGTGCAGGTTCGGGCCGTAGTCGCGGTTCGGCAGGTACTTGATGTAGAGGGCGAAGTCGTTCTTGAGCTGCGTCGTTCGCGATGTTCGTCACGAGCTCCTTGCGGGCGATCACGGCGCCGCAGATGCCGAAGCCGCTCGAGGTCAGGGTCTTCGTCGCGGACTGCACGACGATGTCGGCGCCGTGGCAGATCGGCCGCAGCAGGGCCGGCGTCGCGACGGTGCTGTCCACGATCAGCGGCAGGTTGTGGGAGTGGGCCAGGTCGGCCACCGCCTTGATGTCGAAGAAGCCCGAGCTGCGGGTTGCTCGGCAGCTCGCCGTAGAGGAAGCGCGTGTTCTCGTCGATCTTCGACGCCCACTCGTCGAGGTTCGTCGGGTCCTCGACCCAGCGGCACTCGATGTCCCGCTCCTGCGGCCAGGCGCACGTTGAACTGCTGGAAGGTCCCGCCGTAGCACTGGGCGGTGGCGACGAAGTTGCGCGGCTCGTAGCGTGTTGTGGCGGATGTGCATGAGGAACGGCTGGACGGCCGTCATGATCGCCGCCATCCCCGAGGAGGTCGAGCAGCAGGAGGTCTCCCCGTCGAAGCCGTACCCCTCGAGCAGCGCCAGCGTCCACTCGTAGTAGTAGGTCGAGGGATTGGCGATGCGCGAGTAGCACCAGGTCGGGATCAGGTAGGCCAGCGCCGCCGCCATCTCGTCCGAGTCGCGGTAGGCCTGCGAGGAGGACATGAAGATCGGCTCGATGATCGACCCCCTGGTAGTCCTCGATCGCGTCCTGGACCGAGTAGAGACCGTGGACGGCGATCGTGTCGAACTTCCACTTCTTGACGACGTTCCTGATGTACTCGGATCGCTGGGCGAGGTACTCGTTGTTCTTCTCGATGTAGCGCTGCATCCCCGGTGTGATGAGGATTTCGCCTGTCTGCGTGGACATGAATTGCCTCCCGTCGGAATCGGTCCTGGGGCCGCTGCTTTCATCAACATACACCCGGCCCGCGCACGGCCGGAAACCCCGCCCGTCCGGGCATTCCGGGCGGCGCGGCTGACCGGAAACCGCCGGGAAGCGGCCGTCCGAACAGGATTCGGCGGGCCCGGGGGAGCGCCTTGCAACCGCCTCCTGCAGAAGACTACGCTCAGTGCTTCCGATGGTGTCCGTGGCTCGGACGACGGGCGCTGACCCGTGCGGAGGAGCTGCGTCCGGCCGGCTCCTGACCGGCGCCCATCGAACGGACGGGGGATGGATCCGCCGGTTCAGCCTCAGCCCGGGACGGACGCGCTGCAGGGCTCCCGGGCGACCGGCACCCCAGACTGGGGGAGAATCAGAGCATGACGAGCGAACCGATCCTCTTCTACAGCACCAACCGGAGCGTCCCGAAGGTCGACCTGAAGGGAGCGCTCCTGCAGGGGCAGGCGGCCGACAAGGGGCTCTTCATGCCCGAGACCGATCCCTCCGCTCTCCCCGCAGGACCTCGCGGGCCTCGCGGGAAAGTCGTACCCGGAGATCGCCTGGTTCGTCCTGCGCCGCTTCACGGCCGGGGTCATCGACGACGCGAAGCTCCGCGCCCTGTGCGAGGACGCCTACGACTACGACGTGCCGCTCGAGCGGGTCGAGGGGCGCCGCTACCTGATGCGCCTCGATCGCGGGCCCGACCGCCTCCTTCAAGGACTTCGCGGCGCGGATGATGGCCCGCTGGATGAGCGTCCTGATGGAGGGGGGCTCGGGCGACCTCGTCATCCTGACCGCCACCTCCGGCGACACGGGGAGCGCCGTCGCCCACGCCTACCACGGGGTCCCGCGCGTCCAGAGCGTCGTCCTGTTCCCGGTCGCCGAGGTCTCGAACCGCCAGCGGCGGCAGATGACGACCCTCGGCGGGAACGTCTCGACGTTCGCCGTGGACGGGAAGTTCGACGACTGCCAGGCGATGGTCAAGCGCGCCTTCGCCGACCCCGCTCTGGCCGGCATCCGGCTGAGCAGCGCCAACTCGATCAACATCGGCCGCCTGCTGCCGCAGTCGGTCTACTACGTGTACGCCTACGTGCGCCTCGCCGACATCGGCGCCAGGGAGCCGGTCGTCTTCTCCGTCCCCTCCGGCAACTTCGGGGACATGATGGGCGCGGTCCTCGCGAAGCGGATGGGCCTGCCGATCTCGCGGATCGTCATCGCGACAAACGCCAACGACGAGGTCCCGAGCTTCTTCGCGACCGGCCGCTACGGGAAGATCGATCCGTCCCGCGTCTGCATCTCGAACGCGATGAACGTGGGGCACCCCTCGAACCTGGCCCGTCTCGTGGACGCCTACGGCGGCTGGATGGACGAGACCGGCGTCCTCAGGGAAGCCCCCGACATGGAGCGGCTGCGCCGCGACTTCTACGCGGTCAGCATCTCCGACGACGAAACCCGGGCCACGATCCGCTCCGCCTGGGAGCGCCACAGAACGCTTCTCGAGCCGCACGGCGCTGTCGGCTGGGCGGGGCTCGAGCGGTACCTTGCGGAGCCCGCCGGCCCCGGCGCCGGGGCCGGACCGCTGGCCGTGTCGGTCGAAACCGCCCACCCGGCGAAGTTCCCCGAGGAGATCCAGTCGCTCCTCGGGATCGATCCCGAGCTCCCGCCCAGCCTCACGGGGCTGGAGGCGAAAGCCGAGAGCTACGGCCGCCTGACGACCGATTACGGGCCGTTCAGGGACTGGCTGAAGGAGCGGTTCCTGACGGCATGAGGAGGGCGGCTGCGCGTCCGCGCCCGCCGGTCATATCAGCCCACGCATGGCGAACAGTTCTCCTCCTTTTTCCCCCCCCCTGAAGCCGTTCCGCGCCCACCGCCCCCGCCCCGGGCAGGCCCGCGACGTCGCGAGCTTTCCCTACGACGTGATCAACTCCGAGGAGGCCCGGGAGCTCGCGCGCGGCAATCCCCTCTCCTTCCTCCACGTGGGCAAACCGGAGATCGACCTCGATCCCTCGGTCTCCCTCCACGACGACCGGGTCTACGCGAAGGCCCGCGAGAACCTCGATCGGTTCATCGCCGAAGGGATCCTGGTGCGCGACCCGGTCCCCTGCCTCTACGTCTACCAGCAGAGGATGGGGGACCACGTGCAGGCCGGGATCGTGGGCGCCTGCAGCGTCCGGGAGTACGACGAGGACCTGATCAAGAAGCACGAGCACACGCGCAAGGACAAGGAGGACGACCGGACCCGGCACATGGCGGTCTGCAACGCGAACCCCGAGCCGGTCTTTCTCGCCTACCGCGCCCGCCCGGAGCTCGACGCGATCGTGGACCGCATCCGCTCGGGCCCGCCCGCGTGCGACTTCGTGGCGAGCGACGGGATCGGGCACACGGTGTGGGCCATCCCGGAGGGCCGGGAGGCGACCGGAGCGCCCGCGGGAATCGGGCCCCGCGCAGGCGACAGGTCGGTCCTGTCGTCGGCCGCGCGGGGAACCGCGGCCGGCCGCAGCGCGGACGACGCCGCGCGCGGCGCAGATGCGGCCGCCGAGCTGGTGCGCCTTTTCGCCGAAGTCCCCTGCCTCTACGTCGCCGACGGTCATCACAGGACCGCCTCCGCCGCACGCCACGCCCGGGCGATGCGCGCGCGCAACCCGCGGCCGCGGGGCGAGGAGCCGTACGAGTCGTTCATGGCGGTCCTCTTCCCCCACGACCAGGTCCGGATCCTCGACTACAACCGCGTCGTGAAGGACCTCAACGGCCTGTCCGCCGCGGAGCTGCTCGCGAAGGCGGGAGAGAGGTTCCTGGTATCGCCGATCACCACAGGCGCAGGCGCCTTCACTCCTGCGGGCGCGGCCGGCGGCGGCGCGAAGCCGTCCGCTGCGCGCTCGTTCGGCATGTTCCTCGACGGGCGCTGGTACCTGCTGGAGGCGAAGCCGGGCACGTTCGCCTCGGACGATCCGATCGGGGGCCTGGACATCTCGATCCTCCAGGAGAACCTCCTCGCTCCCGTCCTCGGGATCGGCGACCAGCGGACCGACAGGCGGATCGACTTCGTGGGCGGGATCCGCGGCATGGGGGAGCTGGAGAAGCGGTGCCGCGAGGGCTGGGCCGTCGCCTTCGCGCTCTTCCCGACCTCCCTCGACCAGCTGATGCGCGTGGCGGACGCGGGCCTCGTCATGCCCCCCAAGTCGACCTGGTTCGAGCCGAAGCTCCGCAGCGGCCTCTTCGTCCGCCTCCTCGACGAGTAGGGCCGGACGCGCTTCGGGGCGACGCACCGCGCCGCCCCGGTCCGCCTGGGCCCCGCCACGCATGTTGACAAAGTGGCTACCGGGGGCTACTTTGATGACATGCCGGAGATCAAGACGGTCGGCGTCAAGGACCTGAAGAACAACCTGAGCGCGTACCTCCGCGAGGTCCGCCGCGGGACGCGCATCCTCGTTTCCGACCGCGCCACGGTCGTGGCCGAGCTCCATGAGCCGGGAGCGGCCTACCCGGCGCCGGGCCAGGCGGACCCGGTCATCTCCGGATGGATCGACGCCGGGATCCTTATCCCCCCCGCCAGGCCCAGGGAGGCCCTCCCGCCGTCCCCCGTCGTCCTTCCCGAGGGAAGCGCCCTGCGGCTGCTCGACCGGGATCGCGAGGAGGGCGGCGAGTGAACGCGGTCTACCTCGAGACCTCGGCGCTCCTGACCTGGCTGCTCGGGCAGGAGGGGGCCGGCACCGTTCGGGCGGTGGTCGATGCGGCCGGCGTGGTCGTCACATCGTCCCTGACCTTCGCCGAGTCCGAGCGGGCGCTCGTCCGCGCGGAGCGGGAAGGGCTCCTGCGCGAGGGAGATGCCCAGAGGCTCCGGGGGTTGCTCCAGCGCGCGAAGGGAGGCTGGATGGCGATGGCGGTCTCCGAGACCGTCCTTGCCCGGGCGGCGCGGGCCTTCCCCGTGGAGCCGCTGCGGACGCTGGACGCCATTCATCTGGCCTCGGCGCTGGAATTCACGCTGGCCTTTCCCGAGTTGCGGATTCTCAGCTTCGACCGGCGGATCCTCGAGAACGCCGGGGCGCTCGGCCTTGGTTGAGACCTCACTGCCCGCGCGGGGAGCTCCCTGTCCGCGTCCGGGATCGTCCGGCCGCTCTGCGCCTCAGTTCGTCAGGAGGGCGGTCACGGTCAGCCCCAGGATCAGCACCAGGAAGACGGCGAGCAGCGCGACCGCCTTCCAGTTTCCGAAGTTGAGCGTGTAGCCGAAGCCGAAGCGGCGCTCGACGAGGAACGAGGGGTCCTCCCGGTTGACGTAGAAGGCGCCCAGCACCCAGTGCCGGTTGTCGGCCAGCCCGTCGGTGAGCGGCGTGTCGGCGCGGGCCCGCTCGAGCCTCGCCCCTCCCTGCCCGTAGCGCAGCGCCAGGTAGATCGTGCCGCCGACCGCGAAGACGGCGACGGCGATCCCGAAGACGCCGGTCAGCGCGGACAGCCCCTCGATTGCCCCCATCGCCACGCGGATCGACTGGATCGACATCACGGTGAGCATGCCGATCACCAGCATGGCGATCCCGCACAGGTAGCGGGTCATCGCCCTGCGGAACCGCATCTGGGCGTCGAGGGACGCGCCCTCGTCCGAGCGGCGCAGCGCGCGCTTGGCGTGGGCCGTCAGCCACGCGACGCCGCCGAGGACCGTTCCCAGCACGAGCGTCATGATCGGCAGCAGCATCACGGTGAAGAACGACTTGGCCCGCCAGGCATCCGGCCGGCCCGAGGGACCGAAGTGCGTCGGGACGCTGTCCGGGAGCGCCGGGTAGTGCGCCCACGCGTAGGCGATCGCGACGACCCCGCACGCAACCCCGACGATCAGCGTCATCGCGGGAAGCAGGGCGCTCGCCGCCGGCGCCGCGACCGCGGGCGCGACCGCCGCGGGCGGCGGTCCGGACGGCGCGATCGCGCGGGCCTGGAAGTAGGCCCACAGGTAGAGAACCATGAAGGCGAGCAGAAGCAGGAAGATCGGCGCGACCGCCATGAGCGGCTCCGGCGCCGTCCCGGCGAGGGTGATGCCGGCAGCGACGCTCAGCAGGATCGCTGCGATCATGCCGCGATACCAGGACCGCGTGATCCGCCGCGCCGCCTCTCCCTCGAACAGCTCCTCCCCGACATACACCCCGAACAGGAGCCCCTTCCGGGCGATCCTCGGGTAGAGGAGGGAGATGCCGCCGATGAACAGCGTCTCGACAGCATCACGATGAAGAGAATTCTGGATTCCATGATTTCCTACCCCTGCTTTCCGCCGCCTCCGCGCAGCGACGCCAGCTCCCGCTCCACGATACGCCCGATCTCCTCCGGATCGATCCCGGCCTGCCGCAGCCTGGTCAGCAACCCCCGAAGCTCCTCGCGCAGGCGGTCCCGCGTGCCCGAATCAGGAGACTGCGCCGGCGCGACGACCTCGGCCCCCGATCGTTCCCTGATCCGGACGAACCCTTCCTCCTCGAGCACCCGGTAGGCGCGCGCCACCGTGTTCAGGTTGTACCCCAGGTCCGAGGCCAGCGTCCGGACGGGCGGCAGCAGCGTCCCCGCCGGGAGCGCCCCGGAGGCGATCCGGCTCCGGATCTGCCGGGCGATCTGCTCGTAGATCGGCTCGGGGAGGGCGGGGTCAACGGAAAGGAAAACGCTGGGCGCCTTGCGGGTCATGTCCGGCTTCGTCTGTCTACCATTTAGTATACACATTTTGTGATAGGTGTCAACCTCGCATTGCGCTGTCAACCTCGTTCTGGATCGCGTGTCCGCCGCCAACGTCGTATCTTCCCGGTGCCCCGGAATCCGGGCGGCGGCGGGCGTTCTCTAAACTTTCTCCGCCAATCCCCTGTCCAATGGGCATAACCGGGGTTGGGGGGAGCCAAAACGCAGAAACGCGAGGGACGGTCATGACCGGAAGCGTGACGTGCGCCGCTCGGGCGGCTTGTCTGGACTGCGGCGCCGAACGGCCGCAGGACCATCGCTCTCTCTTCACCGCCGGGCCGAGCCGTCTCGCGGTCCTGGTTCTCGGTCTCGGAATCCTCGGCTCAGCCAACCCGCCCGTCCTGGCCCAGGCCGCCAACCAGATCACGGCGGTCAGCCCGGCCTCCGCAGCCCAGGGAACGACAGGGCTCCTCGTGACCTTCACGCTCGACACAGACGTTCCGCCCGCGCCGCCGGCCGGCATCCTCCCGACCAGCGTGAAGCTCGCCGCGATGACCGGTGCCTCCGCCACCCACTCGAGCCAGTACACCGTCACGGCCGTCTTCAGCATCCCCGGCTCGGAGCCGACCGGGGCCAAGGACTGCGTGATCGAGTTCACGACACCCAACGGGACGCTCACTTTCTCCAGGACCGGGGGCTTCACCGTCACCTCGGCTCCGAACACGCCCCCCTCGATCACCCAGCAGCCCCAGCCGCAGACCGTGTACGAGGGAGCTTCCGCCACCTTCACGGTCGTCGCGTCGGGGACAGCACCGCTGGCTACCAGTGGCAGAAGAATCAGTCCAATATCAACGGCGCCAACAGCGCGTCCTACACGATCGGCGCCGTGATGACGGGCGATGCCGGGAGCTACCGGTGCCTCGTCACGAACACCTATGGATCCGCCACATCCAGCGACGCCGTCCTGACGGTGCAGACCGGCCCGCCCGTGATCACCCTGCAGCCCCAGCCGCAGATCGCATCCGTGGGAGCTCCCGCCACGTTCACGGTCGTCGCGGCCGGGCCGCTGCCGCTCGGCTACCAGTGGCAGAAGGACCTGTCCGAAATCGGCGGCGCCAACAGCGCGTCGTACACGATCGGCGCCGTGACGACCGGCGATGCCGGGAGCTACCGGTGCCTCGTCACGAACACCTATGGATCCGCCACCTCCGACGCCGCGGTCCTGACCGTGGACAGGAGCGTCCAGGTCGTGAAGGCGTCCTATCCCGTTCCGGACACGATGCAGTCCGCCTGCTACAACGCCACCACGGGCATCACCTGCCCCTCGCCGGGCCAGGCTTTCTACGGCCAGGACAGCCAGTTCGAGGGTTACCAGCCGCGCTTCACCAGGAGCGCCGACGGATTGACCGTCCACGACGACGTGACCGGGCTCACCTGGCAGCACACTCCGGACACGAACGCCGACGGCACGATCAACGCCTCCGACAAGCTGACCCTGGCGCAGGCGCAGGCCCGGCCGGCGACGCTCAACGCCGCCCACTACGGCGGGTTCAGCGACTGGCGGCTGCCGACGATCAAGGAGCAGTACTCCCTGATGGACTTCCGCGGGACCGATCCGAGCGGGCTCTCCGGAAACGACACCTCGGGTCTGACGCCCTACATCGACCGGACCTGGTTCGATTTCGCCTACGGGGACACGAGCGCCGGGGAGCGGATCATCGACTCCCAGTACGCCTCCAGCACGCTCTATGCCGCCAGCAGCACGAAGCTCTTCGGGGTGAACTTCGCCGACGGCCGGATCAAGGGGTACGACCTGACCATGCCGGGTGGCTCGACCAAGACCTTCTTCGTGCAGTGCGTGCGCGGCAACACCGCCTACGGCATCAACGACTTCGTCAACAACGGGAACGGGACGGTGACCGACCGCGCGACCGGCCTGATGTGGATGCAGGCGGACAGCGGCACCGGGATGAACTGGCAGGATGCGCTGGCCTGGGCCCAGACGAAGAACGCCGCGAACCATCTCGGCTACAGCGACTGGCGCCTGCCCAACGCCAAGGAGCTGCAGAGCCTCCTCGACTACACGCGGTCGCCGGACACGACCGGCTCGGCCGCCATCGACCCCCTGTTCAACGTCAGCACCTTCACCGGCGAGCTGTGCTCGACGGAGTACCCGTGGTACTGGGCCTCCACGACCCACGGCCAGTACAACGGCTCCGGCGCGGCGGGGATCTATGTCTGCTTCGGCCGGTCAACCGGCTACATGAGCGGATGGGTCGACGTGCACGGCGCCGGCGCCCAGCGGAGCGACCCGAAGAGCGGCAACCTCAACAACTACAGCTACGCGGCCTGCGGCTACTACAACAGCATCGCGCCGCAGGGTGATTCGGTCCGGATCCTCAACTACGTCCGCCTCGTGCGGGGAGGCGCCGGCCACCTGCGGGCAGGATTCACGTTCGCTCCGTCCTCCCCGACCAGCGCCGCTCCCGTGACGTTCACAGCGACCGCCTCCGGCGCGACCTCCCCTTACGCCTACGCCTGGGACCTGGACGGGACACCCGCGAGCGGGGCCGTCGTGAGCCAGACCTTCTCCCTGGAACGCACATAGTGACCCTGACCGTCGCCGACGCGGCCGGCCTGGTGACCACGGCGACCCAGGACCTGAACGTCGCGGCCTCGTCCTCGGGGCCTCCCCCCGTGGCTGACGGAAAGGCGCGGGGACGGCCGCGCGCTTCTCGAAGCGGAACGGCAATCCGGCCCTGATCGACGTGACCTACGATGCGTCCGCCTGCTCGTCCTCAAGGGCGGTCATCCTGTACGGGGCTCTCGGCAGCTACGGAGCCTACGCCGGCTGCGCCCAGGGCGACGCGGGCGCGGCGGGGACGGCGACGATCGACGCCTCGTCGCTGGGCAATGTCTGGTTCAATATCGTCTGGACCGGCGGCGCGACCGCCGGCCACCCCGGCTACGCATTCAACGGAACGGGCGACATCGAGAGGCCCTGGAACGCCGCCGGTTTCTGCGGCGTCACCGCGGACGATCACACGAACGCTATCTGCCAGTGAATTGAGCACCCCGGCCGGGCCTCGTAGAACACCTTGCTTCGAAGAGCCCGTTCCCACGCGCCGGGCCCGGATTCTTCGACCGCCTCGGAGCGGCCTGCGCGAAGGTCCGGCCTCGCAAACATCGCGCGGATTCACTATGAAGAAGGTCGGTTCCGGCTGCATGCCGATCCATCCGTCCACGGCCCCGCGGATGGCGCGCGATGTGCTCCGGCGTCGTGCCGCAGCAGCCGCCGACGATCGAGGCCCCGGCGTCGAGGAGCGCGCCGATGCGCGCCGCCATGAACTCCGGCGTTTCGGGATAGACGACCGCCCCTGCGCGGACTTCCGGCAGGCCCGCGTTGGGCCTGAAAGCGAGCGGCAGGCGCGTGCGGGCCCGGAATTCGCGCGCGATTTCGATCATCGTGTCGATGCCGTTGCCGCAGTTCGAGCCGACGATGTCGGCGCCGGCTTCCTCGAGGCCCTCGCAGGCCCGCTCGATCGTGACGCCCATGATCGTGAAGAACCCGCGCGGGGTCCTGTCGAAGGTCATCGTGGCGACGACGGGGATCGCCGGAGCGACCGCCTTCGCCGCCCTGATCGCCAGGACCGCCTCCGCCAGGTCGGTCATCGTCTCGACGCAGATCAGGTCGGCGCCGCCGTCCAGAAACGCCCGCGCCTGCACCTCGAAGCCGGCGTAGACCTCCGCAGGCTCGATGTCGCCGTACGGCTTGAGCAGCCTGCCGCACGGCCCGCAGGACGCGGAGACGAGAGCTCTCTCCATGGCCGGTCCGGGAGTCCCGGCGGTGGACATGCCGGTCGGAATCCCTGGCCCGCATTCCCGGCCGGGACCGGGTCGGCCTGCGCAGCCCTCGCGTCATCCCGGCGCGGGGCGTCCTCCCGCCGGCCGAATCGGGCCGCTTCGCTTCCCCGCATGAGAATCCACCGCACCACGCGCGGCCTGCACGGCCCGGGTGTTGATCTCGGCGGCCCGGTCCGCGAGGCCGTACGACGCCAGCTTCGCCGGGTGCCCGCCGAACGTGTCCGTCTGGATGACGTCCGCGCCTGCTTCCAGGTAGAGCCGCGCGATCTCCTCGAGGACCCCGGGATGGTCGAGCGCGAACGCCTCGGGGCACCCGCCCGGCGCAAGCCCCCGCGCCATGAGCATCGTGCCCATGGCCCCGTCGGCCACGAGAACCCGCCCCGCCATCAAGCCGGACAACAGCGTTCCGGAGCTCACGCCCATGACAGTCCCGCCCTCCTGTTCCGACACGAGGCAACGTCGCGCTCGTTCGTCAGGCTCCTGCGGATGCCGAGCACGGATCGTCCATGCGTATCGAGGTTCAAAGGTCCCGCCTCGCGACCGTTCATGGCAATCGCAATCCGGAGCGCGGCCCGATGGAACCTGGAGCCTCGCCCGCGCTTCGTCGGCCGGCTGCGCCCCGACTCACTCCTGGAGGATGCCTGCCGCCTCCGGGTCACCGCGCCGCCATCAGGGCCCTGACGCGCTCGACGGCGCTGGCGGCGTCGTAGCCATAGGCGTCGGCGCCGATCTCCCGCGCGAATTCCTCCGAGACGGGCGCCCCGCCGACGATCACCTTGATCGTGTTCGCCCGCGGAGCTCTTCCGCGCCAGCGCCACCACCCGGCTCATCCCGACCATGGTCGTGGTGAGGAGGGCCGAAAGGCCGATGACGTCGGCCCCCTCGCGCTCCGCGGTCTCGACGAATGTCTCCGGCGGCACATCGTGGCCGAGGTCGATCACCTCGAAGCCGGCCCCGCGAAGCATGATCCCGACCAGGTTCTTCCCGATGTCGTGCAGGTCTCCCTGCACCGTCCCGATCACGACCTTCCCGAGGGACGGCGCCCCCTGCCCCGCGAGGATCGGCCGGAGAAGGTCCAGGCCCGCGTACATCGCGCGCGCCGCGAGCAGCACGTCCGGCAGGAAGATCTCGTGGCGCGTGAACTTCTCGCCAACGACGTTCATTCCGGCGACCAGCCCTTCATCGAGGATCTTCTTCGCCGGGAGGCTCTGCCCGATGGCCCGCTCGGTCAGCGCGCGGACCTGGTCCTCGTCCCCTTGCTGCAGGAACTCGCCGATCTCTCTCAGAATGTCCATGTTCCTCGCATTCCCTTTCGCCCGGCGGCAGCTGCGCTAGCCGTACGCCCTGAAGGCCCTGGTCTCCTGCGGACACTCTCATGTCCGATCCGGTTCCGGTTCGTTGCTTTCGTCACGGCGCGCCGAGCGATGCGATGCGGGCGCGGCAGGGTCGGCCGGCGCACTCGTCGCAGAACGGATAGGTGTCGTCGAACGCGTGCGCCGCCCGCTCACCCGCGAGAACCACGCCCGAGACCGACTTGAGGGGCCGCATGAGGCAGCTCGCGGTGAGCTTCATGCCGATCTCCTCAGGCTTCAGGCGCGCGAACAGGGCCCTCTGACCCGTGATGTGCCAGCCGCAGTACCCGGGGCTGTAGGTCAGGACCAGAGGTCCGCCCGCCCGTGCCGCCGGTGGCTGTGCGCCAGGGTCGCCGTCCGCTCCCGCAGTCCCGGGACCTGCGCCTGCTCCACCACCGCGTTCGAACTCCAAGCCCACGTCGGCGCGCGTCGACCCCGTTCCGCTCTCGCCCAGCCGCTTCCGCCAGTGCTCCGCCGCGAGGGCGGCCGCGGCGTCGGCCGCCTCCGAGGCGAGCGTGTCGAGGATCGCCCCGACCGCGAAATCGCGCGCCTCGAACAGGGCCGCGATCTTCCGGCCGAGCTCCCTCCCCAGCGTGACCGCGAACAGGGCCCGCCCTTCCGCCCGCGCCTGGATCTCTCCGACCGGCGTGCGCGGCTCGTTGTGCCCCTCCCCTTCGTACACCTTCGCGAACTCGGCCGCCGTGACCTCCTCGAGGACCCCCCGGGGCTTCGCCGTCTCCGCGAAGAACCCGCTCGCCCGGGCGAGCAGCGCCACGAACCGTTGCGGCAGCTCGGGCCCCGTCACCATCCCCGAGCGGCGCAGGGCCAGCGCAGGGTCGGGCAGCACGGAGGACGGGGCGAACTCGAAGGTCTCCCTCATGAGGCCCTCACGGCTCCCTCGCCGGGAGCGAGGCCATGCCGGCCCTGCGCGCCTCGGCCGTCATCAGGGCCGTCAGCTCTTTCTTGACCTGCTCGGGGAGGCGCGAGGGCTCGTACTCGCGCAGGTGCCGCGCGACCTCGGCCGACGCCCTCCGGTCGAGCGTCAGGCTCCCCTCCTCGCGCCAGCGCGAGAGGTTCGCGCGGTCGATCGCCGGCCCGGGGAAGCAGTGCTCCTCCTTCAGGTGGCGGCGCGTGTGCCGCGCGATCAGCAGGTGCCCTTCCTTCAGCAGCTCCTGGAAGAGGGGGAGCGAGGGGAAATCGTCCCGCGGCTCGATGCCGCGGGCGAGCCGCAGCGCGAGCGCGCAGATCTCGTTGTCCACCACCAGCTTCTCGAGGCTCTGGCACGACTCGAAATCGAGCATCCCCGGGCCCGAGACGCTGTTGATCCCCGAGAGCGCCGCCAGGGTCGCCCCCATGGAGCTCTCCAGGCCGGCCTGCGCGTCGAGGCGCTTGGCGTCGCTGAGCGCGATGTACGCCTGCGTCGGCAGCCCGAAGTGCTTGCCGATCTCGTTGTAGGCGCAGTCCACCATCTGGGTTTCGACGGCGCCCATCGGCGTCGTCTCGTAGCGGACGTCGAACGACGCCGGGGAGCCGCCATAGAGGACGGGCGAGCCCGGGCGCGCGAGCTGCCCGATCACGATGCCGGAGAGGGTCTCCGCCGTGTGCTGGATCAGCGTCCCGACGAGCGTCACCGGCGCCATGAAGCCCGACAGCGGCATCGCGATCAGCTCGACCGGGATCATCGCGCGGGCGCAGTCCACGAGGTTCTGCGAGGTCGTCTCGCTCCACTTGAGGGGCGACGTGGGGCAGCACGAGAAGATCGTCAGCGGCCTGTCGGCCAGCTCCTTCTCTCCTCCGCGCACCGCGACCTGCAGCGCCTTCATGATCGCGAACGATTCGACCGTGAAGGCGCCCGTCACGACGGGCTTCTCGCAGTAGAGCAGGCTCAGGTAGAGGCGGTAGCTGTCGGAGACCGACTCGGCCACGTCGGCCGGGATGATCGAGGTGCTCGCGGCCGCGATGGCGCCGAGGCGGCTGACGACCTTCGCGAAGCGGATGCAGTCGTCCGTCGCCGGCCTGCGGATGTCGCCCGTCGCGCCGTCGAGCACGTGGATGGCCGCCGACCCGGGCGTGAAATGGACGTTGCCGCCCGAGAAGTCGTGGGTCCGGTTCCCGAGGACGTCGTAGAGGGCGAAGGAGCGCGGCGCGGCCGCCAGGGCCCGGTCGATCAGCGGGCCGTCGATCCGGGCGCGGCCCGTGGCAGTCTCGACGCGGGCGCCGTGGTCCGCGAGAAGCGAAAGGACCTGCCGGTTGTGGACCTCGACGCCGAGAACGGAAAGAACTTCCCGCGCCTCCGCGACGATCCGCTCGATCAGGTCATCGTCCAGCAGCCGGAGCAGCGGTCTCATCGGCGCTCCTCTCCCGGGCCAGGCCCGGTCGCGGGGAAACGGCCTTGGTTCCTCGGTCTCGCGGGCATTAGACCGAAGATCGGCGCGCGCCGTCAACACGGCGCCGAAGGCCCCGAAGCGCGTTGGCCGGTTGTCCATCGGCTGCGCGCCTTGCGCTGCCAGCGTATCGCGACGCCGGCGCACCTCACGCCGTCACGCTTGGTCGACGCACGTGGGATGACCCGGTGGCCTGAGCCCTGAACAGTTCAAGCGGGGCCAGCGGCGCCGGGACGAAGTCTCCTCTAGGCCCTGGAGTGGCCGGTTGTCCATCGGCTGCGCGCCTTGCGCTGCCAGCGTATCGCGACGCCGGCGCACCTCACGCCGGCACGCTTGGTCGACGCACGTGGGATGACCGGTGGCCTGAGCCCTGAACAGTTCAAGCGGCGCCAGCGGCGCCGGGACGAAGTCTCCTCCAGGCCCTGGAGACTCCGCACCACGCGGAGCGCCGTCGTCCGGACGTCCGGTTCAACGCGGGTCAGGCCTCCCGCCAGTCTCACGCCAGAAGCTTGAACGCATGGACCCAGTCGTTTCGCAGGAAACCCGGGATGCACCACAGCATGCATAGCGGTTCGATGGCACGGGCCGCCTCGGCCTTTCCCATGTCAGCCGTTTCCCACCCGAATTGATCAAGCACTCCGCCGACGGCCCTCTTCGCCTCTTCATCGTTCCCGCAAATGAACATCGTCGGCTTGCCGCCCGGGAACTGTGGGTTGATCATGCAGGCGTTGCCCACGCAGCTGAACGCCTTGACCAGGCGCGCGTGGGGAAACGCTTTTTGCAGCCGCTCCATCAGTGACTCATCGAGGTCGGTGAAGAACTTGAGCACGCCATTGACCGGCGGCGCCTCGGCGATCGGATTGGTCGCATCGATGACGACCTTGCGGGCCAGATTGCGCTCACCCGCCAGCTGAAGGGCCTCCTGAGCGGCGGTGCCCTTCACCGCCAGCACGATCAGCTCGCCGAACGCCGCGACATCCGCGAAAGTACCGGTAGCCGCTGTGGGATTGCGTGACGCCCATTCCGCCAGTTTCGCAGGCGTGCGACTTCCGATCATCACATCATGGCCATGCATGGCGAAGCCGCCGGCGAGAACCTTGGCGACATCGCCGGAACCCAGGACTCCCACTTTCATGTCGCTATCTCCTCATTGAGCAGGTCGGTCCAACGACGCCCTTCACCTGCGGGGCGGACCTGCACGGGTCGTGGACACGCACGGCCCGTGACGAAACAGCCTGACAGGTCAAGGCGCTGGTCAGGGGACAACACACAGGAAGAGAGCAAACCCCATGAGGAACATGCCGCCCAGGATAGACGAGATCGCGGGACCAATTCTGTTTCGGCTCGGATGCGAACTGTAGTATTCGCGAATGGAGTCGATCAGGGGACGAAGCCGCGCGCGTGCGCTCCAGGGTACGATCTTGATCTGGGTTGATCCTGCAGGTGCCCGTAGCTGGATTCGAATCTCGGCGCCTGGGGACGGGATGCTGAAGACGTCGGGCTCGGTCGTTGCCTGCAGGCCGCCAGCTGCTGTCAGCGGTTCCAGGGCCTTTCGGATGTCTCCGCCCGAGCGGCCGTAGATGTGGTAGCCGCGACGCGAGCGATGCACCAGCCAGACAATTGAGGGTCATGCCAAGGGTGTTCAGGACAAGATGACCTTCTGCTGGAGTAGCGATGCTAGCTAGAAGCAAGGGAGATAATTATAATAAAAATATTAAGGTATTGAAAATATAAAAAGAAAAAAAAAAAAAATAAAATAAAAAAAAAAAAAAAAAAAAAAAAAAAAAAATATAAGGATGAGCTTCTGCCCTGGCAGGAGCGATGGTAGCGGCGAAGCAACGGGAAGGGAAGCAAGACCAGAGCCATCACGGGCGTGAAGACCCATCCGGGAAGGACGAGAAGCCTGCGGCTGGCCAGGAGCCAGACTCCTGCGCAGACGCCCAGGAAGCCCATCAGCCCAAGCAGAATTGCGTACCAGAGGAGGTCGACACGGGGGTTGATCATTCGTTCACCTTTCTCCGGACATCATCTGCGGGCCTGGCGGCGCGACGGTTGCCGCCTCTTGCCGCCAGCGTGATCATGCCAACGACCTCGCGCACCTGGCAGACTCCGTGGCGGTCCTGACCCCACCTCCGTGTCTCCTGGGATGCCCATCCGATTTCCTACCTGGCGCCCATGACGTCCTGGAGCTTCGCCGTGTCGACGTACTGCTGAAACCTGGTCACCTTGCCGTCCTTGACGTCCCAGACGTGGCAGACCTGCGCGTCCATCCTCTTCCCGGTCGCCTTGTACGTCCCGCTATAGCGGGCCTCAACGATGACGCTGTCGCCAGCCCCGTAGAAGGACTTCGGATGCACGGAGAAGCCGTCCCACTCCGCACCCAGTTTCATGAAAAGGTTGTTCAGAACGGCGTCCGGTCCCACCCAGGCGTTCCCGCTGGGCATGTAGGGGTTGCTCTCCGCCTCGGACCACCTGATGTCCGGGCTCATCGTCCCAAGAACGGTTGGCATGTCTCCGCGGGCAAAAGCATCGTAGAGGCTCTTCAGAAGCTTTACGTTGTCCATGTTCTCTCCTCGAAATTGGATTGTTGCCCAACTGTCATGCGGCGGTGCCATGCAGACGCGCCGGGGACTGTCCTTTCGCCAGCCACCGACGGGCGCACGCCGATCGGCCGGCTGACACTCGCCGATAGGCTGCGGGCGCTGAAGGCGACCGTCAGCTTCATCGGCTTGCTGGGCGGCGCTGATCGCGACGTTCAGCAATCAGGGACACTGCCACACCTGCAGCCAGAATCAGGAGCACCAATCCGAGCAAATAGAAGTTGAAGCCGCCGCCGAGCATTTCCTTGAGCCACTTTGCTATCAGCATCTTGATGCCGACCACCATCAACACCACTGCGAGTGCCACCTTGAGGAATCTGAACCTGTCGAGCATGCCTCCCAGCGCGAAATAGAGCGACCGGAGGCCGAGAATGGCAAACACGTTGCTGGTGAAAACCAGGAACGGGTCGGCTGTAATGGCGAATATCGCCGGGATCGAGTCCACCGCGAAGATCAGGTCCGTAAACTCGACCATGATCAGGGCCAGGGCCAGGGGCGTGAGCATCCACGTGCCGGGCCGGGCCTGGTTCACCGCCTCATCCGGGAGCGCGGCTGTCCCGGGGAACTCGCTCTCGTATGAAGCCGGCGCTCCAGCCCGAACGATGAAGTGCTGCCCGTGAAACCGCGCGGTGATCGGGAAGAGCCGCCGGGTGAGCCGGACGATGATGTTCTGGTTGGGGTCTGTGTGATCCGTCTTCAAGGCCAGCATCTTGATCCCTGTGAGGATCAGGAAGGCCCCAAAGACGTAGAGGATCCAGTGGTACTGGGCAATCAAGGCTGCGCCCAGCGCGATCATGGCCCCGCGCATTGCCAGGGCGCCCAGGATCCCCCAGAACAGTACTCGATGCTGGTAGAGCGGCGGAACCGCGAAGAAGCCGAAGAGCATCGCAATCACGAAGACGTTGTCGACGCTCAGCGACTTCTCGACGACGTACCCCGTCAGATACTTGATCGTCGCCGTCGTGCCATCGTTGATCACCCCATCGACGGCATCAGCCGAACTTCCCAGTCCCAGCCAGTGGTTCTCGTACCCGTAGTACACGAACAACGAGAACGAAAGCCCCAGCGTGATCCACACGGCGGACCATGTCAGGGCCTCCTTCAGGCTGACGACATGGGCTTTGCGATGGAAGACCCCCAAGTCCAGCGCCAGCATCAGCAGCACAAAGAGAATGAACCCAACCCAAATCCAGACCATCCACGACTCTCCTTGCTGGTGAAGAAAACTCCTCGGCGTTCAACAGCCAGCCGCGACTGCCGGCCCTTTCTTGCGCTTCATCCCTCGAGCACTCGTTTCATCCTCCGGCAGTCGCCGGCGACGATACCGGCCCCGTCGGTGCAGCTTCGCCCGCGGTTACGATCTGGACGACCCACGCAGCGCCTCGATCTCCCGCCGCAGCGCGCGCACTTCGTCGAGCACCAGCTGGGTGTGCGTTTCGCCCTCGTGCTTGAGGTCTTCCGTGACCTGGGACTGCATCGCGTTGACGACCACCGCAATGAACAGGTTCAGTACCATGAACGTAGCGATAAGAAGGTAGACCACGAAGAAGATCCAGGATTGCGGCGACTGCGCCATGACGTCGCGTGCAATGTCGGGCCAGCCCTCGACGGTCATGACCTGAAACAGCGTGAACAGGGACGCGCCGAGGTTGCCGAAAAGCTCCGGCGCGATCCCGCCGAACAGCTTCGTGGCCATCACCGCCGATACGTAGAGCACGAGTCCCATGAGGCCGACGATCGATGCCATGCCTGGCAGCGCCTTGAGCAGGGCGCCGACCACCCGGCGCATCGACGGCACCAGCGAGACCAGCCGGAGCACACGCAACACGCGCAGGGCGCGCAGGACGGCGAACGCACTGCCCGCCGGAACGACCGCGATCCCAACGACCACGAAGTCGAACACGCGCCAGGGGTCCATGAAGAAGCGGCCACGGTGGACGAAGAAGCGCAACAGCAGCTCGACGACGAACACGGCCAGCACCAATCGGTCGAACGCGTAGAGCGAATCGCCGAATCGCGCCGCGACCGCCGGCGAGGTTTCGATCCCGAGCGTGATGGCGTTCACGACGATCAGCGCGGTAATGGATTTCTCGAACCGCGCGCTCTCGATGAAACCGCGGACGCGATCACGCGCAGGCTCGAGGCGGGTTCGGTGTTGCTCGACTTCACCGCTGCCTTCACCTTGGATTCCGAGATAATCGCTCCCATCACCAACCCCACTCCAGGGGCTCCATATTCCCACGGGAGGAAGCGATCCCGCCACAACGCCGTTCACGCAACGGCGGGTCAGCCGTCCCGTTGTAGACCCGTGAACTCGGTGCACGCCAGGACGAACGAGATTGGATTGCCGAAGGGGTCGAGCGCGTCGAACATGGCTTCACCCCGCCGCCCGCCGGGTGCAGCGGCATGTCGGTCAGGCCGCAGCGAGCGTGCGGCTCGCTATTGTCCTACTGGGGAGCCGCATTCCAGATGCCAGCTGTCGAATACCACTTGCCATCGGCGCCGCGTTTGAGCAGCTCGATGTAGCGCCCCCGCTCCGTCACGGCCTCGCCATTCGGGCCGTTGGCCGTCAAGACATAACTGCCGATCTCATAACCGAGATCCCCCGAGCCTGTGCCTCGAGAGTTTCGACCGAGGCGTCGCGAACACCGCCTGACTCGATCGCTCCCTTCCAGTATGTCTGGATGGCTGCGCGGCCTCGTACGAGCGGCTCGCCGGGCGGGATGAGCACCGCATCCTCCGTATAGTACGATGCCGCCTTTTCCGCATCCTTCGCGTTAAGCGCCGCGGCGAAGTCCCGATTCATCTGCCCAAGTGCGCTCTTGCCAGCCGACGCCGCTGTCGGCCGGGAATCACCTGTTGTCGAGCACGAAATCAGGAGGAGCGTGGCTACGATCACGATTCCGAATCTCATGATTCTCACTTCAGCATGACCAGCGACCGGGCTGTCGTGCCGCGGAACGTCGGCCGTGGGCTGCGGGGTGCGCAGCCGACCGTCCTCTGGAACCGGTTCCCCGGCGGCTTGACACCAAGCGCCTGAACGTCGAGCCGCAATGTCGAATCGTTTGTGACACGGACATCAGCCACCCAGAATGACCGCATCCGGAATCTCATAGCGTTCGTTGCCGATGCGAATCATGTTCAGGTCGCTTTCCCTGGTTTCTCGGAACTCCAGGTAGCCGTCGGCCTGGCTGGTATCCGCGCCGACAGGCTTGCCCATGCGGAAAACGATGGCCCGATCCTGCCGGATGCCGGGCCTGGGCTTACTCCTTCCTGACGATATCGACCGAGATCTCCACTGCCGGAATCGTCCCTCTGTTCTCAAGCCAGTGCGTGGTGTTCCTATCCTCAGGCCAGCCCACCCCCGTCCCGTAGTCCGTAGCGACTCCATTTCGATGGTCAGTGATGGTTCCTTGCAGTATGTAGACGGTGCCTGGTCTGCCCTTATGGTCGTGAATCGGGCCGAATACGCCTCCAGGCTCGATGGTCACCATACGCATTCGAAGTTGGCGCCCGGCCATGCCCTCGATCTCAGGGCCCAGGTCAACCGTTGCAAGCAACTTCACCGTGACACCTTTCGTCTCGGGTGCCACCTGTTCGTTGCGCATCGTGCTCTCCTTTCCGTACCTCCAGGGCCTAACCACAAGTCAACGGAACTCGTGTGCGGCCTACCTGCTGCCTGCATGCCTCGTGATGGCAATCATGGCCGGACTCGGTCCGCAGGCCAATCGACTCGAGAGGGAGAACCCGGGGTGAAGGCTCCTGGGCCTGCGAGTGGCACACGCGGGCCTGGATCACTCGGTCCGGACCAAACTGTCGGAGACAGGTCCGTCGCGGAGTCGGACCCGCCCGAAGCAAACCCACCAACGTCCTGAGCGCCATCTCTTCACTTGCCGAATGCCAGGAGCGAGGCCTTCCGAGGGCCGGGCACTCGGCGGAGCCAGCGCGCCGCGGGCGACTAGTCGGGCACTCCGAGCTGGCGCAGCAGCCACATCATCGGGCACCAGCAGGTAAAAGCCGACTGAAAGAGGTTCAGCCCGACGAAGGCCGTGAAGAAGAAGAAGTAGGGGCTGACGGCGTAGCCGAGCAGCACCGAGGCAAACACAAAGAAACCGGCGATCAGCCGGAGCCACCTGTCGACGTTCATCGTTCGCTCCTCATACCCCCGCCCGGGGGGCCCTTCCAATCATGATGACGCAAGTCGCGGCAAACGGATCAAGAAAACCGATCCCCTGGAACTCCCCACTCAGCCCGGGGGCTAGCGAGCAGATCCGGGATCTGCCGCCCAGCCCAGGACGCTGCACGCTGCCCGGACCCCCAGCACGGACAAGAGCTCCGGGATCCGCCAGAACTTTCCTCGCTGATCATCCCCGACGACCCGCCCCGGCTCTGCATGGTGCCCCGTCATCAGGCGTAAGCGCTCACGACCATCACGCAGGCATGGTGAACGGTCTGGAACGGGGCGGTCTGCGTGTATTCGAGCACGGCGTCGTCGAAACTGCCGTCCTGCAGCCACACGGCCGGCAGCCCCAGTCTTGCGGCTTCCTTGAGCACTCCCAGCGTAACGGCGGGCGGGGTGACCATGACGACGAGATCGACCGGCTTTTCGACTTCCGCGAGCGAATGCGCGACCGGAAGACCCTGGATCGTGGTCGCCTTCGGGTTCACGGGAATGACCGTGTAGCCCTTCCCCGAGAGATTCCCGACGATGATGTTCCCGTATTTCCTGGGGTCCTCGCTCGCGCCGACGACGGCGATGCGCGTTTCGGGGGTTTTCCGCTTCAGCACTGCCTGGATGTCCATGAGTCCGTCCTTCGTTCTGCCGCCTGGCGGGCGGCCGTCACATCTGAAGATGCAGGTCCCTCAAGAAGGATACAGAGGATACAGAAGAACGCCGGATCATGTTGCGCGCGGCGTGGGGACGAAGTCCGGCTGACGGATCAGGTCCTGCCCGGTCTTCTTGGCAACCTCTGCGCAGCCTCGACGAGTGTGCGCCGCACCTCCGGAGGAAGCTCCGCCCCGGGCGTGCGCCGCACCAGGGCGATCGTCCGTTTCAGCGATTCGAGGAACGCCTGGCAGGGCGGGCAATCCTCCAGGTGCGTTCCTATCTCCGAGCAGATCGCCTGATCGAGCTCGCCGTCGAGGTACTCGGAGAGCTTCTCGAAGAGGTCGCGGCAGCGCGGGTCGCCGGGGCGGTGGGGCCCTCGCGGTTCCCCCGTGACGGGCGGAACATCGGGTCTGTCCTGACCCGCGCTTCCGTTGGCCATGCGCTTCCGACGAGGTCTCCCCGCACCACCCGCTCCCGCCGGCCCATCCACCCGCGACGACCCGGTGGGCCGCTTCATGCGCTCCCCCGTGCGTCCGCGGCCTGATTGCCGGGCGTTCCCTGTGATGCGGGCGCTCCGCCCGCAAGGGCGGCCTCGAGCTCCTTGCGCACCATCAGGCGCGCCCGGTGGAGGCGCATCTTCACGGCGGTCTCGGGGATGCCCAGGGCTTCGGATACCTCGTGGGTCGAGAGCCCCTCCATGTCCCGCATCACCAGCACGATCCGGTAGTGCGCGGGGACCCGCTCGACCGCCTTCCGGACCAGCTCCGCCAGCTCGGAACGCTCCAGCTCCTCGTCGGGCAGCGTCGCGGCATCGGGGATTTCGAGCGGCCGCCGCCCGCCCGCGGCGCCCGCCCCGGCACCCCCGTCCCCCGGGCATCAGCTCGTCCAGGGACAGCTCCCTCTCCGGCTCGAATTTTCCGCGGCGCCGCTTCATGAGGCAGGCGTTCGCGGCCACCCGGAAGACCCAGGACCGCAGCGCCTCGGGATGGCGCAGGTCCTTGAGCGCGGTGTACGCCTTCAGCAGCGTGTCCTGCAGGACATCGCGCGCGTCCTCGCGCTGGCCGCACATCCTGACGCTGAAGCCGAAGATCCTGTCCCCGAAGCGGTCCACGAACCGCTCGAAGGCCCCCGGGTCGTCCCTCCGGATTCCCTCGAGAAGCTCGGAATCGCCCGTTATCTGCTCCACCCGTTCCACCCCCCTGGCGACCCATCGGCGGCCGCAACCGTCTCACTCCTGCGCCGTGCCTGCGCCGCGCCGGCATCCCGATGCCGGCGGCCCCGGCGTTCGTTTCCGGGAATCGCACCTCTTTCTGTATCCTTCTCCCAATTATCGCATCTCCGCTGTTGGACGATGGGCCAGCGCTTTCGGAGACTGATCATGCAAATGCTTGCGAGAATGGCACTTGTGCCTATCCTGGCGACGATCGCGACCCTCGCCGTGCCCGGCACAGCCCCCCCAGCCTGCGCCGGAACTCCCGCGGGGGCGGCTTTCACGCTCGCCGCTTCCGCCACCGCACCCCCGGAAAGGGCGCTTTCCTCGCCGGCGGATTCCGGGGCGCGGCCCACGTCCAGCCCCGACGCCGCCTCCGGGACGGCCCAGAGCCTGACCCCCGAATCGGCCGTCGCCCTCGCGCTCGAACATCATCCGATGCTGCGCGCCGCCGGTGAGGAGGTCGCCGGCGCCACGGCCGACCTGAGCATCGCCACGAGCGGCTACCTCCCCCGGCTCGACCTGACGGAGGACTGGGTCCGCTCCACGAACCCGGTCTTCGTCTTCGCGTCGAAGCTCGGCCAGCAGAGCTTCGGCATGTCCGATTTCGCCCTGGACGCGCTCAACACTCCCGACGCCTACACGAACGCGGCCACGCGCCTTTCCCTCCGTCAGAACGTGTGGGACGCGGGGCGAACCCTCAAGGGGAGGGACGCGGCGAAGCTCGGCATCGCGGCGGCGCGCGACTCCCTGGTGCGGTCGCGCGAGTCGGTCGCCTTCGGCGCGCGGCGCGCGTTCTGGGACGCGGTCCTCGCCGACGAGATGGTCAGGGTGGTCCGCGCCGCGGAGGAAGCGGCGAGGTCGAACGCCGCTCTGGCCTCGCAGCAGGTGGATGCCGGCCTCGCGGTCCCCTCGGACCGGATGTCGGCCGACGTGCGTCTCGCCGAGGTGCGCGCGATGCGGATCCGCGCGGAGCAGGGGGCCGCGGTCGCCCGCGCCGCGCTGCGGCAGGCGCTCGGCCTGTCCGACGACCGGCCGTTCGAGCTCGTTCCGCCCTCCGTCACGGCTTCCACGGCGCCGGCCGGAGCCGGCTCTGCAGCCACGGTTCCAGGGGGCGGTTCCACCGTCGCTGCAGGCCCGGGAGGCGCGGCCTTCGGGGACGCTTCCGCCGCAGAAGGCGGCCCCGACGGAGCCGAAAGCGCCGAATCGCGCGCGCAGGAAGCGCTCGTCTCCCGGACCGACCTCAAGTCGCTCGACCAGCGGATCGCCCAGGCGGGGGTCGGCGAGAAGATCGCGCGGAGCCGCTACTACCCCGAGATCGGCGTCGGCGCGCAGTACGAATGGAACAGCCAGAACCTCTTCGGCAACGAGGGGAACAACTGGACGGTCGGCGCGTCGCTGCGCCTGCCGGTCTTCGACGGCACCGAGACCCGCGCGCGGCTCGCCCGCGCCAGGTCCGACAGCATGCGCCTGTCGGCGATGCGCGAGGCGATGGCGGAAGGGATCCGGCTCGAGGTCCGCGCCGCCTGGGCCGATCGCGCCGCCGCCGCCGAGCGCCTGTCGGTCGCGGAAGAAGCGACCGCGCAGGCCGACGAGGCGCTGCGGATCGTGCGGGAGCGGTACGGTGAAGGGATGGCGGTGATGGTGGAATTGCTGGGCGCCGAGGCCGCGCGCACCCAGGCCCAGGGAGCGCGCGCCGTGGCCGTTCACGACCTCGCCGTCGCGCAGGCGGCCCTCGACCTCGCGAGCGGGCGGACCACCGTTCCTCCGCAGGAGATTTCGCAGGAGACGAACCGATGAGACCTCGGATGGCCGCGATGGGTACTGCCCCGGCGTATGAGCATTGTCCGGAACGCCCCCGGCGCAGCGCCGCAGATCACACACCGGCCGCTGCAGATCACACACCGGCTGCCGCGCATCCGCCAATCTCCAGCACCACGCCGGAGGCCGCACGCGCATCGGCCACTGGCAGCGCGGGGCGATCGCGAGCCCCGATCAAGCCGCCGATGACGGCCGCCGCGAGGACCCGCTCGCTCCTCGGCTCTCGTGGCGCCCTACTTCTTGTTTCGCTTCTCGGCCTCGTCCTCCTCGTCGCACCCGCGTGCGGCGGTAAGGCCGCCCAGGCGCCCGGGCCCGAATCGCAGCCCCCGCTCGCCGTCCGGGTCGAAACCGCCTCGGCGCGGCAACGAGCGCCGGCGGCCTCGAGCTGACGGCCGGGGTCCTTCCCTGGCGCCGCGCGATGCCCGGCACGGTTCTCATGGGCCGCGTGGACCAGGTGCTCCACAAGGAGGGGGACCGCGTGAAGAGCGGCGCCCTCCTCGCGCGCATCGAGAGCCGCGAGGTCAACGCCCGCCTGGCGCAGGCCGAGGCGAACGTCGCGGCCGCGCAGGCGATGGAGGAGAACGCCCGGCGGATGAAGGAGCGGATGGAGCGGCTCAGCGAGAAGCAGGCCGCCACCCGCAAGAACCTCGAGGACGCCACCGCCGGCTATGAAGCCGCGGCGGCGAACCTGCAGGCGGCGGAGGAAGGCGTGAAGGCGGCGCGGATGTACGTCGCCTACTCCAGCATCACGGCCCCCTTCGACGGGACCATCGTCGAGAAGCGCGTCGAAGCGGGCGACACCGCCGCGCCCGGAATGCCGCTTTTCACGATCGAGGACAGCTCGAAGGTGAAGATCGAAGCCTCCGTCCCCGAATCGCTCGCCCCGGGCCTCGTCCCAGGCAGCGCCGTCGAGGTCGAGATCGAGGCCGCGGGCGGCGGCAGGCGCGCCGCGACGATCGCCGAGGTCCTCCCCGACGCCGATCCGCGGAGCCGCACGGTCATCGTCCGGATCGTGCTCGACAACGCGGACGGCGCGATCCGCTCGGGCTCCTTCGCGCGCGTGCGGATCCCGACGGGCCAGAATCCCGCTACGGGGGGCAGCGCTGGCCGCGCTGCCGCGACATCAGGGCCGCCTCCTGCCATTGGAGCCACCGGCTCCCTTCCGACAGCCGCCCCATCCAGCCCGCCGCCGGCCTCGGCAGGGACCGGCGCAGCCCTCACGACCGGCCCCTCGGCGACCGCCGCTCCGTCCCCCGCCGTCCTGTTCGTCCCCGACTCCGCCCTCGTCCACCAGGGGCCGCTGGCGGGCCTTTTCGTCGTGGACGGATCGGGCGTCGCCCGGCTGCGCTGGGTGACGGCCGGCCGCAGCGCCGGCGGCGCCACCGAGATCCTGACCGGGCTGCTTCCCGGGGAGAAGTTCGTCGTCGAACCGCCGGCCGGCCTCGCGGACGGCCGCCGCGTCGAGTCCAGGTGAGGTGAGCCGATGTCCGGAACCGGTATCTCCGGCCGAATCGCCGGCGCCTTCATCACCAGCAAGCTGACGCCGCTGCTCGTCATCGCGGCGCTGGTGCTCGGCATCCTGGCGGTCGTGGCGACCCCCCGCGAGGAGGAGCCGCAGATCGTCGTCCCCATGATCGACGTCATGGTCGGCTGGCCCGGCGCCGAGGCCGCGGACGTCGAGCGTCTCGTGACGGTGCCCCTCGAGCGGGCCCTGCGCGAGATCCCGGGCGTCGAGTACGTCTACGCGACCTCGCAGCCCTCGGGCGGGATGATCATCGCCCGCTTCAAGGTCAACAACGACCCCGAGCGGGCCCTGATCAACGTCCGCGACAAGGTCGCGAACGTCGCCTCCGCCCTTCCCGCGGGCGTGATGACCCCGACGGTGACGCCCCGATCCATCGACGATGTCCCGATCCTCGCCCTGACCTTCTCCTCGCGCGCCTACGATTCCCTCGCCCTGAGGCGCATGGCCTCCGAGATCGAGGAGGTGGCGCGGCAGGTCCCGGGCGTTTCCACCACCACGCTCACCGGCGGCCTGCGCCGCGAGATGCGCGTCGAGCTCGACCCCGCGAGCCTGGCCGCGCGCGGGCTCGCGCCCGCCGTCGTCTTCCAGGCGCTCGCCGGGGCCGGGCTCGCCATGCCCGCGGGGAGCATCGGCGCAGGCGGTGTCGAGACCCTCGTCGAGACGGGCGAGTTCCTCGGGAGCGCCGACGCGATCGGCGCCGTCGTCGTCGCCGCCCCGATGGGACGGCCGGTCCACGTCCGCGACGTCGCGCGGGTGGTGGACGGTCCCGAGGAGCCGCGCTCCTACGTGCTCCACGAGCGGGCCGGGCAGCCGGCCGCCTCCGCCGTGACCCTTTCGATCTCCAAGGCCCGGGGACTCAACGCGACCCAGATCGCCGAGGCGGTCCTCGAGCGGGTGGAGGCCGCGCGGAGCCGGGTCCTGCCCGGGGACGTGACGACCACGATCACGCGCGACTACGGAGAGACGGCCAGGGAGAAATCGAACGAGCTGATCAAGCACCTCGTCCTCGCGACGATCTGCGTCGTCCTTCTCATGGCGCTCGCCCTGGGCTGGCGGGCGGCGCTCGTCGTCGCGGTCGCCGTGCCCGTCACGCTCGCGCTCACGCTGCTCATCTACTACCTGATGGGCTACACGCTGAACCGCGTGACCCTCTTCGCCCTGATCTTCTCGATCGGGATCCTGGTGGACGACGCCATCGTCGTCGTCGAGAACATCCACCGCCACCTCGTGATGCGCCGCCTGCCGCCCCTGCAGGCGGCCGTCGCGGCCGTGGACGAGGTGGGCAATCCCACGATCCTGGCCACCTTCACCGTGATCGCCGCCATCCTGCCGATGGCCTTCGTGAGCGGCCTGATGGGCCCCTACATGCGGCCGATCCCCGTGGGCGCCTCGTTCGCGATGCTGATCTCGCTGCTCGTCGCCTTCATCGTCTCGCCGTGGATGGGCTTCAAGCTCCTTCGCGGGGGAAGCCACGGAGAGCACGGCGCGGACGAGGGCGAGGGGATCGGGGGCCGGCTCTACCGCCGGCTCATGGCCCCGCTCCTGCGCCGTCCGGCCGCCCGCTGGGCGCTGCTCGCCGTCGTCGTCGCCCTGCTGCTCGGCTCGGTGGCGCTCGTTCCCCTGAAGCTCGTGACGGTCAAGATGCTCCCCTTCGACAACAAGAGCGAGCTCCAGGTCATCGTGGACGCTCCCGAGGGCACCCCGCTCGAGGCCACGCTCGCCGCCGCGCGCGAGATGGCCGACCGCCTCGCGACGGAGCCCGAGGTGCGCGACATCCAGGTGTACGCGGGCGCCTCCGCGCCGTACAACTTCAACGGGCTGGTCCGGCACTACTTCCTGCGGCGCAGTGCGAACGCCGCGGACCTGCAGGTGAACCTGCTCCCGCGCGGCGAGCGAAGCGCCTCGAGCCACGAGCTCGCCCTGCGCTTCCGCCCGCTCGTGGACGCGGTCGCGCGACGCCGGGGCATCCGCGTGAAGGTCGCGGAGATCCCGCCCGGACCGCCCGTCCTCTCGACGCTGGTCGCCGAGGTCTACTGCGCCGATCCCGCGGAGAGACGGCGGATCGCCGCCGGGGTTCTCGACGTGTTCGACACGACGCCCGGCGTCGTCGACACCGACTGGTACGTCGAGGATGCGCAGCCGAAGGCCCGGTTCGTCGTGGACCGCGAGAAGGCCTCGCTCGCCGGCGTCGACCCCGGACAGGTCGCGTTCTCGCTGCGCCTCGCGGTGGACGGCATGTCCCCCGCCGTGGCGCACCCCGGCGCGGAGCGCGAGCCGGTCCCGGTCGTGCTCCGCCTCCCCAGGGAGCAGCGCTCGAGCCTCGCGGCCCTGCAGGACCTCAGGCTGATCTCGTCCGGCGGCACCGGCGTGCCGATCTCCGAGGTCACGCGGCTGGAGCAGGGCCGGGCGGAGCCGTTCCTCTACCGCAAGAACGGGAGGCCGGTCACCTACGTGATCGGAGACGTGGCGGGCAGCGAGGAATCGCCCGCCTACGCGATCCTGAAGATGTCGGACCGGATCGGCGCGATCCCCGCCGCCGGCGGCGGGAACGTGACCGAGCGGCTCGTGGACGACCCCCTCGCCTCCGACAGCGCCACCGTCGTCTGGGACGGCGAGTGGCGGATCACCTACGAAGTTTTCCGCGACCTGGGGATCGCCTTCGGCGCCGTGCTGGTCCTGATCTACATCCTCGTCGTCGCCTGGTTCCGCTCGTTCCTCGTGCCCCTGCTGATCATGGCCCCCATCCCGCTGACGCTCGTCGGCATCCTTCCCGGGCACGCCGTGACCGGGATGTTCTTCACGGCCACCTCGATGATCGGCATGATCGCCCTCGCCGGGATCATCGTCCGCAATTCGATCCTCCTGGTCGATTTCATCGAGCTGTCGATGGAGCGCGGCATGACGCTGCACGACGCGGTGCTCGAGGCGGGCGCCGTGCGGCTGCGCCCGATCGTCCTGACCGCGGCGGCCGTCATCGTGGGAGCCATCGTGATCATCCTCGATCCGATCTTCCAGGGGCTCGCGGTGGCGCTCATGACGGGCGCGGCCGCGGCGACGATCCTGACGCTCGTCGTGATCCCCCTGCTGTATTTCATGGCCATGCGGCGGACCACGCCGGCCACGGCCCCGAAGGAGGATTAACCGGCATGACCATGAAGCTGCTGACCATCATGTGCAGCGCCGACCTGTCGGGAACCGTCGAGCGGGCCCTGGAGCGCGCGGGGGTCGAGGGGTTCGTGACGGTGCCCGATGCGGTGGGGGTGAAGTTCGCGGCCACTCCCCCGCATTTCGCCCCGCCTCGCTGGCCCGCGAGCCTCTACATCGCACCCGCGCCCGCCGAGGTCGCCTCCGCGGTCGTGGCGAGCCTGGAGGCGTACGCGGGGCAGTGCGACTCGGAGCCCTGCCTGCGGATCGTCGTCACGGCGGCGGAGCAGGCGCGATGAACCTCGCGGGCTTCTCGATCGGCGACCTTGCGCTCCCCGCGCTCTTCGTTGTGTGGGTGATCATGATGCGGTTCGTGCTTCCCCGCCGGGGCGTCCCCACCTGAATGTCCGGCCCCTGCGTTCCCCCGGGCCGGGGGAAGAACGCTCGAGGAACGGACGCTGACCGCCCCGACTCGACGAACGATTGAGGGGGAGCCCGGCTGCCGGCTACACCGCCGGGTAGCGGGAGAAGAACGAGCCGGGCAGGTCGGAGAAGCGCAGCATGCCGGGCGTCGCGCGCAGCTCCCCTTCCTCGGTGATCAGCGCCCCCTCGATGCCGGGCATCGACTCGAGGTACTTCAGCCCTTCCTCGGGGCCGAGCAGGAACGACGCCGTGGCCGCGAGGCCGGCGTCGAACGCGCTGGGCGCCACCGCGGTCGTGGAGGCCACGCCGCGCGCCGGCCAGCCGGTGCGGGCGTCGATGAGGTGGTGGTAGCGGATGCCGTCCTTCACGAAGAACCGCTCGTAGTCCCCCGACGAGGCGACGCCGCCGTCCCACGACAGGCGGACGGAGAATCGGCACCTGCGCGTGTCCCTCGGGTCCACCACTCCGATCTTCCAGGGCCGGCCGTCCCCGCGCGCGCCGACGCACCGGACGTCGCCGGCCAGGTTCACGACCGCCGACTCGACCCCCTCCTCGCGCAGGACCGCGGCCGCGCGGTCGGCTGCGTACTCCTTGCCGATCCCGCCGAGGTCGAGCTCCATCCCCTCGCGGCGCAGGAAGACGGTTCCCTGGCTGACCGAGACCTGCCGGTAGTCCACGAGGGGGCGCAGGGCGTCGAGCGTCTCCCCGGACGGGATCACCCCCGCACGCCAGTTCCACGCGCGCGCCAGGACGCCGACCGTGGGATCGAACGCACCGCCGGTCAGGGCCGCCAGGGCGAGGGCCCGCTCCACCAGCCGGACCGTTTCCTCGTCCACGGCGACCGGCGTGCGTCCGGCGTCCCGGTTGATCCGCGAGATCAGGCTCGTCTCGAGGAAGCGCGAGTACTTCGAGCTCGATCCGCTCGGCCTCGGCCATGGAGCGTCGCGCGGTTGCCTCGGCCCGGTCCGCCCCCCGCCTGTCCACGAAGCGAAGGAGGGCGCGCCCTCCCATGACCCGGAACTGCTTGCTGTAGAGGGTCCGCTCGGCCATCGGGCCCGTCAGAACTTGATGGTGAAACCCGCCGTGACCGTGATCACCCGCAGGTCGGCCGGCGAAACGGACTGCCCGCCTCCCCCGCCGCCCTCCCCGTCGTCGTCACCGCCGCCGCCGTCCTCGAGCACGGCGCGTCCCAGGCGCAGGCCGCCCGTGCGGAGGCCGCCCGGCGGCGGGGCCGCCGCCGCGACGGGCTCGATGCGGTCGATGCCGGTCTGGTCCTGGTAGTTGCCCGCGACGTTGAAGGAGAGGGTGTCGCTCACCTCCCAGGTGACGCCGACGCCGGCGAGCCAGCTCCAGAAGGACGAAAGCCGGTAATCGGCGCTCATGTAGGTCTGCTCGACCGGGAACTCGTAGGCGAAGAAGTCCGCGTTCCCCTGCCGGTAGTAGCGCAGGCGCGGCGTGACGATCCACCTGCGGCCGAGCCGCATGTCGTAGGTCGCCTCGAGCGTGTGGGCCTTGATCGACCAGTCGTCCCAGTAGTAGCGGTACGACAGCTTCAGCGCGGTGCGGTTGAGGAAGTAGTGGCCGTACTTGAAGATCAGCGCCTTGCGGCTGCGCGAGTCGGGCCGGTTCTCGGAGACGACGATGCTGGTCGGCGCGACCCCCACCGTGACGACCTTGTAGGGGTCGTTGAGGTAGCCGCTGAAGTTGTCGAGGCTCGCCGAGATGTCCAGAAGATCGCGCGGTCCGAGGACCTGGCTCCAGCCGGCGGAGAGAGAGAGGCTCTTCTTCGTGAACTGCTCGGTCATGTTGACCGGCTCGATGATGTCGCTCGTGCCGCCGATCCCGTAGTGGAGCGTGGAGCGCCCGCCGTTGAAGTCCCACGAATCCACGAGCGAGACCCCGCGCGAGAGGTAGTCCGACTCGCGCGAGTAGCTCAGGGCCACGGACGGCAGGTGGGTGCCGAACCTCCGGGAATAGGAGAGGTTGGCCGCCTTGCGCGTGTCCTTGTAGCTCGCGAGCGGGATCGCGCCGAAGGAGGTTCCCGACGCGCTCGTGGTGGCGTCGATGGTCGGCCCCTCGCCGGTCGGCGAGGCGCCCGAGATGGAGTCGTACGAGAGGAGGAGCCCGAGCGTGCCCGCCTCGCCGAAGTCGTGGGAGAAGTAGAGCTCCGGGTTGCTGACCTGCGTCCGGTCGTCCGACTCGCCGTAGTGGAGGAACTTGAAGTCGAGGGTGCTCCCGGCGCGCGCCGTGGTCCCGGCCAGCGTCCCGAGCCCCGCGGCGATCGCCTTGATGCGGCGCCGGCGCCTGCGATCAATTGCAGCCACAGCCACCTCCCGCGACGCCACCGTCTCCCGCGGCTCCTTCCTTGCTGGCGTGCACGTGCTCCCGCATGGAGCGGGTCAGCGTATCGCCATCCAGGTTCATGATCGGGTCGGCCAGGTAGCCCCGCTCCCAGGCGCGGAGGTTTCCTGTCGGGCCCTTCTTCCGGGCCGCCGAGGCGACCACGATCGGATCGCCCCGCAGCGCCGCCCGCACCGCCTGCTCGATCTCCTTGTGCACGCTCTCGGTGCCCCCCTCGAACCGCGCGAGGATCCGGCCCTGGGCATCGAGCAGGATCGAGGTCGGCATCGCGGCCACCTCGTACAGCTCGCCCGCGCTCCCCGACGGGTCCCGGCCCACGACGAACCTCCCCGGGTGGTCCTCGGCGAACTTCCGGACCGATTCGTCGTCCTCCTCGAGCGTCACCGCCACGACCTTGAAGCCGGCCGGCTCATGGCGGGCCTGCAGGCCGTCCAGGAACGGGAACCCCTTGCGGCACGGCACGCACCACGAGGCCCAGAACTCCAGCAGGACCACTTGACCGCGGTACTCGGCAAGGGTGTGCTTGACGCCCTTGAGGTCCGTGAAGGGGAAATCGGGGCCCGGTGCGGAGCCGGTCGCGGTCTGCGCCGGCGAGGTGGCCGCAGGGGTCGCGGCCAGCGACGTGGCCGCCAGGGTCGCGGCAATCGTCCCGGCCTGGGGCACGGCCGTGGTCATCGCCGCGGCGATCGCCGTCACCGCGGAGGCCCCCCACAGGCCCGCGCAGAGAAGGCAGGCCGCGGCGAGAACCCTGGGAGCGGCGTGGAGCGGAGGTCGTGAGCTCATCAATGGGATCTCCCGGAGTGAAAAATAGAAGACTATAAGCAATCCCCGTTCCCGCAAGAAACGGAGGCCGGTTGGCGCGGGGAGCGATCCGCAGGCCGCCGGCAGTCAATTGTGCAATCGGGCGGCCGCGGAATGACGGAACTGTCTTCTGCCCCTGGCCTGTCGGAGCAGCCCTCGCTGCCGGGTCATCCAACCCGTGCTCTGCTCCGCTCCACCCCATCTCACGCCGCGCAGTGTCGGGTTTGCCGGTCACCTTCAGCGGATCTGCCTGCCAATGGTGGACAGTCGCGGCAAGGCCTGAGGAGGGGATCGTCTCCCATCCGTCCGATTCTCCGCGGGCGCGGCCGCGATCGCCCGCGCCGCCCGACCGGCTGGTGGCGGTCCTCAGAACCGATCGGCGCGGAAGATGTCCGGGTCGAAGGGAGGCTTCTCGCCGAGCAGCAGATCGGCGGCGAGCCGGGCCGTGGCGGGCGCGGCCTTCAGGCCGACCATCTGGTGGCCCGTCGCGATGAGCAGGTTCTCGTGCAACGGGGAGAACCCGATCACGGGCAGGCCGTCGGGCGTGCAGGGGCGCAGGCCGCGCCACAGCTCGCGCACCACGAGGTCGTCGGGAACGTTCAGGAAGCTCCGGGCTCCCTTGACGATGGCGCCGACCCTGCGGGCGGTGATCGAATCGTCCCCGTCCACGATCTCCATCGTTCCCGCGAGCCGCAGCGAATCGCGCCTCGGTGTCACCGCGACCTTCTTCTCGAGCAGGAGAATCGGCCGCAGCGGCTGAGGTTCGAGCGGCGGCACGATCAGCGCGTACCCCTTCCCTCCCAGGACCGGGATCGAAAGCCCCAGCCGGCGGCCGACCGCCCGCGACCATGATCCGGTCGCCAGGACGAAGCGTCCCGATTCGAAGGTTCCCCGGGTTGTCTCGACCGCGACCAGGCGGCGCCCTTCCACGCGGAAGGAGTGGACCTCGTGCGACGGGAGGATCCTCGCGCCGTGGGCGATCGCGCCCTTCATGTACGCGCGGACGACTTCGTACGGCTCGGCCTGCGCATCGTCCGGGTAGAAGACGCCGCCGCGGATCGAGCCCGTGAGGGCCGGCTCGAAGGAGCGGAGCTCCGCTTCCCCGAGCGCGCGGCCCGGGATCCCGAACCGCCCGACCAGCTCCATGTCGCGCCGGGCGCCCGCGAGCCCCGCGTCCGTCTGCGCGGCGACCAGCAGCCCGTTCCGCTCGAACGCGGTCGGGTGGCCCGTTTCCTCCTCGAGGCGGGCGAGCGCGTCGAGGCTCGTCCGCGTCAGCCAGGCCAGCGCCTCCAGCGAGCGCAGCAGGTGGGCCTGGTTCATGGACCGGATGAACCGCAGGAGCCAGCCGGCGAGAAACGGGCTCGGACGGGGCTTGATGTAGAGGGGACTCTCGGGGTCGAGGAGCCACCCCATGGCCTTGAGCAGCATCCCCGGCCTCGGGAGCGGCATCGCCAGGCTCGGCGTGAGCCATCCCGCGTTGCCGAAGGAGCACCCGTGGCCGGGCTCCCCCTTGTCGAGGACGGTCACCCGGACCCCGCGCCTGGCAAGCTCGCAGGCGATGGCGAGGCCGATGACCCCGCCACCGATGATCGCTACGTCGTCTCGTCCCGAGGCCTGCATGGCGTCCATGCACATCTTAAGATGGCGTCCGCGCGAACGCGCCGCCACCCCCGCGATCCTCCGGCCCACATGGGTACGGGCTGGTCCGTGAGGATGGAAACGGCGGGAGCCAGGCCCGCCACCCGCCCCGCCAGCCCGCGGCGGGAGAACCCCCGATGGGTCGTCGTGAAGGAGAGGGCTGGGCCGTGTCGAGGGACCAGGCGGCAGGCCGGGCCGGGCGTGGGGCGCGGCACTGGCGTGCGGCCGGCGGGTCCGGGCGAGGGCGTCACCCGCCGGTCAGGCAGGCCCTCGTGCGCGCCGACTCCTCAGGGACAACCGCCGATCTGCTGGGGCACGCAGGCTGCCGTGGACGGTGGTCGCTCCAGGCCGCCACTCCTCAGGCCGTACGATCCTTCGCGCGAGCCGTTGCGCGGCACCGCCAGGAAGTACCTGTCGCCGGGTTGTGGGATGAACGTCAGGCTGCTCGCCCCGCCCGTGCTGCAGGCGACCGGCAGGTGGCTCGAACAATCAGCCAGCCATCCCTCGTAAACCTCGTAGTCCGTGTCCGACGCCAGGCACGAAGCGCCCCAGGCCACGATCACCGCGCCACCCGCTGCGCGCGCAACCGAAAGCGGCGGTCCGCCCGACCCGTCCGGCACCCGGCCCGCCGCCAGGACCATCGGGATCGAGCAGTCCTGTCCGCCCCAGCCGGCGTCGCACATGCAGAGGTCCGGACCGACGCAGGTTCCGTGGCCCGAACAGTTGGCGACACCGAAGCAGAACGGCGTCGAACAATCGACCCCGCCCCAGCCCGCATCGCACATGCAGACGTCCGGAGCGACGCAGGTCCCGTGGCCCGAACAGTTGCCGCCCCCGAAGCAGGACGGAATCGAGCAGTCCACTCCCATCCACCCGGCGTAGCAGGCGCAGGTGTTCGTGGCGATGCAGACTCCGTGTCCTGAGCAATTGTTGACGGCGCTGCAATCGGTCAGCTGGACGAGAAGATTGTCGAGCGCCAGGGCCTGGAGGCTCGGGTCGCCGCTCGACGCGATCGTGCATTTCACCTGCAGCCTGTCGAACCCGGCCGGATCGTAGAAGCCGAGGATCGTCCCCATCTCGAGCAGGGGAGTTCCTCCGATTGTTCCGGAGGAAACCATCGCTCCCCCGCTCCAGGTCTGCCACGTGACGATGGCGTCGTGGTTGCCCCACGGGACGCCGTAGATGTCCCCGGTCGTCCAGCCGTTCCCGTACATGAACTCGATCGCATGGATCTTCGCGGAAGGAGTCGCGCGGATCGTCATCCACCCGGGGCTTCCCCCGAAGGGGAAGTAGAAGGCCCTGTCGGAGCCGTTGGCCCCGTGGAACGGATCGAACAGCGGCAGGCCCTCTCCGACCCAGCTGTCGCCGTCCACGCCGATGAACAATCCCCCTTCCGTGTAGTCGCTGAGAGGCGTTCCGTTGACGACGAGAGGGGCGAAGCTCGCGGCCCGATCGCCCGCGGGAACGGCCGAACCGGGCCCGAAGGTCTGCACGGTCGCGGCGCCGGCGAAACCGCCCAGGACAAGACAGGCCGAAACGGCCAGGATCGAGGCAGCGGCACCGGAGGATCTCATGCGGCGCTCCCTTCCTGTCGACCGGTTCCAGGCCGACCTTTGCTCGCAGACCCGCTCGCCGAAACACGGTTCCGAGGCGGCAGGGCAGTTCCGGATCTCCCCTCAAAATCCACCCGGTCCGGCCCATTGTCAAGGACCAAATGGGCCTTTCCGGCCTCCGTGCCCGGGTCCAGCGTGGGCCGGTGCGGCCATTGGGCCAATGGCCCCCACCCTGATCCGGCCTATTGGTCCCGGCGCCACGGCAATCGGAGCGGAGTTCCCCTCGCCACGCTCCTGAAAGGGGCGGCCGCACGCGGGGGAACTTCGGCGGGGCGGCCGGCGCCAGGCGGAACGCCGTTCAGGTCGCCCGCCTCCCGGCGGGAAGAGGATGGGGAGGGGCCACCGGCCCCTCCCCCGTTCAGCAACGCACTTCGACGATCAGTGGCCGCGGCCGGATCGATCCGAGTCGCGATGCTCGCCGCGCCGTTCCTGCTCGCTCGAGCCGCGCGACCGGCACGTGACGTTCGTCTGGCCCGACACCGTGTCGTTGGACGACTCGCGATTCTCGGGCGCCGTGATCGTGGCCGTCCAGGAAACGGCCCATTCACCCGGCTGGTTGCAGGTGATCGTCGCGGAGAACCTGAACGGCGTGCGCGTATCGCCGGGAGCCACCGGCAGGGTGAGCGTCGCGGGGGTGATGCTCACCGTGACGGCGTTGATCGGCGTGTAGGCCAGGGAAACGGTCGCCTGCTGGGTCTTCAGGTCTCCCCGCGCCGTGACGCTGACCGGCTTCGTCGCGGAGCCGCCCGTGTCCAGTTTCGCGTTCCTGGGAACCCGCAGGTCCTCCAGCCGCACGTCCGCCGCCCTCGTCGGGCAGTCAGGATCGGCGGTGTCGACGAACCCGTCGCAGTCGTTGTCGAGCCCGTCGTTGCAGCTCTCGGCCCCCGGTTGCTCGTTCTGCCGGCAGACCTGCGCGCCGCCCGAGCATTCGAACGTGCCGCCCGCGCAGATCCCGGGAAGGCCCGTCGGGCACGCGCCGTCGCGCGCGCCGGCGCAGTCCGGGTCGGCGCAATCGGTCGAGCCATCGGCGTCGTTGTCGAGCCCGTCGAAGCAGTCCGTCTCGATCGCCGCCTGGCAGTCGGGGTCGGCCCCGTCCGTGAGGCCGTCGCAGTCGTTGTCGAGCCCGTCGCTGCACACCTCGGGCCGGGGCAACCCGTTGGCGATGCACTGGGTGGACTGGTCCCGGCACTCGTACGTGCCGCCGGCGCACGTGCCCGGTTGTCCCGTCTGACAGGGGCCGTCGCTGGCTCCCTGGCAGTCGGCATCGGCGCAGTCGGTCGCGCCGTCGTTGTCGTTGTCGATGCCGTCGAAGCACTCGGTTTCCGGCGCAGCGTGGCAGGTGGGATCGTTCGCCGGGTCGAAGACGTGCTCGCACCGGTCGAGGGACCGGTTGCACGCGTCATCCGTGCAGACGTCGGCGTCGGAGCAGTCGGGCGGCGTGCCCGCCTGGCAGCCCGATGCCGGAGCGCACGTCTCGAGGCCGTTGCAGAACACGCCGTCGTTGCACGCGACCGGAGCGTGCGCGCAGCCGGTGGCGGGGTTGCACGTGTCGGTCGTGCAGGCATCGCCGTCGCTGCAGTCGAGCTGCGCCCCCGCCACGCACCCCGAGGCCGGATTGCAGGTCTCGGATCCGTTGCAGACGTTGCCGTCGGCACAGGCCGCGTCGTTCGCGCCGTGGACGCACGAATCGGCGGTGTCGTCGCACGAGTCGGTGGTGCAGGGAACCGCGTCGGCACAGTTGCGGGCGGCCCCTCCGGCGCACGCACCGGAGCCGTTGCAGGTCTCCCCGACCGTGCAGTAGAGCCCGTCGCTGCATGCCGAGCCCGCCGCCTCGTACCGGCAGGTCGCCGAGCAGCAGTCCCCCGCGGCGGTGTTGCCGTCGTCGCACTGCTCGCCCGACTCGACCCGGCCGTTGCCGCAGACCGCCAGCGCACAGGACGGGTCGTTCGTCGGATCGACGATGTGGTCGCACTGGTTGGTGGCCGTGTTGCAGGAGTCGTCGGTGCAGATGTTCGTATCCGCGCAGCTCGGTGGCGTGCCGGCCTGGCAGCCCGCGGCCGGGCTGCAGGTTTCCGCGCCGTTGCAGAACCGCCCGTCATCGCAGACGACGGGCGTGTGGGCGCATCCCGAAGCCGGATTGCAGGAATCGGTCGTGCACGCGTTGGCGTCGTTGCAGTCCAGGGCCGCGTGCTGGCATCCCGCCGTCGGGCTGCAGCTGTCGGTCGTGCACGCGTTGGCGTCGTTGCAGTTCAGGGCCGCGTGCTGGCATCCCGCCGTCGGACTGCAGATGTCGGTCGTGCATGCGCTGGCGTCGTCGCAGTCCAGGGCCGCGTGCTGGCATCCCGCCGTCGGGCTGCAGCTGTCGGTCGTGCACGCGTTGGCGTCGTTGCAGTTCAGGGCCGCGTGCTGGCATCCCGCCGTCGGGCTGCAGCTGTCGGTCGTGCATGCGCTGGCGTCGTCGCAGTTGAGCGGCGTGCCGGCCACGCACCCCGAGAGCGGGTTGCAGGTCTCGGCACCGTTGCAGGGGTTGCCGTCGTTGCAGGCGGCGTCGTTCCCGGCGTGCGCGCAGACGTCGCCCGTTTCGTTGCACGTATCCGCCGTGCAGGGCAGGGCATCGGCGCAGTTCCGGGCCGTCCCTCCGGCGCACGCGCCCGCGCCGTTGCAGGCCTCCCCGACCGTGCAGTAGAGCCCGTCGCTGCACGCCGATCCGGCCGCCTCGTACCGGCAGGTCGCCGAGCAGCAGTCGCCCGCGGTCGTGTTCCCGTCATCGCACTGCTCACCCGGCTCGACCCGCCCGTTCCCGCAGACCGCGGTGGTGGCGGCGCAGTCCGAATCCGCCAGGTCGTACAGGGAGTCGCCGTCGTTGTCGAGGCCGCGCGTCGAGCCGGCGAAGTTCTCGAAATGCGCGGCCGTCTGCGTGCACGTGCTCGTCGGCATGCTCGGGTGATTGGTGCCGGGGTTGGCGTAGTAGGGAGGCAGCACGTTCTCACCGGCGACGGTCTTGTTCGCCGGGTTGGCGTCGTCGTGGCAGGAGAGGCAGGCCGTCTCCCCCGCCTGGTAATGGTGCTGGCGCAGCGCTGCGCCGAAACCGACCGTACCACCGCCGGTGCCGTCCTCGGCCCGGCCGTGACAGCCGGCGCACCCGTACGCCCCCAGCCCCGTCCCGCCGGCCGACGATCCGATCGCCACCGGGAAGCGGGCGGCCGCGGCATGGCAGGTGGCGCAGTCGCCGTTCAGCATCGTGTTCCGGTGAACGTCGTGGAGGTTGTTTCCCCAGCTCTGCCCGTCCGACTGCGAGGTGTACGGCCCGGCGCGGAAGTCCCCGTGGCAGGCCCTGCAGTTGTCCGCCCCTCTGTTCGTCGAGTAGGTCTCGTACGCCGCGCTGGCCGGAGCCAGGAGAAGCAGGGCCAGCGCCATCACCGCCAGCGCAGTCAATGCCGCCGCGCGGGACGCCCCGGGCGCGGCATTGTTTGTTCCCTCCCCCGGTGGAGCGTTCTCCGTTGCGCGAACAGCCGCCTCCGAGACCTTGTCGATCCGCCCGAACCGCGTTCTCGTCATGGTGTGTCCTCCCGTTGCCTATTCATGAAGCTCTCGTTGAAGAGCGGTGTTTGGCGGGCTGACTCCCTGCTGATTCGCGTTGATGCGATGCTGCTTTCCCGCAGCGGCGCCGACTGGACAGAGGACCACTGTCGACGGGCGAACGACTTCTCGCCGGCCACACGGGACCGTTTCTCCCTTGCTCGATTCCCGCCGAGCCCGGCGACTCCGTTGGAGTGTCCGGGCTCTCCTACAGCGGGTGAAACAAATTCACGACACTGCCTTTTGCGCTTCCGTCACAATGACCACAATGCCGTCCTTTCCGGGCGCAGCATTGCTCTGCGACCGCCATCGCGACGGCGGCGGTGTCAGAAGCCTCGCAGGTCTGCAAGTCACGGGCCACTTGTCCGTCCGCGTGGGAAGCCTGCTCCGCAACACGGTGATCCGCGCGGTCATCCGCTCCGCACGGCCAGGCAATCAGCGCGGCCGGGGGATCCACGCGGTCGGCCGATCCGCGCGGTCGTGCAACCCACGCGGTCGTGCAACCCACGCGGTCAGGCAGCCCACGCGGTCAGGCAGCCCACGCGGTCAGGCAGCCCACGCGGTCAGGCGATCACCCTGTTGCATGAAAGAGGGAGTGGACGGAGCGGGCAGGCGATCACCGCGGCTCCAGGAAGAACGGGCGGGTCGGAGCGGACAGGCGCGCGCTGTCACTCTGCCCGGTTCTCGATTGCGGTAGCGTCAGCTTCGTCCCAAACCCGTAAGCGGCCGGTGCCGATCCACCCCGGCTTGCGACCCAATCCCCTGGCGGGTGTTGCCGGCCCGTCCATGCATTACAGACAGGATCCGGGCGGATGGTCCGGTCCCATTCACGCCGCGAGGCAGGCTCGAAGCAGGTGTGCCGGCCCCCATCCACGCCGCGCAGACAGGTACCAAGCGGGTGCGCCGGCCCAGCTACGCTGCGCGGGCAGGCTCCAAACGGATTCGCCCGCCGGCCCCGGCCCGCCCACGCCCTGCATGCGGGCGCCGGACGGTCCCGCCGATGCCGTCCGTCCCTACAGGTCGCGTTGCTCGTAGATCCGCTGGGACACCTTCGCGGATATCGCCAGGGTGACGGCCGCGAGACACAGCCAGCCCACGACCAGCCAGCTCCGCGAGCGGTCGAGCCACGCGATCATCCCGGCGTCCGGGCTGATCCTCCCTTCCCTCCAGATGGCGGGATCGAGCAGCGGGTTGGAAGCCCCGGCCAGGAACAGGGCCGCCTGGATGGCGAGCGACAGGGCGACCAGGACTCCCACGCCCCAGGCTGAGAACCACACGAGCCCGCGGCCCGCCCCGAAACGGAAATAGAAGGGCAGGAAGAAGGCGGCCACGAACAGCAGGAGGGCGAGCAGCACGGCATGGGTAGCCAGGCTGACGAACGGCGACGCCCCCCGGTTCGGAAGGGAGATGAGCCGCGTCACAGCCTGGCCGGCGGACCAGCTGATCGCCAGCCCCAGCACCGAGCCGGCGATCGCCGTGAGGTAGCGGGCGCCGACGACCTGCGCGCGGCCAAGCGGGAGGCTGCACCAGAGCGGCTCGGTCCCCTGCAGCTCCTCCATGGCGATCGATCCGAACGCGAGCAGGCTGGTGAAGGCGAACGCGCCGAGCAGGAAGCCGGGACCGAACGCGGCGAAGGTGGCAATCTGGAACAGGTAGAGCGGCAGACCCACCAGCAGCAGCGTGCGCGCGGCCATCGCGTCCTTCCAGACGAGCCTAAGCATTGGAGGCTCCCCGGGAGGTGTGGAAGACGATGTCGTCGAGCGTCGGGCGCTCGATCACCGCCGCGTCCCCGAAGCGCCGCCTCGCCGCCGCGCGATCGCCGGTGAGCGCCTCGAACCCGTGAGGGCTCCTGTGGACCCCCCGCAGGAGGCCGGGAGGCAGCCCCTCCAGGAGCGGCAGGCCTCCCTTGACGATCCCCCACCGCTCCACCAGGGCGTCCTTCTCCTCCGACAGGACGACCCGCCCCTCCTGCATCAGCGTGACGAAGTCGGCGATCCGCTCGAGGTCCGCCGTGATGTGGGTCGAGAACAGGATCGACGTGCGCTCGTCCTGCAGCAGCCCGGCCAGGATGTCGAGCAGCTCGCGGCGGAAGACCGGGTCCAGGCCCGAGGTCGGCTCGTCCATCAGGACCAGCTCCGCCCGGTGGGAGAGCGCGAGCGCAAGGGCGAAGCGCGTCCGGTTCCCCCGCGACAGGCTGCCGAACGTCTGCCCGAGCCCCAGCTCGAAGGCGGAGGCCAGACGCCGGAAAGCGGCCGCATCCCATGTGGCGTAGAAGCGCGCCACCAGGGCGGCATTCTGCGCCAGCGTGAGGTGGCGGTAGAAGCGCGGCTCGTCGTGGACGAAGCCGATGCGCGCGCGGATCGCGGCCCCGTCGACGGCGGGATCGAGGCCGAAGACGCGGAGCTCTCCCGCGTCGCGGCGCAGCAGCTGGAGAATGAGCTTCAGCGTCGTCGTCTTGCCGGCGCCGTTCGGGCCGATGAGCCCCATAACGTAGCCGCGCGGCAGGCAGAACGACACGTCCTCGAGGCAGAAGGTCTCGTAGCGCTTCCCCAGGCCGCGGACTTCGAGCACGTGGTCCATCGCGGTCCCGCTCACAGTTCCCGGCGCTGGAACAGCGCCGCGGCGAAGCGGTACGAGAGCCATGTCAGGGCGACGAGCGTCACGGCCAAACCCGCATAGAAGACGGGCGGCGAAGCCAGCGCCTGCAGCCGCGCGAGCCACTCCGAGACCGCGTTGATGGATCCCCGGATCGGGTTGCCGCCGCTCCCCCCGATCCGGGCGCCGGTCGTCATGAGCACGAGCAGGACGGCCGAGCCGAGGACCTGGAACGCGACGACAAGGATGATCACGCCCTTGATGCCGAACCTGATGGTGAAGGGGAGCATGAGAGCGGCGATCAGGGTGATCACGGAGGCGCCCAGGAACAGCGTCGCCGGCTGGAAGAGCTCCCCGGGCGCCACCTGGCTCCCCGGCACGAGCAGCGCCAGCAGGAACCCGATCGCCATCGCGGCCGCCACGAACAGCCACCCGCCGATGCAGCGCGCCCTCACCAGGTCGCGGCGCGACACCGGCAGCGTGCAGGCCCAGGCCGTGGTGCGGAACTTGTCCTCGCGCCCGTAGGGAGCCACCGCCAGGAACGCCGCGTAGATCGCCGCGAACACGAGCCAGGTCCGGGCGGATGAGACCCGCATCACGAAATAGACCTGGAACACCGCGAAGATCCCGAGCATCGAAAGCAGCGCCCGGCGGTTCAGGATCCAGTCGCGCAGGAGCAGGTTACGCAGCATGGCTCGTTCCCTTTCCCATGAGGGCCATGATGTCGTCGAGGGAGGCGCGCTCCACGGCCGCGCGCCCCTGGAAGAGGCGGCGCGCCTCGGCGATCCGCGACGTCAGCCCTTCGAAACCGTGCTCACGCACCTGGAGCCCTTCGAAGAAGGCGCGCGTCCCGGGGTCGAGCAGCTCCCGTCCGCCCTTCACCACTCCCCAGCTCCCCATCACCTGGTCCTTGTCGCTCGAGAAGACCACCCGGCCGCCGCGCAGGAACGTCACGAAATCCGCGATCCGCTCCAGGTCCGAGGTGATGTGCGTGGAGAAGAGGACCGAGACCCGCTCGTCCTGCAGCAGGCCGGAGAGCTTCTCCAGGAGCTCGCGGCGGAAGACCGGGTCGAGCCCCGCTGTCGGCTCGTCGAGGATCACCAGCTCTGCGCCGTGCGACAGGGCGATCGCGAGGGCGAACTTGGTCTTCGTGCCGTGCGAGAGGGTCTTGAACTTCCGGTCCAGGGCCAGCCCGAACTCCGAGACCAGCGCCTGGAACCGCGCCTCGTCCCACGCGGGGTAGAAGGGGGCGGTGGCGCGCCTGAGGTCGGAGAGCGCGACATCCTCGTGGAAGCGCGGCTCGTCGGGGACGAAGCCGATGCGGGCCTTGACCTCGGCCTCGCTCCCGGGCAGGTCCAGGCCGAGCACCCGGATCGAGCCCGTGTCGCGGCGCACGAGGTTCAGGATCAGCTTGATCAGGGTCGTCTTCCCCGCTCCGTTCGGTCCGATGAGCCCCATGATGTGGCCTCGGGGCAGGGAGAAGGAGACATCGGCCAGCGCGAACTCCCTGTACGTCTTGCCGACCGCTTCGAGCTCGAGGGCATGTTCCATCTCAGTCCTCCTCCGCGTAGAGGACGCCGAGCATCTCGGCGAGCTGGGCCGGCCCGACCCCGAGCAGGCGGGCCTGGTCCACCGCTTCGGCGAGCTTCTCCTCCACGGCCTTCATCTTCTTCTCGCGCAGGAACTCCGAGTTCTGCGAGGCAACGAAGCTCCCCTTCCCGCCGACCGTGTTCAGGAACCCCTCCCGCTCGAGCTCCTCGTACGCCCGCTTCGTGGTGATAACGCTGATCTGCAGGTCCTGTGCGAGCTTGCGGATCGACGGGAGCGCCTCCCCCTCGGTCAGTTCGCCGCTCAGGATCTGCGCCCGGACCTGCCGGACGATCTGCTCGTAGATCGGGTCCGGGGACGCGTTGGAGATCACGATCCGCATGCCGGCCTCTCCCCGCCGGCGCTCCCGCACTCGCGGGAAAGGCGCCTGCAACTGTCCATTTCGTATATACTGTTCATATCGTATATAGACAATATACCCTGAGACAGAGGGCCTGTCAAGCGATCTTCCCATGGTGGTGCGGAGATTGTTGAAGCCGCCCTGCCTGCACGCGCTGTGGATGCGGGTTTCGGGCGTCCCGATCTGGACAGGCCAGGACGGAGGCAGGAAGTCCCGTCCCTCCAGTAGTTTGGGCGGCGATCATCAACAGTCTGCGCACCACGATGCTCCTGGTCTAAGCTTGGACCCGTGGCCGCGCCCCTGCCGATGGACGAGCACCTCCCCCACATCAGGGCGCTCGTCCGCGCCCACCGATTCGCGGTGGTGATCGCGCCTCCCGGAGCCGGCAAGACCACGCGGGTGCCTCCGGCGCTCCTCGAGTTCGGCCCGGTGATCCTCCTCCAGCCCCGGCGCGTGGCGGCCCGCGCCATTGCCCGGCGGATCGCGGAGGAGCATGGCTGGACTGCCCGGCGGGGAGGTCGGCTGGCAGGTCCGTTTCGAGAGGAACTTCGGACCGCGCACGCGGCTGCTCGTCGCGACCGAGGGGATCCTGACCTCCCGGCTCCTCTCCGATCCGCTTCTCTCGGAGTTCTCCGTCGTGGTGATCGACGAATTCCACGAGAGAAGCCTGCACGCGGACCTCGCCCTCGCGCTCTCGAAGCAGGCGGCGGCGGCGCGGGACGACCTCAGGATCGTCGTCATGTCCGCGACCCTCGACGCGGAGCGGGTCGCCGCCTATCTCGGAGGCTGCCCGGTGCTGGAGGTTGCCGGCCGGCGCTTCCCCGTGGAGATCGCCGATGCTCCGGGCCTGTCGCCGGCCGCCGCGATCCGCCAGGTTCTCGCGCGCGAGGCGGGGCACGCGCTGGTGTTCCTCCCCGGCGCTCCCGAGATCCGGGCCCTCGCCGGGGAACTCGCGCGAGGGCCCCTGCCGGCGCGGGTGCTGCCGCTTCACGGCTCGCTCGACGCCCGCGAGCAGGACGCGGCGCTCGATCCCTCGGGCGGCCGGAAGGTGATCCTCGCGACGAACATCGCGGAAACCTCCCTCACGGTCGATGGCGTGACCGACGTGGTGGACTCGGGGCGTCACAAGGTCCTTCGGTACGACGACGCGATCGGGATCGACCGGCTCGAGCTCGAGTGGATTCCGCGCGATTCGGCCGAGCAGCGCGCGGGCCGGGCGGGGCGGACGGAGCCGGGCCGGGCGCTGAGGCTCTGGGACCCGCGGAACATCCTCCGTGAGCGGCGCGAGCCCGAGATCGAAAGGGTGGACGTCGCGGGTCCGCTCCTGGACGTCCTCGCGTGGGGCAGCGACCCGGAGCGGTTCGACTGGTTCGAGCCGCCGCCCGCGGAGCGGCTCGGGCAGGCGCTCGACCTTCTCGAGCGGCTTGGCGCCGTCGCGAAGGGCCGGATCACGCCCCTTGGCAGGAGCCTGCGATGCCTGCCTCTTCACCCGAGGCTCGCGCGCGTTCTCCTCGAAGCGGGGGGCTCGCCCCGGGCCGCCGCGGCCTGCGCGGTGCTGGCCGAGGGATGGCGGGGCGGCGCGCGCGGGACGATCGCCACGAGCTCGGACATCCTCGTGGGCGCGGATGCGATCGGGGAGGCGCCGCACGCCGTGAGAGCGGCGGCCTCCGAGCTCGAGCGGCGGGCGCGCCGCGCCCTGGAGGAGGGCGGGAAGAGAGCGATTCCCCCGACGGGAACGAGGCCCGGAAGTGGTGAACGGCCGCGTCCGGCCGGTGCGCCCGCGGCAGCAGGTACCTCGGCGGGGCGCGTCACGGGAGAGGGAGCAATCGGTCCCGCGGTCTCCACTCCCTTGAGGCGCAGTCCGCTGCGGGAGACGACAGCGGACACCGCGGGCGGAGCGGGCCGGGGACCTGACAGCGACGAGTCCCTGCGCCGCGCCCTCTTCCTGGGGTATCCCGACCGGGTGGCCCGGCGGCGCGAGCCGGGATCCGCGCGGCTCCTCCTCGCGAACGGGCACGGGGCGGTACTCGCCCGGGAAAGCGGCGTGACCGAAGGAGAGTGGCTCATCGCGCTCGACCTGCAGGCGGCCCCGCGCGGGGCGCGCTCGGAGGCGCTGGTGCGTGCGGCGAGCCGGATCGAGCGATCGTGGCTCACTCCGACGCGCCGGAGCCTCGACCACGAGTTCGAGCCGGATGAAGGCCGCGTCCGCGCCTTCGAGCGGGACTGGTACGACGAGCTCGTCCTGGCAGAACGGCCCGTTCCCCCGGACCCGGCAGCGGCCGCGCGCCTGCTCGCCGCCGCGATCCGGGTGCGCGGCCTCGACGAAGCCGCGCTGGCCCTGCGGCGGCGGATCCGGTTCGCGGGCCTGAGCTGGGACGAAGAGGCCTGGATCGAGCGGGCCTGCGCGGGATGGAGCAGGCTCTCCGAGGTCGACCTCGCCGCGGCGGTCCCCCGCGATGCGGCGCTCGCGCTCGACCGGCTTGCGCCCGCGTCGATCCCCGTGCCGAGCGGCCGGCGGGCGCGCCTCGACTACTCCGAGGATGGAACCGTGACCGCCTCGGTGAAGCTGCAGGAACTGTTCGGCCTGACCGAAACGCCGCGGGTCGGCCCCCGCCACGAGCCGGTGACCCTGCTGCTTCTCGCGCCGAACGGCCGCCCCGTGCAGACGACGCGCGACCTGCGCAGTTTCTGGGAACGGATCTATCCCGAGGTCCGCCGCGAGCTTCGCGGCCGCTACCCGAAGCACCCCTGGCCGGAAGATCCCTTCACCGCGCCGCCCACCCACCGCACGAAGCCGCGCTGACGGGAGCTTCGCCCGCGACCTGCAGGAGCGCTCTGCTTATCACCGAACTCCTAGGGGCACGCCCCGATGAGCTGGGGCTTGCAGGCCGCCACCCCCTGCGGGCGCTCGGTGCCGTCGCTCCTGGTGCCGTAGGAACCCTCCCGGCCCGTGTTCTGCGGCACCACCAGGTAATACTTGTTCCCCGCGAGCGGCGCGAGCGTCTTCGTCCTGGCCCCGGACGTGCTGCAGAAGAGCGAGACGTGGCTGTACCAGGCGCCGATCGCCCCCTCGTAGATCGCGTAGTCAATGTCGGTCAGCAGGCACGACGGGCCCCAGGTCAGGGTGATGTCGGAGCCTGCCGCCTTGGCGACGCGCAGGGGCTCGTCCGGGGCGCCGGAGGGCACCCGCCCCGCAGCGGGCATCGCGGTGCGCAGCATCGTCTCCTGCCAGCCTTTCCACGGGACAGTCATCCAGCGGCCCTGCGGCTGGAACGGCACCGTGGCCGGCTGATACCTCAGCCGGACCCGCCAGTGGTACGGAGTGCCTCCGGCGAGACCCGATACCAGCTCGTTCAGTGAAACCCCTGTCGTGCGGGTATCGGACCAGGCCGTCCCCGTCTGGACGCCGGCGCCGTTGAACAGCGAGCCGAGCGGCTTCGCCTCCCAGGCCAGCTTCACCTTCCCCCGGCCGAACGGGGTGCGTCCCAGGAATCCCAGCCGGAAGCTGCCGGGGCTGTCCGAGACGCCGAGGTGCGCGATCGGAGCGGCGTTGTCCGCGCGCCGCTGGCGGGGCCGGAGAGTCACCCCCCGTCCCTCGTTGCCGTAGAAGACGCCGGCCCGCCCTTCGTCCCCCATGCCGTTGTCGTAGTCGTGGGCGCCGACGATGATGTCCGAGTAGCCGTCTCCGTTGACGTCCCCCGCCGACGCGACGGACCACCCGAAGTTGGCGGTCGCCTGGTTGCTCTCGGCGGTCCAGGCGGGAGAGGCCGCAAGCCCCGAGGCCGAGCCGAGATAGACGTACGCCCGCCCCTCATCCGCCTCGACGTTGTCGTAGGAGCTGGCTCCGACGATGACGTCCGCGTACCCGTCCCCGTTGACATCGCCCGCCGTCGCGACGGACCCCGCGAAGTAGGAGCCCGTCTGGTGACTTTCGGCCGTCCATGCGGCGGAGGCGGCGGGTCCTGCGGCGGTGCCGAGATAGACGTAGGCCCGCCCCTCGCCGGACTGGTCGTTGTCGTACAGCCAGGCGCCGACGATCACGTCCGAGTAGCCATCCCCGTTGACGTCACCCGCCGACGCGACGGAATGGCCGAAATTGGCGTTCGCCTGGTTCCCCTCGGCCGACCAGGCCGGCGAGGCTGCGAGGCCGGTTGCCGACCCGAGGTACACGTAGGCCCGCCCCTCTCCCAGCTGGCCGTTGTCGTACTCCTCCGCCCCTATGATGATGTCCGAGTAGCCGTCCCGGTTGACGTCACCCGCCGTCGCGACGGACCTTCCGAAGAAAGCCTGGAACTGACCCCCCTCCGCCGTCCAGGCGGGAGAGGAAGCGAGGCCGGCGGCCGAGCCGGCATAGACGTAGACCCGGCCCTCGCCCACCAGGCGGCTGTTGTAGTAGGGGGCCCCGACGATCACGTCCCCGTAGCCGTCCCCGTTGACATCTCCCGCCGTCGCGACGCAGTGTCCGAAGGAGACCGATCCCTGGTCGCTCTCGCCCGTCCAGGCGGGGGAGGCGGCGAGGCCCGTGGAGGAGCCGAGATAGAGGTAGGCCCGCCCTTCATCGGCCTGGTCGTTGTCGTAGTCGTGGGCTCCAACGATCACGTCCGCGTAACCGTCGCCGTTCACGTCCCCCGCCGTCGCGACGGACCAGCCGAAATGGGCGGACGCCTGGTTGCTCTCGGCCGTCCACGCGGAAGAGCCGGCGAGGCCCGAGGCCGAGCCGTGATAGACGTAGACTCGCCCCTCGTCGGCCTGGCCGTTGTCGTAATAGGTGGCCCCGACGATCACGTCCGAGTAGCCATCCCCGTTCACATCCCCCGCCCCCGCGACGGAATAGCCGAAGTACGCGGAGGCCTGGTTGCTCTCGGCCGTCCAGCCGGGGGACGAAGCGGGGCCCGCGGCCGAGCCGGTGTACACATAGGCCCGCCCCTCATCCGTCTGACCACGGTCCCAGGCGGGAGCCCCGATGACGACATCGGAGTAGCCGTCACCGTTGACGTCCCCCGCAGTCCCGACGGAGTAGCCGAAGCTCGCGGATGCCTGGTTGCTCTCGCCGGTCCAGACGGGGGCGGCGGCGAGGCCGGAGGCCGAGCCGAGATAGACGTAGGCGCTCCCTTCGTCGGTCAGGTCGTCCTCCCACGCGGGGGCCCCGACGATGACGTCCGAGTAACCGTCGCCGTTGACGTCCCCGGCCGTCGCGACGGAGAAGCCGAAGTCCGCGGATGCCTGGTCGCTCTCGGCCGTCCAGGCAGAGGAAGCGGCGAGCCCCGTCGCCGTGCCGAGATAGACGTAGGCCCGCCCCTCGTCAGCCTGCCCGTTGTCGTAGCGGTAGGCCCCGACGACGACGTCCGAGTAGCCGTCACCGTTGACGTCTCCGGCCGTCGCCAGGGAGATGGCGAAGTGGGCCTCTGCTTGATCGCTCTCGGCCGTCCAGGCGGGGGAGGCGGCGAGGCCCGAGGCCGAACCGAGATAGAGCCAGGCGCGTCCTTCGTCCGCCTGGCCGTTGTCGTAGGAATCGGATCCAACGACGACGTCCGCGTAGCCGTCCCCGTTGACGTCTCCCGCCGTCCCGACGGAGGCGCCGAAGTAGGCGGATGCCTGATTGCTCTCGGCGGTCCAGGAAGAGGAGGAGGAAACGCCCGAGGCCGAGCCCAGGTAGACGTAGGCCCGCCCCTCGGCCGTCTCGCCGTTTGTGTAGCCGTAGGCCCCGACGATGACATCCGAATAGCCGTCAGCGTTGACGTCTCCGGCGGTTGCGACGGCATAGCCGAAGATCGCCGATGCCTGGTTCCCCTCGGCCATCCAGGAGGGGGAGGGTGTGAGTCCCGAGGCCGAGCCGGAATAGACATAGGCCCGCCCCTCGTTCGACTCGCCGTTGTCGTACCAGCGGGCTCCGACGATGACGTCCGAGTAGCCGTCCCCGTTGACATCCCCCGCCGTCGCGACGGACCAGCCGAAGTAGGAGGATGCCTGGCCGCTCTCGGCCGTCCAGGCGGGGGAGGCCGCGAGGCCCGAGGCCGAGCCGAGATAGACGTAGGCCCGTCCCTCGTCCGCCTCGCCATTGTCGTAACGGAACGCCCCGACGATGACGTCCGAGTAGCCGTCGCCGTTGACGTCCCCCGCCGTCGCAACGCGAGCGCCGAAGAGGGCGATGTCCTGGTCGCTCTCGGCCGTCCAGGGGGGAGTCGTCCCGAGCGGGTCGATCGTCACGGGGTACGCGGCGTCCGTGTCGTCGAAGGCGATCCGGATCGCCCGCGCGCCGATCGCCGCGAACCCCTCCATCCACGCCGGCAGCTCCCGCCCGCGCGCATCCGTCACCCGCAGCTCCGCGAAGTGCACCACGTTCGCGCCACGCCCCGTCCGGAAGTCGATCGCCTGCCCGTCGGTGGCGAACACCGGGTCCAGGGTCCCGCTCAGCTCGAGCTGCACGAAAACAGCCTGCCCCTTCCGCCCCGCGTCCGGCGGACTGCCCTGCGGTCCTCCCGGCGGAACCGTGTCCGCAACGGCCCCGACGTCATCGCCGCGCGGTTCCTCGGGAGGGGCGGCCAGCGTGAATCCCTGCTTCAGCCCGCGCGGGGAGTTTTCGTACCACTCTTCCACCCGGCCTCGCGCGTATTCCACGCGGTTCCCGGCCGGACGTACGGTCGGCTCCGCGACCTGCCACACCCTGCCGCCCCGGCCGTAGCCGGAGAGCGCGAGCCCCCACTCCCAGGATGGTGACTCCTCCGTTCTCGGGACGACGCGGATCCCCCGCCCCGCGAAGTAGGTCCGGAAATTCTGCGCCCTGTTCGGCGCCTGCCACGCAGCGGGCAGGTCCGCGAGCACGGTCCCGCTCTGCCAGGTGACCTCGTACTCGGAGGCCGCGAGCTCCTCCTGGACCTTCGACCACCAGCCCTCCGGCGCGTCCGGGGGAGGCACCGTTGCGGGCGCGAGCATCGCCGGCGCTGTCACGGTGGAACCAGGAGACGCTTCAGGCGCCGCGGCTGCTTCCCGGGGCGCCGGCGGCGCTGCCGCCCCGAGCAGCGTGGGCGTCAGGACAGTGCACACGCTCGCCACCAGCACGACCGCCAGTCTCCGAAGCAGCGTTCTCATGGACGCCTCCCTACCAGCAGGGGAACTCGTTGGGGGAACCGGATGACATGACCCCTCCTTGCGCGGGGGATCGCAGGAAAGACCCGGGGGGGAAGGGCGAACGCCTGCCCTTGAATCGTCCACTAATATACGTCGATCCGCCGCGGCGGGGGAAACGACATCCCCCCGTCGCGCAGGCCGGGAGTAGAATGCGAATGGGTCCCCCCCATGAGAATCCTGCTCCTGTCTCCCGTGGCCGACCCGGGCGCGCGAACGCACACCGCGATCCGGATCCCGGAGATCTCGCTCGCCCTCATCAGGGCCCTCACCCCGGAGGGGGACGAGGTCAGGATCGTCGAGGAAGAGACCGAACCGGTCGACCTCGACCAGGAGTGCGACCTCGTCGGCATCTCCTGCATGACCGCGAACGCCTTCCGGGCGTACGAGCTGGCGGACGAATTCCGGCGGCGCGGGAAGAAGGTCGTGATCGGCGGGATCCATCCCTCCATCCTGCCCGACGAGGCCGGCCGGCACGCGGATGCGGTCGTCACGGGCGAAGCGGAGAGCGTCTGGGCGAGCGTCGTGGAGGACGCCCGCAGTGGCGCCCTGAAGAGCCGCTACCACGGCCCGCCGTCCGACCTCGCCGCGTTCCCCGTCATCAGGCTCGGCAGCCCGGCACGAAGCTTCGTCGACATCGCCCCCGTGATGACGACGAAGGGGTGCCCCTACTCGTGCGACTTCTGCTGCGTCAGCGCGATCTACGGCACCCGGATGAGGCACATCCCGATCCCGACGGTGGTCGAGTCGATCCGCGCCAGCGGCCGCAGGACCTTCCTCTTCCTGGACGACAACGTGATCGGCCACAAGAGCTACGCGCGGGAGCTGTTCCGGGCCCTGATTCCCCTGGACATCCGGTGGGTCGGCCAGGCGTCCATCTCCTTCGCCGACGATCCGGAGCTGATGCACCTGGCCGCGCGCTCGGGCTGCTACGGGCTCTTCATCGGGATGGAGTCGGTCGTCCCCGACACCCTGGCGACGATGATCAAGACCCGGTCGCCCGAGAAGAGCTACGAGGCGATCGGCGCCATGCGCGACGCCGGCATCGCCTTCCACGCCTCCGTCGTCTTCGGCTTCGACACCGACGACGAAAGCGTCTTCGACAACACGCTGGAATTTCTCATGCGGGCCAGGGTCCACTCCGTCTCCTTCAACGTGCTGACGCCCTACCCGGGAACGAAGCTGTATGCGCGCCTCGAGCAGGAGGGCAGGCTCCTCACGCGCGACTGGCGGCGCTACGACCACAAGACCGTCGTCTTCCGGCCGGTGAAGATGACCCCGGAGACCCTGACGGACAACTATCTCCGGGTCCGGAAGGAGTTCTACGGTCTGCCGGGCATCCTGAAGCGGCTCCCGAACAACCTCGCCCACCCGCTGGTTTATCTCGGGATCAACGCGGGACTGCGGTCCACCGTGAAGGAGGATGCGCGGGCGGTCGCGGCGAGCCGGGCGAGCGAAGCGGCGCGGCCGACCGAGCGGCGCATCCGAAAGGCGCGCATCCGAGGCGGCGCGAGCGAGGCGGCGCGCGCGGCGCGGCTCTCGTAGGTCAGCGAGTGCTCTTGCGCTCGGGGCGGTAGCCGGGGGCGCCGGGCTCGTTGCGGGACTGCTTGCGGGCCCCTTCTTCTTTTTCGCGCCGGGCACGGCGTGGACGTAGTCCCCGCCCGGGCGGGCGTTGGCGTCCTGGCGGCGGCGCAGGATCGCCTCGCGCGGCGGCTTCGACGGGATCAGGCGTCGCAGCCGTCGCCGATCAGGTCGGCGCGGCCCGCCTGGAGCAGCGCCTCGCGGACCTCGAAGTAGTTCTCCGGCTTGAAGAACTGCATCAGCGCCCGCTGCAGCTTGCGATCGCGCAGGTGCCGGGCGATGTAGACCGGCTTCTTCGTGAACGGGTCGATGCCGGTGTAGTACATGCCGTGGCGACGTCGAACGGCGCGGGGATGAAGTCCTGCACCTGGTCGGGCCGGTAGCCGTTCCGCTTCAGGAACACGGCCAGGTCGATCATCGCGTCGAGGTCGCTGCCGGGATGGCTGGCGATGAAGTACGGCACGATGTACTGCTTCTTGCCCGCCTTCGACGATTCTTCCGTGAACGTCTCGCGCGAACGTCTCGAAGTCGTCGTTGCCCGGCTTCCGCATCAGGTCCAGCACGTCGGGGTCGGTGTGCTCGGGCGCGACCTTCAGATGCCCGCCGACGTGGTGCCGCGCCAGGTCGCGCATGTAGTCGGGCGAGCGTCGCGCCAGGTCCATGCGGATGCCGCTGGCCACGAGCACCTTCTTGATCCCCGGCGTTTCGCGGGCCTCCCTCATCAGCTCGATCAGCGGGCCGTGATCGGTGCCGAGCAGCTTGCAGATCGTCGGATGCACGCAGGACTGGCGCCGGCAGATCGCCTCGACCTCCGGGCGCGTGCAGCTCATCTGGTACATGTTGGCCGTCGGGCCGCCGATGTCGCTGATGGTCCCCTTGAACTCGGGTCGGCGGCCATCTCGCGGATTTCGTCCGAGGATCGACTCCTGGCTGCGCGACTGGATGATGCGGCCCTGGTGCGTGGTGATCGAGCAGAACGTGCAGCCGCCGAAGCAGCCGCGCATGATCGTGACCGAATCCTTGATCATCTCGAACGCGGGGATCGGCTCGGTGTAGATCGGATGCGGCCGGCGCGTGTAGGGCAGGCCGTAGATCGCGGTCCATCGCCGCCTTGGAGATCGGCAGCGGCGGCGGATTGCAGACGACCGCCTGCCGGTCGTGCCACTGCACCAGGCGCCGGGCGTTGAACGGGTTGGTCTCGTTGTGGATCATGCGCGTCGCTTCGGCGAACGCCGGCTTGTCGTCGCAGACCTGTTCGAAGCTGGGCAGCACCAGCGCGTCGTCCGGCGGCGGCTCGGTCGCGCCGAGCGCGTAGGCCACGCCGCGCATGTCGCGCAGGTCGCGCACCGTCTGCCCCGCGGCCAGCCGGCGGGCGATCTCCACGATCGCCTCCTCGCCCATGCCGAAGACCACCAGGTCGGCCTTGCAGTCCAGCAGGATCGAGCGGCGGACCTTGTCGCTCCAGTAGTCGTAGTGCGCCAGCCGCCGGAGCGACGCCTCGACGCCGCCGGCGATCACCGGCACGCCCTTGTACGCCTCGCGGGCCCGCTGGCAGTAGGCCAGCGTCGCGCGGTCCGGCCGCAGGCCGATCCGCCCGCCGGGGGAGTAGGCGTCGTCGTTGCGCACCTTCCGGTTGGCCGTGTAGTGGTTGATCATCGAGTCCATGTTGCCGGCGCTGATGGCGAAGAACAGCCGCGGCCGGCCGAACCGCCGCCAGTCGGCGCAGGACCGCCAGTCCGGCTGCGACACGATGCCGACGCGGAAGCCCGCCGCCTCGAGCACCCGCCCCAGGATCGCCATCGCGAAGCTCGGATGATCGATGTAGGCGTCGCCGGTGACGAAGACCACGTCGACCTCGTCCCACCCGCGCTGCTTCATCTCCCGGGCTGACATGGGCAGCGGCGTCTCGACCCGGCCGCGGGGCCGGGCCGGGAGCAGCGCAAGCGGCCCTGCGCCGGACATCGCTGGTCCTGAACGGTTCATCGGTGCGGGCGGCCTGGCGCGTGCGGGACTCCCCCGGAGGGGCATGGTCTCGAACGGCCCATCGGCTCCGGACAGGTTAGCCCGGGCGCTGCAGCAGCGCCAGCGCCTCCACCTGGCTGGTCTGCGGCATCATGTCGATCGGCTGGACCGACCGCGTCCTGAATCCCCACTGCTCCAGCAGGTCCAGATCGCTGCACAGCGTCTCCGGCTCGCAGGACAGGTAGGCGATCCGGGTGGCCGGCGTGGCGGCGATCGCCTCGAGGACCGATTCGTGCGCCCCGGCGCGGGAAGGGTTGAGGATCACGGCATCGGGCGCCTTCTGGCCCAGGCGATGCAGCGCGCGCTCGACCGACGTGGGCGCGACCTCCGCTGCGTGGAGGTCGTGCCGCTGGATCGTGGCCTTGAGGTCGGCGATGGCGCTGCGCACGCCCTCGACCAGGAACACGCGCTGGAACCGGTCCCGCATCGCGAGCCCGTGCGTCCCCACGCCCGCGTAGAGATCGGCGAGCACCCGGCCCCGCCCCAGGAACTCCGCGATCCGGGCGTGGATCACCGGGAGCAGCGCCAGGTTGACCTGGAAGAACGATCCGGGCGAAACGCGCAGGCGCAGTCCCGCGCAATCCACCCAGATCTCCCGCTCTCCCCAGAGGGGACGGATCGCTCCCCGGAGAACCTGCGGACCGGGGCTCGGGTTGAGGTTCACCGAGATGCCGTCGATCGCGGGGCAGGCGCGCCGCAGCCCGTCCACGGGAAACTCCGGACAGACGGTGGACCGGAAGACCAGCGTGAGGTGCTGACGCCCCGGATCGCTGCCGCAGCGCAGGTCCAGGTGCCGCAGCTCGCGGGGAACCTCCCGGTTGCCGGCCAGGAACGCGCGCAGGCGCCGGGTGGTTTCCAGCAGCTCCGGAACGAGCACGCGGCATTCCGCGGCGTCGACGATCTCGCGCGTGCCTTCCTGGAAGTACCCGACCCTGACGTCCCCCTTCTGCGAGATCCCGACCGCCAGCTTCGCCCGGTTGCGATACCCGGCGCTCAGCGGCGAGGGCATGCACTCCAGCAGCGTGGCGCCGCGCAGCCGCTCGTAGCGCCCGAGCTCCCTGCCCAGGACCTCCCGCTTGCGCCGGAGCTGGTCGGCCTGGCGCACGCCGAGCAGCGTGCAGGCGCCGCAATCGGCGTCGTGCGGGCAGTCGAGCGGGTCCTGCTGAGGCCTGGTGTCCAATGTCGGTTCGCTCGCGTCCGTCTTCGTAATAGTACCGGTGTTGCCCCGGTTTCGTTGACGGAGTTGCGAGGCGCCGGATTTCAGGGCTGGGCGAGTTTGGGGGAGCCTGAGCAGGCGGGTGAACTGCGGTGGCGGGTTCCAGTCGGAGGAAACAGAACGGGGCCGGACGCCGTGCGTCCGGCCCCGCATGGAGTTGCAGATCAGGGACAGGGAGTCGGGTTCGGCCGGATCATCGAGTTGCTGGCGTAGCCGATCGATCCCTCGCCGTTCAGGTTCTTGCCCGAGACGGCGTAGATGTACATCTGGCCGGCGGGCGGGCGCGTGCCGTCGTCCACGCCGGTCTCAATGAGGCTGCCCCGGAAGCAGGTTCCGTAGTCGTCGGCGACGCCGTCTCCGTCACTGTCCGCGAGACCCAGCCCTGCCTTCCGGTACACGTTGTAGGAGTTGGCGCAGGCCGTGGGCTCCCACGTCATGGTCGACAGACTCGTCCACCCCGTGCCGCCGGTCGGCCCGGGATCCGTGTCGATGCAGCCGACGCAGAAGCAATGGTTGTGGAAGTTCATGCACCCCATGTTGGGCGGGCAGGTGCCGTTGCACATGGGCGCGCCGGAGTTCGAGCACGGGACCGGCGGCTGCTTGCAATGACAGCCGGTCGCGTCGGACTAGCATTGCTGGCCCGGCGGACAGAACCCGCCGCACTGCGGCGGCGTGCTGCCGCCACAGGCCACGACGATGTCCATGCAGCCGCACTGGGTCGAGCCCGGCACGGTCGTGCAGACCTGGTTGGTCCCGCAGACCCCGCCGCACTGCGGTGCGGGACTCTGGGAGCACGGGACCACGGGATCGGTGCAGACACACTGCCCTGTCTTCGTGGAGGCCCGGCAGAGCTTCCCGCCGGGGCAGAGCCGCCGCACGCGGGCGCCGGGCTCTGCGGGCAGGGCAGGTCGATGTCCTGGCACCCGCAGAGGGTCGTGCCGGGGATCCCCTTGCAGACTTCGTTCGTCGGGCATTCCCCGCCGCACTGCGGGTAGGTGCTGTTGCCGCACGCCGTGACCACGTCGTAGCACTCGCAGTGCCCGGTGAGCGGGTTCGACCGGCACGCCTGGTCGGTGGGGCAGGTGCCGCCGCACTGCGGCGCGGTGCTCTGCGCGCAGGTCGTCGGCGTAGGGTTGCACCCGCACAGACCCGTCGTATCGGGCTGACAGGTCGAGCCCGTCGGGCAGTAGCCGCCGCAGAGGGGCGCCGTGCTCTGCGAGCACGGGATCGGGACATCGACGCAGTCGCATGCCCCGTTGGCCGCATTCGGACGGCATTTCTGGTTGACCGGGCAGACGCCCCCGCAGGTCGGAGCCTGGCTCTGGGCGCACAGGAGCGGAACGTCGTGACAGCCGCACAGCGTCGTGCCAGGGATCTGCTTGCAGACCTCTCCTGTCGGACAGACGCCGCCGCATTGCGGCGCCGAAGTCTGGGAGCATTGGGCCACGATGTCCACGCACCCGCATGCGCCGGTGGCCGCATTCGGCCGGCAGAGCATGTTCGTCGGGCAGACGCCGCCGCACTGCGGCGACGTGCTCATGTCGCAGGTTGTCGGAAGCTGCTTGCAGCTGCACGATCCCACGGCATCGGGAGTGCAGGTGGAGCCCACGGGACAGACGCCGCCGCACTGCGGCGCCGCGGTCTGCTCGCAGGGGATAGGCTCGTCCACGCAGCCGCACTTGCCGGTGGCCGTGTTCGTGCGGCACACCATGTTGACCGGGCAGACGCCGCCGCACAGCGGGGCCGGGCTCTGGTCGCAGGTGACCGTGATGTCCTGGCAGCCGCAGTACGTGGTGCCGGGAATCGTCAGGCAATCCTGGCCCTGCGGGCAGACGCCGCCGCACTGCGGGGCCGAGGTCTGCGAGCAGGGCAGGACGATGTCCACGCAGCCGCAGTGCGTGCCCGTCGTATCGGTCCGGCAGATCTGGCCGGTCGGGCAGTCTCCGCCGCATTGCGGCGCCGGGCTCTGGCTGCAGGGGGCCGGAGGCGGAGTGCAGGAGCAGAGTCCGGTCGGGTCGGGGCCGCAGACGGAACCCGTGGGGCAGACCCCCCCGCACTGCGGGAACGGGCTCTGCGAGCACTGAACGGGGACGTCGATGCAATTGCACTGGCCGCCGGTCGCGTCCGACTTGCAGACCTGGCCGGTCGGGCAGACGCCCCCGCACAGCGGGGCCGGGCCCTGCGTGCAGGGAATGGCGATGTCCTGGCAGCCGCACAGCGTCGTGCCGGGAATCTGCCGGCACGCCTGGTTCGTCGGGCAGTCGCCGCCGCACTGCGGCGCCGTGCCCTGGTTGCACTGGACGGGCGGCTGCACGCAGTCGCACAGGCCAGCGGTGTTCGGCAGGCAGGCCAGGCCCGCCGGGCAGTCGCCGCCGCACCCCGGGAACTGGCTCTGGCCGCAGGGGACGGGCGGGCCCACGCAGTCGCACTTGCCGGTCGCCGGGTCCGACTGGCAGGTCGAGCCCGTCGGGCAGACGCCGCCGCACAAAGGCGCCGGGCTCTGGTCGCAAGGAATGGCGACGTCCTGACAGCCGCAGAAAGTGGTCCCGGGAATCGTGCGGCATTCCTGGTTCTGCGGGCAGACGCCGCCGCACTGCTGCGCCGGGCTCTGCGAGCAGGGCACGACGATATCCAGCGCAGTAGCAGTGCGCTGCCGGTCGCGTCCGACTTGCAGATCTGGCCCGCCGGGCAGTCACCGCCGCATTGCGGCGCCGGGCTCTGGTTGCACGACGAGCGGCGGCGGGTTGCACGAGCAGGCGCCCGTCGCATCGGCGCGGCACGCCGATCCGGCGGGACAGACCCCTCCGCACTGCGGCGCCGGGCTTTGCGAGCACGGGACGGGAACGTCGACGCAATCGCACTGGCCGGTGGCCGCGTCCGACTTGCAGGCCGTGCCGGCCGGGCATACGCCGCCGCACAGCGGCGCCGGGCTCTGCGTGCAGGGGATGGCGATGTCCTGGCAGCCGCACAGTGTCGTGCCGGGGATCGTCCTGCAGATCTGGTCCGCCGGGCAGTCACCGCCGCACTGGGGGTACGGGCTCTGGGTGCACGCCAGCGGGGGCTGCGCGCAGTCGCACAGGCCCGCCGAGTTCGGGGTGCAGGCGAAACCGGCCGGGCAGTCACCGCCGCAGGCCGGGAAGGGGCTCTGGCCGCACGGCACCGCGACATCGACGCAGCTGCAGTGTCCCGTCACCGAGTTCGCCTTGCAGACGGCGTTGGCCGGGCAGGCCCCGCCGCACTGCGGCGCCGCTCCCTGGTCACAGGGGATCGTGGGCACCGCGCAGTGGCAGCCGACCGGGTCGGGCGTACATGTTTCGCCCGGAGCGCAAACGCCACCGCACTGCGGGGCCGGGCTCTGGCCGCAGGGGACGGTCACCTGGGCCGTGGCAACCGCGGCGGGAATGAGCAGAAGTGCCGCGAGAAGAAAGAGAGACTCGACCGTACACCGCGTTCTGGATCGTCTGGACATACCGCCTCCTAATCCGCTTTGAAAAAACCGTCGCGGAGAGGGGGTCGACGGCGCAGAAAGGTGCTGCCGTCGAACTCCGCCCGCCTGCCCCGAGCGCGCACCGCCGCCTCTCGAGTTCCTCATCCTCTATATTCCGTGTGTCCCCGTGTTAAGAATTCAGTCATCGTCTTCCACCCCGCCTCTCGGTGGCGCGCTCTCCACCGCTCACCCTCGTGGTGTCAATGGCCGGTACGGCAGGCTATATCCCTGATCCCTGTTCAGATCAAGTACTTTTTTTGTCCGCGTTCGCGCCTGGCCAAGCTTCCCGGAGGGAAGAAGACTCGGATCCGCCCCTCAGGTCTTCCTTTAACTGTTGCGATACAAAGACTTATCCCATATCGTTGCGCGCACCACGAAGTTGGGGGCGGGTCCCGGAAGGGGGCTCTCGTCGGTGGTGGGAATCGGTTGGACAGCCAGGGCGGCAACACCATGCCCACAGGGTCAAGGTCTGGCGCCGGGCTGCCGGGGGAGAAACCTCGGGCGTCACAAGCTCCCTCGGTCCCCTCCTGGGGTTGCAGCTCCAGCCGGACCTGAATTCAGGGTCGAGATCGTGCAGCAGGTCGACCAGATGCCTGCCACTGAGGATCCAGTCCGCAGCCGCCATGGTGAGCACCGAGTCGCTGGTCAAACGAAGACCGGGGCACGAAGGGACAAAGTCCTTCGTCCTGGTCCCGGCCCGCTCGTGAACCGAACCGATCACGTATCCGATGATCGATCCCGGCACGAGTATGGCGTCCGACCGCCGGGACGGGGATTCTCTGATTGCGTTCGTGCCGTCGTTAGGCTTCGGTCAGGCGCAGAGTGATAATGCCGGTGCCCGGCATCCGGCGAGACGCCGGAAACCGCCGCGATGGTGTTCTGGTGAGGGATCGCCGAATGGCCACGCGCAGGCACGCTGCAGCAATCGCCCTTTTCACCCTCCTCGGCGCGTCAGGCAGGCCGACATACGCCTGGCTCTTCCACGAGCACCGCGCCATCGCCGCCACGGCGATCTCGAACCTCGACGGCCCGGAAGCCGAGACTCTCGCCGTGCTGTGGGAAGCGACCCGCGCCGATCACGAGGGGCGCTTCTGCGCGGAGCCGAGCGTTCCCTGGCAGGAAGGGACGCCCATGTGCCTGGACTTCGCCGCCTGGCCCGCGATCGGGGGGGATCACTCCTGCTCCTTCAGCGAGCTGCTCACGACGGTGTCCGACAGTGACTGGATCCTCGAAGTGGCGCAGATCGCGGCCCGCACCGAGCGCGAGCTCGCGGAGGCGACGAACGAACGGCAGAAGAACTCCGCGGACGTCCGGTCCAGTCTGAGCATCGCGCGCGTGGACACGGCCATGTCCGGCCGGGCCGTGGGAAACAACGGTCACTTCCTGCTGTCCCGCGACAGCAACGACCTGTCGGAGTACCTCGCTGCGACCATGCGCGGCGGTGCGCCCCCGAACGGGATCGGGATCTATGCGTGGAATCACCTGGCCGCGCTCCGGCTGATTGCGGCGTGGGCCGCCCCCGATGCTCGATCCGGCGGAGAAGGCGGCCCTTGCCCGTACCGCCCTGGCACGCGAGGCCTTCGCGCTGCACTACCTCGAGGACGCGTTCGCGGCGGGGCACGTCGCGGGTTGCTGGGGACGACCCGCCGAGCGGCTGGGAACGCACGACTATTACAACGCGCACGGCCTTGAGACCATGACGTGGGCCGGCACGAACGTCATCCTTCTGGGCGATCGGCACATGCGCCCCGTGGACCTCGAGCGCGCTGCGGCGGCGGTCCGGGCCAGCCTCGCCCAGTTTCTCGAGGCCGCGCGCGTCGTCCCGGAGCTCGCGGCCACGGTCTCGCCCCTCACTCTCGAGGAGGCCTGGGAGCGTCCGCCCTTCGACGTGTGCAAGGCGAAGGCATTCCCCGACTGGGGCGTGCAGGAGTCCTGGTACCCGATCGTGCGGGATGTGGTCGCGCGCACGCCGATGCCGGGCCGCGGTCCCGGCATCGCCTCCCTCCCCCGCAGCCACGCCGAGGTCGGGACCTTCATCTCCTGGGTCAGCGGCGCGAGGGTCGGCATTCTCGATTCCTCGTTCGAGCCGAACATCAGCGGCACGTTCATCGACGGGGAGGTGTTCATCGGGGTGCGGGTCGGAATCGGCCTCGACGCCCTCACGGGCCGGACCGGCGACGGCCTGTTCTTCCTGCAGGCCGGCGTGGCCAACAGGCAGGAGAAAGGCCCCTACTTCTCGTCGGACGAGCCCAGCGACACGATCCCAGGCCGGACGGGCGTGCAGCTCCGCATGCGCGCTCCCTTCTGGCTGGTGCCCGGCGACCTTTTCATCGCGGCGCCATTCCTCGCCCTGGCGTCCCCTCAGAGCCTGAAGCGGATGGCGATCACGGCCGCCAACGGCGGGGTGATCCCCTGGCAGAGGGCGATGCCCGTCGGCGAGGAAGGGCGGTTTCAGTTCGTCCTCGGCCGCGAATTCTGCTACACGCTGCATGGCCAGTGGGGCTCGGACCACTACACGATGCTCGTGCAGACCTCCCCCGGTTCGACCCCCGAGGCGCATGAGGTCGAGGTTCGTTCGACGGAGTGGGAATTCCCGGTTCTCGAATACAGGGCCTTCCGGACCTTCGCCGCCCGGCAGTCCTACACGGCGATCTTGCAGGTGGGCGCCGGGTTCGACAGGCCGGACGAGGCCACGGTCGTGGACTACCCGGAGGCGCCCTCGCCGGACCTCAGGACCCGCAAATTCATTTTCATGAGGCTCACCTTCGACGTCCGCCACTACTTCTGACGCCGGTCGTGCGCTCCGCCGCGGGCGGGGCGCGCGGGCGGCTGGGGAGAACGGGATGTCCGGATCGACCAACATGCGGCGCCAAGCCACCCGAATGGCCCCGCTCGCGGTCGTGGCCGCGCTCGCGCTCGTCCAGGCGGCGGGCTGCGCGGGGCTGCCACGCGTCCAGTACAGGCTGCCCGGGACCGCGCTCGTTCCGTTCGAGGCGGCCGGGATCGAGGATCGAAGCGCCGAGTATGGAACGATGTTCTGCAGCGTGCTCAACCACGTCGGCGCCGAGGGAGGTCCGTGGGGAGCCTGCTCGGAGTACATCGAAGCTCCCGGCCCGGCCGACCTCGAGCTTCCCCTTCTTCCGAACGACTACAGGGTCCTGGTGATCCCGGGATTCCTGGGGCAATGCCTGTCTCCCAAGATCCAGGCGTTCGGCGATGCCCTCGCCCACCTGCGCGACAAGCACGGCCTGAGCGCGGAGTACTTCGACGTTCCGGCCGTGGGAAGTTGCGACTACAACGCCGCGGTCATCGCAAGCCATCTGCGGGAGCAGCGCCGCGCGGATCCCAGGAAGTACATCGTCGTGGGCTACAGCAAGGGAGCCTGCGACCTCATGACGGCGCTCGTGGCCTATCCTGAAGTGCAGGAGGCCACGGCCGCCCTGGTCACGGTGGTGTCGCCCGTCGGCGGTTCACGCCTTCCCGAGCTGACCCCCGAGTACGTGGTCCGGAAACTGCGCAAGCTGAGCCTCGGACCGTGCGAACACGGGGACGGCGGCGGCGTGGAGAGCGTTCGCCGCCCCGCGCGCCAGGCCTTCCTCCGCGACCATCCCAGGCCGGTCGTCCCCACCTACTCGCTGGTCGCGGTGTCCGAGGAGGAGACCACGACCCGCCTGCTGAAGTCTTTCTGGCGCAAGCTCTCGATGATCTCGCTCGACCAGGATGCCCAGGTCATCGCCTCCGAGGGAATCCCCCCGGGAGCCCGCTTCCTCGGCGTGCTCAAGGGGGATCACTGGGCCATCGGGATACCGTTCGAGCTCGCCGAGGACCCCCGGGTCCGCGACCTGTTCGACCACAACCACTTTCCAAGAGTCGCTCTTCTCGAGGCGGTGGTTCGCGTCGTGGTCGCCGATCTCCAGAACGGTGCAGGTCAACAGGGCCCGGCTCTCACTGCTCCCCCAGCCCTGAGCGCCACCGCGCCGGCCGCGGCGCCCGGCGCGGTGGGACCCGCGCCCGGGGGTTCCACGATTCTCGTGCGGGGGCGTCGTCCCCAGCCTACGCAGGCTTTGGGCTGACGGACGCAGCGTGGGCAGGCTTCCGTCGCTTGGGCGCACGGGCCGGGGCCCGCCTCATCCGGAAGCTCCTCCGCGGTATTCGTCCTCATCCTCTCCACGGTGACCATCGCGGGCCAGAAGGTCGCCGTTCTCGACGGCACAAGCTGGAAAGTTGACGTTGAACCGGACGGCATGGCCAAGGACAAGGGGGAGAAGGAGTTCAGGGTCACAAACTCGACTGACATGTCTTCACTCTCGTTCTCCCCCGGCCCATCGGCAATCAAGGCCGGGAACCGCCGGAATTCACGAATCCGGTCGCCCTTCACGGTAGGGTTTCACCCCATTGAGCCCGATCCACGCCCAACGTACAGTCTCGGCAAGAAACCACAGCCAGCACGATGCTGCTGCCTGGGAACCGAAAGGATGGCAACTGGCCCAATTTCGCGAACGGGGTCCGGACCGGCGGCATCAGGAGATGTTACGGCTGGACTGCATGCTGGAAGCTGCAGCACGGACGAGCCCGGGGTTCGCACATCCCGATCACCACGGATTGGCGAGGGCTGCGTGAATCTACGGAGTACTGAGTGGGGCATTTACGCCTATCACCTTTGAGGGGGACACCTATGCACCGCAAACTGTGTCGCATTTTTTCGATCATTGCCGCCGTCGTTGCCCTGACGGCCACGGTGAAGCCGGTCTTCGGCTTCGCTGACACCTGCAACGCACGATCAGACTTCCAGTACCTCAATCCCCAGAACTACTACCAGATCGGGGATACCATTCGCATCGAGGTCGTGCTGGGCGCGGGCCTGATCACGGGCGGAACCCAGGTCACGATCAACCGTGTTCGGTTCGAGCTCGACTGCACGGACCTCGGCGTTCCCTGCCCGGATGCCGGGAACCTGATCTCCTACGCCGGGAACATCAGCACGACCTGCGCAGGGATTTCCTGGACCGCCAACAGCGCCGGCGGGACGATCCCGAACGAGGTGATCTTCTCCGCCGCGCCCGGCGTCGTGATCCCTGCGGGTCTGCAGACGTTCTGCTCAATTCAATTCGATGTCCACGTGGACGCGTTCCCAACCGTGGGCCAGACGATCCGTCAGGCTTCCGGATTCACGATTCCGAACAACGATGCCGTTTGCAACACTCCTGGCCTGCTTTCTGCAGGTAACCAGAGCACCGGCGACCTCAGGATCTGCAACTGCGACGACGGAAACGCCTGCACGACCGAGGTGTGCGACCCGCTGCTCGGGTGCATGTACACGCCGGTCACCTGTAACGACGGCAATGCCTGCACGGCGGATACCTGCAACCCCGCCTCGGGCTGCGTGTTCACGCCGATCACATGCAACGACAACAACGCCTGCACGACTGATACGTGCGTTCCGGCGACGGGATGCGTCTTTACTCCGAACGCGCCGTGCAACGACAACAACGCCTGCACCACGGACACGTGCAACCCTGCGACTGGGTGCGTGTTCACGCCCAACGCGCCGTGCAACGACAACAACGCCTGCACCACGGACACCTGCGACCCTGCGACTGGGTGCGTGTTCACGCCGAACGCGCCGTGCAACGACAACAACGCCTGCACCACGGACACGTGCGACCCGGCAACGGGGTGCGTTTACACCCCCAACGCGCCATGCAACGACAACAACGCCTGCACCACCGATACCTGCGATCCGGCAACGGGGTGCGTGTTCACGCCGAACGCACCGTGCAACGATAACAACGCCTGCACCACGGACACGTGCGACCCGGCAACGGGGTGCGTGTTCACACCGAACGCACCGTGCAACGACAACAACGCTTGCACCACGGACACCTGCGACCCTGCGACTGGGTGCGTGTTCACGCCGAACGCACCGTGCAACGACAACAACGCCTGCACAACCGATACCTGCGATCCGGCAACGGGGTGCGTGTTCACGCCGAACGCACCGTGCAACGATAACAACGCCTGCACCACGGACACGTGCGACCCGGCAACGGGGTGCGTTTACACCCCCAACGCGCCATGCAACGACAACAACGCCTGCACCACCGATACCTGCGATCCGGCAACGGGGTGCGTGTTCACGCCGAACGCACCGTGCAACGACAACAACGCCTGCACCACCGATACCTGCGATCCGGCAACGGGGTGCGTGTTCACGCCGAACGCGCCGTGCAACGATAACAACGCCTGCACCACGGACACGTGCGACCCGGCAACGGGGTGCGTTTACACCCCCAACGCGCCATGCAACGACAACAACGCCTGCACCACCGATACCTGCGTGCCGGCAACGGGGTGCGTGTTCACGCCGAACGCGCCGTGCAACGACAACAACGCCTGCACCACGGACACGTGCGACCCGGCAACGGGGTGCGTGTTCACACCGAACGCACCGTGCAATGACAACAACGCCTGCACCACCGATACCTGCGTGCCGGCGACCGGCTGCGTCTACACCCCCAACGCGCCGTGCAACGACAACAACGCCTGCACCACCGATACCTGCAACCCGGCAACGGGGTGCGTCTACACGCCGAACGCACCGTGCAACGACAACAATGCGTGCACGACTGACATCTGCCTGCCAGCGACCGGCTGCGTCTACACCCCGATCCTCTGCAACGACGGCAGCGCCTGCACGATCGATACCTGCAACCCGGCGACGGGGTGCGTGTACACGCCGATCGATTGCAACGACCATGACGCCTGCACGACCGAGATCTGCAACCCGGCCGTCGGCTGTGTCTACACTCCGGTGAGTTGCAACGATCAGAACGCGTGCACGAGCGATTCGTGCAATCCCGCGACGGGATGCGTGTACACGCCGATTCTCTGTGACGACCACAGCGCGTGCACGACGGACAGCTGCAACCCTGCAACGGGCTGCGTGTATGCATCAATCACGTGCGACGACACCGACCCGTGCACGGACGATACTTGTGATCCGGCGAACGGCTGTGTCTACACCCCGAACGACGAGTGCGCGGGGATCTGCAGGACGCCCGGGTACTGGGCGACACACTCCGCGGCCTTGAAGAGCGGCTGCAGCGACGTGACCGGCGCAGTCATCGCGATGGGCGGCGGCTCGCTGAATATCTGCGGCGAGTGCCTCACGGACGGGCCTGGCAGCTCGACACTGACTGCCGGAAATGCGGCCTCTGCGGTCGAGGCGATGTGCGTGGCGGTGAAGGGTCAGCAGGCGCGGCAGTTGGCCCGCCAGCTGACGGCTGCTGCGTTGAATTGCATCATCAGCGGCAAGCCGGCGGACTGCATTGGCTCGCCGACCGGTGATGTGTTTGCTCTGTGCAACCTGGGGTGCGCGGTTGCGGTGGGAAATGCTCCCGGACCGCTGCCGGCCGGCTTCGACATGGGCTGGTGCATCTCGGCGATCGACTGCTTCAACAACGGGTTCGGCGTTCCGACCTCGGCTGGATGCGGCCCCTCAACAGGCTGCCATGACCGGGACCTGCCGTGGGACATCATTCCGCGCCCCGCTACTTGTCACGGATCCGCTCCGGCGAGCCCGGACCGGTGCCAGGCAGCGAAGGACACCGCCTGCGGGATCCTGCCGTTCGACGAGACGAAGTGCTCTTCCGACAGCTGCCCGTGAGGATGTGACGCCGGGCCCGCGCGAGACGCGGGCCCGCGCACAGACCTCTTTCCCCGCTGGGCGCCCGAAAGGGCGCCCTTTTTTTCTGCGCGGCAGGCGTGCACGCTTCGCCCACTTCTCGGACCCGGGGACTGCCGGCCCCAAGGCGGTGACTTCGCCGCCTTGGGCCGGCCCCCGCCCGGGCTTCAAGGCGAAACTCTCCCCTTCCGCGCCACCGGTGCGGTTCCCTCCTTCGATGACATTCCCGATCGTCGACCCAACGCGCTCCGCCCGCCACACGCGCAATAAACCGTTGACATCCGCGCAGATCGCGTGAGATTGTGGCGCCCGGATCGAACTTCGACAGACATCCGGTGGGCGCGGGGGCTGACCATGTCGCTTATCCCACTTATTTCCCGGATCCGCCCGCACCATCGAAGCAGCTGATGTTTCTCCGGCCGTGAAGCACAGGGCACAACACAGGAGACAACCACAGAAAGGGGCGGGCTCGATGGCGGACAAGATTGATGCGATTCCTGAGAAGACGCGATGGGAGATTGCAACGAAGGGACTGACCGGCGCATTCATCGCCATTTCCAATGCCTTGAAGCAGGCTGTCGGGCAGAGCAAGTTCGAGGAGTTCAACGGGCGGCTCTGGTATGAAGCAGGAAAAGGAGCAAAGGAATTCGCCGGCAGCCTCGGGCTGGCCACTGAGAGCGCCGGCGATATTGAGGGGATTACCCATCTCCTGGCTCAGGCGGCAATGGGGCCGGAGTTTGTATTCGAAGATCGTTGAATCCACCAAGGACAGGTGCGTGGGGAAGACCACCCAGTGTCCCTGGCACAAGCGGTGGAAGGAGCAGGGCGTCGACTTTGATACCTGCGGCGCAGGGCATCAGAACTGGGGTGAGGGCGCTGTCGAAAGTCTGAACCCGAATTTCACTTTCAAGCTCACCAAGAACATGGTTCGCGGCGACTCGCATTGCGAGTGGGTCATCGAGCGGAAGAAGTAGAAGCCGGGAAGAAGATCCCGGGATTGCAGGCTGAAGGGCGACCTCTCGGGGTCGCCCTTTGCATTTCCAGGCTGGCTGCGGCGTTGGCGCCTGGGCTCGACAGCCCGCTGAGGCCCGCGATCACTCTCCTGCCCCTGCAGGAGGGGTGAAATGGCTCGGACTTGTGTCTGCAGGAGGAAATTCCCTATTATCCTCCACCATTGATGGGAGGACGCGCATGAGGACCATTTTTGTCGCCGCGCTCGCGTTGTTGCTGCTCGCAGCTGTCCCCGCGGCGGCGGAGCAGGATGCGGAGAATTGCAAGGACCATCCCTTGTTCACCCGGTTCCCGAACATGTACCTCGCCGACTGCCAGAGCAGTCAATTCGATCTGAGGGCGTTCCCCGTGGGCGCACCAGATGCGGATGGCGCCACCAAGGCGGTCGAGGTCGAGGGCCCGGTGCAGTGGTTCGACTATCAGTTGAACGAAGGGGCGACGACGCCCAGCGGGCTTCAGATCATGCGCAACTTCGAGAACGCGGCGAAGAAGGCCGGCGGCACCGTCGAGGGTCAATACCCGGGCTGGTGCAAGGCCAACTACGACGGCGAGCGCATGCCCAGGATGGGTAACGGTTGCATGAGCTACGGCCTGACCCTGAAGTTCGTCCGCGGTGGCAAGGAAACATGGGTATTTATCCAGGCCAGCGGGGACCAGGGGAACTACCAGATGACGGTGTCGGAGCGCGAGGAGATGAAGCAGGAGATCGCCGTCAATGCGCTTGCCGACCAGCTCGTCAAGGACGGCTTCGTCGCGCTGTATATCAATTTCGACACCGGGAAGTCCACGATCAAGGCAGATTCGGCCAGGACTCTGGACGACGCCGCCGCGGCGCTCAAGGCGGCCGCGAACCTCCGCGTCGAGGTCGCCGGGCACACCGACAACACCGGCACACCCGAAGCGAACATGCAGCTCTCGCAGGAACGCGCCAAGGCCGTGATGGCCGCCCTGGTGGAGCGCGGTATCAAGGCCGAGCGTCTGACCGCGAAGGGGTACGGCCAGACCTCGCCCATCGCCGACAACCGCACGGAGGATGGTCGCGCGAAGAACCGCCGGGTGGAGCTGGTCAAGCAGTAGCCTAGGGCCGCGGCGTCTCCCGCGGCCGGACGACGATCGGGACGTTGCACAGGTCGACATGCCCGGTCGGGTTCTTGAACCACTCCTCGCGGCGGTCGCGGCGCGCGGCGATCAGCGCCTGGAACGCGGGCGTGTCGGTGCGGAGGACCTCCAGGTCCGTCCGCTCCGCTTCGGGAACATCGGAGGCCACCCGCAGTGACTTGATGGGAAGGCGCTCCCCCGGCGTCTCGTAGAATCCCAGCGCCCCGGTGCCGCGGGGCAGGGCGGAGAGGAGCTCCATTCCTCTCACCACCCTGCCGATGAGCGTCACGTTCCGATCCAGGTGCCTGGGCGCGTGCCCGATCACCACGTACAGCTCCGTCCCTCCACCGCTGTCCGCCTCCATGCCGCGGGCCGCGCCCACCATGCCGTAGCAGTGCGCCAGCCAGACGCGACCCGACTTCGGGTCGCGCGCCGCGGGGAACCCTTCGGAGAACCCGGCTTCCGGAGCATAGACGTCCCCGTCCGGCAGCGGGGTGAACGGCAGGCCCACGCTCATGGCTCGATCGAACTCGGCAGGGAGCGTCCGCTGCGCGCCCCGGATCGGCCTCCTCTTCTCAGGATCCTCTCCGTCGGGATCGCCCCACTGGACCACGTAGTTGTCCTGGCTGCGGACGATCGAAAGTCCGTCGAAGTACCCCTCCCGCGCCAGGGCGCGGACATTGGCGACATGCCCGGGCGCGAATGCGGGGGCCAGCTCCATCACGACCCGGCCCCTGGGGAGCTCAAGGTAGATCGTGTTCTCTGGATCGAGCGGGCGCCAGTCCGCCGGCGTCGAAGCCTCGAGAACGGCGGCCATGGTCGTTGCGGTGGCAGCAGCGGCGGGTTTTGTAGTGGGAGCAGCGGCGGCGGGCGTGGCGGTTGGAGCCGCGGTCGGAGAGGCAGCGGGCGCCCCGGACTGAGCCGGAGCGGACCGGAGCGGTCCCTTCGGCGCACATCCGGTGAGAGCGACCAGGACGAGGACGAGCTGCGCGATTCGGGTCATGGCGGCGCTCCTTTCGCGGGCCCGCAGCGTGCGGCGCGCGGCCGCGGGCATCCAACACTCCAGCGAAGCGTGGCCCCTGTCAAGACCCGCTCACCCCGCTCCGTGAGGGGCTCCGGAACGGCTGGCTTGCGTGGGCCACCTCGCTCCTTGCGCACGGACGCCGCGCGCGGGATTCTCGGCCCACAACGGCATGCGCGGTGCCCGCGTTGGCCGCCTGGCCCCTGCCAGGGCTGCCGGTTTCAGCCTGGGCTCTGGTTCTCGGATGAGATTCCCTATCATTTCTTGAGGGTAAAGCCCTGGCGCAAGTGGGGGCGACCCTATCGATTCGCCGGACCCCTTCCCCGTCCCCCGTGGACCGAAATTCAGCGTCAGGCCCAGACAACCACGCCGCGTGACGGACCGAGCACATCCAGGTCGGAAACCGGCTTGCATGTCCCGGGCGGTGACTGTATAGAGAAGGCGTAGAAGGGAGGCTCGACCGCCATGAATCAAGTCTCTTCAGGGCATCCCATCTCCTCACCGGGCAGACAGTGCCTCCTTTTCATGTCGATCGTCCTCAGCTCGCTTGGTTTCATCGGCGCGCTCCCGGCTCGCGCAGAGCAGGGGTTCACACAGAGGGCCTGCGCCTCGGTTGAGCCGATCGTCTACACCGTCGACCACCAGAAGAGCATCCGCGTGTGCAGCACGCTCCCGGTTCATATCTCGCTCTGGAACGGAACCGAAGAGCGAAAGGCCTTCCTCGAGAAGGTCGTCGTCACGACATCATCTGAGCGAAAGGCCACTGAGTTCCAGGTCCTGAAGGAGCTCCTTCCCGCGAAGAACGATCTCGATGAGTTCTGCCGGACATGCGCCGGAACGATGGCCTGTGGGGCCGCCGAGCCGTGTGGCGAGCTGTACTCGGCTCTCCAGTCGGCAGGGCATGAACTCGCCGTCGATATCCCTCTCACAAATGGTCGTCAAGGCGCCGTGCAGGACGACGCCTGCATCGGCGAGGAGATCGACATAGAGGCCCATCTTGTGATCGGCGGCCAGCCGACAGTCCTGCGGAGAACGCTGACGATCGAGGAGGGCGGGCTGACGGAACGATCAACCGATGGTCCGGCCCGGGTCGATGAAACGGGCACCGTGATCTTCACGGGGCGTCTCCCCCATCCATCCGGCTGGTTCGCAGGCGATCAGCATTCGCACACCAGCTATGAGCGGGATGCCGGGTTCTGCATCTGGGAATGGCCCGACAGCATGGGTTCGATGATCAGCGCCGCCAGATCGATGGATCTCAACTGGCAGATCTTCACCGATCACAGCTTCGGAATCGATGGGACGATCTGGAGCAGTGCGTATACCGAGTGCACCACCTACAACGCTCAGCACCCCGGAGACACCTATCGGTGTCTCTACGGAGAAGAGGTCTCCACGGGGAACCGCAGCGGTCAATTCACCATCTCTCACTATCTGGAGCTGCCGAAGAACAGCGACAACGTCGGCTTCTATGCCGATGGCTGCTCGTGGCTGTGCAACAGCTGCAAGGCCGAGCAGACGGTGATCAACGACATCAACACCAAGGGGGGGATGGGTTTCATCGCGCATCCGTACGACACCGATTTCTCCTGGGTCGATTGGAGCGCGACGGCCTACCGGGGCCTGGAGGCCCTCAACAGCCTCGACGGAACCTGGGGAGCGGAGGACGAGAGCTCGCTCGGCAAGTGGGCGAGCCTCCTTTCGGAAGGCAGGAACGTCGTCGGCCTTTCGGACAGCGACGCTCACTACGCAGCGGATGTCGGCTATTCCTTCACGTACTGCGAGCTTTCCGAGCTGAGCACCGCCGCGATCCGCGCCGCTCTTGCCGGAGGGAGGTGCGTTTTCGGGAACGGGCCGCTCGTCACCCTCGAGGTCGGCGGCAAGAAGCTCGGCGACACGCTTGCCGCGTGTCCCGGCTCCGTGACCGTTTCCATCGATGCGTATCGCGGGGACACGGGCATGGGATACCTCGACACCATCGGTATCTATGTCAACGGCTTCCTCCGCGACGAGCTGGCGTTCGCGGAGAACGTGACCGAGTATCACGGCTCGCGGACGCTCAACCTGACGGGGGCAGACCGTTATCTCTTCCTGAAGCTCCAGAACCGCGGAGCCTCGAAGACCTACAAGGCGTACACGAACCCGCTCTGGCTCGACATCAGCGCCGAGCATGGTCGCGATGATGACGGGGATACGTACACGACCTGTGAGAACGACTGTAACGACAACGATGCCGCAGTCCACCCCGGCGCACCCGAGCTCTGCGACGGAAAGGACAATGACTGCGACGGGACCACCGATGAAGGCTTCGTGACGCCGGGACCGGCCGCCGGGCTCGTTTTCGGGACAAACAAGCAGATGATCGGCTGGAACGTCGTGCCGCTCGCGGATCGGTACGACATCGTGAAGGGGGATCTTCAGGCTCTCCGCTCGAGCGGCGGCGATTTCGGCTCGACCCTCCAAGCCTGTCTCGAGGATGACAGCCCGGACGCACAGAGCGGGGACTCGCTGAACCCTGCATCAGGTCAGGGCTTCTATTATCTCGTGCGGGCGCAGAAGGCCTGCATGAGCGGCACGTTCAACACGGAGAACCCCGGCCAGACCGGCGACCGGGACCCGGGGATCGAATCGTCTCCTCACAGGTGTCCCTGATCCCCGTCATGCAAGGACCGGGTGGGGCACCCACGCGGTCCTCGAGCCGCCCTCGAGCGGCCGGCCGCTACTTGGCGAGCAGTTGCTCCACCTCGTCGAGGGTGCGCTGGAACGTTCTCATCGCCGCTTCGATGGGGGCGGGCGTCGTCAGGTCGACGCCGGCCTTTTTCAGCAACTCGACGGGCGGCGCTGAGCACCCGGCGCGGAGCATGCCGAGATACGCCTGCACGGCCGGCTCTCCCTGTTCGCGGATGCGGTCCGCGATGGCGATCCCGGAGGAGAGGCCGGTCGCGTAGGAGTACACGTAGTACTTGTAGTAAAGGTGCGGAATGTAGGCCCACTCCATGCCGTCGTTGGGGTCGATCGTGAGGCTCGGCCCGTAGTAGCGGCGCACCAGCTCGCGGTACTTCTGCTCCAGCAGGCTGGCCGTGATCGGCGTCCCCGCCTCGACGAGCCCGTGGACCGTGCGCTCGAAGTCGGCGAACATCGTCTGCCGGAAGATCGTGGTCCGGATGCTCTCCAACCGGTCGACGAGAAGGTACAGCCTGACGGCCCGGTCGCTCGTGCGCGCCACGAGGTAGTCCGACAGCAGCGCCTCGTTGCAGGTCGAGGCGATCTCGGCGAGCAGCGTCGTGTAGCGGAAGTCGGGGTACGGCTGCGCCCTCATCGACAGGTAGCTGTGCAGCGCGTGCCCGTACTCGTGCGCGAGGGTGGACATGTCGTCCAGCGAATTCTGGTAGTTCATGAGGACCCACGGGTGGGGGCCATAGACGCTCGCGGAGAACGCGCCGCTCGTCCTTGTCCTTGTGCGGGTAGAGGTCGATCCAGCCGTGGCGCGGGTCGAGCCCCTCAGCGAGGACCTTGCCGTACTCGACGCCCAGCGGCCTCAGGGCCTCCTGCACGGTCGTCCGCGCCTCGGCGAACGGCACGTCCTTCTCGACGCCGGGCACGAGCGGGACGTACAGGTCATAGAGGTGGATCTCCGGGAGGCCGAGCGCCTTCTTCCGCAGCTCGATGTAGCGGTGCAGAAGGGGCGTGCTGGCGCTCACGGTCTGGAGAAGGTTGTCGTAGACCGCTTCGCTCACCTCCTCCTTGTCGAGATAGGCGGCGAGCGCGGTCTCGTAGCCACGGGCGCGGGCAAGGCCGACGCTCAGCTTGGCCTGGCCGGCGAGCGTCGCGGCAAGCGCGTGCTGATACGTGCGCAGCGTGTCGAGCAGCCCGGCCACGGCCTGGCGACGGACCTCGCGGTTGGTCGAGGCGCGGAAGCGGCTGTAGTTGGAGAGCGTCAGCTGCACTTCCTTGCCGCTCTCGTCCTTGATCTTCGGCCAGGGAATGTCGGCGAGGAGCGCGGAGTGCGTCTCTTCGAGGGGCGAGGGCAGCTCGTTGAGGTCGATCTCGGCCCAGAGGTTGTCGCCGAGGAGCCGGAGAACCCGCTCGCCGTCGGGAGAGAGCACACGCTTGCCGCGGCGCACGAGGTCTCTCAGGTAGGCCCGATAGGGGGCGAGCCGCGGTGTCCTGGCGAACGCGGACTCGACGGCGCCGGAGGGGAGGGCCAGGACCTCGCGGCGGATGAACGACGCCGCGGCGCATGAGCTCGTCCATGGCGGCGAGACTGCGCTGGCCCATCGCCGCCGCCGCGTCGTCGGTCTCCGCCGTGCTCTGACGGAGGTCGGCGTACAGCGTGAGGAAATTGGCGTCGCGGTGCAGGCGGAAGTAGAGCTCGAGGCAATCGGCCAGGGCGCCAGGGTCCGTCAGCTTGCCCTCGAACGCCTTGAGCCCCGCGATCTCGCCGAGCAGCTTGACGCGCGCCGCCTCGAACGCACTGTCCGACGCGAACAGCGGCGAAAGGTCCCACTGTGTAGACAGCGGGGATCGCGGCGCGCGGCGCGTTCGCGTCCGGCGCGTAGGCCGGCAGCTCGGCGGACGAAGCCGCGTGGATGCCGCAAACAGCGAAGGCCAGGCACAGCACGACGAGGAACGCAGAACCCGCGCGACGAGCCTGAGGAAGCCATAAACCCTCCCGGTGGAATATTGTGCCACGCGTAAGAGGTCCGGGCTCGTCAGGCCAAACCCTGCGGACAGCCCGGAAGCGCGCGTGGGCCCGGCCGATGGTGGTCCCGGAATCCCGCAGCCGTGGGCACCACGGTCCTAGGGCGGCGGCATTGGGGTGTCCCCTTCCGGGCTGTCTCCAGGTGTAGAATGCGATCCAGCAGTGCTTAGCAGGCTCTTCCAGGCCGCGGGAGGGCGAATGCCGGCAAAGAGGTGGATGCTCACTATCGCCGTGGGTGCCATTGCACTCGCAGGGACGTGGGGATACGCCCAGGAGACTCCGCCTGCGAGACCCGCCCACTGCGCCGCGCTGGAGCAGGACCTCTTCATCGACCTGAAGGAGGTCGTCAAGGCCGGATGCACGCCGAGTCCGGCGCAGCTTTCGAAGCTACTGGAAAACCCGGTGGCGAACTTCGTTTCGATTCCGCTCCAGTACGACTACATCACGGTCAAGGGACTGCCCATCGGCGATACGAAGGCCGTGCAGAGGCTCCAAATCACCCCTACCTTCCCGATCAGTCTGGGGAGTAACTGGAACCTGATCAACCGCGTCGTCTTCCCTTTCACAAGCGTGCCGTTCAACAAGGGTTTCGGCGACTGCATCGGGATGGCAGCGAGCGAGATCCTCTCCTGTCCCGGCCTTCCCGACGCCCTGCAACACCCCTACGAGCGCACCAGCGGCTTCGGCGACGTGGTTTACGTGGGGGCGATCGCGCCCAAGAAGAGCCACACGATCGAATCGACGGGCGGCGTGTTTGTCTGGGGCGTCGGGGCCACCGCGATGTTCCCGACGGCCTCCGAAGAAGTTCTGGGGACCGGCAAGTACAGCCTCGGGCCGACCGGAGTCGTCGCCTACCTGGGACGGGAATGGACGGGAGCCGTCTTTCCGCAACATTGGTGGTCCGTCGGCGGCGACGGCAATCGGTCCAGTGTCAATTTCACCAATATTCAGTACTTCATCTTCTACGCCCCGCCTGGGTGGGATCCCGACGCCGCCTGGCGCATCGGCATGAGTCCCAATATCTCCATCGACTGGGAGGCGAAGGGCGACAAGGTGACCCTTCCGATCGGGCTGGGGGCCGGCCGGATGGTCGCAATAGGCAAACTGCCGCTGAACATCCATTGCGAGATCGATTATTCGGTCATTCACCCGGACGACAAGCCCGGAAGCCGCTGGGACGCCCGTCTCTACGTCACCGCGGTGATCCCGACTTTCATGTTCTAGAGCCGGGTATCCGACGCCGGTCGAAGAGTCTGACCTGGACCCGGCAGAGTTTGCACAGGCCGGACGGAGCGCGATCCCGACAGGACGATCCCCTCATCGCGGCTCCCCTGCTGCTGCCCGCTGTCGTGCGATCCGTCCCGTCAATCGACAGAACGTCACCGCCTTCGGCGACGACGTCCTGAACAACGGCCAGACCTACTTCCAAAGCCTCGAGTAGAAACCGCGGAGCCGCCCGCATTGTCCGCAGGGGCCGAAGGTCGTGACAAAGTTTGACGCTCTTCCGTGTCCAGCCCGAGCGATTCCTCAATAATCCGTGTTCAATCCACTGTTTCTTCAGATGTCCGTGTGGCATCAATATTGCTGCCTTTCTTGAAGGATGGGCCTGATTGTTTCTGGGACCGGGCTCTGAGCATGGCATTCGCTGCAATCACTGTCGGACAAGGAGAGCGACATGAAAAGGACAATGGTCGTTGCGGTTCTTTCCCTCCTCGTCGGGACGGGACTCTCCCAAGCGCAGATGTCGACGATGACGTTCACCGGCAAGCTGCTCAATCCCGATAGAACCGGGCCCATGCAGGCGACTCACACGCATCAGATCGACCGAACTCTGCAGACCGACGTCGAACAGCTGGGCGGGGGACTTGCCCATCTCGACATCGTGACCGATACCAGCACCGGGGATGCGATCCCGGTTTCCGTGGAGGTTTACGACAGGAATGGGACGCATGTCCTGTCCTGTCCGAACCTCGTGCTCATCGCGACGGAAAATACCTCTCAGGCCGATACCTATTCCGACAAGTTCAAGATGGTCGCCACCTGCAATTTCACTCCCGAGGGGGAGGGAGGAGAGCAGGGAATCGGCTACATCATGCTGAGCGGCACCAGCACGATCCACAGAGGCACCGGAATCGACCTGAAGCTCACCGTGACCGGCTCGCTGGGTGGCGGTGTGAACGCGGATGTCAACAAGCTCGTGACGAAAGGTTCCTTCGGAAGCGTGCTGAAACCGCCGGTGGAATAGGCTGGCGCGCAGGCCGCAGCAATCGTGGCGCCAGGGGACATGGCCAGGCTTCCCATCGAGGTCGCGCGGCGCTGGGTTTCTCCCGATTCAGTGAACGCAATCTGAAAGGCTGATCGGGTGTCCCGGTTGTGAACACGAACACCGGGAAGACGGGCCTTCGAGAAGCACGCTGGTTGAAGCCTCGCGGAGCAAGCCCATGGCTCTCAATGGCTTGCAGTGGAGGCGGCGGGAGTCGTTCACGTGCCAGCACATTTTCTAACTGGTGATGGCGAACGACTTCTGAAGACCGGGCTTGTCCCGTCGCGCAATCTGCTGCCAAGTCCTTCCCCTGGAGTCCCCTGCAGTCCCCTGGAGTCCCCCCAGTCTTGGAGACATCTTGTAGACGAGCGGTGGCCTTCGCGCTGGTCTGCCTGGGGATGTCACTGCTGAGGAGGACGGGGCAGGCTCCCGCCACCCTCCTGAGTGTCCCTTCGGCTTGGACTTCCAAGGATGCCGACCCCCATCCCAGCCGAGGTGAATCCCGTCTTACGAATGGTAGACATGGTTCGCCCGGCGTCGTGAGATACTGCGTGGCCCCATGATCGCCCCCGGCACTTCCCTCCTCCACTACCGCGTCGTCGAGAAGATCGGCGAGGGCGGCATGGGCGTCGTCTGGAAGGCGACCGACGCCACGCTCGGCCGCGACGTGGCGATCAAGGTGCTCCCCGAAACGCTCGCGTCGGATCCGGAGCGGTTGGCGCGATTCGAGCGCGAGGCAAAGATGCTCGCGGCGCTCAACCACCCGAACATCGCCGCGATTTACGGCTTCCATGATCTCGGCCCTTCGACGGGCTCCGGGCAAGGGGTTCGCTTCCTCGCGATGGAGCTGGTCCCGGGCGAAGGGCTCGACCAGCGCGTCTCGCGTGGACCCATGCCCCTCGACGACGCGCTCCCGATCGCATTGAAGATCGCCGAGGCGCTCGAGTACGCTCACGAGCGCGGGATCGTCCATCGCGATCTCAAGCCGGCGAACATCAGGATCACTCCCGATGGAACGGTGAAGGTCCTCGATTTCGGTCTCGCCAAGGCGGTCGTCGGCGATTCGACGGCCTCGAGCCCGGCGTCGACGCCGACGATCCTCCCGACGGTGACGAGCGCCGGGACCGCGGTCGGCATGATCCTCGGCACGGCGGCGTACATGAGCCCCGAGCAGGCGCGCGGAAAGCCTGTGGACAAGCGCGCCGACATCTGGGCGTTCGGCGTCGTGCTGTTCGAGATGCTCGCCGGCCGGAGGCTGTTCGAGGGCGAGACGGTTTCGGACACGATCGCCGCGGTGCTCACTCGCCCGGTCGATCTCGACACGCTCCCGAAGTCGGTGCCCGCGTCGCTGCGCCGTCTGCTCGCGCGCTGCCTCGAGCGCGACCCGAAGATGCGACTGCGCGACATCGGCGAGGCGCGGATCGCGCTCGACGATCTGGCCCCCGGTCGGAGCGCCGGGACGGGGCGGGCTGTTGAGTCGAGCCTCAGCGCGGCGGCAGCGCCGCGGGGAGCGGTCGCTCGCTACATGCCGTGGGGGATCGCGGCGCTGGCGATCCTCGCGGCGCTCGCGCTCGCACTACGGAAGGCACCCGACGCAGGCGGCGGCATGGCCGGCAGAGAGATCCACTTCACGCCGCTGACCAGCTTCGCGGGCGTCGAGCGGCCAGGGAGCTGGTCGCCCGACGGCTCGTTCCTCGCCTACGGCCACTCCGCCGAGGGCTCCGTCGACCTGTTCGTCCTCCCCACCGCGGGCGGCGCGCCGATCTCGCTGTTCAAGTCGCCCTACGATGAAGGGCCGCCGCGCTGGTCGCCGGACGGCAAGTGGATCGCGTTCACCTCGTTCAAGGACGGACGGGCGGGGATCTTCCTCATCCCGCCGCTCGGCGGTCCCGCGCAGAAGCTGGCCGACCTTCCGCAGCGCGAGCCGGAATCGGCTGCGGGCGAGGCGCTCGGCTCGCAGCCGTGGTCGCCCGACGGCCGCTGGCTCCTCTTCACGCGCGCCAAGGAGAAAGGCGGCGCTTCGCTCTGGCGCATCGACCTCGAGGGGCGCCAGGAGAAAGAGCTCGCGCCGGCGGTCGACGGCCAAAGCTACGGCCAGGCCTCGCTCTCGCCCGACGGCCGCCGGATCGTCTGCGAGCGCTGGCCGATCGCGGGCGGGAAGCCGAGCCTCTGGCTGCTCGAGCTCGACGGCTCGGCACCGACAACCGCTCCACGCCCGCTGGTCGCTGAGGAGGCGAACGCCGTGCAGCCGAGCTTCTCTCCCCGGGGCGATGCAGTGATCTTCGTCTCGGATCGCGCCGGCGGCGGCAGCAACGTCTGGACGATCGACCTCGCCTCGAAACGGATCGCGCCCATCACGCTCAGCCCGACACGCGTCGATTCTCCCGTGGTCGCGAAGGACGGGCGCCTCGCGGTGGCTCCGTTTTCCCACCAGACCGACCTGTATCTCGACGCCGTCGACGGTTCGAACCAGCGCCGGCTGACGTTCCACACCCACGACAACTTCGCGGCCCGGCTCTCGCCCGACGACCGCCGCCTCGTCTACATGTCCAACCGCACCGGCAACCCGGAGATCTGGCTTCTCGATCTCGCGTCGGGCGAAGAGCGCCGGCTGACCGACAACACGGCGCAGGACAACGCTCCGACTTGGGCGCCCGACGGCAAGTCGATCCTCTTTCTCTCCGATCGCGGCGGCGGCTCCCACGCCTGGACCCTCCAGGTCGAAGGCGGCCAAATCGAACAGGTCGGCAAGGGGGTCGCCCCAATCGATGGGCTCACGATCGGCTGGGCGCTGTGGGCGCCGGACGGCTCACGAATCGGAATCCTGGCGCCGGACGTCAACCACGCGGCCGGGCTCTGGACGCTGTCGAAGGACAACAAGGTCGCGGGCCCTTTCTTCCCGGGTCTGCGCGAATTCGAGTTCTACCGCGACGGACGGACGGTGCTCTACGTGCGGGAAGGGAAGGAGGGGAGCGGCCTCGAGCTGCGCGCCGCCGACCTCGAGTCCGGCGCCGACGCGCTCCTCTACAAGGGCTGGGTGAGCGAGGTCACCGTCGCGCCGGACGGCCGGCGGATCTCTTTCCTCCTGGCCGAGAGCCATCTCAACCTCAACCTGTTCACGCTCGACCTCGTGCCGGGGTCGCGACCGGGCGAGCTGCCGCGCGTGGTCGGCGAACCGCGCGCGGTCACCGAGGGCAAGGGGCGGTGGCACGTCCACAACGGCAGCCTCTCGGCCGACGGCAAGCTCGCCGCCTACACGCGCGACACCGACACTGCCGACATCTTCGCCATCTCCGGCGCGCTGCCGCGCTGAGCCCAGCGGGGCGCGCAAACCGATCCCCTCGAACGCCGTTTCGAGCTCTGCTGAGAAGACCGGCGCGGGCGCTTGGCCGACCTGCAGCGTTCCAGCCGACAGCCGCGGTGACCGGGGACGGGAGCGTCCCCTTTGCGGGGCCGCAGAGCGGAGATCCTCCCCGCCTGTATGGGGCCAGCGAATCGGGTGGCGTGTGATCCCCTGACACCCGCGTGAGGCTGGTGGAGGCGGCGGGAGTCGAACCCGTTCCGGCCAATTTCATAACTGGTGATGGCGCACGACTTCCAAGGATCGGGTGCGACCCGCCACGCAATTTGTTGCCAATTCCTTCCCCTGGAGTCCCCTGCAGTCCCCTGGAGTCCCCCCCAGTCGTGGAGACATTTGGGAGACGGAACGGGGTCCGCTTCACGGCTACCCGCTGCTACTAGCAGCCCGGAGTGCTACGGGCCGGTAGGGCGGCGCCGCAAGGACCCGGTTACGCCGGGGAATCAGATGGTTGCGCCATCCATGAACGCTGCCGCATCTCAGGCGTCGAATCCGGGGACGGAAGGGGCTCCCCTTCTAACGAAGTGCGCGGTGAGGAAGCCCCTCAGTCTGCACCCACGAACCCCATCCTCTTCAACAGCCCTTCGTACCGCGCATCCGCAGCTCCGTCCCGCCACAGGAACTGCCTGGCCTGCAGCAGGAACACCATGGCCGGCGCCCGCACTTCGTAGCCGCGCTCGAGGCTCGCGAACATCGCTTCATGGTCGCCGAGCGACTCGTGGATCCACGCGATCGCAAACGGGTCCACGTACTCTGTCCTCGCCTGCTCCTCCAGCCTTGCGCCCGCATTCCGTGCTCGCGCGGGATTGCCCGCGCGAGCCTCGATCACCGCAAGCCAGGACTGAGTGAGCGGGCGTCCGTGGGCGCCGCCCATCAACTCGTCCGCCCGCCGCACGCACGCCATTGCCCGGCCGTGGTCACCCATTTTCGAATAGCTCATGCCGAGCTTGATGTTCCCCCAGATCCAGGTCGGGTTCAGGTCGATGGCCTTTTGGAACTCGACCGCCGCCTCGTCCAGCCGGCCCATGGCCAAGAGCTGGTAACCGACTTCGTGGGTGGCATTCACCGAGAGTGGATCGAGGATCTGAGCCTTGCGGGCGGCGCCAAGACCCTCGTCGAACCGCCCCATCAACGATAGAAAACAACCGTATTCGCGATGCGCAAGATCACTGCCGGGACTTAGGTCGATAGCCGCGAGATGCTCCTGTTCCGCTCCGGCCCAGTCCCAGTCGAAGTACAGCTTGATCTGCCCGGCCAGCACGCGCGCCTCGCAGAGCTGGTCGTCCAGCTCGAGCGCCCTGGCGAGCGCGCCTTTGGCCTGGGAAACGGTGGCCTCGCGATCGCGCGAGCCGAGCCATGCCTGCATGACGTAGCTCTCACCGAGACCGGAATAGGCGAGCGCGAATCGCGGGGAACGTTCGATGGCTCTGCGGAACAGCTCCTGCGCACGTACCGGACCATCGTCGGTGGCACCGAACAGATAGCGGCCGCGGAGGTAGAGGTCGAAGGACTCGGGATCGTATGTTCGATCCCTTGGCACGGTAGCGAGCTCGGCCCTGTTCTGGCCGCTGGTCGGCGCGTCGCCCCGCTCGGAGAGAAGCGTGCCACGCAACTCGTTCACCACCGACCGCGCGATGTCGTCTTGCACGGCGAAGATGTCGTCGAGCGCACGGTCGTAGGTCTCCGACCACAGGTGGTAGCCGTCCGAGACACTCACCAGCTGCACCGAGATCCGAACCCGGTTTCCGGCTTTCCGGACGCTCCCGTCCAAGAGGGTGGCGACGTTGAGAGCCCTGCCCACCTCGGCGAGCGGGACGTCCTTGCCTTTGAAATGGAATGAGGACGCTCGGGCCGAGACACGCAAGCCGCGAATCTTGGCGAGCATGTTGAGCAGCTCGTCCGCTAGACCGTCCGAGAAGTACTCGTCCTCTTCGTCGCGGCTACGGTTCACGAATGGCAGCACAGCGATCGAGGCCGCTTTCTCGGCGACTGGTTTCTCGGAGCCGGGTTTCCCGGATTCGCCGCGCTCGAGCGCGCGCCGTAGGGCGCGCAGCTCGTTGCCTACATCGAGGGCGGACTGGGCGCGCTCCCGCGGGTTCTTCTCCAGGCAGCGGCTCACGAGGCGTTCGAGGCTCACTCGGCAGATCCGTACGGGCCCTCAAGAGCGGCTCCGGCGACTCGTTCAGAATCGCTGCGCTCACGACCATCGCCGTCGAACCCGCGAACGGGCGGCGTCCGGCGAGCAGCTCGTACAGGACGATGCCGAACGCAAACAGGTCGGTCCGCGCATCGACCCGCTCGGCGCGGAGCTGCTCCGGCGCCATGTACGGAACCGTCCCCGCGATCCTGCCTGTCTGGGTGCGAGACGCATCGACCGTCGGGGCCTCCGTACCGGCATACGCCGATGCAGGCGCCAGCTTGGCCAAGCCAAAATCCAGGACCTTGACCCGCCCCTCGCGCGTCAACATCACGTTCGCGGGCTTCAGGTCGCGGTGCACCACGCCCCTTTCGTGCGCTGCCGCAAGGGCCTCGGCGATGCCAACCGCTATTTCGAGCACGCGGGGGACGGGCAGCCCGCCCGGTGCGACGAGATCCGCAAGGCTCTGGCCCTCGACCAGTTCCATGGTGAGGAATCGGATGTCGTCCTCGTCCTCGATCGAGAACAACGTGACGATGCCTGGATGGTTGAGCGCGGCCACGGTGCGGGCCTCCCGCTCGAAGCTGAGCAGGTGGTCGGCGTCGCGCGCGACGGTCTCGGGCAGCACCTTGAGCGCCACTTCGCGACCCAAGCGAAGATCCTTGGCACGGTACACCTCACCCATCCCGCCGGCGCCGAGCGGGCCGACGATCTGGTAGGTGCCGAGGTGGGTGCCAGGGGTCAGTGGCATGCGAGCAAGGCTACTACGCTGAAGCGGCTAGATTCTCTCTAAGCACGCGCGGATGCCGAGCTGCAACTCGTAGTAACGCCAAGGCCGGCCCCTCCGGATTCCGTCGACTCTGTTCCCAGTTTCGGAGCGTGTGCACGCTTATTCCCAGAGAGTCCGCAAACTGCTGCTGGGTCATGCCCACGAAACGTCGAAGAGCGACGATATCTTCGCCTCCGGCAAGGTGTCCGCTCAGAATGCGATCGCGTTGTTTCCGAGGAATTGCTCGAGCGAAGTCGCGGTCCGTCAACTCACGAGTCTCGTTTTTCACTTTCCTTCCCTTTCGAACTGCTCGAAACGCTGCTGTTCTTTCTTGGTCGCCAGGCGTACGCTGATTAACCGAGTGACATCTGTTTCGGGTTCGGCGTAGGACACGACAATCACTCCACGACCGATCCTGCCCACTGCGATGAAACGATCCTCGTCTTCCGAGTGTTCCTCATCGTAGATCTCAAGGTAGTCTGTGCGTCCGGTGAAAAGCACCGTCGCTTCATCGAAGGAAACACCGTGTTTCTTACGGTTCGCCTCGGCCTTTGCATCATCCCACTCGAATCGCATTGCATGAAGAGAATATACGCCGCTGGCTGAGTCAGTCAACGGACGAGTCAGAAGAGTGGTGCGAACAAGGGGTGTGGTGGAGGCGGCGGGAGTCGAACCCGCGTCCGAAGTCGGTCGGCTCAGAGCCTGCTACACGCTTAGTCCTTCTTTGTGTCTCGCCGCCCGTTTCCCGAAGGACAGGGCATCAGGCGGCCAACCCGTAGGTTTTCGACGTCGGGTACCGGGTGATCCCCGCCGCTTAGCCCGCATTGATGACGCTCCGTAGCTCCCCCGCGGGCGGGAGGAACAGGGAACGGGTTGCCTAGTTTTTTAGGTTAGGCAGCCAGCGCAACAGGGTTGTTGGCGCTTGTGTGTTTCCACCTTTTTTACGGGGACGGCGGAGACCCCGGCGTGCATCTCTGGCGTTTCCGACCCCGTCGAGCCCGTTTCGCCCCCAGGGTCGTAGCACCACTAGAGTAAGACTGGCGGGCCGTCCTGTCAAAGAGGACCGACCGCGGACATGGGCCGAACTGGAGCCGGACCGGAGCCGGACCGGGGTCGGGCGGGAGCCGGGCGGGAGTCGGGCAGGAGTCGGACCGGGGTTGGGCCGGGGTCGGGCGGGAGCCGGGCGGGAGTCGGACCGGAGCCGGACCGGAGTCGGGCGGGAGTCGGGCGGGAGAACACCAGCGCCTGCGGCGAAACCTGCCGGGTCTGTCAGCGTGGGCGCTCGACCTGGGGCTCGTCTATCATGGCGGGATGAAGCCGGCGCCGGCACTGAAAAGCCCACCGTACCCGCGAGGGGCACCTCCCATGACCGCCCGGCGCCTCGCGCGCAGCGTCATCCTGCTCTTCGTGGACGGAGTGGGGGTCGGGCGGCGCGAGCCTGCCGTCAACCCTTTCGCGCGCCTCGAGCGGACGCTGCTCGGCAGGTTCACCGATGAGTTCCCCACATCACCAGTGCCGGAGATCCATGCGAACCCTGTCCCTGGCACGGTGATACCCGGCCGGACGCGGACGGCCATGCGTCGAGGCGTGGATGCCCCTGCGGCAGGTGGGCCAAGCGCGGCAGGAGCAGCGGGCGCGGAAGGTGCAGCAGGCCCGGCAGGTGCGGAAAGCATGGCCGGTGCGGCAAGCGCGGCAGCTGCGGCAAGCACGGCGGGTGCAGCCGGCACGACAGGCGCCGCCGGACTCCCATTCGGGGGCTTCTGGAAGCCGGTCGACGCGACGCTCGGCGTGCCGGGGCTGCCGCAATCGGCCACCGGGCAGGCGACGATCCTGACCGGCCGGAACGTCCCGCAGATCGTCGGCGGGCACGTGAGCGCCGTCCCCGACCGGCACGTCCGCTCGGTCCTCGAGAAGGAGAACCTTTTCGGCCTGCTGCTGCGCGCCGGCCTGAGGCCGACCTTCGCCAACGCCTACACACCCGCGTTCTTCGCGCGTAAGCGCCCGCACATCTCGGTCACGACGCGGTCGATGATGGCGGCGGGACTGGAGCTGCGGCGGATCGAGGACCTCTCGCGGGGCGCGCCGTCTACCACGACTACACGAACCGGTTCCTGATCGCCCCTCCGCGACCGGCGCTGGCGGGGCGCGCTCTGACAAGGGCCAGGCCGGGCCTCACGCCGGCGGGCGGGGCCTCCTCGGCGGCCGGGGCCTCCTCGGCGGGCGGGGTCTCATCGGCGGGCGGGGCCTCATCGGCGGGCGGGGCCTCATCGGCGGGCCCGGTCTCCGGCTCCGCCAACAGCATCGGCGAGCGAACCGCCGCGGAGGCGGCCGGCATTCTCTTCGCGCTCGCCCGCGAGCACGACTTCGTCCTGCACGAGCACTTCCTGACCGACCTCGCCGGCCACCGTGGCGACGAAGCGGAGCGCGAGGAAGCCGCGCGGAGGATCGAGGCGCTCGTCGAGGCACTGGCGGCGCGGGCCGCGGGCGAGGAAGTCCTCTTTCTCGCCGTCTCCGACCACGGGAACCTCGAGGACGGCTCGACGCGGCTGCACACGACCAGCCCCGTCCCCTTCCTCGCCTGGGGGCCGGGGGCGGAACGAGGCAGCAGAGTCAGCCCTGACCTCACCGCCGTCACCCCCGCCATTCTCGAAGCGCTCGGCGTAGACCGCCGCAATTGATCGGGTGCAGTTGGACCGTGCGATGGGCGCCAGCCCACGTCCAGCCTCGAGTCGAATGTGGCCGCTGTCGCACCGGGGAATTTGGACCTCACCCCATATTCGCTGCGTGAACTGAAGAGGCGACCTTCTGTCTGACGCGGCTCAAGGCGCGGAGCGCGATCAGCAGCGGTTGTGTCCACCAGCGGGGAAGACCGGGACTGCACCGCAACGTCGGGCGGATGGACACCGGGTCGAGCGCCGAGTGAGGTCGTTGCGACTTCCTGCGCTCTCAGAGAGGAAGATCGCTTTCCCCCTCAGCCTGTTTCCGCCTCCGGGACACGCGCAGTCCGCACGGGCACTCGCTGCGCCGCCATCCCCGCGCTTCCGGCCCGCGGTCCCCTACGCGTCCGGCTTGCCGTCCCCTCCCCGCCCGCGGAAGCGGCCGGGATCGATCGCGAAGCGGTTGAGCAGCTCGTACAGCTCGCTGCGATGCTTGCCCGCGACCTCGGCGGCGCGGCTCACGTTGCCGTGGACGTGCCGGAGCAGGGTTTCGAGGTAGTGGCGGGTCCATCGCTCCCGCGCGTCGCTGAAGGGGAGAATCTCCTGCGGCCCCGCGGGAACGGGGCGCCCGTCCGGCCCGACGCCGGCGTTCGCCGGCGCCAGACCGTTGTCGCCGTCCTCCTCCAGCGCAAGGTCCTCGGCCTCGATCCACTCGCCGGACGACCGGATCATCGCCTGCCGGATCACGTTCTCGAGCTGGCGGACGTTGCCGGGCCAGGCGTAGGCCATCATCCTCGCGATCGCGCCCTTGCTCAGGCGGCGCCCCAGGTCGTGCCCCAGCTCCACCTGCGCGCGTCCGATGAAGTGCCGGGCGAGCGTCAGGATGTCGCCGCGCCGCTCGCGCAGCGGGGGGATCTGCACGGGGAAGACGTTGATCCGGTAGTAGAGGTCCTCGCGGAAGCTCCCCTCGCGCACCGCGGCCCGCAGGTCCCGGTTGGTGGCGCAGATGAGGCGCACGTCCACGCGCCGCGAGGCGGTGTCCCCCACCCGCTTGACCTCGTTCCCCTGGAGGACGCGCAGGAGCTTCACCTGGTTGTCGAGGGTGACCTCGGAGACCTCGTCGAGGAAGATCGTTCCCCCTTCGGCCGCCTCGAATAGCCCCTTGCGGTCGGTGTGCGCCCCCGTGAAGGCGCCGCGCACGTGGCCGAAGAACTCGCTCTCGAAGAGCTGGCCCGGGACGGCGGGGCAGTTGACCGCGATGAACGGTCCCTTGACGCGCGGGCTCAGCCGGTGGAGGTAGCGCGCGACCATCTCCTTGCCGACGCCGCTCTCCCCCGTCAGGAGCACCGGGAAATCCGTCGCGGCCACCGTGGTCACGTGGTCGAGGAGGCGGCGCATGACCTCCTCGTCGCCCACGATCATCTCGTGCTCCTCGCGCGACAGGCGCAGGCGCAGCTCGCGCACCTCGATCTTCATCGCGTTGTGGCGCAGGGCGCGGGTGACGCGCAGGAGGAAGTCCTTGTCGTTGTACGGCTTCGAGACAACGTCGAACGCGCCCTTGTTGATCAGCTCGAGCTGGTCCTCGATCGAGCCGTGGGCGGTCAGGAGCATCACCGGCGTGTCGGGCACCAGGGTGAGCAGCCGCTTCAGGAGGGTTTCCCAGGAGAGGCCCGGCATCTCCAGGTCGGTGATGATCAGGTTGAACTCCTGCGACTGGACGATCGGGACCGCCTCGTCGCCCGAGTCGGCGGTGACGACGTGGTGCCCCTCGCTGCGCAGCAGCTGCGCCGTGTAGGCGAGGATCGCCGGTTCGTCGTCGACCGCGAGGATCCGCCTGTACTCCGTCATTTGTTCCCGCCCGGCGTGATCGGCGTCCGTGGTTCGGTGAGCGCCTTCTTCATCCGGCGGAGCGACTCGTCCTTCTTCCGGAGCTCCGCGGTCATGCTCTCGACCTGCGCGCGAAGAGAATCCAGCCTGGTCGCCCGCTCCGCCAGATCCTGCTGGAGCTGCGCGATCTTCTCGGCCTGCTGCTTCGCTTCCTCGGTCCGGGTCCCCGCCTCGGCCTCGGCGGCCCTGGCCGCCGCGGAGAGCGCGTCGTGGTCCTCCTGGTGCGCCGCCTCGGCCCTGCGCAGCTCCTCCTTGAGCCGCCCGGCCTCGAGCCGCGATTCCCGCGCCGCCTCGAACAGCTCGAGGGAGACGAGCGCTCCCGCCGCGTACGGGTGGTCCGGGTAGGTCCTGAGGAACTCCCGGAGCAGGGCCTCGCCGCGCTCGAAGTCGGGCGTGACCGCGTCCTCCGAGAGGCGCAGAAGACCGGCCCCGAACAGCGCCTCGGCCCGCGCCTCGGTGGCCCGGCCTCCCTGCGTGCGCGCGACGACGTTCTCGTACTCGCGCAGGGCCTCGAGGTGCTGCTGCTGCTTCATCGCCTCGCGCGCGTTCCTGAGGGTCCTGTGAATGCTGGCGGAATGCCCCTCGGGAGGGGCCGTCGGCAAGGCGGCTGGGGGGGGCTGGGCGGCCGCCGGGGCGGGCGGCGGCCCGGAATCCGGAACGGCGGCAGGTGTGGGGGATGAGCCCTGAGCGGCCCTCGGGGCTCCGCCTGCTTCGACAGCCGGGCTTCCGGCAGCAGACGACCCGGGCGCAGTTGCCCTCTCCTCCCTGTCGACCGGCGCGCTGCATCCCGCCAGCCGGTCTCGCCCCCCGTCGGGCACCGCCGCGGCGACCCCACCAATGGACGGCCCTACGAGAGCAGCCACCAGAGCACCTGCGATGAGCAACCGGTTCATGACTGTTTCTCCGCTGCTGGTGCGGCGCCCTCGGTCGCGCCACCGGCTTCCGCCATGTTCACGGGCAGCCGGATCAGGAAGAGGCTCCCCTTCCCGGGTGAGCTTCGCGCTTCGATCGTCCCTTCGTGGGCCGCCACGATGCCGCGCGCCACGGCCAGTCCGAGCCCCGTCCCGGCCCGTTCCGTCCCCGGATCGGACCGCACGCGGGCGTACTTCTCGAAGATCGTGCTGAGCTGGTCGGGAGGGATTCCCGGCCCGGTGTCGGCGACCTCGATCTCGATCAGGCCGTCCACGGGCCGCGCCGAGAACCTCACGTTCCCGCCCGCCGGCGTGTACTTGAAGGCGTTGTCGAGGACGTTGGCCAGGACCTGCCGCAGGCGGTCGGGGTCGGCGGACATCATCGGGGGGACCGACGGATCCACGGCGATGTCGTACGAGATACCGCGCTGCGCCGCGATCGGCTTGAAAGCGGCCGCCGCCATGAGGAGGAACCCCTCCGTCATGAACCCGCGCTTCCGGAGTTTCAGCTGCCCGGCCTCGATCACGCCAAGGTCGAGGAGCTTGGAGACCTTGCCGGTCAGGTTGACCACCTCGTCCTCGATCCGGCCGAGGTAGTCCGCCGCCTCCGGCCCGGGCCCCTCGCGCGGAAGGGCACGGCGCACGGTCCCGGCGTACGCCTTGATGCAGGCGAGCGGGGTCTTCAGCTCGTGGGTCGCGACCGCGAGGAAGTCGGATTCCCGCTTGCGGGCGCGGGCCAGCTCGATCGCTCATACGGTTGAACGCAATCGAGAGCAGCGCGAACTCGTCGTCCCCCTTGACGGGGAGGGAGATGTCCAGCTTTCCCTTCGCGATCTCCGAGGTCGCGGCCAGGAGCCGGTTGATCGGTTCGATCGTCCAGCGGATCGCGAGGTAGCTCGAGACGGCGGCCATGGCCAGCGTCAGGAGGGTGACGACCATCACGATCCTGGCGGCGCGGTCCGAGAGGGCCTCGATGTCCGCTGTCTTGACCTTCTCGGCGAGGAGCACGTACTCATAGATCGCCGAGACCTCCGCCAGAGCCTCCTTGATCCGGCCGGCGCTCGGCCAGAAGTCCTGGACCGCTCCCGGGGGAGCGGGCGCCGGGGCGGGCGCAGCCCCTGAAGCAAGGGTGGGGTGGATCGCGGTCGCGGGAGCGGGAGCGCTCACCCCGCCAGGAGCCGAACCGCCTTCGACGGCCAGACCGCCCATCCCCGGCAGCGCCCCCATCCCCCCGGCACCGGTGTCGATAGGTTCCGCCTGTGCCGGGGCCGCGCGCCGGGGCCTGTTTTGCGCCGTTTCCGCCCGAAACCCATTCGACGGCCAGCATCGCTTCGAGGGCAGGACAGGCCGGGGGATCGGGCAGGGAAAGACCCTCCCGGAACCGATCGAGCTTCAGGCGCAGCGCGCGGAAGCTCCCTCTGGCGCCCGTGATGTCCTCGTTGTAGCGGGCCGCCTCCTGCTTCCGGAACGCGGGATCCTGGAGGTCGTCGGCCGGCAGCGCCTCCCTGATCTGGACCCACCTCTGCAGGGCGTCGAGCTGGAGCCTGAGGAGCTGGGCTTCCTTGAGGCCCGGGTCCAGCTTCATCGCATCGATTCGTTCCCGGGAGGCCCCGGTGAACGCGTTGAGGGCCACGATGGCCGTCACGAGAAGCAGGCAGGTGAACGCCAGATGCCCGGCGAGGATGCGCCTTTGGATGGTCATGTCCGGGAGTCCCGGAGTCACTTCCAAATGTTGGAAAGTGACTGTAAGAGGAGTGTAACACCCCCGTCCAGGAAAGCCTACATGAGGGACTGCGGGGAGGAGCCGACACCCGGAAAAGCCTTGGAGGGGGACGTTTTTCGAGGGCCAGATCTGGCCTGGTTATTGCTATATCCAGTCCCGCCAACATTTAGCAGGATGGCGAGTAGCAGGTAGATCAAGTGGTTCGTAGATTTCTTGAGGACTCTCAGGACCATCAGCCCGGCGAAGAATCCGGGCGGGTCCGCCGGCTGGAACGGGGTAGAGAGCGAATTTCCTTCCGCTCACGTACGGCCACAGAGGAGAAACGGTGCTTCATTCGCAGCGTACCCCACGGCTTCCGATCACACTCTCGATCATCCTTCTCCTGGCGATCGGATCGTCCTCGACGATCCTGGCCGCATCCGTCAAGGCGCCGACGGGCCTGACGGCCACCGCCATTTCCTATAGCCGGGTCGACACGGCCTGGACGGCCTCCCAGAACGCGGCCACCTACCGGGTGGAGCGGGCCCTCGCCTCCTCGGGCCCCTGGACCCAGATCGGCACGACAACGGCGCCCACCGTTTCCTACTCGGACACGACCGTGTCCGGGTCGACGACCTACTGGTACCACGTGATCGCCATCGATGCGAGGGGGAACCTCTCGGCCGCTTCGACCGCCGCGAGCGCCACGACGCCTCTCGCTCCCCCCGCCGCCCCGACCGCGCTCGCCGCCGGGGCGGTTTCCACGACGCAGATCGATCTTTCCTGGACCGACAACGCCACCAACGAGGGCGGATTCACGATCGAGCGGGCCGCCTTCGGCCTCGGGTCCCTGGACAGCCGCAGGCACGGCTCCTGCAAACGCCACGACCTTCTCCGTCACCGGGCTGGCCCCGGTGACGACCTACTACTTCCACGTGAAGGCGACCAACACGGCGGGCAGCTCCGCCTGGTCCAACACGGCGAGCGCCACGACCCCCTCGGCGCTCCCGGCGGCGCCGAGCGGCCTGGCCGCGGCGCCCTACTCCTGGAGCAGGGTCGACCTCAGCTGGACCGACAACGCCGTCAACGAGGACGGCTTCATCGTCGAGCGCGCGACCTCGAGCGCGGGCCCCTGGACGCAGATCGGCACCTCGGGAGCGGACTTCGGGTTCTACACCGACAACGGCCTGACCGGCAGCACCGTTTACTACTACCGGGTGAAGGCCACCAACGCCTTCGGCTCCTCCGCCTACTCGAACGTCGCGAGCGTGACGACCCCGCTCTCGCCGCCGGCCGCCCCGAGCAGCCTCGTGGCCACGGCGGTCTCTTCCACCCAGATCAACCTCTCCTGGACCGACAACGCGACGACCGAGACGGGATATGTCGTCCAGAGGTGGAACGGGTCCGCGTGGGTCCAGATCGCCTCGCTCGGCGCGAACGCCACGTCCCACTCCGACACCGGCCTGACGCCCGAACACCCGCTATTACTACCTCGTGCTGGCCGTCAACTCGGCCGGCTCCTCCACGTCGAACACCACGAACACGGCCACGCCCGCCGCCCCGCCGGCCGCGCCCAGCAACGTCGTCGCGACCGCCGTCTCCTCGAGCCAGATCAACCTGACCTGGACCGACAACTCCGCGAACGAGACCGGCTTCACGATCGAGCGCGCCACGGCCGGCACGGGGCCCTGGACCACTCTGACCACGACGACCGTCAACGTCGTTTCCTACTCGAGCACCGGCCTGGTCTCGGGGACCACGTATTACTACCGGATCAAGGCCGAGAGCGCCGTCGGCGCCTCGGGATATTCGAGCACGGCAAGCGCCACGACGCAGGGGACCGCTCCTGCGGCTCCCACGGCCCTGGCGGCCGCGGCCGCTTCCTCGAGCCAGATCAACCTCACCTGGACCGACAACTCCACGAACGAGACCGGCTTCGCGATCGAGCGCGCCGCTTCGAGCTCGGGGCCATGGAGCGCGGTCACGACGACGGCCGCGAACGCCTCGTCCTACCAGGACGCGGGTCTCGCCTCCGCGACCGCCTACTACTACCGGGTGAAGGCGGTGAACGGCGTCGGCGGCTCGGCCTACTCCAACACCGCGAGCGCGACGACGCTCTCCGGCACGCCTGCCGCGCCGACGGGCCTTGTCGGCACCGCGCCGAACTCGTACCAGGTCAACCTGTCGTGGGTGGACAACGCCACCAACGAGACCGGCTTCACGGTCGAGTGGTCGCTCGGCAGCGCCGGGCCTTCGGAACGCTCGCCACGCTCGGGGCCAACGCGACGACCTACTCGACCGGCGGCCTGAGCGCCTCGACGACGTATTACTTCCGCGTCCGGGCCACCAACGGTGCCGGGCCCTCCCCTTACTCCAACATCGCGAGCGCCACGACCCCCGCGGTGGGAGCGATCCTCCCCGCGGCGCCGAGCGGCCCTCGCGGCGACGGCGACCGCCGCCAACAAGATCAGCCTGACCTGGACCGACAACTCCACCAACGAGACCGGCTTCAAGGTCGAGCGCGCGACAGCGGCGACCGGGCCCTTCACCGAGATCGCGACGACCACGCTCGCCTCGTTCGGCGACTCCGGCCTCAGCGAGGCGACCGACCTACTACTACCGCGTCCGGGCCACGAACACGGCCGGCGACTCCGCCTACTCCAACACGGCCTCCGCGACGACGCCTGCCACCATCCCCGCCGCTCCGTCCAACCTCGCGGCGGCGGCGGCCTCGGCCTCGCAGGTCAACCTCTCGTGGACGGACAACTCCCCGAACGAGGACGGCTTCAAGGTCGAGCGGGCCGGCAACCAGAACGGTCCATGGACTCAGGTCGGGACCACGACCCAGGCTTCGTTCTCGGACTTCCCTCTCACCGAGGCGACGACCTACTACTACCGCGTCCGCGCCACCAACTCGGCGGGCGATTCCGCCTACTCCAACACCGCCAGCGCGACGACGCGGGTGACGGCCCCGGCTGCCCCCTCGGCGCTCACGGCCTCGGCCGCGTCCTCGAGCTCGATCTCGCTGGCCTGGACCGACAACTCCCTGAACGAGACCGGCTTCAAGGTCGAGCGCGCCACGGCTTCCGCCGGGCCGTTCACGCTGGTCACCACGACGACCTCCGCGTCGTTCCTGGACACGGGGCTCGCTGCGAGCACGACCTACTACTACCGCGTCAGCGCCACCAACTCGGCGGGTGACTCGGCCTACTCCAACACCGCTTCCGCCACCACGCTGGCCCAGGCCACGGGTCCGGCCGCTCCCACGGGCCTGACCGCGACCGCGGCCTCCTCGAGCCAGATCACTCTCGCCTGGACCGACAACTCGTCGAACGAAACCGGATTCAAGATCGAGCGCGCGACCGCGGCGGCCGGGCCGTTCACGCAGATCGCCATCACCCTGGCGAGCGCGACCAGCTACACGGATCCCGGCCTGTTCGCCGCGACCACCTACTACTACCGGATCCGCGCCACGAATGCCTCGGGAGATTCGGCCTACACCGGCACGGCCAGCGCGACCACGCTGCTCGCCATCCCGACGGCGCCGACCGGCCTCGCGGCGACGGCGGTCTCTCCGACCCAGATCAACCTGACCTGGATCGACAACTCCACCAACGAGAGCGGCTTCAAGCTCGAACGGGCCACCGCCGCGGCGGGGCCGTTCACCCAGATCGCCATCACCGGGACCGGCGTCACCGGCTACTCGGACTCCGGCCTGACAGCGTCCACCACCTATTACTACCGGGTTCGCGCCACCAACGCGGCGGGCGATTCGGCCTACTCCAGCACCGCCTCGGCCACGACGCAGGCCCAGGCGACCATTCCGGCCGCGCCGACGGGCCTCGCCGCGACCGCGGCCTCCTCGAGCGGCATCACCCTCTTCTGGGCCGACAACTCCTCCAACGAGACCGGCTTCAAGATCGAGCGGGCGACCGCCTCCGCGGGGCCGTTCGCCCAGATCGCCGTCACCGGCGCGAGCGTCACCGGCTACTCGGACTCCGGTCTCGCGGCCTCGACGACCTATTACTACCGGGTCCGCGCCACCAACACGGCCGGGGATTCGACCTACTCCAACACCGCCTCCGCGACCACGCAGGCGCAGAGCGGCATTCCGGCGGCCCCCACGGGACTCACCGCGACCGCCGTCTCCTCGACCGCCATCAACCTCGCGTGGGCCGACAACTCGACCAACGAGACCGGGTTCAAGATCGAGCGGGCGACGGTCTCCACCGGGCCGTGGAGCCAGCGCGCCACCACGGGCGCCAACAACACGGCCTACTCGGACACGGGGCTCACCGCCTCGACCACCTACTACTACCGCGTGAGCGCCGCCGGCGCCTCGGGCTACTCCGCGACCTCGAACGTCGCCTCCGTCACGACCCAGGCGACCTCCTCCGACACCCTCAAGCCGTCCGTTCCGACCGGCCTGACCATCACGGCCCCGGCGTGCGGCGTCATGAACGTCAGCTGGACCGCTTCGACCGACACGGGCGGCTCGGGCCTGCGCGGCTACAAGATCTACCGCTCGGGGTCCTACTACACCCAGGCCCTGCAGTCCGCCCAGACCGGCGCGGTCTCCTTCACCGATTCCGGGTTGCTCGAGGCGATGTTCTACTCCTACGAGATCTCGGCGATCGACAACGCCGGCAACGAATCGGCCAGGTGCCCCATCGCCGGGACCTACAGCCTCTCGTGCTCCGGCACGGGCGGTGAGTACACGTGGGCCAGGCGGGCCGGCGGCGCCTACCTGCCCGACTCGGGATCCGCCATCGCGGTTGATGCGGCCGGCAACTCCTACGTCATCGGCCAGTTCCAGGACACCGCCGACTTCGGAGCCGGACCGGTCACGAGCGCCGGCTTCTCCGACATCTTCGTCGCCAAGTACGGCGCCGACGGCGCGAACCTCTGGGTCAAGCGGTTCGGCGGCCCCTATGACGACTTCGGCAAGGGGATCCTCGTGGACGGCTCGGGGAACCTCGTCATCACCGGCCAGTACCAGGACACCGCCAGCTTCGGCACCTCCTCGATGACCTCCGCCGGCTCGTACGACATCTTCCTCGTGAAGCTGTCCGGGACCAACGGGAGCGTGATCTGGAAGAAGAGCATCGGCGGGACCGGCATCGACATGGGCAACGTCGTCGCCCTCGACGGCTCGGGCAACATCGTCCTCACCGGCTCGTTCCGCGGCGCCGTGGACTTCGGCGGCGGTTCGGTCGCGAACACCAATCCCTACAACCTCCCCTTCCTCGCCAAGTACTCGGCGCTGGACGGCGCCTACCTGTGGGCGAAGCGGTTCGGGAGGATGGACGGCGCGCTGAGCACCCAGGGGAACGTCCTGGGACTCGCCATCGACACCGCGGGCAACATCGCGATCGCCGGCACGTTCGGCGGTCCGGTGGACTTCGGCGGCGGCGCGCTCGTGAACGGCGGTGGTCTCGACGTGTTCGTCGCCGAGTACTCCTCCTCGGGCTCCTACATCTGGGCGAAGGGATTCGGCGGCGCCAACGATCAGCAGGCCTATGGCCTCGCTTTTGACCACATCGGCAACCTGGCCGTGACGGGGTACTTCCTCGGGACGATCGACTTCGGTGGCGGGGCGCTGCCCAACCCCGCGGCCGAGACCGTCTTCCTCGCCAAGCTGGCCGGCGCCAACGGCGCGCACATCTGGTCCAGGAGCTTCACGGCCTCCAGCATGTACCGGGGCTTCGGCTACGGCGTCGCCGTGGACGGCGCCGACAACATCGTGCTCACCGGCTTCGGCTCGGGACCGATCGACTTCGGCGGAGGCCCCCTGACCTCCGACTCCGCCACCATCTTCGCCGCGAAGTTCTCCTCGGGCGGCTACCACCTCTGGTCGAAGCGGTTCCGCAGCGGCGGCGGCCAGGGCAACGCCATCGCCGTGGACGGCGCCGACAACGTCCTGATCGCCGGCACGTTCCAGAACCTCGTGGACTTCGGCCCCGGCCCTGTCTCTTCCGCCGGCGGCGACAACACAGACTTCTTCGTCGCGAAGTTCCAGCCCTAGCCCGCACTCTCAGACACGATACGGAAAGGGGAGAGCGCCCGCAGGGCGCTCTCCCCTTTTGTCATCGGCTGCGGGGGCGTAATCGGCCCCCGCCCTGCCGGCGGGGCCGATTACGAATCCGTCCCGGGGATGACAATCCTGTGACGACGCCCATCTGCCTCCCGCCCCGTAACTCCTTGAAAACACGACGTCAGGACCGCTGGTTCGATCTTTGCTGAGATCGGGGCTTGGAGACATGTGTGAATAGCCGATAGCGCGAAGTGGGCGAGAGGTTTCCGGGTGGCGGAGACCCCTTCCCGACAAGAGGCAAACCCGTCGTGAGGCGGGGACGCAAAGCCACGGGTCAGGCCGAACGCCTGATAGCCGGGTTGCCGAAGAAAGGTGGCCTTCGATGACGTCCCGACCCATTCGAGCCCTTTCGATGATCCTGGGGCTTCTGACCCTCGGCGTGGCAGCGCAGCTGGACGCCACCCCGGTCGTCGCCCTGAGCGGCAGGACCGCGACCTCGCAGGGGTCCGGCGGCGGTGGCGTGTTCCTCCCCCCGTCCAACCTGACGGCCAGCGCCGCCACCGACACGATCGTCAACCTCGCGTGGTCTGACAACGCGACGAACGAGAGCGGCTACAACGTCGAGCGAAGCCTCAGTCCGACCAGCGGCTTGGTCAAGATCGCCAAGACCCGCTCCAACGTCACGAGCTACCGGAGCACCGGCCTCAGCCCGGCGACGACCTATTACTATCGCGTCCAGGCGCTCCGCAAGGGTTACCCCGCCTCGGACTATTCGAACGTCGCCTCCGTGATGACGCAGGGGAACGACCTGCAGCCGCCGAGCGTACCGACCGGACTGGTCGCCGACGTCGCGGGCTGCAAGCAGATCGACATCACGTGGGCCTCTTCGACCGACACCGGGACCGGCCTCGCCGGATACCAGATTTACCGCGACGGCTCCGTGGTGGGATCGACGCCAGGGAACTCGTTCTCCGACAGCGGTCTCGCTCCCCTGAGCCCGCACTCCTACAACCTCGTCGCCTACGATAACGCTGGGAACTACTCGCCGATGAGCGTGCCCGTCAGCGCCACGACGACCGCCTGCTCCATCGCCAACCAGCCGCCGGTGGCCCACGCCGGCCCCGATCAGACCGCCGAGACGCTCACGACCCTGACCTTCGACGCCTCCGGATCCTCCGACACGGACGGGACGATCGTTTCCTATTCGTGGACGTTCGGCGACGGCGCGACGGCGAGCGGCGCGGTCGTCACGCATGCGTTCGCGGACGCGGGCACCTACACCGTGGGGTTGACCGTCACGGACGACCTGGGCGCGACAGCCTCCGACGGCGCGATCGCGACGATCCTCAACCGCGCCCCGCTGCCGAGCGCCGGGCCCGACCAGACCGCGACCGCCGGCGCCGTCGTCACCTTCAACGGCTCCAACTCCAGGGACCTCGACGGCGTGATCGTCGGGTACTCGTGGAACTTCGGCGACGGCTGGACCGGGACCGGCGTGACCACGACCCACATCTTCACGACGAACGGGACCTACAACGTGACCCTTACCGTGACCGACGATCTCGGCGGGACGGCGAGCGACACGGCCATCGTGACCATCAATCCCTCCGCCACCGCCCCTTCGGCCCCTGTCGGCCTGACGGCGACGGCCACGTCCTCGAGCCAGATCGACTTGACCTGGACGGCCGGGTCGACGAACGAAACCGGCTTCAAGGTCGAGCGCGGACCGACGGCAGCCGGGCCGTTCAGCCAGATCGCCGCGACGACGGCCCCTGCCTATTCGGACACGGGACTTTCCCCCGCGACGACCTATTTCTACAGGGTCCGGGCCACCAACGCCCAGGGAGACTCCCCGTACTCGGGTACGGCGAGCGCAGCGACCTTCCAGTCGGTGCCCGCCGCGCCGACCGCCCTCGCGGCGGCGGCGGCCTCCGCGAGCCAGATCAACCTCTCGTGGACCGACAACTCCACGAACGAGACCGGCTTCAAGGTCGAGCGCGCGAGCGCGGCGGCCGGACCGTTCACCCAGATCGCTACGACCACGGCCGCTTCGTTCTCCGACTCCGGACTGAGCGAGGCGACGACCTACTACTACCGCGTCCGCGCCACCAACGCTGCCGGCGATTCGGCCTACTCGAACACCGCCAGTGCGACCACGCGGGTCACCCTTCCGGCGGCGCCATCGGCTCTTACCGCCGCCGCTGCCTCCGCCAGTTCGATCTCGCTGGCCTGGACGGACAACTCCCTGAACGAGACAGGGTTCAAGGTCGAGCGCGCCACCGCGGCCGCCGGGCCGTTCACCCAGATCGCGACGACGACCTCCGCTTCGTTCTCCGACTCCGGCCTGAGCGAGGCGACCACCTACTACTACCGCGTCTGCGCCACCAACGCTGCGGGTGATTCGGCCTACTCGAACACCGCCAGCGCGACCACCTCTCTCACGATTCCGGCCGCGCCGACCGGGCTCGTCGCGACGGCGGCCTCCGCCAGCCAGATCAACCTCTCGCTGGACCGACAACTCCTCCAACGAGACCGGCTTCAAGGTCGAGCGCGCCACCGCGGCCGGCCGGTCCGTTCACCCAGATCGCCCTTACCCTCGCGGGCGTCACCGGCTACTCGGATTCCGGCCTCTCCTCGGCGACCACCTACTACTACCGCGTCCGCGCCACCAACACCGCCGGCGATTCCGCCTACTCGAACACCGCCAGCGCGACTACTTCCCTCACCATCCCGGCGGCGCCGACCGCCCTCGCGGCGGCGGCAGCCTCCGCGAGCCAGATCAACCTCTCGTGGACCGACAACTCCTCGAACGAGACCGGCTTCAAGGTCGAGCGCGCCACCGCGGCTGCCGGCCCATTCACCCAGATCGCCCTCACCCTCGCGGGCGCCACGGGCTACTCGGATTCCGGCCTCTCTTCCGCGACCACCTACTACTACCGCGTCCGCGCCACCAACGGCGCCGGCGACTCCGCCTACTCCAATACCGCCAGCGCGACCACCTCCCTGACCGTCCCGGCCGCGCCGACCGCCCTCGCGGCTGACCGCAGCCTCCGCGAGCCAGATCAACCTCTCGCTGGACCGACAACTCCACGAACGAGACCGGCTTCAAGGTCGAGCGCGCCACCGCCGCCGCCGGACCGTTCACCCAGATCGCCCTCACCCTCGCGGGCGCCACGGGCTACTCGGATTCCGGCCTGTCCTCGGCGACCACCTACTACTACCGCGTCCGCGCCACCAACGGCGCCGGCGATTCCGCCTACTCGAACACCGCCAGCGCGACCACCTCCCTGACCATCCCGGCCGCGCCGACCGCCCTCGCGGCGACGGCGGCCTCCGCGAGCCAGATCAACCTCACCTGGACCGACAACTCCTCCAACGAGACCGGCTTCAAGGTCGAGCGCGCCACCGCCGCCGCCGGACCGTTCACCCAGATCGCCCTACCCTCGCGGGCGCCACGGCCTACGCTGATTCCGGCCTGAGCGAGGCGACCACCTACTACTACCGCGTTCGCGCCACCAACACCGCCGGCGATTCCGCCTACTCCAGCACCGCCAGCGCGACCACTGCCCTGACCATCCCGGCCGCACCGACCGCCCTCGCGGCGACCGCGGTTTCCGGGAGCCAGATCAACCTCAGCCTGGACCGATAACTCCTCCAACGAGACCGGCTTCAAGGTCGAGCGCGCCACCGCGGCCGCCGGCCCATTCACCCAGATCGCCATCACCCTCGCCGGGGCGACGAGCTACCCGGACACGGGCCTGTCCGCTTCCACGACCTACTACTACCGGATCCGTGCGACCAACGCCGCCGGTGATTCCGCCTACTCGGGCACCGCCAGCGCGACCACCTCGCTGTCCATCCCGGCCGCGCCGACCGGGCTCGCCGCGACGGCGGCCTCCTCGAGCCAGATCACACTCACCTGGACCGACAACTCGTCGAACGAGACCGGCTTCAAGGTCGAGCGCGCGACCGCGGCCGCCGGGCCGTTCACCCAGATCGCCATCACCCTGGCGAGCGCGACCAGCTACACGGATCCCGGACTGTTCGCTTCCACGACCTACTACTACCGCATCCGCGCGACCAACGCCGCGGGCGATTCGGCCTACACGAGCACGGTCAGCGCGACCACCCTGATGGCCATCCCGGCGGCGCCGACCGGCCTTGCGGCCACCGCGGTCTCCTCGACCCAGGTGGACCTCACCTGGATCGACAACTCCACCAACGAGAGCGGCTTCAAGCTCGAACGGGCCACCGCCGCCGCGGGACCGTTCACCCAGATCGCCGTCACCGGGACCGGCGTCACCGGCTACTCGGACTCCGGCCTGACAGCGTCCACCACCTATTACTACCGGGTCCGCGCCACCAACGCGGCGGGCGATTCGGCCTACTCCAGCACCGCCTCGGCCACGACGCAGGCCCAGGCGACCGCTCCGGCTGCGCCGACGGGCCTGGCCGCGACCGCGGCCTCCTCGAGCGGCATCACCCTCTTCTGGGCCGACAACTCCTCCAACGAGACCGGCTTCAAGGTCGAGCGGGCTACCGCCTCCGCGGGACCGTTCACCCAGATCGCCGTCACCGGCGCGAGCGTCACCGGCTACTCGGACTCCGGCCTCGCGGCCTCGACGACCTACTACTACCGGGTCCGCGCCACCAACGCGGCCGGCGATTCGACCTACTCCAACACCGCCTCCGCGACCACGCAGGCGCAGAGCGGCGTTCCGGCGGCCCCCACGGGCCTCACCGCGACCGCCGTCTCCTCGACCTCCATCAACCTCGCCTGGACCGACAACTCGACCAACGAGACCGGCTTCAAGATCGAGCGGGCGACGGTCTCCACCGGGCCGTGGAGCCAGCGCGCCACCACGGGCGCCAACAACACGGCCTACTCGGACACGGGGCTCACCGCCTCGACCACCTACTACTACCGCGTCAGCGCCGCCGGCGCCTCGGGCTACTCCGCGACTTCGAACGTCGCCTCCGTCACGACCCAGGCGACCTCCTCCGACACCATCAAGCCGACCGTTCCGACCGGCCTGATCGTCACCGCGCCCGCATGCGGGGTGCTCACGGTCAGCTGGACCGCTTCGACCGACACGGGCGGCTCCGGCCTGCGCGGCTACAAGATCTACCGCTCGGGCTCGTACTACACGCAGACCCTGCAGCCCGCCTCCGGCGGCACCGTTTCCATCACGGACTCGGGCCTGAGGGAGGCACTGTTCTACTCCTACGAGATCTCGGCAATCGACAACGCCGGCAACGAGTCGGCCAAGTGCCCCATCGGGGGCACCTACAGCCTCTCGTGCGCCGGTCAGGGCGGCGAATACACGTGGGCCAAGAGGGCCGGCGGCGCCTACCTGCCCGACTCGGGATCCGCCATCGCGGTGGACGCGGGCCGGCAACGCCTACGTCATCGGCCAGTTCCAGGACACCGCCGACTTCGGAGCCGGACCGGTCACGAGCGCCGGCTTCTCCGACATCTTCGTCGCCAAGTACGGCGCCGACGGCACGAACCTCTGGGTCAAGCGGTTCGGCGGCCAGTATGACGACTTCGGCAAGGGGATCCTCGTGGACGGCTCGGGGAACCTCATCATCACCGGCCAGTACCAGGACACGGCCAGCTTCGGCACCTCCTCGATGACCTCCGCCGGCTCGTACGACATCTTCCTCGTGAAGCTGTCCGGGACCAACGGGAGCGTGATCTGGAAGAAGAGCATCGGCGGGACCGGCATCGACATGGGCAACGTCGTCGCCCTCGACGGATCGGGCAACATCGTCCTCACCGGCTCGTTCCGCGGCGCCGTGGACTTCGGCGGCGGGTCGGTCGCGAACACCAATCCCTACAACCTCCCCTTCCTCGCCAAGTACTCGGCGCTGGACGGCGTCCTACCTGTGGGCGAAGCGGTTCGGGAGGATGGACGGCGCGCTGAGCACCCAGGGGAACACCATGGGGCTCGCCGATCGACACCGCGGGCAACATCGCGATCGCCGGCACGTTCGGCGGCCCGGTGGACTTCGGCGGCGGCGCCCTGGTGAACGGCGGCGGTCTCGACGTGTTCGTCGCCGAGTACTCCTCCTCGGGCGCCCACCTCTGGTCGAAGAGCTTCGGCGGCGCCAACGATCAGCAGGCCTATGGCCTCGCCTTCGACCACGTGCGACAACCTGGTCCTGACGGGCTACTTCATGACGGCGATCGACTTCGGGGGCGGCCCCCTGCCGAACCCCGCGGCCGAGACCGTGTTCCTCGCCAAGCTGGACGGCGCCAACGGCTCGCACGTCTGGTCCAGGAGCTTCACCGCCTCCAGCATGTACCGCGGCTTCGGCTACGGTGTCGCCGTGGACGGCGCCGACAACATCGTGCGTCACGGGGTTCGGCTCGGGACCGATCGACTTCGGCGGCGGCCCCCTGACCTCCGACTCCGCCACCGTCTTCGCCGCGAAGTTCTCCTCGGGCGGCTACCACCTCTGGTCGAAGCGGTTCCGCAGCGGCGGAGGCCAGGGCAACGCCATCGCCGTGGACGGCGCCGACAACGTCCTGATCACCGGCACGTTCCAGAACCTCGTGGACTTCGGCCCCGGCCCCATCTCCTCGGCCGGCGGCGACAACACCGACTTCTTCCTCTCGAAGTTCCTTCCCTAGCTACATCCCTGACCCTGGAAAAGAAAAGGGGAGGGCGCCCTCGGGCGCTCTCCCCTTTTTGCTGTCTGATCCCTGCCGGGTCAGGCAGTCACCTGGACTGCCTCACCGGCTACTTCTCGCGCCGGCTGTCCCGGCAACCCAGCCTACGGGTTGTGCGGGTTGCCCGTCGGCGGATGGATCTGGATGTTCCCGCGGATCAGGTCGCCGCCGTCCGCAACGTCCGGAGCACGAACGTCCGGCGCCGGGTCCGTGCAGCAGATCGCCGCCGCGAGACCGTCCGCCGTCTCGTGAGCTCCCGGGATCCAGATCTGGATCCTGTAGTAGTCCGGCTGGCCCGCGTTCGAGCCGGCTCCCGGCTCGCCCACGGTCCGCCACGTTCACCTTGAACGCCACGGGGATCGCCCTGCGGCCGTTCGTCCGGTTGTACATCCCGACGCCGCTCCAGCACGCGATGTTCGCCGGCGACGGACGAGGCTCCGGACCGGGGTCGCCGTGGAACGGATTGCACAGGCGGCCGTCGTACACGCCGGGTCCGCCGCTGCCGTCGTCGCAGCCGCACACCAGGCTGTTGTACAGGCTCGCGTGGAACGATCCGCGCCTGCGGTGACGCAGGTGCGTCCACTCGCCCTGGATCTGGTCGTAGTTGTCGTGGCAGCCCACGAGACCGTACGGCGCCCCCACCTGGCCGCCGAACGAAGCGCGCTCGATGGTGGCAAGCAGCGTCGGGTCGGTCGTGAACGTCCCCGTCGTGTCCTCCCACACCAGGCCGCCGCCGGTGATCCGGCACGGCAGCGTGCACTCCTGCGGCAGGGGATCGGCCGGAACAAACACGCAGCCCACCGCGGGATCGCACGAATCGTCCGTGCACACGTCCCCGTCGTCGCACACAACCGCGGTGTGCACACACCCGCTCGCCGGGTCGCACGAATCGTCGGTGCAGGCGTCTCCGTCGTCACAGTTCAGGTACGAGTACACGCACTGCCCGGTGGCCTCGCAGGACTCGGCCGTGCAGGCGTTGCCGTCGTCGCAGTTGATCGGCGTGTAAACGCAGCCGATCACGGGGTCGCAGGTATCGATGGTGCACGGATCAGGGTCCGTGCAATCGATCGCGGTGTACACGCAGCCAACGGCAGGGACGCACACGTCGTTCGTGCACGCGTCGCTGTCGTTGCACGGCGGGTTCGGCGTATAGACGCATCCGATCGCCGGATCGCAGGTGTCCGTCGTGCACGCGTTGCTGTCGTCGCACGGGCGGATTCGGCGTGTAGACGCAGCCCGTCGCCGGGTTGCAGGTGTCCGTCGTGCACGCGTTGCCGTCGTTGCACGGCGGGTTCGGCGTGTAGACGCACCCGATCGCCGGATCGCAGGTGTCCGTCGTGCACGCGTTGCCGTCGTTGCACGGCGGGTTCGGCGTGTAGACGCACCCGATCGCCGGGTCGCAGGTGTCGGTCGTGCACGCGTTCTGGTCGTCGCACGGCGGGTTCGGCGTGTAGACGCACCCGATCGCCGGATCGCAGGTGTCCGTCGTGCACGCGTTGCCGTCGTTGCACGGCGGGTTCGGCGTGTAGACGCACCCGATCGCCGGATCGCAGGTGTCCGTCGTGCACGCGTTCTGTCGTCGCACGGCGGGTTCGGCGTGTAGACGCACCCGATCGCCGGATCGCAGGTGTCCGTCGTGCACGCGTTGCCGTCGTTGCACGGCGGGTTCGGCGTGTAGACGCAGCCGATCGCCGGATCGCAGGTGTCCGTCGTGCACGCGTTGCCGTCGTTGCACGGCGGGTTCGGCGTGTAGACGCACCCGATCGCCGGATCGCAGGTGTCCGTCGTGCACGCGTTCTGGTCGTCGCACGGCGGGTTCGGCGTGTAGACGCACCCGATCGCCGGATCGCAGGTGTCCGTCGTGCACGCGTTGCCGTCGTTGCACGGCGGGTTCGGCGTGTACACGCACCCGATCGCCGGATCGCAGGTGTCCGTCGTGCACGCGTTGCCGTCGTTGCACGGCGGGTTCGGCGTGAACACGCAGCCGATCGCCGGATCGCAGGTGTCCGTCGTGCACGCGTTGCTGTCGTCGCACGGCGGGTTCGGCGTGAGACGCACCCGATCGCCGGATCGCAGGTGTCCGTCGTGCACGCGTTGCCGTCGTTGCACGGCGGGTTCGGCGTGAACACGCACCCGATCGCCGGATCGCAGGTGTCCGTCGTGCACGCGTTCTGGTCGTCGCACGGCGGGTTCGGCGTGAACACGCAGCCCGATCGCCGGATCGCAGGTGTCCGTCGTGCACGCGTTGCTTGTCGTCGCACGGCGGGTTCGGCGTGAACACGCAGCCCGTCGCCGGGTTGCAGGTGTCCGTCGTGCACGCATTGCTGTCGTTGCAGACGATCGGCGTGAACACGCAGCCCGTTGCCGGGTTGCAAGTGTCCTGCGTGCACGCGTTGTTGTCGTTGCAGATCACGGGCGTGTAGAGGCAACCGAGCTGCGGGTCGCAGACCTCGGTCGTGCAGGCGTTTCCGTCATCGCAGTTGCAGATGCTCAGCTCGCCCGTGCTCTGGTTGCCGGCCGGGAGGAGGTCCGCGCGTGTTGCAGACTGCGTCGTTGGTCGGGATCGTGAACCCGGAGGCCTGGCTGATCGTCTGGCCCACGACCGGGAAGGCGTCCACGTGGACGTCGAACTGGATCGCGCAGAACGTCGCCTGTCCCGCCGGGATGATCACGCCGGGCGCGGCGGAGAAGACGACCTCGTTCGGGATCGTCCCGCCGGCGCTGTTGGCGGTCCAGTTGGTTCCCGGGCAGGTCGAGGTGATGTTCCCGGCGTACGAGATGAGGTTCCCGGCATCCGAGCAGGGAACGCCAGGTCGTCGTGCAGTCGAGCTCGAACCGGACACGATTGATCGTGACCTGCGTTCCACCCGTGATCAGACCTGCTCCCAGGCTGGATCTCGATGCGGACCGTGTCCCCTATCTGGTAGTAGTTCTGCGGGTTGAGGTACTGGAAGTCCGATCGCGCGTTGCAGGTGTCGGCAAACAGGCCGAAGGTCGGCCTGGGCGCGGCCGCCAAGGGCCGCGACCACAGCGATCAGGACAAAGGCTCTACACAGAGATCTAGACATTCTTTCTCCCCCTTTCCAAGGTAGGCCAGCGGTCTCCCATTTATGTACGCTGACGCCCCCCGGGAGGTCAAGCACTTGCGAAGGAATTCACAAGGTTCCGAACCGTCCAGGAGGTGAGAGCCGGACGATGAGAGGCGGGTTTTGTGCCCGGAAACATTCTCCGGGCTACTTTCGGCCGGCTGACCGAAAAAAAGGGGAGAGCACCCGAGGGCGCTCTCCCCTGCTTGCTGTCGACTGTCTGCCGTCTCAGGCGGTCACTCTGACTCCCTCGACGGTTCCCTCTTCAGCCGGCCCTGCCGGCCAACCCAGCCTACGGATTGCGCGGGTTCCCCGTCGGCGGATGGATCTGGATGTTCCCGCGGATCAGGTCGCCGCCGTCCGACACGTCCGGAAGGCGAACGTCCGGAGCAGAGTCCGTGCAGCAGATCGAAGCCGCGAGCCCGTCGGCGGTCTCATGAGCGCCCGGGATCCAGATCTCGATCTTGTAGAAGTCGGGCTGACCGGCGTTCGAGCCGGCTCCCGGCTCCCCGCGGTCCGCGACGTGCACGCGGAACGCGACGGGGATCGCACGCTTCCCGTTCGTCCGGTTGTACTGGCCCACGCCGCTCCAGCACGCGATGTTCGCCGGCGACGGACGAGGCTCCGGACCGGGGTCGCCGTGGAACGGATTGCACAGGCGGCCGTCGTAAACGCCGGGTCCGCCGCTGCCATCGTCGCAGCCGCACACCAGGCTGTTGTACAGGCTCGCGTGGAACGATCCGCGCCTGCGGTGACGCAGGTGCGTCCACTCGCCCTGGATCTGGTCGTAGTTGTCGTGGCAGCCCACGAGACCGTACGGCGCGCCCACCTGGCCGCCGAACGAGGCGCGGTCGATGGTGGCGAGCAGCGTCGGGTCGGTCGTGAACGTCCCCGTCGTGTCCTCCCACACCAGGCCGCCGCCGGTGATCCGGCACGGCAGCGTGCACTCCTGCGGCAGAGGATCGGCCGGAACGTAAACGCATCCGCTCGCCGGATCGCACGAATCGTCCGTGCAGACGTCGCCGTCGTCGCAGACTATGGCGGTGTGCACACAGCCCACCGCCGGGTCGCACGAGTCGATCGTGCAGACATTCTGATCGTCGCAGCTGATCGCGGTGTAGACGCAGCCGACGGCCGGGTCGCACGTGTCGTCCGTGCAGGCGTTGCCGTCGTTGCACGGCGCGTTCGGCGTGTAGACGCAGCCGCATCGCCGGGTCGCACGTGTCGGTCGTGCAGGCGTCGTCGTCGTTGCACGGCGCGTTCGGCGTGTACACGCAGCCCGTCGCCGGGTTGCAGGTATCCGTCGTGCACGCGTTGCCGTCGTTGCACGGCGCGTTCGGCGTGTAGACGCAGCCGCTCGCCGGGTCGCACGTGTCCGTCGTGCACGCGTCGCCGTCGTTGCACGGCGCGTTCGGCGTGTACACGCAGCCCATCGCCGGGTCGCACGTGTCGGTCGTGCACGCGTTGTTGTCGTTGCACGGCGCGTTCGGCGTGTACACGCAGCCCGATCGCCGGGTCGCAGGTGTCCGTCGTGCACGCGTTGCCGTCGTTGCACGGAGCGTTCGGCGTGTACACGCAGCCCGATCGCCGGGTCGCACGTGTCGGTCGTGCACGCGTTGCTGTCGTTGCACGGAGCGTTCGGCGTGTACACGCAGCCCGTCGCCGGGTCGCAGGTATCCGTCGTGCACGCGTTGCCGTCGTTGCACGGAGCGTTCGGCGTGTAGACGCAGCCCGTCGCCGGGTCGCAGGTATCCGTCGTGCACGCGTTGCTGTCGTTGCACGGCGCGTTCGGCGTGAACACGCAGCCCGTCGCCGGGTTGCACGTGTCGGTCGTGCACGCGTTGTTGTCGTTGCACGGCGCGTTCGGCGTGTACACGCAGCCCGTCGCCGGGTCGCAGGTGTCCGTCGTGCACGCGTTGCTGTCGTTGCACGGGCGCGTTCGGAGTGAACACGCAGCCCGTCGCCGGGTTGCACGTGTCCGTCGTGCACGCGTTGTTGTCGTTGCACGGCGCGTTCGGCGTGTACACGCAGCCCGTCGCCGGGTTGCAGGTGTCCGTCGTGCACGCGTTGCCGTCGTTGCAGACGATCGGCGTGTGCTGGCACCCGAGGGCCGGGTCGCAGACGTCGGTCGTGCAGGCGTTGCCGTCATCGCAGTTGCAGATGTTCAGCTGGCCCGTGCTCTGGTTCCCGGCCGCGAGCGAGCCGGCCGTGTTGCAGACCGCATCGTTGTTCGGGATCGTGAACCCGGCCGCCTGGCTGATCGAGGCGCCGAGAGGCAGCGCGTTCACCACGAGGTCGAACTGCAGATCGCAGGCGAACGGCGTGCCCGCGGGAACCACGAGAGCCGGCGACGCGCTGAACACGACCTCGTTGGGAAGCGTCCCGCCCGCGCTGTTGGCCGTCCAGGCCACCCCGCCGCAGGAGGACGAGATGTTCCCCGCGTAGGAGATGAGGTTGCCGGCGTCCGGGCAGGGAACGCCCAGGGCCGTGCAGTCGAGCTCGAACCGGACGCGGCTGATGGCCACCTGCGTTCCGCCCTGGATGATCCCGCTTCCGAGCTGGATCTGGACGCGGACGGTGTCGCCGATCTGGTAGAAGTTCTGCGGGCTCAGGTACTGGAAATCGGCCCGGGCGTTGCACGCGTCGGCAAAGCCGAAGGTCGGCCTCGGGGCCGCGGCGAGCGCCGCGACGGCCACGAGAAGGATGAGGCTTCTACAACCAAACTTCCGCATATGTATCCCCCTTTTTCAATAACAACAATGGACCCCAACGATATACGGTGCTGGGGTACCAGCGTCAACCACTTGCGGACAAGTACGATCGAGATCGGTATGAACGATAAGCGAGAGGTTTTTCCCGCGGGTGAATTGCGCCTGTCTGTGATTTTTCGAGCCCGGAACTTCTCCCGGGTCCTCTCTCCGGATCCACCTCATCCCCCGCGTACGTCACCATTCACGGAGATCGGGAAGGTCACTTGCCAGCAGGGACCGGTCCCGGGCACTCAGTATACACGGGGGGCGCCCTCAGCGGGCGCCCCCCGTGGTTTGTTTCGTCCTGCCCGGATCGCCGACTGGCCGACCCGGTTACTGCCGCACTACGGGCAGCTGTCCGAAGCGCACTTGGATTCGTCGAACGGCAGGACTCCACAGCCCGAGTCCTTCGCCGCCTGGCACTTCTCCGAGCTCGCCGGAGCGGGACCGTTGCAGTTCGCCGGCCTCGGGATCATGTCCCAGGGCAGCGCCCTGTCGTGGCAGCCCGTCGAAGCGCCGCAGCCCGCCTCGGTCGGAAGCCCGAAGCCGTTGTTCAGGCAGTCGATCGCCGCGATGCACCAGCCCATGTTGAAGCCCTCGGGGAGCGGATCGGGAGAGTTCCCCACCGCCACCGCGCAGCCCTGGTTGCAGAGCGAGAACACGTCGCTGTTCTGCGTGCCGGAGCAGTCCGCCGCGCCGCCGCTGATGATGCAGTTCAGCGCCGCCGCCGTCAGCTGGCGGGCCAGCTGGCGGGCCTGCTGCCCCTTCACGGCCACGCACATCGCCTCGACCGCCGACGCCGCGTCTCCGGCGCCCGGCGTGTGGCCGTTCGCGGCGTTCGTCAGGCACTCGCCGCAGATGTTGATCGAGCCGCCGCCCATCTCGATCACCGCGCCCGTCACGTCGCTGCAGGCCGACTTCGCCGTCGAGGAGTGCGTCGCCCAGTAGCCGGGGGTCCGGCAGATGAAGGCGCACTGGTCGTTCGGCGTGTAGACGCAGCCCGAAGCCGGGTCGCACGTGTCGTCGGTGCAGGGGTCGCCGTCGTCGCACGGCGCGTTCGGGGTATAGACGCAGCCGGTGGCCGGCACGCAGGTGTCGGTCGTGCACGCGTCGTTGTCGTTGCAGGGCGGGTTCGGGGTATACACGCACCCGATCGCCGGGTCGCACGTGTCCGTCGTGCACGCGTTGCTGTCGTTGCACGGCGGGTTCGGCGTGTACACGCAGCCGGTCTCAGGAACGCACGTGTCGGTCGTGCACGCGTTGTTGTCGTTGCACACGATGTTCGGCGTGTACACGCAGCCCGTCGCCGGGACGCACGTATCGGTCGTGCACGCGTTGTTGTCGTTGCACGGCGGGTTCGGGGTGTACACGCAGCCCGTCGCCGGGTTGCAGGTGTCCGTCGTGCACGCGTTGCTGTCGTTGCACGGCGGGTTCGGGGTGTACACGCAGCCCGTCGCCGGGACGCACGTATCGGTCGTGCAGGCATTGCCGTCGTTGCAGGTGATCGGCGTGTGCTGGCACCCGAGGGACGGATTGCACGAGTCGGTCGTGCAGGCGTCGCCGTCATCGCAGTTGCAGATGTTCAGCTGGCCCGTGCTCTGGTTCCCCGCGGCCAGCGAGCCGACCGTGTTGCAGACGGCGTCGTTGTTCGGGATGCTGAAGCCCGGCCGCCTGGCTGATCGTGTCGCCGAGCGGCAGCGCGTTCACCACGAGGTCGAACTGCAGGTCGCAGAGCGAACGGACGTGTTCGCCGGAACCATCAGCCCCGGCGCCGCGCTGAACACGACCTCGTTCGGCAGCGTTCCGCCGGCGCTGTTGGCGGTCCAGGACACGCCGGCGCAGGTGGACGTGATGTTCCCGGCGTACGAGATGAGGTTGCCGGCGTCCGGGCAAGGCACGCCCAGGGCCGTGCAGTCCAGCTCGAACCGGACACGGTTGATCGTCACCTGCGTGCCGCCCTGGATGATCCCGCTTCCGAGCTGGATCTGGACGCGCACGGTGTCGCCGACCTGGTAGTAGTTCTGCGGGCTGAGGTACAGGAAGTCGGCCCGCGCGTTGCAGGAATCGGCAAATCCGAAAGTCACTTTCGGGGCCATGGCGAGAGCCGCCACGACCGCCACCAGGACCAAGGTCCTACAACCGAAATTCTTCATGGTTCCCCCTTATGTTTTTGCGCACTTCGGTCCCCTATCATTTACGCCGGTCGCCGATCAGAGTCAATCATCCGCGGACCAGATCGGGCGTTTTCGGACCAGATCAACATTTCTCGGAATGATGCCGCGGCCCAGTGATTAGCCGCAGGAATGTCCGACTCCCCGCCTGGCACCGGTTCACAAAAAAAGGGGAGAGCGCCCGTGAGCGCTCTCCCCTCTCAGCTACCTGCTCTGCGCCGCGTCAGGCGGTCAGTGGATCCGCCTCACCGGCTCTTTCCGGCTGGCCGTTCCGGTCAACCCCGCTCTACGGATTGCGCGGGTTGCCCGTCGGCGGATGAATCTGGATGTTCCCGCGGATCAGGTCACCGCCGTCCGCAACGTCCGGAGCGCGAACATCCGGCGCCGGGTCGGTGCAGCAGATCGCGGCCGCAAGACCGTCGGCTGTTTCGTGAGCGCCCGGGATCCAGATCTGGATCCTGTAGTAGTCGGGCTGGCCCGCGTTCGAACCGGCTCCCGGCTCGCCACGGTCCGCCACGTTCACCTTGAACGCAACGGGGATCGCACGCTTCCCGTTCGTCCGGTTGTACATCCCGACGCCGCTCCAGCACGCGATGTTCGCCGGGGCAGGGCGAGGCTCCGGACCCGGGTCGCCGTGGAACGGGTTGCACAGGTTCCCGTCCAGGACGCCGGGGCCGCCGCTGCCGTCGTCGCAGCCGCACACCAGGCTGTTGTACAGGCTCGCGTGGAACGATCCGCGCCTGTGATGGCGCAGGTGCGTCCACTCGCCCTGGATCTGGTCGTAGTTGTCGTGGCAGCCCACGAGACCGTACGGAGCCCCCACCTGGCCGCCGAACGAGGCGCGGTCGATGGTGGCGAGCAGCGTCGGGTCGGTCGTGAACGTCCCCGTCGTGTCCTCCCACACCAGGCCGCCGCCGGTGATCCGGCACGGCAGCGTGCACTCCTGCGGCAGAGGATCGGCCGGGACATACACGCACCCGCTCGCCGGATCGCACGAGTCGGTCGTGCAGACGTCGCCGTCATCGCAGGTGATGGCGCTGTGCTGGCAGCCCGTCGCCGGGTCGCACGATGTCGATCGTGCAGAGGTCCTGGTCGTCGCAGCTGATCGCGGTGTAGACACAGCCGACCGCCGGGTCGCACGTGTCCGTCGTGCAGGCGTTGCTGTCGTCGCACGGCGGAAGCGCGGTGTAGACGCAGCCGATCGCCGGGTCGCACGTGTCCGCCGTGCACGCGTTGTTGTCGTTGCACGGCGGGTTCGGCGTGTACACGCAGCCCGTCGCCGGGTTGCACGTGTCCGTCGTGCACGCGTCGTTGTCGTTGCAGGGCGGGTTCGGCGTGTACACGCAGCCCGTCGCCGGGTTGCACGTGTCCGTCGTGCATGCGTCCCCGTCGTTGCAGGGCGCGTTCGGCGTGTACACGCAGCCCGTCGCCGGGATGCAGGTGTCCGTCGTGCACGCGTCGCCGTCGTTGCAGGTGATCGGCGTGTGCTGGCACCCGAGCGACGGGTCGCAGACGTCGTTCGTGCACGCGTCGCCGTCATCGCAGTTGCAGATGTTCAGCTGCCCGGTGCTCTGGTTCCCGGCCGCGAGCGAGCCGGCCGTGTTGCAGACCGCATCGTTGTTCGGAATTCCGAATCCCGCCGCCTGGCTGATCGAGGTTCCGATCGGCAGAGCGTTCACCTGAAGATCGAACTGCAAATCGCACAGGAACGGCGTGTTCGCGGGAACCACGAGGCCCGGCGTCGCAGTGAACACGACTTCGTTCGGCAGCGTCCCGCCGGCGCTGTTGGCCGTCCAGAGCACACTGCCCCCGCCCAGCAAGACAGGGACGGAGCAGGTGGACGTGATGTTCCCGACGTAGGAGATGAGGTTGCCGGCGTCCGGGCAGGGCACGCCCAGCGCCGTGCAGTCGAGCTCGAACCGGACGCGGTTGATCGTCACCTGCGTGCCGCCCTGGATGATCCCGCTTCCGAGCTGGATCTGGACGCGCACGATGTCGCCGACCTGGTAGTAGTTCGCGGGGCTGAGGTACAGGAAGTCGGCCCGCGCGTTGCAGGAATCGGCGAATCCGAAGGTCAGTGTGGGAGCCGAGGCGAACGCCGCCACGACTGCCACGAGAAGCAATGTCTTACATCCCACTTTCCGCATATGTCCCCCTTTGGAGTAGGCACTTCGACCCGAATCATTTACACCCTGAACGTTCCGCTGTCAATCAAATACGGATGAATTTAATCCATCTCGGGCAACTGATGACACATAAGACTTTTTGTATTTCCAGGCGCTTACCCGAACTCATTTCCCTCGCCCGCTGGCCATGGGCTGGGGAGTTGCTCGACGTCCCCTCGCCCCCGGAGTTCCTCCCCGGAAGAGGCGTCGGGAGGGCGCTGACTCGGCGCCCTCCCGGCTCGTTTTCCGGTGGGGGCGCCCTCCAGGGGCGCCCCCGGTCAACCTTCGCAGCCGCACCGGCTCAGTGACCAGCTGGGCCGGACGCCCGCGAACTTACGGGCAGCTGTCCGAAGCGCACTTGGTTTCGTCGAAGGGCAGGATCCCGCAGCCCGTGTCCTTCGCCGCCTGGCACCGCTCCGAGCTCGCGGGAGCGGGGCCGTTGCAGTTCGCGGGGCGAGGAATCATGTCCCACGGCAGGGCCCGGTCGTGGCAGCCCGTCGAGGCGCCGCATCCCGCCTCGGTCGGAAGACCAAAGCCGTTGTTGTAGCAGTCGATCGCCGAGATGCACCAGCCCATGTTGAACCCCGCCGGCGCCGGTCCGGGAGCGTTCCCGACCGCCACGGCACAGCCCTGGTTGCACAGGCTGAACACCTCTCCCGTCGGACCGTCCAGGCAGTCCGCACCGGCGTTGCTGATGATGCAGTTGAGGGCCGCCGCCGTCAGCTGGCGCGCCAGCTGCCGGGCCTGCTGCCCCTTCACCGCCACGCACATCGCCTCGACCGCCGACGCCGCGTCCCCGGGGGCCAGCGTGTGGTCGCTCCCGTTGTTCGTCAGGCACTCGCCGCAGATGTTCAGCGAGCCGCCGCCCATCTCGATCACCGCCCCCGTCACGTCGCTGCAGGCCGACTTCGCCGTCGAGGAGTGCGTCGCCCAGTAGCCCGGCGTGCGGCAGATGAAGTTGCACTGATCGTTCGGCGTGTACACGCACCCCGTGGCAGGGTCGCACGTGTCGTCCGTGCAGACGTCGCCGTCATCGCACGGCGCGTTCGGGGTGTAAACGCACCCCGTCGCAGGAACGCACGTGTCCGTCGTGCACGCGTCACCGTCGTCGCAGGGCGGGTTCGGCGTGTAGACGCAGCCCATCACCGGGTCGCACGTGTCGGTCGTGCAGGCGTTCTGGTCGTCGCACGGCGGGTTCGGCGTGTAGACGCACCCGATCGCCGGATCGCAGGTGTCGGTCGTGCACGCGTCGCTGTCGTTGCACGGCGGGTTCGGCGTGTACACGCACCCGATCGCCGGAACGCACGTGTCGGTCGTGCACGCGTCACCGTCGTTGCACGGCGGGTTCGGCGTGTACACGCACCCGATGGCCGGATCGCAGGTGTCGGTCGTGCACGCGTTGCTGTCGTTGCACGGCGGGTTCGGCGTGTACACGCACCCGATCGCCGGGTCGCAGGTGTCCGTCGTGCAGGCGTTGCTGTCGTTGCACGGGAGGTTCGGCGTGTAGACGCACCCGATCGCCGGGTCACAGGTGTCCGTCGTGCACGCGTTGCTGTCGTTGCAGGGCGGGTTCGGGGTGTACACGCACCCGATCGCCGGGTCGCACGTGTCCGTCGTGCAGGCGTTGCCGTCGTTGCACGGCGGGTTCGGGGTGTAGACGCACCCGATCGCCGGGTCGCAGGTGTCCGTCGTGCAGGCGTTGCCGTCGTTGCACGGCGGGTTCGGCGTGTACACGCACCCGATCGCCGGATCGCACGTGTCCGTCGTGCACGCGTTGCTGTCGTTGCACGGCGGGTTCGGCGTGTAGACGCACCCGATCGCCGGGTCGCACGTGTCGGTCGTGCATGCGTTGCTGTCGTTGCACGGCGGGTTCGGGGTGTACACGCACCCGATCGCCGGGTCGCACGTGTCGGTCGTGCATGCGTTGTTGTCGTTGCACGGCGGGTTCGGCGTGTAGACGCACCCGATCGCCGGGTCGCAGGTGTCCGTCGTGCACGCGTTGTTGTCGTTGCAGACGACAGGCGTGTAGATGCACCCGAGCTGCGAGTCGCACACCTCGGTCGTGCAGGCGTTCCCGTCGTCGCAGTTGCAGATGTTGAGCGAGCCCGTGCTCTGGTTGCCCGCGGACAGGAGTCCCGGGGTATTGCACACTGCATCCAGGGCCGGGATGGTGAACCCGGAGGCCTGCCGGATGACCAGCCCGGTGGGCGGGAAGTTGTCCACGTGGACATCGAACTGGATGGAGCAGAAGGTCCCCTGGCCTGCAGGGATCACGACCCCGGGCGTGGCGGAGAAGACCACCTCGTTCGGCGCGGGTCCGCCGGCGCTGTTGGCGGACCAACTGATTCCAGCGCAGTTCGAGCTGATGTTTCCCGCGTAGGAGATGAGGTTGCCTGCATCAGGGCAGGGAACACCCAGGCTGTGCAGTCGAGCTCGAACCGGACACGGTCGATCGTGACCTGGGTTCCGCCCGGTGATCAGGCCCGCTCCCAGCACGATCTCGATGCGGACCGTATCCCCGATCTGGTAGTAGTTCTGTGGACTGATGTACTGGAAGTCCGACCTGGCGTTGCAGGTGTCGGCCAACAGGCCGAATGTCAGGTGCGGCGCGGCGGCAAACGCGGAAATCACCGCCAGCAGGAGCAGACTCCTGCGCGTGGTCCTGGCCATAATGCTCCCCCTTTCGGATTGGTGAGGCTCGAGAGGCCCTCGGATCTTCCATTCATGTACTCCGACGTACAACGGAAGTCAAGGAACCGCCGCGGGATTCGAGATGCGCGAGATCGCGGCATCCCTGCGCCCGGATCGTCAGGCATGCGGGTCTGATGCAAATGAATCAGTGGAACGATGCGAGGCGGGGCTATGTCGCGGCCACCGATGCCCACCGCATTCGGGCGATGTGCAGGGGGCCCCCTGGGCGGTTCGCGATGGCAGGAGGACGGTGCGGGAGGCTGCAGGGGTGCGGCAGGATTCAGAGAAATCGAATGGAGTCAGCGATTAGCAGAGCCCGCGCACAGGGGCCGGCTCGATTCGCGCCGGTTCCGGCTTCCGTTCCGACATTCTCTATGATGAATGTTTTCTTGTTGTGAAAATCACTTGTGATGATTTCAGTCGCGTTCCTCTAGTGTCCCCGATCGCGGTCGCCCCCTCCCGCCGGTCCCCCGCCGCCCCGGTGACGCATGTTTCTTCCTCGAGCTGCGGGCCGCCTTTCCTGGAAAGGCCGGGTGAAGAAAAAACGGGGCGCCTTTAGGGGCGCCCCGTCTGGTCAGGCTCGTTGCGCGCGGACCCGCGCCTGGCGCGGATGCCGCGCTTACTGGTTTACGGGCAGCTGTCGGCGCTGCACTTGGACTCGTCGAAGGGCAGGATTCCACAACCCGAGTCCTTTGCCGCCTGGCACCGCTCCGAACTCGCCGGAGCCGGACCGACGCAGCTCGCAGGCCGCGGGATCTGGTCCCACGGAAGCGCCCTGTCGTGGCAGCCCGTGGAAGCGCCACACCCCGCCTCGGTCGGGAGACCGAAGCCGTTGTTCAGGCAGTCGATCGCGGCAATACACCAGCCCATGTTGAAGCCCGCGGGCAGCGGATCGGGGGAGTTTCCGACGGCCACAGCGCAGCCCTGGTTGCAGAGCGAGAAGACATCGCTGTTCGCCGTCCCGGAGCAGTCGGCCCCGCCGCCGCTGATGATGCAGTTCAGGGCCGCCGCTGTCAGCTGGCGGGCCAGTTGACGGGCCTGCTGCCCCTTCACTGCCACGCACATCGCCTCGACCGCTGACGCCGCGTCTCCGGGGGCCAGCGTGCGGCTGTTCGCGCCGTCCGTCAGACACTCGCCGCAGATGTCGATCGAGCCGCCGCCCATCGCGATCACCGCGCCGGTCACGTCGCTGCAGGCCGACTTCGTCGTCGAGGAGTGCGTCGCCCAGTAGCCGGGAGTGCGGCAGATGAAATTGCACTGGTCGTTCGGCGTGTAGACGCAGCCCGAAGCCGGGTCGCACGTGTCGTCCGTGCAGGGATCGCTGTCATCGCACGGCGCGTTCGGGGTATAGACGCAGCCGGTGGCCGGCACGCAGGTGTCGGTCGTGCATGCGTCGTTGTCGTTGCACGGGGCATTCGGCGTGTAGACGCACCCCGAAGCCGGGTCGCACGTGTCGGTCGTGCACGCGTTGTTGTCGTTGCACGGCGCGTTCGGCGTGTAGACGCAGCCCGTGGCCGGGTTGCACGTGTCCGTCGTGCACGCGTTGTTGTCGTTGCACGGCGCGTTCGGCGTGTAGACGCAGCCCGTCGCCGGGTTGCAGGTGTCCGTCGTGCACGCGTTGCTGTCGTTGCACGGGGCGTTCGGGGTGTACACGCAGCCCGTCGCCGGGCTGCAGGTGTCGGTCGTGCACGCGTTGTTGTCGTTGCACGGCGCGTTCGGCGTGTACACGCAGCCCGTCGCCGGGCTGCACGTGTCCGTCGTGCACGCGTTGTTGTCGTTGCACGGGCGCGTTCGGCGTGTACACGCAGCCCGTCGCCGGGTCGCAGGTGTCCGTCGTGCACGCGTTGTTGTCGTTGCACGGCGCGTTCGGCGTGTAGACGCAGCCCGTGGCCGGGTCGCAGGTGTCCGTCGTGCACGCGTTGTTGTCGTTGCACGGCGCATTCGGCGTGTAGACGCAGCCCGTCGCGGGGCTGCACGTGTCCGTCGTGCACGCGTTGTTGTCGTTGCACGGCGCGTTCGGCGTGAACACGCAGCCCGTCGCCGGGTCGCAGGTGTCGGTCGTGCACGCGTTGTTGTCGTTGCACGGCGCGTTCGGCGTGAACACGCAGCCCGTCGCCGGGTCGCAGGTGTCCGTCGTGCACGCGTTGTTGTCGTTGCACGGCGCGTTCGGCGTGAACACGCAGCCCGTGGCCGGGTTGCACGTGTCGGTCGTGCACGCGTTGTTGTCGTTGCACGGCGCGTTCGGCGTGAACACGCAGCCCGAAGCCGGGTTGCAGGTGTCCGTCGTGCACGCGTTGTTGTCGTTGCAGACGATGGGCGTGTGCTGGCAGCCGAGCGTCGGATCGCAGCTGTCCGTGGTGCAGGCGTTGCCGTCGTCGCAGTTGCAGACGTTCAGCTGGCCCGTGCTCTGGTTGCCCGCGGCCAGCGAGCCGGCGGTGTTGCAGACGGCGTCGTTGTTCGGGATGCCGAACCCGGCAGCCTGGGTGATCGCGATGCCGGAGACCGGCAGCTGGTTCACGACGAGATCGAACTGGAGATCGCAGGCGAACTGCGTGTTCGCGGGGACCACGAGTCCCGGGGTCGCGCTGAACACGACCTCGTTGGGAAGCGTGCCGCCGGCGCTGTTGGCCGACCAGCTCACCCCGCCGCAGGTGGAGGTGATGTTCCCCGCGTAGGCGACGAGGTTCCCGGCATCGGGGCACGGGACGCCCAGCCCGGCGCAGTCCAGCTCGAAGCGGACGCGGTTGATCGTGACCTGGGTCCCGCCCTGGATGATCCCGGAGCCGAGCTGGATCTGGACGCGGACGGTCTCGCCCACCTGGTAGAAGTTCTGCGGGCTGAGATACTGGAAGTCAGCGCGGGCGTTGCACGTGTCGGCGAAGCCGAACGTGACCCGCGGAATCGAGGCGATCGACGCGACGATCGCGAACAGCATGAGGGTCCTGCGGAAGGTTCTACACATAGACGGTACTCCCCCTTTCAAAGTTGAGGTTCAAGTAGACCCTTCTTTATACCGTCATGGACCAATTATGTCAATGAAACCGGCAAATTCAACACTCGGTCGCCCTCAGGCTCCACGGACACCCGTCATGGTGATCGGTCCTGTCGGATCATCTTTCGCGACTTTGACGAGCTCACCGGAAGCCCTGTCGGTGACAGAGCCTGGCTCGGATCATTCTTTGGGCGACTGTTGATCGAGCCATGCCGAGGAAATGCCCTCTCGGTCGCATGCCGCCTCCTGGCTCAGGCCATCGGATTGTTCAACCTGTCGGCGGCCGCGATCGACTCCATCGCGCGGAGCCCGCCGAGCAGGCAAAAAAACGGGGCGCCCTTTCGGGCGCCCCAGGTTGCGATTCTTGATGCTCGCCGGACCGCAGTCGCGTATCCGGGGTCACGCCGCCACGGCTACGGGCAGGCGTCGGCGCTGCACTTCGTTTCGTCGAAGGGAAGGATGCCGCAGCCCGTGCTCTTCGCCGTCTGGCAGCGGTCCGAGCTCGCCGGCGCGGAACCATGGCAGTTCGCGGGACGCGGGATGATGTCCCACGGCAGCTCCCGCTCGTGGCAGCCCGTCGAAGCGCCGCAACCGCTCTCGCCTGGAAGCCCGAAGCCGTTGTTCAGGCAGTCGATGGCCGAGATGCACCAGCCCATGTTGAAGCCTGCGGGCAGCGGCCCCGCGGCGTTCCCCACCGACACGGCGCAACCGAGGTTGCAGAGCGAGAACACATCGCCGTTGGGGCCGCCGGTGCAGTCCGCACCCTGACCGCTGATGATGCAGTTCAGCGCCGCGGCCGTCAGCTGGCGCGCGAGCTGGCGGGCCTGCTGTCCCTTCACCGCCACGCACATCGCCTCGACCGCGGACGCCGCGTTGCCGGGGGCCAGCGTCGAGGAGTTCGGACCGTCGGTGATGCACTCGCCGCAGACGTTCAGCGAGCCGCCGCCCATCGCGACGACCGCGCCGGTCACGTCGCTGCAGCCGCTCTTCAGGGCCGAGGAGTGCGTCGCCCAGTAACCGGGGGTCCTGCAGATCCCGGCGCACTGGTCGTTCGGAGTGTAGACGCAGCCGCTCGCCGCATCGCACGTGTCGTCCGTGCACGGATCAGCGTCGTCGCAGGTGATCGGCGGTGTAGACGCAGCCCGTCGCCGGGTTGCAGCTGTCGGTCGTGCACGCGCTTCCGTCGTTGCAGGTGATCGGAGTGTAGACGCAGCCGACCGCCGGGTCGCACGAGTCGCTGGTGCACGCGTTCTGGTCGTTGCAGGTCACCGGCGTGTAGACGCAGCCGACCGCAGGGTCGCAGATCTCGCTGGTGCAGGCATCTTGGTCGTTGCAGTCCACGGACGTGTGGACGCAGCCGATCGCCGGATCGCAGCTGTCGATGGTGCAGGCGCTGCCGTCATCGCACGAGATCGGAGTGTAGACGCAGCCCGTTGCCGGGTTGCACGAGTCGGTCGTGCACGCGTTGTTGTCGTTGCACGGAGCGTTCGGGGTGAACACGCAGCCCACCGCCGGGTCGCACGAGTCGGTCGTGCACGCGTTGTTGTCGTTGCACGGAGCGTTCGGCGTGAACACGCAGCCCACAGCCGGGTCGCACGTGTCGGTCGTGCAGGCGTTGTTGTCGTTGCACGGTGCGTTCGGGGTGTACACGCAGCCCATCGCCGGGTCGCACGAGTCGGTCGTGCAGGCGTTGTTGTCGTTGCACGGAGCGTTCGGGGTGAACACGCAGCCCACAGCCGGGTCGCACGAGTCGGTCGTGCACGCGTTGCTGTCGTTGCACGGAGCGTTCGGGGTGAACACGCAGCCCACAGCCGGGTCGCACGTGTCCGTCGTGCAGGCGTTGTTGTCGTTGCACGGAGCGTTCGGGGTGAACACGCAGCCCACGGCCGGGTCGCACGAGTCCGTCGTGCAGGCGTTGTTGTCGTTGCACGGAGCGTTCGGGGTGAACACGCAGCCCACGGCCGGGTCGCACGAATCGGTCGTGCACGCGTTCTGGTCGTTGCAGGGCGGGTTCGGCGTGAACACACAGCCGGTCGCCGGGTCGCACGAGTCCGTGGTGCAGGCGTTGTTGTCGTTGCACGGTGCGTTCGGGGTGAACACGCAGCCCACCGCCGGGTCGCACGAATCGGTCGTGCACGCATTCTGGTCGTTGCAGGGCGGGTTCGGCGTGAACACGCAGCCGGTCGCCGGATCGCAGGTGTCCGTCGTGCAGGCGTTGTTGTCGTTGCACGGAGCGTTCGGAGTGAACACGCAGCCCACCGCCGGGTCGCACGAATCGGTCGTGCACGCGTTGTTGTCGTTGCACGGAGCGTTGGGGGTGAACACGCAGCCCACCGCCGGATCGCACGAATCGGTCGTGCACGCATTCTGGTCGTCGCAGGGCGGGTTCGGCGTGAACACGCAGCCGGTCGCCGGATCACACGTGTCCGTCGTGCAGGCGTTGTTGTCGTTGCACGGCGCGTTCGGTGCGAACACGCAGCCCACAGCCGGGTCGCACGAATCGGTCGTGCACGCATTCTGGTCGTCGCAGGGCGGGTTCGGCGTGAACACGCAGCCGGTCGCCGGGTCGCACGTGTCCGTCGTGCAGGCGTTGTTGTCGTTGCACGGAGCGTTCGGGGTGAACACGCATCCCGAAGCGGGGTTGCAGCTGTCCGTCGTGCACGCGTTCTGGTCGTTGCAGGTGATCGGCGTGAAGACGCAGCCGGTGGCCGGGTCGCAGCTGATCGGTCGTGCAGGCGTTGCTGTCGTTGCAGGTGACCGGCGTGTAGATGCAGCCCAGCTGCGGGTCGCACACCTCGGTCGTGCAGGCGTTCCCGTCGTCGCAGTTGCAGATCCTCAGTTCGCCGGTGCTCTGGTTCCCCGCCGCGAGCAGGCCAGGCGTATTGCACACGGCGTCGCTGTTGGGAATCGTGAAGCCCGAGGACTGGCGGATGGTCTGGCCCACGGGCGGGAACTGATCGACATGAACGTCGAACTGGATGGAGCAGAAGGTCTGCTGCCCCGCGGGAATCACCACGCCGGGCGCAGCCGAGAAGACCACCTCGTTCGGGATCGGCCCCCCGCCGCTGTTGGCGGTCCAGGTCGTCCCGCAGGTCGAGGTGATGTTCCCCGCGTAGGAGATCAGGTTGCCGGCATCCGGGCAGGGAACGCCGAGCGACGTGCAGTCGAGCTCGAACCGGACACGATTGATCGTGACCTGGGTTCCGCCCGTGATCAGGCCCGCGCCCAGAACGATCTCGATCCGGACGTTGTCCCCAATCTGGTAGTAGTTCTGAGGACTGAGGTACTGGAAGTCCGAGCGAGCGTTGCAGGTGTCGGCGAACAGGCCGAAGGTCGGCTTCGGGACGGCGGCGAGGGCCGCCACCACCGCGATCAGCACGAACGTTCGACAGAAGGTCCTACACATTCTTGCGCCCCCTTTCTGGGTTGTTGTCACTGGCCTCATGGATCTACGGTGTCGCCCGGGGCGTGTCAACCCATCATGTTGCAACTGAATGGCTTGAGGTCATTTTGACCGATTGGAGGACAGCCCCAATGGCGCCCGCGCCGGCCGCGCGCGAACACTTGAGGACATTCCCGGCCCCTCTTGGCTGATTATGGATGGCGGGTGCGGGGCCGGGCACAACGGAAAGACGCCGGGCGGGCGCACCGCGTATTCGCGACCGCGCATCCGGACGATCGAAAAAGAAAGGGCGGGGCGCCGACCGGCGCCCCGCCCTCCTTGCTGTTTCCCCGGCGCGGCGCCCGACAGGGCGCCACGCCTGTTCTCCGCGTCTAGTGCGGGCAGCTGTCCGTCATGCAGGCCGTGGCACTCGGCTGAATGATGGTGCAGTTGCTCTCGCTCGCCGCCTGGCACTCGTCGGAGCTTCCCGCGGGCCCCACCTTGTTCGCGCAGCGGGTGCCGGAGGGGAAGAGCCGCTGCAGGGGGAGAGCCCTTTCATGGGCTCCCGTCGAGGCGCCGCAGACGCCTCCCACCGGGAGAGCCATGCCGTTGTTGAAGCAGTCGAGCGCGTCGATGCACTGCGAAACGCTCATCGTGGACGGGGTATGCGTGCAGCTCCTGTTGCACTCGGCGAACACGTCGGCGATGCTCGAGCCCGCGCAGTTGTTGCCGCGGCCGCTGATGATGCAGTTCAGCGCGGCCGCCGTCAGCTGGCGCGCCAGCTGACGCTCGCTCTGCCCCTTGACCCGGACGCACAGGGCCTCGAGGGCCGACGCCGCGTCCTTCGGTCTCAGGGTCCGGCCGCCCATGGTGTTGGTGATGCACTCACCGCAGACGTAGAGTGACGGCCCCATCGAGCATTCCTCGGCCTGGCCGCCCATCGCGATCACGGCCGCGGTGACGTCCTGGCTGCAGGGCTTCCTCGGGTCGGCATCGGCGTGAGTCGCCCAGAAGCCGGGCGAGCGGACGATCTCGGCGCACTGCCCGCTGGGGACGTGCTGACAGCCGTTGACCGCATCGCACGAGTCGGTGGTGCAGGGATCGTGGTCGTCGCATCCGGCCGGCGTGTGGACGCAGCCCTCACCGGGCACGCACGCGTCGGTCGTGCAGGCGTTGAGATCGTCGCAGTCGAGCGGGGTGTGGCTGCAGCCGCCGGCGGGACTGCAGTGGTCGGCGGTGCAGGCGTCGCCGTCGTCGCAGTTGTAGGGCGCAGCGACGCAGCCGAGCACCGGATCGCAGCTGTCGGCCGTGCAGGGATCGCCGTCGTTGCAGCTCCGGGGGCTGTGCACGCAGCCGGCGCCCGGCACGCACGCGTCGGTCGTGCAGGCGTTCCCGTCACCGCAATCGACGGGCTTGAAGGTGCAGCCGTGCATCGGATCGCAGCAATCCACGGTGCACGGGTTGGTGTCGTTGCAGTACAGGGGGGTGTGGACGCAGCCCTGGCCGGGCACGCACGCGTCGGTCGTGCACGCGTTGTTGTCGCTGCAGTCCACCGGGTGGTACTCGCACCCGGTCAGCGGGTTGCAGCAGTCCACCGTGCACGCGTTGTCGTCGTTGCACAGGACCGGCGTGTGGACGCAGCCCTGGCCGGGCACGCACGCATCGGTCGTGCACGCGTCGTGGTCGTCGCACTCGATCGGGTGGTACTCGCACCCGGTCAGCGGGTTGCAGCAGTCGACCGTGCACGCGTTGTCGTCGTTGCACAGAACCGGCGTGTAGACGCACCCGAGCTCCGGGTTGCAGCTCTCGGTCGTGCACGCGTCGTGGTCGTCGCAGCTGTGCGGCGAGTAGACGCAGCCGACCGCGGGGTTGCACGAATCGTCCGTGCACCTGTTCTGGTCGTTGCAGACGATCGCCGTGTAGACACAGCCGGTGGCCGGGTTGCAGGAATCGTCCGTGCAGGCGTTCTGATCGTTGCACTCGATCGCCGTGTAGACGCACCCGGTGGCCGGGTTGCACGAGTCGGCCGTGCAGGCGTTCTGGTCGTTGCACACGATGGCCGTGTAGACGCACCCGGTGGCCGGGTTGCACGAATCGGCCGTGCAGGCGTTCTGGTCGTTGCACACGATCGGGGTGTACACACACCCGACCGCGGGATCGCACGTGTCGGTCGTGCACGCGTTGTTGTCGTTGCAGGGCGTGTTCGGCGTGTAAACGCAGCCGACCGCCGGATCGCACGTGTCCGTCGTGCACGCGTTGTTGTCGTTGCACGGGGGATTCGGCGTGTACACGCAGCCGGTCCCGGGATTGCACGAGTCGGTCGTGCAGGCGTTCTGGTCGTTGCAGACGATCGCCGTGAACACGCACCCCGTCGCGGGATTGCACGAATCGGCCGTGCACGCATCATGGTCGTCGCAGACGATCGGTGTGTACACGCAACCGATTACCGGGTCGCAGGCGTCACGCGTGCACGCGTTGCCGTCGTTGCAGGGCGGGTTCGGCGTGTAGACGCAGCCCACAGCGGGATCGCACGTGTCCGTCGTGCACGCGTTGTTGTCGTTGCAGGGCGGGTTCGGCGTGTAAACGCAGCCGACCGCCGGATCGCACGTGTCCGTCGTGCACGCGTTGCTGTCGTCGCACGGGGGATTCGGGGTGTAGACGCAGCCGACCGCCGGATCGCACGTGTCCGTCGTGCACGCATTCTGGTCGTTGCAGGGCGGGTTCGGCGTATAGACGCAGCCGACCACCGGGTCGCACGTGTCCGTCGTGCACGCGTTCTGGTCGTTGCACGGAGGATTCGGGGTGAACACGCAGCCGGAGGCCGGTTCGCAGGTGTCCGTCGTGCAGGCGTTCTGGTCGTTGCACACGACCGGCGTCGTGACGCACCCGAGCTCCACGTCGCACGAGTCGTTCGTGCAGGCGTTCTGGTCGTTGCAGATGATCGGCGTGTAGACACAGCCCGTCAGTGTGTCGCAGGAATCGGCCGTGCACGCGTTGCTGTCGTTGCAGATGACCGGCGTGTAGACGCAGCCGAGCTCGGGGTTGCACGAGTCGCTCGTGCAGGCATTGTTGTCGTTGCAGACGATCGTCGTGAAGACGCAGCCCGTCGCCGGGTCGCACGAATCGCTCGTGCACGCGTTGCCGTCGTTGCAGACGTGAGGCACGTAGACGCAGCCTGCAAGGGGGTCACAGGAATCGTCCGTGCACGCGTTGCCGTCGTTGCAGACGATCGGCATGAAGACGCACCCGCTCGCCGGATCGCACGAATCGGCGGTGCAGGCATTCTGATCATCGCAGACGACCGCGGTGTGGACGCAGCCGGTGGCCGGGTCGCACGAATCGGCCGTGCACGCATTGCCGTCGTTGCAGTCGACCGCCGTATGGAAGCACCCTGTGGCCGGGTCGCAGAAGTCGTTCGTGCAGGCGTTCTGGTCGTTGCAGTTGTGCGGCGTGTAAACGCAGCCGCTCGCGGGGTTGCACGAGTCATCCGTGCAGGCGTTCCCGTCATTGCAGACGACCGGGGTGTAGAGGCAGCCCAGCTGCGGATCGCACACTTCCGTCGTGCAGGCGTTGCCGTCATCGCAGTTGCAGACGCGCAGTTCGCCCGTGCTCTGGTTGCCCGCCGACAGCAGGCCGGGGGTGTTGCAGACCGCGTCGTTGTTGGGAATGGTGAAGCCGGCCGACTGGCGGATCGTCTGGCCGACGGACGGGAACGCGTTGAGCGTCACGTCGAACTGAATGGTGCAGTAGGAGGGAGTGTTCGCCGGGATCGTGATTCCGGGCGCGGCGCTGAACACGACCTCGTTCGGAGCGGGCCCGCCGGCGCTGTTCGCCGTCCAGGTCGTGCCCGGGCAGCTGCTGGTGATGTTGCCGGCGTACGAGACCAGGTTCCCCGCATCGGGGCAGGGAACGCCGAGGTCGGCGCAGTCCAGCTCGAACCGCACGCGGTTGATCGTCACCTGGGTCCCCCCCTGGATGAGACCCGAGCCGAGGACGATCTCGATGCGCACCGTGTCCCCGATCGAGTAGTAGTTCTGGGGGCTGATGTACTGGAAGTCGGATCGGGCGTTGCACACGTCGGCGAGAACGTCCTGGGCCTGCGACGACTTCACCGCCGAAAATGCGACGACCCCGATGAGAGCTGCGAGCGCAAGCCCTCTCAGCAGCGTCACGACCCTTGGGTGGCTACTACACATATTTCCCCTTCCTTTCCGCAGTGGTGACCTCGATGCCGTCACAGTTCAATCCCGTGGTGTCCCCACGAACACGTTGTTCGCCCATGATCTACCCCTATCCTGTTTCGGTGTCAATAACCTGCGCCGTCTTCCGACCGCACTGCATCAGCGGGTTGTTTGCAGTTCTCGGCGGGCTTCTTGTCACCACTTGTCCGCACTTGTCGGATGAGCGTTCGTCGCCGTTCCGTTCGGTTCACTCGTGGCGAGGCGACGGGGGGAATCCCTCACTCAAACATTTTTCATTCAAGCAGTCGATTTCTTCGAGTCGAAGACCGCCCTCGACCTTCAACGGGCCGAGGGGCCTCACCGTCCAGGACTCCGATCATCACAAACTCGTAGAGACTATGCGACGGTATGGGCGCAGTCCATGGGGTGAAACCCTACCGTGGCCCGCAGGCGGATCGCTCCCCGCGCCGGACTCGGGGACCGGACGCGAGCACCGGGCTCGAGCACCGGACGCGGGGAACGGACGCGGGCACCGGGACTCCGTGCGACGGAAGGACTATGCGCTTCGGGAGGAGGCTACTTCTTGGGGCCGATCCCGCAGGCGGCGTTGCGACCCGCGGCGAGGTAGAACTTGTCGCCCGCCGGGATCGGGATCGTCAGCCCGGTCGTACCGTCGGAGGCGGAGCCGGTCACGGTGGCAAACGGACCGTCGGACTGGGTGTCCTCGACGATCACGTAGTCGTCGGCGTTCGTGGCGACGCTCCAGTTGAACTTGATGGCGGTCCCCCCGTTGATCTTCTGCGCGCTCAGGGTCGCGACCCGGCCGACCGACTGGAGCGCGTTGTAGGTCAGCGTCGCGCTCGCGGAGGTGACGGTCGCCGCGGGCATGCAGTAGTCGGTCACGACGCAGTTGTAGTTGCCCGCGTCGAGGGCCGCGATGTTGCTGATCGTCAGGGTCCTGGTCTTCGCCCCCGAGATGAACGGTCCGTCGGTCAGCTCCACGCTCCCCTTGCGCCACTGGTAGGTGAACGGTCCGTTCCCGGATGCCGTCACGCTGAAGATCGCGCTTCCCCCTTCGCAGGCGGCCTGGTCCACCGGGGCCGTCACGGTCGGGGCGACGCAATCGGCCGTGCTGAAGCGCTGGCCGAAAATGCCGCCGAGCGACCCGTCCTGGCCGACGCTCTGCCAGACGACCACGAAGTTCCCGAGGTTGTCCATCGAGACGGCCGGGGTCTGCTGGCTCCCCGTCGTGTAGCTGTTGACGCGGAATTCGACACCACGGGGAGCGCCGCCGCTGCCGTACCGCTGGGCGAAGATCCCCTCGAGCGCGCCGTCCTGGCCGTAGCTCTGCCACGCGATGACGTAGTTCCCCGTGCTGTCGATGCCGATCGCGGGGAACAGCTGGTCCCCCGTCGTGTAGGTGTTCACCTGGAACTCGCCGCCGACCTTCGTGCCGGAGGCGTTGTACCGCTGCGCGAAGATGCCGAGCCCCGATCCGTCCTGCGGGCTCTGCCAGACCACGATGAAGTTGCCCGACGAGTTCTCCGCCACCTGCGCCGAGCTCTGCGACCCTGCCGTGTAGGTATTGACGCGGAACTCGGAGCCCAGCTTGCTCGCGGTGCTCGAGTACCTCTGGCCGAAGATCCCGAGGTACGAGCCGTCCTGCAGGTAGCTCTCCCACACCACGACGAAGTTGCCGCTCCCGTCCCTGCCGATCGCGGGATACGACTGCGACTGGACCGTGTAGGTGTTGGCGCGGAAGACCGATCCGACGGGGGTCCCGCTGGAGTCGTAGCGGCGGCCGAAAACGCCGAAGCCACTGGCGTCGTCGTCGTTCCAGACCACGACGAAGGCACCGCCCCCGGTTTTCACGACCGCCGGATGGGACTGGTCGTAGGAGGTCGCGTTGCTGATCCTGAACTCCGCCCCCGCCGGCGCCGCGGAGGCGTTGAACCGCTGGCCGAAGACGCCGTAGTAGGAGCCGTCCTGTCCGTAGCTCTGCCACGCGACGACGAACGTCCCCGAGGAGTCGCTGGCGACGACCGGGTAGTCCTGGTAGTTGCTCGTGTAGGTATTGACGGCGAACTGGGTGCTGTTCGTGCCCGTGACGTCGAAGCGGCGGCCGAAAACCCCCGTTCGCGACCCGTCCTGCCGGTCGCTGGACCAGACCACCATGAAGTTGCCCGACCCGTCCCTGGCGATCCGGGGATGCGCCTGGTTGCGCAGCGTATAGGAATTGATCCGGAACTCGTTGCCAAGCCGGACGGTCTGGGCCTGGGAAAGGGCGGAAATCCAGACCCCGACCACAAAGAGAATGACCCAGACCCTCAGCCTTCTCACCATGTCACTCCGCTCCAGTGCCTGCCAGGCCGGGTTTGGCTGGACCCGAAAGTGTTCTTCAACCTGAATTTAGTACGGCGAAAGGGCGGTTTTGTCAATTCCGAAGAGTCGGCGGGGCCCCCTGAACGCCCCGGGCCCTTGTGCCGCCCCTCCCTTTCACGCCGTCTTTTTGGATTGACGGGGTCTCCCTTCCGGCGTATTCATACTGATCCTGACGATTAAGTGCGGACAAACCCGGACTTGGGCCATAAGTTATAAGGGATGAGGAAGAGTCGCGTGAAGAGGCTGTTGCTGTCGCTCGGAATCGTGGCGGGACTTGTCGCCGCCGCGTCGATCCCCGCCCTGGCCCAGACCGCCCGAAAGGGATCGGAGTTCCGGGTCAATTCCTACACGACCGGCTACCAGGAGCACGCAACCGCCTCCTATGACGGCTCGGGGAACTTCGTCGTGGTCTGGGAGAGCCCGGACGGCTCGCGCGAGGGGGTCGTCGGCAGGCGATTCGACAGCGCCGGCAACCGCCTGGGAACCGATTTCAGCGTCAACACCTACACGACCAGCTACCAGTCATTCCCGGCCGTGTCGTCCGACTCCGCGGGGAACTTCGTCGTCGCGTGGCAGAGCTTCGGACAGGACGGCTCCTACTACGGCGTCTTCGGCCAGAGGTTCTCGTCCACGGGGGCGCCCGCGGGCAGCGAGTTCTTCGTGAACACCACCACCACGTACGACCAGCTCGGGGCGTCGATCGGGAGGGACAGCTCGGGGAACTTCGTCGTGGTGTGGGAGGGGCCGACCTCCACCGCCGACGGCATCTTCGGCCAGCGGTTCAGCAGCGTCGGCGTGACGCAGGGAAACGAGTTCCAGGCCAGCTCCTACAACAACAGCTACAAGGGGTACGCCGACGTCGCGCGCAACGGGACGGGCGACTTCGTCGTCGTCTGGGAGAGCTTCGCCCAGGACGGTTCCGACTACGGCATCTTCGGACAGCGGTACAAGCCGACGGGCCAGAAGAACGGCCAGGAATTCCAGATCAACACCTACACGGCGGGGGCCCAGGGAATTCCCAGCGTGGCCGATCGACTCGACCGGCAACTTCATCGTCGCCTGGCAGAGCGCCCAGGACGGCTCGGGGACCGGCATCTACGCCCAGCGCTACAGCAGCACCGGCGCCAAGGTGGGCAGCGAGTTCCGCGTCAACACCTACACGACGGGGAACCAGAAGCGTCCCTCGATCGCCGCGGATGGAAGCGGGAACTTCGTCGTGGTCTGGCAGAGCCTCGGCCAGGACGGCTCGGGGTACGGCATCTTCGGGCAGCGCTTCACCAGCGCCGGAGCCGCGCGCGGGACCGAGTTCCGCGTCAACGCCTACACGACGGCGAACCAGGTCTTCCCCTCCGTCACGGTCAGTCCATCGAACTCGGATTTCCTCGTCGTCTGGGACAGCTGGGGGCAGGATCGCTCGCTGACCGGCGTCTACGGCCAGCGGTTCGGCATGTCGAACTGCGCGCTCCCGACGGTGTCCAGCCCGACGAGCCAGGCGGTCTGTCTCGGCGCCTCGGCGTTCCTCACGGTCACCCCTTCCGGCGTCTCGCCGTTCACCTACCAGTGGCGCAAGAACGGGATCAACCTGGTGGACGGAACGAACGTGAGGGGATCGACGGCGGCCACGCTCAAGATCTCGCCGTTCGGAGCGGGCGACGCCGGCTCCTACGACTGCGTCGTCTCGGACTACTGCCTGCCGCCGGCCAGCGTCACCTCCGCGGCCGCCACGCTGACCGCCACGAGCAACACGGCACCCTCGCCGGTGACCGGGCTGGTGGTTCAGAAGATCAACGGCGGCGCCAACCTGAAGCTGACCTGGAACAACGGGACGAACACGCTCGAGCTACGTCGTGTTCGAGGACACGTCGCCTGCCGGGGCCTTCACCACCCAGAGCGCGACGGCGACGAGCGGCCTCACGGGCGTGACCCTGCCGATGCCGGTCGGCGACCGGTACTACCTCGTCGCCGGCCGCAACAACTCCTGCGGGATCGGCCCGCAGGACTGATCACTTCCTTCTGCGCGCGGGACCGACGTGGGTGAGATGGTAGGCGAGCCCTTCCATCTGGATCTTCAGATCGACCGTCGCCAGCTCGACTCCTTCGGGCACCCGCAATGTGACCGGCACGAAGTTGAGGATCGCCCGGACCCCCGCCTCGACGACCTGGTCGAGGACCACCTGGCCGGCCGCCGCGGGGACGGCCAGGACCGCGATGTCGATCTTCTCCTTGCGAACCACCTTCTTGAGGTCGGACATCGGGCAGGCGCGCAGGCCGGAGGCGGCGATGGACTTGAGGCGTTCGGCGCTGGAATCGAAGACGGCGGCGATCCTGAACTCGCCCGAGCTGAAGCCACGGTAGGAGGCCAGCGCGGTCCCGAGGTTCCCCGCGCCGACGATGATGACGCTGTAGTCCTTGTTCAGGCCCAGGATCCGGACGAGGTGGCTCTTGAGGACGGGAACGTCGTAGCCGACGCCCCGGGTTCCAAACTCGCCGAAGTTGGCGAGGTCCTTGCGGATCTGCGCCGAGTTGAGCTGGAACTGGTCGGCGAGCTCGCGCGACGAAATGGTCCTGACGCCGGCCTCCTCGAGGAGGTTCAGGCACCTGAGGTAGACCGAAAGGCGGTTGGTGGTAAGCCTCGATACGGCGGACGCTTTCATGGGGCTCCGTGGGCTGACCGCGGTGAAAACGGGGGGGATTGTATCCGAGTTCACAAGCGGCATCCAACGGCCCCCCTGCCCTGCCGCCCGCGGGCCTCGCGCTCGGCCGGCGGGGAGGCCCGGAACCGCCGACCTGCGAGGAGGCTGGCGATCGCCCGATATCCGGCGCCTGCCCGGCCTTTTCCACCCTCCGGGAATTTGGTGGTCGGTCCAGGGGTGGCGCGGGGCGCCGCATCGTCGTATGACATCTGGGGCCTTCGTTCACAGGCTGGAGGGGTGATTTGCGGCTACGGACCTGTCTATTCGCGGCTATCGTCTTCTTCTTCGGGTCGCTCCCGATCCTCGCCGGTGAGCCCGGCGCTGCCGGCTCAGGGTGGGAGGAGCAGGTCACCGGACTGATCCGGACCGCCGAGTACCAGTTCTCCATCTCCGCGGACGGGGCATGGACGGCGCCGAACCGGGCGCACGGTTTCCGGACGCGGATCGAGGGAGGCGCAATCGAGCTGGCCTCGCGCCTGGCCGGTCCGGAGGAAGCCCGCGGCGGATGGCGGCTGCGACTGGTCCTCGAGTCATTCGGCCGGCCGGGGAGTGAGCGGGCAGTTCCGGACGCTCCGGCCGCTGTGATCCAGGGCCGGATCGAGCGGACCCGCGACGCCATCACCGACTGGTACATCAACGACGAGCGGGGCCTGGAGCAGGGGTTCACGATTTCAGCCCCGCCACCCGGCCCGGACTCCGATTCGATCCTCGTCCTCTCGCTGCGCATCGAAGGCGGACTGCGCGCGCGCCTCGCATCGGACGGGCGGTCCGTCCTGTTCGCGACGGGAAAGGGGATCGACGTGGTGCGTTACTCGGGGCTCCGGGTCACCGATGCCAGGGGAACGGAGCTCGGGGCATCCCTGGTCCTCGTCCCGGGAGCCCTCGAGATCAGGATCCTCGACGGCGGCGCGCTTTATCCCATCACGGTCGATCCCCTGATGACCTCTCCCGCGTGGATCGGCGAGAGCAACCAGGCGGGCGCCCAGTTCGGCGCGGTCGTCGCGCCGGCCGGCGACGTGAACGGTGACGGATTCAGCGACCTTCTCATCGGCGCGCCGCTGTACGACAACGGGCAGACCGACGAAGGGCGCGTCTTCCTCTTCCCCGGTTCGGCCTCGGGGCCGTCGGCCGCTCCCTCGTGGACCGCCGAGAGCGACCAGGCCGGCGCCCAGTTCGGCGCCTCCGCCGCGCCCGCCGGGGATCTCAACGGCGACGGGTTCGGGGATGTCGTGGTCGGCGCCCCGCTCTACGCCAACGGGCAGACGGATGAGGGCCGCATCTACGTTTACCTGGGCTCCGCCTCCGGCCTCGCCTCTTCGCCGGCGCTCGTCGCCGAGAGCAACCAGGCCAGCGCCCACTTCGGATCCAGCGTCTCGACGGCGGGGGACGTGAACGGAGACGGCTTCGACGATCTCGTCGTCGGGGCTCCCCTCTTCGACAACGGGCAGACCGACGAGGGGCGCGCCTTCCTGTTCCGCGGGTCGGCCGTCCCGCTCGCGACCGCCCCGGCCTGGACCGCGGAGAGCAACCAGGCGAACGCCCAGTTCGGCTTCTCGGTCGCGGGGGCGGGGGACGTCAACGGGGACCGGTACGCGGACCTGGTGATCGGGTCCCCCCTGTACGACAACGGGCAGACGAACGAAGGGCGGGCCTGGGTCTACCTCGGGTCCGGCTCGGGCCCGGGCGCCTCCGCCGCGTGGACCGCGGAGAGCGACCAGGGAAGCGCCGAATTCGGGTGCTCGGTCGGCGCGGCGGGGGACGTCAACGGCGACGGCTACGCCGATCTCATCGTCGGCGCGCACCTGTTCGACAACGGCGAGACCGACGAGGGGCGCGCGTTCGTCTACCTGGGCTCGGCTTCGGGCCCGGCGGCGGCTCCGTCCTGGACCGCCGAGAGCAACCAGGCCGCGGCCGATTTCGGCCTGTCCGTCGCCACGGCCGGCGACATCAACGGGGACGGGTACGGCGATGTCGTCGTCGGCGCGCCGCTCTACAAGAACGGCCAGCGCGATGAAGGGCTTGCGCTACCTGTACCTGGGCTCGGCGGCGGGCCTCGCCGCGACGGCAGCCTGGACCGCGGAAAGCGATGACGCCGCCGCGCACTTCGGCGCCTCGGTGGCCGGCGCGGGCGACGTCAACGGCGACGGCTTCGGCGACGTGATCGCCGGCGCTCCGCTGTTCGACAACGGACAGACGGACGAAGGGCGCGCGTACTTCTACTACGGGTCGGCCGCGGGCCCGGCGGCGGCGGCCGCCTGGACCGCCGAAAGCGACCAGGCGTCGGGGGCGATGGGCTATTCGATCGGCTCGGCGGGCGACGTCAACGGCGACGGGTACGGCGACCTGTTCATCGGCGTTCCCTTCTTCGATACGGGGGCCGGGGCCGACGCGGGGAGGGTGCTCGTCTTCCACGGCTCGGCCGGCGGTCCCGCGGCGGTCGCGAACTGGATCGCCGACGGCGGCCAGGCCAACGCGCGCTTCGGGTACTCGTCCGCGGGCGCCGGGGACGTGAACGGGGACGGCTACACCGACCTGATCGTCGGCGCCTACCTGTACGACAACGGCCAGACGGACGAAGGGCGCGCTTTCGTCTACCTCGGGTCCCCGGCGGGGCTCGCCGCGACTCCCGCCTGGACCACGGAGGCGAACCAGACCGGAGCCCAGCTCGGAAACTCCGTCGCCTCCGCCGGGGACGTCAACGGCGACGGCTACGGCGACGTCATCGTCGGCGCGTACTCGTACGACAACGGCCAGGCGGACGAAGGCCGGGCATTCGTCTTTCTCGGCTCGCCGGCGGGCCTCGCCGCGACCGCCGCGTGGACGGCCGAGAGCAACCAGGCGGGCGCCCTGTTCGGCGCCCCCGTGGCCTCCGCAGGAGACGTGAACGGCGACGGCTTCAGCGACCTCCTCGTGGGTGCGTGGCAGTACGACGCCGCGGGCTCCAACACCGGCCGCGCCTACGTCTATCTCGGCTCCGCCTCGGGGCCGGCCCCGGCGCCCGCGTGGGTCGCCGACGGCGACCAGACCGAGTGCCTGTTCGGCTTCCCGTTGTCGAGCGCGGGCGACGTCAACGGCGACGGTTTCAGCGACGTCATCGTCGGCGCGACCGGCTACGACAACACGATGACCAACGAGGGCCGCGTCTATCTCTACTACGGCTCCGCGGCCGGGCTCTCCCCGGCGGCCGGCTGGATCTACAGCGGCGATCAGGACTCCGCCTCGATCGGCTACGTGCGCGCGCCCGGCGGCGACGTGAACGGCGACGGCTACGCCGACATCGTCGTCGGAGCTCCGTACTACAACAACGTCGGCGTCGACGAGGGACGCACGTTCCTGTTCCTCGGCTCGGCTTCGGGGCCGGGGGCGGCGCCCAGCTGGACTGCCGACGGCAACCAGACGGGGGCCCTGTTCGGGTACGCGTGTGGCGGAGCGGGCGACATCAACGGCGACGGCTTCGCCGACATCGTCGTGGGCGCGACCGGTTTCGACAACGACCTGCTGAACGAAGGACGGGCGTTCCTCTTCTACGGCAACGGGGGCGCCGGCACGACAAGGCAACCCCGGCAGGTCCGCCCCGACGGCGCCACGCCGATCGACGCGCTCGGGCGCTCCGACAGCAGGACGGAGTTCCGCCTGAAGGGGCCGGGCCGGACGGCCGCGGGCCGCGCGGTGGTCGGCTTCCAGTACGAGATCAAGCCGCTCGGCGCGCCGTTCGACGGCGCGGGCCTGCAGAGCAGCGCCCCCGCGGACACCGGGGCCCCATCCGGCTCGGGGAGCGCCGCGTCGTTCGAGCTGCTCGTCAGCGGCCTGACCCCGGGGACGCCCTACCGGTGGCGGGCACGGACCCAGTCCCGGTCGCCGTTCTTCCCCCGGTCGCCTTGGTTCTACCTGCCGTACAACAGCGCCGGCGAGACAGACCTGCGCACCGCCATCTGCAACGACAACGACGGGGACGGCTACGGCTCGCCGGGCGATCCGACCTGCCCAGGCGGCTCCGCCACGGACTGCAACGACGCCGACGGCGCCGTGCATCCCGGCGCCGCCGAGCTCTGCGACAACGTCGACAACGACTGCAACGGCTCCGTTGACGGATTCGCCACGGCCTGCGGCACGGGCGCCTGCGCGCGCACGGGCTCCTGCACGGCGGGGACCGACAGCTGTGCGCCGGGAGCCCCCTCGGCCGAGACCTGCGACAACATCGACAACAACTGCGACGGCACCGTGGACGGGTTCGCAACCACGTGCGGGCTCGGGCCTTGCGCCGCCGCCGGCTCGTGCGTCGCAGGTCACGACTCGTGCACGCCGGGCCCCTCCTCGCCCGAGACCTGCGACAACATCGACAACAACTGCGACGGCACCGTGGACGGGTTCGCCACCACGTGCGGGCTCGGGCCCTGCGCCGCCGCCGGCTCGTGCGTCGCAGGTCACGACTCGTGCACGCCGGGCGCCCCTCGCCCGAGACCTGCGACAACATCGACAACAACTGCGACGGCACCGTGGACGGGTTCGCCACCACGTGCGGCACGGGCGCCTGCGGCCGGACGGGAACCTGCGTCGCCGGCGTCGACAGCTGCGCGCCGGGCGCCCCGTCGCCCGAGACCTGCGACAACATCGACAACAACTGCGACGGCACCGTGGACGGGTTCGCCACCACGTGCGGGCTCGGGCCCTGCGCCGCCGCCGGCTCGTGCGTCGCCGGTCACGACTCGTGCACGCCGGGCCCCTCCTCGCCCGAGACCTGCGACAACGTCGACAACGACTGCGACGGCACCGTGGACGGGTTCGCCACCACGTGCGGCGTCGGGGCCTGCGGCCGGACGGGCCTCTGCACGGCGGGGAGCGACAGCTGCGCGCCGGGCGCCCCATCGCCCGAGACCTGCGACAACATCGACAACAACTGCGACGGCACCGTGGACGGGTTCGCCACCACGTGCGGGCTCGGGCCCTGCGCCTCCGCCGGCTCGTGCGTCGCCGGTCACGACTCGTGCACGCCGGGCCCCTCCTCGCCCGAGGCCTGCGACAACATCGACAACAACTGCGACGGCACGGTGGACAACTACACGACCACCTGCGGCGTCGGGGCCTGCGGCCGGACCGGAACCTGCATCGCCGGCGCCGACAACTGCGTGCCGGGCGCCCCTTCGGCCGAAACCTGCGACACCATCGACAACAACTGCGACGGCATCGCTGGACAACGCCCCGCCGCCGGCCGGCGAGCTCCTCCTGAGCGTCACGAAGACGGCCCTCTCCTGGACCTCCATGGCGCCGGGCGTGCATTACGACGTCGTCCGGGGGAGCGTCCAGACGCTCCACGCGACCGGAGGGAATTTCGCGGCCTCGACCGGCGCCTGCATCGCCAACAACCGGAGCCAGTCGTCGGTCGGCTTCACGACGAGCCCCGCCGCGGGAGAGGGGTTCTGGATCCTGGTGCGGGGAACCTCGGGCGGGTGCTCGAACGGGGTCACGAGCTACGACACGGGGGCCGCGTCGCAGGTGGGGTACCGGGATGCCGGGATCGCGGCGTCCCCTTCGGCCTGCCCGTAGGCAGCGCCGGCCGGGTCAGGCCAGACCGCAGGCCCGCTTCGCTTCGTCGAGCGTCGCCCGCGCCACGACGCGGGCCTTCTCCGCCCCGTCGGCGAGGACCTTCTCCAGGTAGGCGGGGTCCGCGGCCAGCTCGGCGCGCCGCTTCCGGTACGGGGCGAAGTAGGCAATTGCCTTCTCGAGCAGGAGCTTCTTGGCCTCGCCGTACCCCATCCCGCCGGCCCGGTAGCGGGCGGCGAGGGATTCCTTCTCCTCCGGGGTCGCGAACAGCGAGTAGAGCGCGAAGACCGTCTCCGTGTCCGGGTTCTTCGGGGCCTCGACCGGCGTGCTGTCGGTCTTGATCCCCATGATCACCTTCTTCAGCTCCTTCTCGTCGGCCTGCAGGTAGATCGTGTTCCCGTACGACTTGCTCATCTTCTCGCCGTCCGTGCCGGGAACGCGCGGGTGGGCGCTGAGCATCGCCTCGGGGCGGACGAACACCTCCGTCCCGTAGGTCGTGTTGAAGTACCCGGCCATGTCCTGCGTCATCTCGATGTGCTGGACCTGGTCCTCGCCCACCGGCACCCAGTTCGCCTTGTAGGCGAGGATGTCGGCGGCCATCAGCACCGGGTAGTAGAACAGGCCGACGCTCGACTTGATGCCGCGCGCGGTCTTGTCCTTGTAGCTGTGGGCCCGCTCGAGGAGCCCCATCCCGGTCACGGTCGAGAGCATCCAGGCCAGCTCCTGCACCTCGGGCACGTCGCTCTGGCGGAAGAGGACCGAACGCGACGGGTCGAGGCCGAGCGCCAGGTAGTCGATCACCGCGTCCCGGATCAGCTGGCGCAGCGTGGCGGCGTCCTGGACGGTCGTGAGCGAGTGGAAATCCGCGATGAAATAGAAGCGCTCCGCGGCGGGCATCGTGTCCTGCAGCGCGATGTGCTGCTTGATCGCGCCGAAGTAGTTCCCGAAGTGGAGCTTGCCCGAGGGCTGCACGCCCGAGAGGATTCGAACCGGCATGGGAATCAGATTATCCCCGAACTAGAGGTAGTTGTAGAGCTCTCGGGCGATCTCGAGGAGGGGGGCGGGATAGATGCCGAACGCCAGGGTCGCGACGCCGCAGATGGCGAGCGCGGCCGAGACCGAGACGCCGGCGCGCGCGGGGCCGGGCCCCTCCGCCTCGGGCTGCATCCACATGGCGACGACCGGGGTCAGGTAGTAGTACGCCGCGATGACGGAGTTGAGCAGGCCGATCGCGGCGAGGACCCACAGGCGCCCTTCGACGGCCGCCTTGAAGACGTACAGCTTCGCGATGAACCCGGCGGTCCCGGGGATCCCGACGAGGGAGAGCAGGAAGACCGTCATGACGAGCGCCATGACCGGGCGGCGACGCCCCAGACCCGCGTAGGCGGACAGCGAGTACCCTTCCTCGCCCTCGCCGCCGCTGCGGCCGACCATCGAGGCGACGATGAAGGCGCCCATCGTCATGAAGGTGTAGGACAGGAGGTAGAAGGCCACCCCCTGCACCCCGCTCGCCACGGGCGACACCACGGCGACCAGCAGGTACCCCGCGTGCGCGATCGAGGAGTACGCGAGCATCCGCTTGATGTTCCGCTGCGCGATCGCGATGACGTTCCCGAGGGTCATCGTGAGGATGGCGAGGATCGTCAGGGCGCCGCGCCAGTCGATCCCGCCCGCGGCCGGCAGGCCCGTGTGGACCACCCGCAGCAGCGCGCCGAACGCGGCCGCCTTCGTGCCGGCCGCCATCAGGGCGACCACGGGGGTCGGCGCGCCCTGGTAGACGTCGGGGACCCAGGCGTGGAACGGGACGGCGGCGATCTTGAACGCGAAGCCGACGAGCACGAGCCCGATCCCGATCGCGAACAGCGAGTGCGACGCGGAGCCGGCGTTCAGCGCCGCGGCCAGCCGCCTCAGCTCGAGCGACCCGCAGGCCCCGTACACGAACGCCATGCCGTACAGGATGATCCCCGTCGAGAAGGCGCCCAGCAGGAAGTACTTCAGGGCGGCCTCGACCGAACGGACCTTGTCGCGGGTGAAGCCGGACAGCACGTAGAGCGGGATCGAGAGCAGCTCGAGGCCCAGGAAGATGACCAGGAGGTTCTCGCTGCTCACCATCGTCATCATGCCGGCGACGGAGAACAGGACGAGGGCGTAGTACTCCCCGTGGTGGGCCTTCTCCCTCTCGAGGTACTGGACCGACGCGAGGATCGCGATCGCCCCCGCGAGGAGGAAGAGCAGGTCGAAGTAGAGCGCGAAATCGTCCACCAGCACGAGGCCGTTCGCCGTCGTGAGCTCGACGCCGCGCAGCTTGAACGTGAACCAGGCCGACAGGCCCAGGCCGAACAGGCTCGCCCCCGCGAGCAGCCGCGCGGCGCCGCGGAAGGCCGGCGTCAGGACGAGGACCAGCAGGCCGTACGCGACGACCACCAGGATCGGAAGGACGACGTGGAAATCGAAGTTCATCTTCCCAGTATCCAGATGATCAGGACCGCCCCGGCGAAGATGAAGAGGGCGTAGTTACGGACGAAACCGGTCTGGAAGAGGCGCAGCACCTGGCCGACGATCTCGGTGAACCCGGCGACCGCGTTGACCAGCCAGTCGATGACCCAGCGGTCGAAGCCGTCCGACAGCGCGCAGATCCAGTAGTACGCCTTCAGGACCGTCGCGTCGTACAGCTCGTCCACCCAGTACTTGTTCGCCACCAGGCCGTAGAGCGGCCCGACCGCCGCGGCGACCCGCCCGGGCAGGTCTCCCCCGCCCCGGTAGAAGCGGCGCGCGGTGAGGATGCCGGCGACCGCGATCACGATCGCGACCAGCATCAGGACGTACTCCATGCTCCCGCCGTGCCCGCCGGCCTCGGCCGCCGGGACGCTCGCCAGCGCCGGCCCGATCCAGTGCTCGAACCAGTTCGGGATCCCCGCGTACTGCCCGAGCGCCTGCGGGATCCCGATCCAGCCGCCGACGATCGAGAGGACCGCCAGGATCACGAGCGGGACGACCATGGACGGGGGCGACTCGTGCAGGTGGTGCTCCTGCTCGTGGGTCCCCCGGAACGAGCCGAAGAAGGTCATGTAGATGAGGCGGAACATGTAGAAGGCGGTCAGGGCCGCGGCCGCGGCGCCGGTCGCCCACAGGAGCGGGTGCCCCGACTCCCAGGCCTTCCAGAGGATCTCGTCCTTCGAGAAGAACCCCGCGAGCACGGGAATGCCGGCGATCGCCAGCGCCCCGACGAACATCGTCCGGAAGGTCCAGGGGAGCTTCTCCTTCAGGCCCCCCATCCGCCGCATGTCCTGCTCGCCCGACATCGCGTGGATCACCGACCCGGACCCGAGGAACAGGAGCGCCTTGAAGAAGGCGTGGGTCATCAGGTGGAAGATCGAGCCGGCGAAGGCGCCGACGCCCGCGCCGAGGAACATGTACCCGAGCTGCGACACGGTCGAGTAGGCGAGGACCTTCTTGATGTCGTTCTGCGCGAGGCCGATCGTCGCCGCGAAGAGCGCCGTCAGGGCCCCCACGATCCCCACGACCGCCAGCGCCATCGGCGCGTGCACGAAGAGGGCCGAGCAGCGGGCCACCATGTAGACGCCCGCCGTCACCATGGTGGCGGCGTGGATGAGGGCCGACACCGGCGTCGGGCCCGCCATCGCGTCCGGCAGCCAGACGTAGAGGGGGATCTGCGCCGACTTGCCGCAGGCCCCGATGAACAGGGCGAGCGCGATCAGCGTCAGGGCCCACGTCGAGCCGAGCCCGCTCCCGACGGCCTGCATCACCGCCGCGAAGTCGAGCGTGTGGAACATGTAGAGGATCGCCAGCAGGCCCGCCATGAAGGCGAAGTCGCCGATCCGGTTCGTGATGAACGCCTTGCGCCCCGCCTGCGCCTTCTCCGGGTCCTCGTACCAGAACCCGATCAGCAGGTACGAGCAGAGGCCGACCCCCTCCCACCCGACGAACATCACGAGGAAGTTCCCCGCGAGGACCAGCGTGAGCATCATCGCCGTGAAGAGGTTCAGGTAGGCGAAGTACCGCGCGTAGCCGGGGTCGTGCCCCATGTACCCGACGGAGTAGACGTGGATCAGGAAGCCGACCCCCGTCACGACCAGGATCATGATCGCGGAGAGCGGGTCGAGGCGGAATCCGAAGTTCACGACAAGCGGCGGGTCGGCGTGGCTTCCGCCCTCGTTCCCGGCCGCCGGCCCCGCGGGATTGTGCGCGCGCGACAGCCGGTCGTCGGCCGCCGGACCGCTCTCGAACGGAAGCGACGGGATCCAGGTCCAGTAGCTGATCTCGTACGAGCGGGCGGCGCCTTCGCCGTGGGCCTCGCCGTGGGCCTCCCCGGCCGGGAGCGACCGCAGCTCGATCACCGCGCCGACCGCGATCACGAACGCCAGCAGGACGCTGCCGCACGCGACGGCGGTCACCGCCGCCTTCGGCAGGCGCTTCCCGGCGAGCCCGGTCACGACGAAGCCGAGCAGCGGGAGGAGCGGGATCAGTCCGATCAGTGGAAGCATGTCACCACTTCATCAGGTTGAGATCGTCCACGTCCGTCGTCTCGCGCAGGCGGAACAGCGCGATGACGATCGCCAGGCCCACGGCCGCTTCCGCGGCCGCCACGGCCACCACCATGAGCACGAAGATCTGCCCGTCCGCGGTCCCGAGCTGCCGCCCGAAGGCCACGAAGGCCAGGTTGGCGGCGTTCAGCATCAGCTCGATCCCCATCAGGATCGTGATCGCGCCGCGCCTCAGGAGGACCGTGAGCGCGCCGATCACGAACAGGACCGCCGACAGGAACAGGTACGCCGTCACCGGGACCATCACAGCTTCCTCTTCGCCAGCACCACGGCGCCGGCCATCGCGACGAGCAGCACGAGCGAGATCAGCTCGAACGGGTAGAAGAAATCCCCGAACAGGTGGCGCCCCACGTACTCCACCGAGCCGTACGACGCCGGCGCCTGGTCCCTCACCTCGGCGATCGTGAAGATCCCCTTCGCCACCACGGCCAGGAAGCCGGCCGCGGCCAGCGCCGCGACGAGCCGCTGCGCCGGGCCCGCCTTGATGCCGATCGCCTCGCGCTTGAGGTTCAGCAGCATGATCACGAAGACGATCAGCACCATGATGGCGCCCGCGTAGACGATCACCTGGATCGCCGCGAGGAACTGGGCGCTCAGCATCAGGTAGAGCAGGGCCACGCAGAGCAGGTTCGTGACCAGGAACAGCGCGCCGATCACCGGGTTGCGGTGCAGCATGACGGTGAGGGCGGCCGCCATGGCCACCGCCGCGATCAGGACGAACAGAAGGAGCTCCACGTTATCCCTGCACCCGGTCGTAGAAACCGAAGGTCACGAGGCTTCCCACCCAGAAGATGTTCGCGATCGAAAGCGGGATCAGCACCTTCCATCCCAGGTTCATCAGCTGATCGTAGCGGAACCGGGGAAGGGTCCAGCGCACCCACACGAACAGGAACATGAAGAAGGCCACCTTGGCGACGAAGCCGAGCACCTGGCCGATGACCAGGGCGTTGCCCGAGAGGAGCCGCCACAGGCCCGGCACCTGCCAGCCGCCCAGGAAGAGCGTGACGAACAGGGCCGCCGAGGTCGCCATGTTCACGTACTCGGCCATGAAGAACATCGAGAACTTCATGGAGGAGTACTCGGTGTGGTACCCGGCCACCAGCTCCGACTCCGCCTCGGGCAGGTCGAAGGGGACCCGGTTGGTCTCGGCGTACGAGGCGATCAGGAAGATCAGCGCCCCGACCGGCTGCATCCAGATGTTCCAGCCGAAGTGCGCCTGGCGCTCGACGATCTCCCCCAGCCGCAGCGTGTCGCTGGCGGCGAGGACGCCGATCACCGACAGGCCCATCGCGAGCTCGTAGGAGATGAGCTGCGCCGAGGAGCGGAGCCCGCCCATCAGCGAGAACTTGTTGTTCGACGACCAGCCGGCCATGACGATGCCGTACACGCCCATGGACGACACGGCCAGCAGGACCAGCACGCCGACGTTGACGTCCGCGATCGACAGCGCGACCTCGCGGCCGAAGACGGTCAGCGTCGGCCCGAACGGGATCACCGAGAAGGCGGTCAGCGCCGTCGTCAGCGCCGCCGCGGGCGCGAGGACGTACACGAACTTGTGCACGTGCGACGGGATGATGTCCTCCTTCATGAGGAACTTGATCCCGTCGGCCAGCGGCTGGAACAGGCCGAACGGCCCCACGCGGTTCGGGCCGAGGCGGTCCTGGATCCAGCCCGAGACGCGGCGCTCGACCCAGGTCATCAGGACGACCGAGCCCATCAGGCCGCCGAACACCACGGCGATCTTCACGAGCGTCGCCACCAGGTCGAAGAGGTCGAATCTCACGCGATCACCGCCCCCTTCCCGCCGAGCTTCGCGTAGGTCAGCCCGCCGAAGGCCGGGACCTCCGCCGCGAGCGCCGAGAAGGTCTCCTGCGCCCCGGTCCGGGCCGGAGGCTGGCCCATCCGCCGGGCGAGCTCCTGGGCGATCCGGTAGACGGGAAGCCCGTCGGCCCCGGGCGCCACGCCCGAGCGGATCCGCTGCACCCGGCCCTCGAAGTTCGTGAAGGTCCCTTCGAGCTCGCCGTAGGTCAGGGCCGGAAGCACGATCCGCGCGCGCGCCGTGAGCGGCGATTCGAACGCGTCGATCGCCACGAGCGGAATCCCCGCCGCGTGCGCGGCGGCCGCGAGCGACTCGAAGAGCCCCGCCTGGTCCGCCGTCTCGAGGCCCATCAGGTTCGGCCCGAGCGCCACGACCGCCTTGACCGCGCCCGAGGCCGGATCCGGCCGGCCAGCCCCTCACCGCTTCCACCGCCAGGCCGAGCCCGCCGAGGATCGCGAGCGCCCCCGCGCGGTTCGGGCTCCTGTCCTTCCGGATCAGGAGGAAATCGTCCTCGCCGCGCTCGAAGGAGGGCAGCGCGGCCCTGTCCGCCCCGAACAGCTCCTTCGCGAGCTTGCCGAGCGCGTAGATGTCCTCGTTGGTCGCCCGCGGGGAGAAGACGAACTCGACCCGCCCGGCGGCCCGCGCCGCCTCGAGCGCCTTCGCCGCCGCCTCGAGGGCGACCGCCATCACGGTCTCGCCCGGGCGCATCGCGCCGATCGGGTGCGGCGCGGGCGGGACCCCCTCGTTGAGCTTCGGCAGGACGGGCCCTTCCTCGCTCGCCGTCGGCAGCGACCCGGCCGCCCCGGCGCCCGTCAGCCCCTCCACGCGCGCCCAGCGGATCCGCGACGGGCCGTACAGCTTCGTGTACGAAAGCCGCCCCTCGTCGCACATCCACCAGCGGTTGACGTCCTGGTTCTCGCGGGGCGTCAGGCGCAGGATCCGTCCCTTCGAGATCCCGCTCAGCACGTTGCAGCCGCGCGCGCAGCCCGCGCAGACCGAGGGGGTGTCCTTCAGGAACCAGACCCTCTGCTGGAAGCGGAACTCCTTCAGGGTCAGCGCCCCGACCGGGCAGATGTCCACCGTGTTGCCCGAGTACGGATTGTCCAGGCGCATCCCCGGGTAGGTCTCGATCGTCGCGTGGTCGCCGCGGTGCGAGATCGCCAGCTCGCCCGTCTTCGACACCTCCTGGCAGAACCGCACGCAGCGCGAGCAGAGGATGCAACGCTCGCTGTCGAAGACGATGTGCCTGCCGAGGTCCACGCTCTTCGGCCCGTGGTTCTTCTCCTCGAGGAACCGGCTGCGGGCCGGCCCGAACTGGAAGGCGAACTCCTGCAGGCGGCACTCCCCCGCCTGGTCGCAGATCGGGCAGTCGAGCGGGTGGTTGATCAGGAGGAACTCCAGGATCGCGTCCTGCGCCTCCTTCACCTTCGGGCTGTCCGTGCGCACGACCATCCCCTCGGCCGCGACCGTCGAGCAGGCGATCGCGAGCTTCGGCATCTTCTCGATCTCGACGAGGCACATCCGGCAGTTGCCCGCGATCGAGAGCCCGGCGTGGTAGCAGTAGTGCGGCACGAAGATCCCGGCCTTCTCGGCCGCGCGGATCACGGTCGTGCCCGGCTCGACTTCCAGCTCCCTGCCGTTGATGGTCAGCTTCATAGGACGTCGCACGCCTTGTGGGCGATGTGGTGGTCGAATTCCGCGCGGAACTTCGTCACGAACGACTGGACCGGCCAGGCCGCCGCGTCGCCCAGGGGGCAGATCGTGTTGCCCGTGATGTTGCTCGCCACGTCGTACAGCACGTCCGGGTCGGAGGGCACGCCGCCGCCCGCCAGGATCCGGTGCAGCGTCTTCTCCATCCAGCCGCATCCCTCGCGGCACGGCGTGCACTGCCCGCACGACTCGTGGTGGTAGAAGCAGGTCAGGTTGTGGATCGCCTTCACCATGCAGACCGACGAATCCATCACGATCACGCCGGCCGACCCGAGCATCGTCTTGCGCTCGGCCAGCCCGTCGTAGTCCATCAGGACGCCCGTCATCTCCTCGGCGCGCATCACCGGCACCGACGAGCCGCCCGGGATCACCGCCTTCAGCGGCCGGTTCGGGTCCCGCATCCCCTGGCAGTACTCGTTCAGGAGCTCCTCCCACGGGATCCCGATCGCCGTCTCGTACACCCCGGGCCGCTTCACGTGCCCGGAGACCGAGTAGAGCTTCGGCCCCGTGTTCTTCTCCCGGCCGATCGAGGCGAACCAGGCCGCGCCGCGCTCCACGATGAACGGAACGTTCGCGAGCGTCTCGACGTTGTTGATCGTCGTCGGGCAGCCGAAGACGCCGTAGGAGGCCGGGAACGGGGGCTTCAGGCGCGGGTAGCCGCGCTTGCCCTCGATCGACTCCATCAGCGCCGTCTCCTCGCCGCAGATGTAGGCGCCCGCGCCGACGTGCAGGGTCAGCTCGCAGTCCCAGCCCGACCCGAGGATGTTCTTCCCCGCGTACCCCTTCGCGCAGGCCTCGGCGATCGCCCTGCGCAGGATGTTCGCCGAGTGGACGTACTCGCCGCGGATGTAGATGAAGCAGCGGGCCGCGCCCATCGCGTAGCAGGAGATCAGGCACCCCTCGAGGACCAGGTGCGGGTCCTTCTCCATCAGGACGCGGTCCTTGAAGGTGCCCGGCTCCGACTCGTCGGCGTTGCAGATCAGGTACTTCGGCTTCGCCGAGTCCTTGGGCATGAACGACCACTTCATGCCGGCCGGGAACCCCGCGCCGCCGCGCCCGCGCAGGCCCGACTTCTTCACCTCGTCCATGACCGCCTCGGGGGTCATCGAGGTCAGCGCCTTGCGCAGCGATCCGTAGCCGCCGCCCTGCAGGTAGACCTCGAGGGTCTCCGAGCTCGGCTTGTGGATGTTCTTCGTCAGGACCGGTTCGAACGCCATCGTCGGTGTCGTCTATCTCATCGAATCGAGCAGGCTGTCGATCTTCTCGATCGTCAGCCGCTCGTGGTAGTCGTCGTTCACCTGGAACATCGGGGCGTACCCGCACGCCCCGAGGCACTCCACCAGCACCAGCGAGAAGCGCCCGTCCGGCGTCACCTCGCCCGGCTTGATCCCCAGCTTCTTCTGCAGGTGCGCGATCACCTGCTCGTTGCCGCCGATCGCGCACGACAGCGTCCGGCAGACCTGGATGTGGTACTTCCCGACCGGCTTCGTCCGGAAGAGCGTGTAGAAGGTCACCGCCCCCAGCACGTGCGCCGGCGTGAGCCCCAGGACCCCCGCCACGAACGCCTGCGCCTCGGGCGAGATCCACCCGTACTTCCCCTGCACCAGGTGCAGGGCCGGCAGGAGGGCCGCCTGCTTCGTCGGGTAGGTCGCCGCCACCGCGGCGATCTCCGCGCCGAGCGCCGGGTCCGACAGCGGCGTCACCGCCTCCGTCGAGTAGGGCCCGAGGATCTTCAGCGGGTTGTGGTCGGAGCTCACCGGTCCACCTCGCCCATCACGGGGTCCAGGGAGGCGATCACCGCCACGCAGTCCGCCAGCAGCGACCCTTCCACGATCTTCGAAATCACCTGCAGGTTCGAGAACGACGGGGAGCGGATCCGCATCCGGTAGGGCGAGCGGCCCCCGGTCGAAACCACGTAGAACCCGAGCTCCCCCTTCGGCGCCTCGACCGAGTGGTACACCTCGCCCGGCTCGGGACGGAGCGATTCGGTCACCAGCATGAACTGGTGGATCAGCTCCTCCATCGAGGTCAGGACCTTCTTCTTCCCCGGAAGGAAGACCTTTCCGTCCTCGACGTTGATCGGGCCGTCCGGCAGGTTCTTCAGCGCCTGGTTCAGGATCCGCACCGCCTGGCGCATCTCCTCCAGGCGGACCAGGTAGCGGTCGTACACGTCCCCCACCGAGCCGATCGGGATCTCGAAGTCGTACTGCTCGTAGCCGCAGTACGGGAACGCCTTGCGCACGTCGAAGTCGATCCCGGCGGCGCGCAGTGCCGGCCCCGTCACGCCGTAATCGATCGCCAGCTGCTTCGTGATCACCCCGACGTTCTGGGTTCGCTGCATCCAGATCCGGTTCCGGGTGAGGAGGCTCTCGTATTCATCGAACATCGGCGGCAGGTAGTCGAGGAAGCGCTGCAGCTCGGCCGTCCACCCGTCCGGGATGTCGTGCGACTGCCCGCCGACCCGCGTGTAGGAGGTCGTCAGGCGCGCGCCCGTCAGCCACTCCATCAGGTAGGAGAGCGGCTCGCGGTCGCGGAACGCGTGGAAGAAGACCGTCCCCGCGCCCAGGTCGAGCGCGTGGGTGGCCAGCCAGAGCAGGTGCGCCGAGATCCGCGCCATCTCGCAGCAGATCACCCGGATCGCCTGCCCGCGCGGCGGGATCACGATCCCCATCGCCTTCTCGACGGCCAGCGCGTACCCCACGTTGTTCGACAGCGGGGCCAGATAGTCGAGCCGGTCCGTGTAGGGGACGAACTGGTTGTAGGTCTTGTTCTCGGCGATCTTCTCCATCCCGCGGTGGAGGTAGCCGATGTGCGGGGTGCACTTCGTGATGCGCTCCCCGTCCAGGCGCAGCACGAGCCGCAGCACCCCGTGGGTCGAGGGGTGCGACGGACCCATGTTGATCGTCACGATCTCGGGATCGAGATCGTCCCGCTCGAGCGTGTAGCCCCGGGCCTGGGACATCTCAATACCCCTTCATCGGAAAGTCCCTGCGGAGCGGGAACGCGTCGTACTCCTCGGGCATCAGGATGCGGCGCAGGTCCGGGTGCCCCTCGAACACGATCCCCACGAGGTCGTACGCCTCGCGCTCGTGCCAGTTCGCGCCCGGGAAGACGCCGGTCATCGTCGGGGCCTTCCCCTCCTCGCCGAGGCGGACCTTCAGGCGGATCCGGTCGTTGCGGCGGAACGAGTGGAGGAGGTAGACCACCTCGTAGGACCAGTCCTGGTCCATCCAGTGGATGCCGAGCAGGTCGATCAGGAACACGTACTCGAGGCCCGGCTCTTCCTTGAGGAAGCGGCAGACCTCGACGATCTTGTCGGGGGCGACGAGGACGGTCGTCTCGCCGCGGTAGACCTTCGTCTCCAGCACGGCGCCGGGCAGGCGCTCGGAAACCTGGGCGACCACGGCCTCGAGGCCGGCGGCCGGGCTGGCGGGCGGTCCCGAGCCGGTCCCTGTCCCGGGGACGCCCGAGCCGGTTCCCGATCCGGTGCCGGGTTCTGGGGTCGCGCTCACCGATTCCCCCGAGCGGCCTGCTGCATCCGGGCCGCCGTCAATCCCACTCCAGCGCGCCGCGGCGCCAGACGTACACGTAGCCGATCACCAGGATCCCTAGGAAAACCACCATCTCGATGAACACGAACCAGCGCTGGGACGAGCGCAGGGTCACCGCCCAGGGGTACAGGAAGGCCGCCTCGATGTCGAACAGGATGAACAGCATGGCGACGATGTAGAACTTGACCGAAAACCGCTTCTCCGCCGACTCGTACGGGCGCATCCCGCACTCGTAGGGGGTCAGGTCGACCCGCGAGCGCCGCACGCGCCCGAGGATCGCCGACAGGGCCACGATGACCAGGGCGGTCCCCGCGGCCACGAGCAGCATTAGAGCGATGGGAATGTAGCTACCTGTCATGTGACGGCTTTCACAAAACAGAAGGCGCTACCTTAGCATTCTCCCGAGCCGCAAATCAAACCTCCCATCCCCAGCCTTTCCGCCCTGGTTTCGCCCCGGTTTCGGCGACCAGTCCCACCCCCGCTGCGGACCATCTCCCCGTTTCCGCCCCAGTCCGTCCCTCCCCATCCCACCCTCCTTGTCTCTCATGGAAAACATCCGGGTTGCAGACGCACTGCCCGTGTTCGGCCTGCCGTGGAAAACATCCGGTTTGGCCCCACCCCCGCCCGCCGTGGAAGACATCCGGCGTCGGCCCAACCAAGTCCCGGCCTCGCCGCGTGGAAAACATCCGGGTTGAGGCTCTGGGGCACCCACGGGGCTGTCGTGGAAAACATCCGGGCTGGGGCTCCCTGCCCGCCTTCGGCCTGCCGTGGAAAACATCCGGGTCGGCCCAACCAGGTCCCAGCCACTCCCGCGTGGAAAACATCCGGGTTGAGGCCCTGGGGCAACCCACGGGGCTGTCGTGGAAAACATCCGGGCTGGGGCTCCCTGCCCGCCTTCGGCCTGCCGTGGAAAACATCCGGGTTGAGGCCCCGCTACCCACCGCGCTGCGTGGAAAACACCCGGGTTGGCGCCACCCATGCCCGCCACGGCCCGCCGTGGAAAACATCCGGTTTGGCCCCACCCCCGCCCGCGGTGGAAAACATCCGGGTCGGCCCAACCCATCCCTACCACCCCGCCGTGGAAAACATCCGGGTTGAGGACTCCCGCGGCCCGCCTCCGCCCTGCCGTGGAAAACATCCGGTCTGGCCTAACCGGATCCCAGACACCCCACTTGGAAAACATCCGGGTTGGCGCCCCCGACGCCCACCGGGCTGTCGTGGAATACACCCAGGCTGGGGTTGCCCGCCACCGGCCCCTGCCACCACGAAAGACATCTGGGCTCGGACTTCCCGGCGCCGACGTTTCTTCTCTGTGGAAAACACCCGGGGTGGAACCGCCCGGCACCGACCCAGGTCCTCCATGGGAATCGGTGTTGTCCGATCCCGCTCATGGCCCACCACCGTGGAGGAAGAAAAAGCCTTCTCACACTCCCTGGACCCCATACAGCCCTCGCTTCATACATGCTGCGAAGCAGTCTTAACCATCGACACTTTGGTCCGGTTCACGGTCATCGGCAGATTGACCTCAAGACTCAATTTCCGTTGTCCTAGTTCAGTAGTGAATCACGGCCTTATCATAGCGAATATAAGGCGAATACGTTAGATGCAACATTGAATGATGTTTCACCCATGAAACGCTACATTACCCGGCTCGAATTCGAAGCAGGAATAGAACCGGTTCGATTTGAGTCTCGAGCCAACTCATCGGCATCGAAAGGCTCGAAGAGGCGTTTCTGCCAAATGGGGTGGGCGAACCTCCCTCTTCCCCCTCTTACGATAGGCCCAACAACACGGCACTTATCATGTTTCAATTATCGAAGAAGCCCTCGACGTATTCTTGCGTTCCATTCCCGGAACCACGCGACACTCCCTCGCTCACCAGCGTGCAGGTTGGTCGGAGACCGGCTTGCTGGGTCGCCCAGACCGTACACCCAAGAACAGGCAGCGAGCCAGGAGAGAGACGGCCCGTCGGTTCGGGCATTTTCTAAGAATCACGAGTTTGCTCAAGTGCTTCGAGCACCTCTTTCTGGACTGGATCACCCAGCCCTGATTCGAGGAAGACGGACAGTCTTCGAATGTGTGCGAGCCGATGCCTGTCGGACGCCCCTGGCCGCCACGACCGTGCCACCTTGTATCTCAGCCATTCTGCTTCAACGAGATACCTCCAATACTCCTGGGCCAACGCCACCCGATGACACTCCCGTGCGAGTGCATCCGCAGTCTCGAAATCGCGCATTGCGAGGTGAGCGTGGCTAGCACCAGCGAGCCACATTACCTGGTGGTAGCTCCTACCTCCTTCTCGTGCGAGCCGAAGGGCGCTGTCAAACCACACGAGCGCGTCCCTATGTCTGCCCATCGACGCGAGACAATGACCCATGTTTCCAAATGCGACATTCACATTCGGTGCATCATCGGCTCGATCGAGCAGCCGCAGGGCACTCGAAAAAGCTGCTCGCGCTTCAGTAAATTCGCCATGGTGCCAATGGCTTTTCCCCCTTTGGATCTCTGCGCGCCCTTCAGTTACAGCACCGTACCCTCGCGCCAACTGAGCAGAGTGCTTTGCTGCTAGCGAGGCAATGGCGAGGTTGCCAATCTCTGCGTGGACCCCAGCGAAGAGCGAAAATGCTTCGGACTGGAGATCGGGACTGTCCACTGTCATTCTGATTGCCTGCTCGGCTGCTCCTCTCGCCGCCCGGTAGAATCCACATCTCTTCAGTGCCGCGCCTCGGAATATCTGTCCCAGTGCTCGCAGTCTTGCTCGATCACTCTTCGCCTTCGGAGGCCTCATCGCCATGCGATCTATCAATTCAGTCGCGATGAATACCGCCCCACGGAAGTCTCCGAGGTTGAACACCCTCGAAGCTTCGTAGATCAACTCGTCATCAGGCAGCGCTATTTTTCGCTCCGTCCACTCGGAGGCTAGCTCCGCACGGGCGATCACTTCCCCTGGGTCTAGGCCTATGACCTTGGATAGAGTGGCAAGGGTGCGCACATTCGGGAGGTGCACACCACGCTCAATTGCACTGATTTCGGCGCGCGAGATGGGCCATGGCAGGTGCATCGTCAAGGCCAGCGACATCCTCTTGGGACATCCGCCGAGATTCCCGCGTTGTTCGAAGAAAGCCACCAACAGCCTTCAAGGGCGTCCGCGACGACTGACTCTCCTGTGGCCGCCTCAAGGAACCAGTTACAGGGCCAGTACTTGTGTTCGCTACTGGCTTCTCCCGCGGTCTAAGCGCCCGTTTATCGCCTCGATTCACCTTCCGCTTGTTTTCTGTCGGAGGTTTCATAAAAACCAGACTCGCCCATCTCCTGCGAGGTGTATAAGTGGCCCGGCAGATCGAGGTAATTAGGCTATGGACTCGCACTCTTGTCAAGAATCTCGTGATCGCTACAGAGCGAAGAGGGCTCTTTGCTGCAGCGCCGGAATTCATCTCCGGCAGCTTCGCGAGGACAGAAAAATGACTCTTGGAGCTGTGGAGGCGCTCTCAGAGGGGTTAGGCCAGCGCATCAACAAGAGCTATCTATTTCGTGTAGAACGTGGCCTTACATTGCCTTCGCTGCCCCGACTTAGGGTCCTGGCACATGTCTACCGAGTGAAACCTGCTCGGCTCCACGAGCTAATTGAGGCAGCTTTCGATGAGCAGGAGAATGAAGCGGCCCTACGCGAGTCGGGGTCGGATAGGAATCTTGAGGAGTTGATAATTGAAGCGAACGATGCGCGCTCGCATGGCGAGTCTTCACGCGCCGCGCTTCTTTATCGTGAAGTAGTACTCCGGACAAAGCCGGACAGCAATCAGCCCGGCTGCGACAAGATCCTCGCAACTGCCTACTATGGACTTGCCGTGGCGCATGTTGAGACCGGAAGGTGGGAGCTTGCTCGAGAGTATGCAGAGAGAGCACTGGAGAGTGCCGCTACTTCTTGGGAAGTGAGGAACTGGCTACGGCTGACTCTTGCACAGATCTACTTCAATCTTCATCGGCGCTTTCTCTCTGCTGAGATTCTGGGCGGATTGCTCGTGGAGCAGGAGGCCCTTCCTCCTGAACTGACAGCGCGGACCCATCGATTAATGGGCGACATTCATTATAGGTCCGATCCGAGGAGGGCTGCCCACCACTACCGCACCGCATTGTCAGCCGCCCGGCTGACTAAGAATCCACTATTTGAGTGCGAATCGGAATACATGGTCGGTGTCGCTGAAGCAGCTTGTGGCAACTTCTCCCGATCCCTGAAGATACTCCTGAAGGCTCTCCAACTGGCAAAGCGCAAAGACTTCAGCCTGTTGCTCGCCAAGATCCATGTTGACATCGGGAAGAATTATTTCCGCAGGAGTGACTTCACAGCGGCTCGACAGTGGTTTCGTGAGGCGAGCAGGCTTGCTCGTGAGAGGGACTACACAGAGCAGATTTTTCTCAGTCAGTACTATCTCAGAGAGCTATCTCTCGTGGAGGGAGATATTCTTGGGGCTAAGTGCGTCTCTGCGAGCCTGAAGCACTTCTTGAAATGTTTGAATGGATCCCTCGAAGAAGCGGAAGCGTTCAAGAATGAACTCTCCTCGGGGCGATGAAGCATGATGGCCGCAGGTGGTGACGATGTAACAGCAACCTGCGCTCCGACTCTTGATCTGATCACTGGGGGTCACGATCCTGTAATCAGGTTTGTTTTTGCTCGTGCCAATATGACTGATCTGGCTGGATGATGCCTGCTGCTCGTGCCTGAGGCTCTCGATCGGATCGAGCCCGGTAGCCTTCCAGGCGGGCCAGAGGCCGGCGATGACGCCGAAGATGGCGGGGACGACGAAGCCGCGGACCTAGACATGGATCGGGATGTTGATCGGGGGCCACTCCCCCTTGAGGAGGTTTCTAAGGATTCTGTGGCCGATGTCTCTGAATCCGAATTCAACCCCGAGCCCGCTGGCGCCGCCGTTAGTGATGGTGCTGACCCGCCTGTGAAGCTGGGCCTGGGACTGAACCCGAAAATCGGTGGGCTGCCCGGGCCTGAGGCCCCGGCGGCGGTGCAGAACTCGGTCGCCTCATCCCTTGCCCGGCCCCCAGCCCGACACCTCAGCCCCAGCGACCCGCCTCACCCCTTGCTCGGCCCCCGCCCGACCGTGGGATCGTCCTCCCAGTAGTCCTCCCGGCGGTCCGCGACGCGGTAGAGTTCGCCGCGCTCGCTGACGTTGATCTTGTTGGTGTCGGGATAGTAGGCGAGGCTCTGCGGCTTGTTATCGCTGAGACAGAGGAACTCGCAGGGGGCCTCGCCGTCGTTGACGAACTGGTGCGCGTGCGCCGGGCCTTTCGGCATCGCGACGAGATCGCCTGGCCCCACGTCGGAAGACCCCTGCGGGGTCCGGACCTTCATCGTTCCCTTCCAGACGAGGAACAGCTCCTCCTCTCCCGTCTCGTAGTGATAGGCGGGCCAGACGTTCCCGGGCAGGAGACGGCGCATGTGGTAGCCGAGCTGCCGGCAGGTCATGTGGCGCGAGACCTGCGCGCTCTCGCTTTCGGCGCCCTTCTGGTAACGGGTGCCGGGCAGGAACTCGAGCGCGTTGAGATTGACCTTGTTGAACAGGGTGCCGGGAAGCTCGTCGAGCATTCGGAAGAACGACTCCCGCGCATCCTGGAACACGGGGTCGCCGTCGCCCAGGAGGATCGCCTTGAACGGAAGGGGGATCACGCGCCGGAGGGAGTCGAGGACGGCCTGCTTGTCGGAGAGCTTCGCATCGGGGAGAAGCTCGAGGCGGCCGGAGGCATTCGAGCGGACGATGTCCCCGAACAGAAGCGCCTTGAGCGGCTTCAGGTAAAGGATCGCTTCGCCCGGGGTTTTCCCGCCGCGGACGGGGAGCACTGTCACGTCCTCGCGGAGCTGGGCGGGTAGCCCGCCGACGCCGACGCACCACTGATCCGCCTTGCGCCCCTCGCGGGCGAGCAGGTCGCGATCGGCGGCCGGTGCCAGGACCTCGGCATGAAAGCAGCGCGCAGGCTGTCGGCCGCCCGCCAGTGGTCGGCGTTCGTGAGGAGGATCCACCTCGCGCCGCCCTTCTCGCGAACGAAGGCGACCCCCGCCTCGTCGAGCGGCGGGGGATCGATCAGGATGTTCCCGCCGCTGCGGACCCAGAAGTAGCCGTTGAAGTCGATGGCGCGGTCGCGCTGGAACTCGCTCCAGAAGTAGAGATTCTCCAGAATCGTGCGCTTCATGCCGTATCCTCCGCCCTTTGCCGATGGGTCCTGCGTGGGATTGTGAAGTGCAAGTATAGAACCAGCGCACCGCGCTGTCAGCCGCATCGGTGCCGACCGTTTCCCCGTGCGGCGCCCGCTGTTTCCCTGCGCCGCCCCGCTGCCGCTCGCCCGCGAGCGGGCGCTCACCGGCGCCCGCGCTCGCCAGCTCGGCGCCACCGTCTGACCAGGAACAGTCCCCGTGAACGCGGACGGGAGCTACCGGGTCACACGCGATCACTCAAGCCTCATCGATCGGGCGCCGTTCTCGATCGGGTCGACCTGCGCATCTCCTCGATCGCCCGCCCTCCTGCCCAGCTCCCGGTCTCTATTCGTATCGAAGCGATCTCGATCGGGTCGAGCTTGGCCGCCTTGTAGGCGGGCCACAGTCCCGCGATCACGCCGAAGATGGCGGGGACGACGAAGCCGAGGACATAGACGTGGATCGGGATGTTGATCGGGGGCCACTCGGTCTTGAGGAGCTTGCTGAGGATGCTGTGGCCGATGACGCTGAAGCCGAACCCGGCCCCGAGGCCGATGGCGCCGCCGAAGCAGCACAGGGTCACGGCCTCGATCAGGAACTGGGTGAGGATGTTGCTGCTGCGGGCGCCGATCGCCTTGCGGATGCCGATCTCGCGGGTCCGCTCGGTCACGGAGACCAGCATGATGTTCGTGACGCCGATCGAGGCGACGAGCAGCGCGAAGCCGACGATCACGGCGGCGCCGATGGAGATGCCGTTCGTGATGGTGCTGACCAGCTTGAGGAGCTGCGCCTGGGACTGGACCCGAAAATCGTCGGGCTGACCGGGCTTCAGGCCGTGGCGGCGGCGCAGGACGTCGGTCACCTGGTCCATCGTCTGCTCGACGAGGTTGTCGGAGACGGCCCGGATGAGGATCTGGACCTGCTTCGTCGCCTGCTCCCCGAACAGCGCCGCCGAGGTCGAGATCGGGACCAGCAGGAAGTTGTCGAACGACTGGCCAAACAGCTCGCCACGCGTCTCCATGACGCCGACGATCGTGAAATCCTGCCCGGCGATCTGGATCGTCTGGCCGATCGGGTCCCCCTTCAGCTTCAGGTTCTTCGCGATCTCGACGCCGATCACGCACACGCGCGCGCGGTGGGCGTCGTCCACGCTCGAGAAGAAGCGCCCCTTGTCCACGTAGAAGCTGCGGACCTCCTGGAACGAGGCGGTGGTGCCGACGACGGGGGCGTTGGTGTGCTCCTCGCCCTTCTTGATCGGCGCGCCGCTGACGAAGAAGGTCGAGAGGTCCTTGACGTTCGGGCAGAGGCGGCGCAGCGCGTCGGCGTCGTCGAGTGTCAGCTCGATGCGCGCGAGCTTCTCGCCCTCCTTGCCGGGCGGCCGGTACGGCTCCACGACGAGCGTGTTCGAGCCGAGCCCCTGGATCTGGTTGAGGATGATGCCGGTCAGGCCCTGGAGAATCCCCTGCACGCCGATGACGACCGCGACGCCGATCACGATCCCGATGACGGTCAGGAACGACCGCATCTTGTGGGCCCAGATCGCGGCCAGGGCCATTCGCAGGTTTTCAAGCCAGAGCATGGCTATCTATCGTCCATCCGCGGTCGCCGCATGCCGGTCGTGGATCACGCGGACTCGGTGCCGGGCCTGTGCGTGGGCCCGGCGCCGTTGGTCCGGACGTCGTCCACGATCCTGCCGTCGCGCAGCTTCACGATCCGCCACGCGCGGTTCGCGATGTACTCCTCGTGCGTCACCAGGATGATCGTGTTCCCCTTCTTGCTGAGGGTGTCGAACAGCTCCATGATCTCGTCGCCGGTCTTCGAGTCGAGGTTCCCGGTCGGCTCGTCGGCCAGCAGGATCGACGGGTTGTTGACGAGGGCGCGGGCCACGGCCACGCGCTGGCGCTGGCCGCCGGACAGCTCGTTCGGCTTGTGGTCCATCCGGTCGCCCAGCCCGACCGCCGTCAGCGCCTCCGCCGCGCGCTTGTGCCGCTCGTGGCGGGCGAGGCCCGCGTAGATCAGCGGCAGCTCGACGTTCTGCAGCGCGTTCGTCCGCGACAGCAGGTTGAAGGTCTGGAAGATGAACCCGATCTCCTTGTTGCGGATCTCGGCCAGGGCGTTGTCGTCCATCTCCGCGACCTCGCGGCCGTTCAGGATGTACGAGCCGGACGAGGGCGTGTCGAGGCAGCCGATCAGGTTCATCAGGGTCGATTTCCCCGAGCCCGACGGCCCCATGATCGCCACGTAGTCGCCCTTCGCGATTTCGAGGTCCACCCCGTCGAGCGCGTTCACCTGCGAAGCGCCCATGTCGTAGACCTTGGTGAGTTTGTGGAGCTGAATCAGTCCGCCGCTCATCCCGTCACTCTCCGCTGTTGCGCGGGCCGTCGGCCCGGTCAGTCCCTGCCGCTCCCGGACTGCGAGCCGCCGTTCGACTTCTCGGCCTCGTCCGCGGCCTCGCGCTCGTCTTTCACCACGACACGGTCCCCCACCTTGAGCCGCCGCAGGATCCGGTACGGACCCTTGACGACGTTCTCGCCCTCCTTGAGACCGTCCTTGATCTCCACGTAGGTCTCGTCGCTCGCGCCGGTCTTGACCTGCACGGCGTGAACCACGTCCTTGTCGATCACGTAGACGACCTCGAGCTCCTCGCGCTCGTCGCCCGGCTTGGCGCCCGCGCCGCCTTGTCGCCGCCCGCCGCGGCCGTGCCGCCGTGCCCGCCGTCTTGCTCGGCCGCGCCTGTCGCTCCCTCGCTCCAGCGGTGGAGCGCCCCTTCATCCCCGGGCTTCCCCGCCCGGCGCCGGCTCCGTCCTTCGCCGCAGCCGCCCTTGCCGGTGCGCCGCTCGCGCCGCCTTCCGCCTTGCCGGGCGTCTCGCCCTTCGCGAGCGCCTTCACCGCTTCCCGGCTGCCTCGGACGCCGCCGCGCCGCCCGCGGCATCGCCTTCGCCTGCCGGCTCGCCCTTCGCGGCCTCTGCCTCGCGCTTCCGCCCCGCCGGCCTTCGCGCTCTTCTCGTCCTTGGCCGGTCCCGCCCCCGCGGCGGCGCTCTTCGACTTCCCGGCCGCCTTCCGCTCCTCGTCGAGCTGCTTGCGCTCGCGGGCGGTGACCGCCTGGATCGGCACCCGCAGGACGTCGCGCTGGCGCTCGACCTCGATCTTCGCCTTCGCCGTCATCCCCGGGCGGAGCCGCTCGTCGGGCGCGGTCAGGAGGACCTTCACCCCGAAGACGTTCACTTCCCCCTGCCGGATCGCGGTGTTGCCGATCTCGGTGACGCGCCCCTCGTAGGTCGTCTTCTCGACCGCGTCGGCCGTCACCTTCGCCGTCTGCCCGGGCTTCAGGCGGACGATCTCGGTCTCGTCCACGTTCACCTCGGCCAGGATCTCGCTCATGTCCGAGATCACCATGATGACCGAGCCGGGGATGTTCGTCGTGCCGATGATCACCTGCTCGCCCACCTCCGAGCTGAGCTGCGTCACCTTGCCCGCCATCGGCGCGTAGATGGTCGTCTTGGAAAGCTCCTGCCGCGCGCGGCTGAGGCTGGCCTCGGCCTGGGTCACCGATTCCTTCAGCGACTTCAGCTGGATGCGCCCGGTCGTCACCGCGAGGTCCGCCTTCTCCAGGTCGCTCTGGGCGAGGATCTGCTGCTCGCTCAGCTGGTGCGAGCGCTTCTGGTCGATCTCGAGGTTCCTGAGGTTCGCTTCCTGCGCCTCGATCCCCGTGCGGCTCATCCGCACGTTCGCCTCGAGCCGGTCCACCTCGTCCTGGTACCTCTTCGGGTCGATCCGGACCAGGAGCTGCCCCTTCTCCGCCGTCTGCCCTTCCTTCACCGGCAGCTCGATGATCTGGCCGTAGACCTCGGAGGAGATGTTCACCTTCGTGCGGGGCTGGATGACCCCCGTCCCCGTCACGACCGTCACGACGTCGCCGCGCGAGACCTTCTCGGCGTAGACCCCCTCGCCCGACACCTTCCTGCGGCCGAGCGAGACGACGAGGATCACCACGATGACGGCCAGGATGCCGAGCCCGATCAGGAGTTTCTTCATGGAATTGTGCCCGCCTGCCGATCAGCCGAAGATCGCCGCGAAAAGGACCCGGACGAAGAAGTACGCGAACCAGGGAACGAGGACGATCGCTGCGGCCTGCCCCATCGTCCGCCCCAGGGCCTTCGCGATGCCGATGATCGTCAGGATGGTCGACCAGATCGCGAACAGGCCGAGCGAGGAGCCGATCGCCGCCAGCACGGCGCTCGATTCCTTGAGACTCGGATAGCGCGGTCAGGTTCGCGGGCACGAGCTCCTCGAACGGCGTCGCATCCGGCGTCTTGATCATCACGATCACGATGCCGAGCAGGGACGCGAGCACGGACGGCGCAAGGCCGTAGGACACCGCCCCCAGGATCCGCCCGAAGACCCCTTCCCGCGCCAGCTTCGACAGCGACCACAGGACCACCGCGGTCGCCACCAGCGCGCAGATCAGCGAGCCGGCCGCGATCCAGGTCGGCGTGGGGGGCAGGTCCGCCGCGTCCCCGCCCGCCGCCTTGATCGCCGCGCCCCGCGAGATCTGCAGCACGGCGCTGACGGCGAGGAAGCCGACGGCGGTCGCGGCGAAGATCCCCAGGTTCACCCAGAGCTTGCTCGTCTTCGCGGCGCCGAGCCATCCCATCGCCATGGCGATCACGGAGTACAGGAAGGTGAAGAACCAGACCATGACCGTGATGCCGAGCAGGACGTTGACCCAGTACGTGGCCTGCATCTGCCAGGGGGGGTCGATTCGACCTGCTTCACCGCCATCTCGATCGCCTTGTCCCGCTGCTCGGGACCGGCGAGACCGGCCATGAGCTTCATCCCGGCGCTGTCCTTCAGCTGCTCCTTCATGACGAGCGCCAGGTCGTACTTCGCGACGTACATCGTCGTGAAGACGGCCGTCACGAGCACGAGGATGATGACCGGCACCCACCAGCCGGCCGGGTTCCTGCGGTTGTCCTCGAAGACGGCGCCGGGCGACAGGAAGACGTTGAAGAAGCGCGCCATCGGCCCCATCCGGGCCGGCTCGCCCGAAGCCCCGCCCGGCGCGGGCGCCGGGGGAATCACCTGACCTGTCTCGCTCATGGACTCTCCTCCCATCGGGCCACCGTGGCGGGCGCGCTGCTGCCCCGCTTCGCGTCGCCCGCATGCCGGACCTTCCATCCCCGCCGGCGGATTCACCGCCTTGCCGGCGCCCCCATGCCGGCCGCTTCCATCGCCGCGCCGGATGCTCGCTCCGCGCGGCCGCGACGGTCCCGTCCGCTACATCCCCGCGGTGTCGCCCGGCCCCGCCCCGCCGCCTGCGAGGCGATCTTCACGCCGCGCTGCTCGGGGAGCGTGCCGATCACCGCCGCCAGGTTCACCAGCGACTTCTGGTACGCGCTCATCGCCGTGATCAGCTGGCTGCGCGCGTTCGTCAGGTCGGTCTGGAAGGTCAGGACCTGGAACGAGGTGCTCATGCCGTTGTCGTACCGCTTCTGCTCGGCCTCGAGCTTCTTCTCCTGGAGCCTGACGTTCGCGCGGGCGGCGGTGACGGCCTTCGCCGCCGTCTCGACGGCGAGCACGGTGTTGCGCACCTCGACGGTGATGGTGCGCTTCACGCTCTCCAGGGACATCTGGTTCTGCTCGAGCGCGATCCTCGCCCGCGCCTCGCTCGCCTTCGCCTCGCGGTTTCCGATCGGGATCGAGAAGTTCACGCCGAGCGCCCAGTCGTGGTTGACCGTCTTGAACAGCTCGTCCGCGGAGGTGCTCCAGTACCCTTCCCTGAGGTTCTGGCTGAGGTCCGGGATCCCGTCCCCGTTCGCGTCGATGAGCGAGTAGTTCGTGTTGTCGCCCGAGGTCCTGTAGGTCGCGACCCCGTTGAGCGCGGGCTTCTTGAGGTTCTCCGTCAGGCGGTGCTGCAGGTCCGCCGAGCGGACCGAGTTCTGCGCGGTGGCGACCTCGGGCCGGTGCTCGAGCGCGGTCTGGATCATCGATTCGCGGTCGATCGGCTGGGGCTCGAAGACGGCCGGGTCGGTCGGAACGAGGGCCATCTCCCATTCGGGCGAGTCGGGCGGGATGTTGATGATCAGGCGCAGGTTGTCCTCCGCGGCGCGGATCTCCGCCCCGGCGACGATGACGCCCTGCTCGCGGCTCGCAACGCTCGCCTCCGCCTCCGTGATCTGGATCGGGGCCAGCGTCCCGACCTCGACCTTCTTGCGGTTGAGGTCGAGCAGGTCCTGCGCCAGCTTCAGGCTTTCCTTCTGCACCTGGTAGTTGTAGATGGCGGCGCTGAGGTCCCAGTAGGCCCTCTCGACGTCGCCGATGGTGCTGATGACGGTGGCGCGGAAGCTCTCGTTGCTCGACGAGACGCCGATCTTCGCGATCTCGATCTGGGTCTTGTTGACGTCGACGCCGAACCCCCGGAGGAACGGCTGGGTGAAGTTGAAGGCGAGGTCGGAGCCGTAGCCGGCCAGCAGCGACGGGGTCCCCGGCGAGTAGTTCTTCGTCGACCGCCACGTCCACCGAGTACTGCGAGCCGAGCAGCAGCTTCTGCGTCCAGGCGGCGGAGAAGTTGGCCGTTCGTGCCGCCGTCCAGGTGGGACTGCTGGAGGGGATCATCCAGCGTGCCGGAGTAGAGAACCTCCTGCGCCCTGGCGTAGCTCAGCGCGGAATCCACCTGCGGGTCGAAGTCCGACTCCGCCTGCGTGACGCCGTACTCGGCGGACACGGGGTCCTGCTTGCGGATGGCGACATCGAGGTTGTTGGCCATCGCCCCCGTGATCGCTTCCATCAGGGTGATCGTCTTCTTCGGGCGGTTGTCCGATTCGGCGACGATCTCCGGCCACGGACTTGGGCGGCTGGTAGTCGGCCGGGGCCGTCTGGGCGAACGCGGTCCCGGACGGGCCGGCGCCGAGCAGCCCCCCGGGGGCCCCGAGGACGGTGACGATCGTGAGCAGGCATGCAAGGTAACTCTTGGTCACAAACCCCTCCTGCGGCGTTGAGATGCAGGTTCTTGTACGTTGATTCCAGGGTGGCTGTTTCAAAGTCGGGCCGGGGTACTTTACCGCGACCGGGGCCCGCCCGGCATCCCGCCGCGGATCCCGTAGATGTCCGCGTAGGCCTCGACCAGGGCACAGGCCGTCAGGGGCAGGCTGACGACGATTCCCAGCGTGAGGGTCCCGATGTAGGCCACCAGGTTGATCCCGAACAGCAGCAGCGCGAAGGCGAACAGCGCCAACCACTGCTTCTGGACCGCCTTGCGGGAGGCCTCGAGGGCCTCCCAGAAGTCCAGCTTCCGGTCCACGACCAGCAGGTAGGCGAACTGGTACCCCACGTAGAGCCAGATCGTCACGATGCCGCAGGTCAGGAGCCCCAGCAGGATGAAGGCGGCCGAGACGATCCAGACGAGGAAGATGGGGATGAAATCGTTGAAGGGAAGCCAAAAATCGGAAAATTGGAGGGTTCCCCCGCGCCGGACGATCAGGGCCGCGACCAGGAAGCCGGCCGAAAGGACAGGGCCGAGGACGAGGAGGAGAGGGCTGGCAAAGGTGTGGAGGAGCCAGATCACGGCCCCGAAGGCGATAAACAGGCCCCCGGCCTGGGTGAAAACGGTCCAGCCCCTGCTCATCCAGTCGCCGATATTGATCGGGTAGGCCCCGGAAAGCGCCCGGGCCAGCCCCTCGTCGGCCGGGAGGCGGAGCTGCCCCGCCCCCCGGGCCGCCCCAGCCGCTCGATCCGGCCGGCTCGCCCGCCCCACCCGGACTGCGGGGTTCGGCAGACCCGCCGGGAACCCCCTGCCCGGAGGCTTCCGCTGTCCAACCAGCGCCGACCGACCCTTCCGCGCCCCCCTCCCCGGACCCATCGGCGGAGGTCCAGCGGGGGTCCTCCTCTCCGCGCCTCGTCAGGAGACCCCCGGGGGGCCTCCGGACCGCCGCAGGGCCCCGAGGGCCGTCCCCGACCCGAGCCCCGCACTCGTGGCAGTAGGCGGCCCCTGGAAGGGTTTCCAGGCCGCAGGCCGGACAGGGTCGGGCTGGGGAGTCACTCATGCGGATCGCTCCTTCTGTGTTCCCGTTTCAGCCCGGGAAACGTCCGGCGGCCCGCCCGGTTTCGTCCCGCCTAGAGGGCGAAGCTCTCCCGGTACTCCCCGAATGCGGTGCGGAGCCGGTCGGAGATCTCCCCGACGGTGGCCAGCGCCTCGACCGCCTCCAGGATCGGCGGGACGAGGTTCTCCGTCCCCCGTGCGGCCGCCTCGATCTTCCCGAGCGCCCGCTCGACCGCCGCCGCGTCCCGCTCCGCCTTCAGGCGGCGCAGCCCCTCCACCTGCTTCTGCTCGATCTCCGCGCCGACCTTGAGGATCGGCGGCACGCGGCGCTCCCCGCTCTGGAAGCGGTTCACGCCCACGATGACCTCCTCGCCGGACTCGACCTGCTTCTGGAACCGGTAGGCCGAGTCGTGGATCTCCTTCTGCATGAACCCGGACTCGATCGAGGCGACCGCGCCGCCCAGCGTGTCGATCTTCTCCAGGTAGGCGAGCGCCGCGCTCTCGATGGCGTCGGTCAGGTGCTCGAGGTAGTACGAGCCGGCCATCGGGTCGATCGTGTCGGCGGCGCCCGACTCGTGGGCGATCACCTGCTGCGTCCGCAGCGCCGTCAGCGCCGCCTGCTCGGTCGGCAGCCCCAGCGCCTCGTCCATCGCGTTCGTGTGCAGCGACTGCGTCCCCCCCAGCACCGCGGCCAGCGCCTGGAGCGTCACGCGGACCACGTTGTTCTCCGGCTGCTGGGCGGTGAGGGTGGCCCCCGAGGTCTGGGTGTGGAAGCGGAGTTTCCCCAGGTTCCGGTCGCGCGCCCCGAACCGCCCCTTCACGATCTTCGCCCAGAGGCGGCGCGCCGCGCGGAACTTCGCGACCTCCTCGAACAGGTTCGAGGAGGCGTTGAAGAAGAACGACAGGCGCGGGACGAACGACTCGAGCGGCAGCCCGCGGCGGCTGACCTCCTCGACGTAGGCGATCGCGTTCGCGAGCGTGAAGGCGACCTCCTGCACCGCCGTCGAGCCGGCCTCGCGGATGTGGTAGCCGCTGATCGAGATCGGGTTCCACTTCGGCATCGCCTCCGAGCACCAGGCGATGATGTCGGCCGCGAGGCGCATCGAGGGGTGGGCCGGGTAGATGTAGTTCCCGCGCGCCGCGTACTCCTTCAGGATGTCGTTCTGCACCGTGCCGGAGAGGACCGCCGGGGAGAGCCCGCGCCGGCGCGCGACGGCGACGTAGAGCGCCAGCAGGATCGCGGCCGTCGCGTTGATCGTCATCGAGACCGAGACCTTGTCGAGGGGGATGTCGGCGAAGAGCGTCTCCATGTCGCGCAGCGAGGCGACCGCCACGCCCACCTTCCCGACCTCCCCGCGCGCGAACTCGCTGTCCGAGTCGTACCCGAGCTGGGTCGGCAGGTCGAAGGCGACGGAGAGCCCCGTCTGCCCCTGCGAGAGGAGGTAGCGGTACCGCGCGTTCGACTCCGCCGCCGTCCCGAAGCCGGCGTACTGGCGCATCGTCCAGAGGCGGCGCCGGTACATCGAGGGCTGGACGCCGCGGGTGAACGGGAACTCGCCGGGAAAGCCGTCGCCCGAGATGTAGTCGTGCCCCTCCAGGTCGGCCGGGGTGTACAGGGGCTCGATCGCGAAGCCGGACGGTGTCTCGAAGCGCGCCTTGCGGTCGGCGCCGGCCGGCTCGCTCGCGGCCGTTTTCTCCCGCCATTTCTCGTGGGCAGTCCTTATATCGCTCATGGTGTCACCTTTGCCCGAAGAATAGCACCGCCGCGCGGCCCTGCAGGACTGCCTGACAGCCGTGCCGGGGACATCCCGGCTCGGCAGCTGCCGCGGGCGGGGCGGCATTGCCGGACCGAACGCAGGCGCGAGCAGGCGCAGGGGGCCGCGGCCGATCCTGACCCGCCGCGCGTGCTAGAGTTTTCCCCATGCCACGCTTCGACGGCGGCGACGAACCGGAGATCGGGAGGCGCGCCCCCTTCCCGGGGGACGCCTTCTGGAACGGCCTCGAGAAAGCGGCCCGCGCGGTCGGCCTCGGCTCGCCGCGGACCCTGTTCAGGCTCCGCCAGGCGCGGGCGCGGTGGGAGGAGCGCGGCGCGGCCCGGGAGAACCTCGAGCGCGGCGTCGCCTACACCCACAAGGCCTGCCCCGGCTGCGGCCGCCTCGTGGAGCGCGGCTCGGGCCGCTGCCCCTACTGCGACGCCAACGTCCGCTGGGCCCCCGGGCCCGGCCTCGCCCGGAGCCTCGGCCTGAGCGTCCCGCACGGCTCGGTTGCGATGACGATCGTCGCGATGAACATCATCCTCTTCGCCGTCTCCACGCTCGCGAGCGCCCGAAGCCTCGACGGGGGGATCGGCCCGAACCTGATGCGCTCGCTCTTCCAGCCCGACCTGCGATCGCTCTACAACATGGGGGCCCTCTCGCCGCTGGCGGTCTTCAGCGGCGAAGTCTGGCGGCTCTGGACCTACCAGTTCCTGCACGGCGGGGCGCTGCACATCTTCTTCAACCTCTTCGCGCTCTTCTCGCTGGGGCCGACCACCGAGGACGTCTACGGCCCGTCCAAGACCGCGGTCCTTTACTGGGTCACCGGCACGCTCGCGGGGGTCGCCTCGCTCGCCGTCAAGATCCTGATGAGCGGGCGGATCGCGCTCGTCCCCCTGACCGTCGGCGCCTCGGGCGCGATCTTCGGGCTGATCGGGCTCCTGATCGGCCACGCGACGCGGCGCGGGGGGGCCCACGGCGCCTATCTCAGGTCGTTCCTGGTCCGGTGGGCGCTGTACGGCATCGTGATGGGGTTCCTGATCGGCGCCGACAACGCGGCCCACGTGGGCGGGCTCGCGGCGGGACTCGCCCTCGGCTTCATCGTCCCCGAGGGGGAATCCCCGCGGCGGGCGGGGGCGATCGCCTGGCGCCTCGCCGCGGTCGCGGTCCTGCTCCTGACCGTCGGCGGCCTCGTCGCGGCGATCTTCGCGCCGCACGCGTAGCCGCTCCTCGACGGAAGCCACCCGTCACGGCCCCCTTTCCGCGGAAGGTACGGTCCCCCCGCCGCGCCTCGTTGCGCATCGCCCCCGGGCGACGGGGACGCCTCGTTTCCGGCCTGCCCTGCCCGGCTCAATGCACCACCACCTCCTCCGTCCCGTCCTTCTTCTCCCCGAGCATCGAGAGCGCCCGCGAGATCGCGCCGCGCGCCTGGGGATCGGTCTCCACGAGCAGCCGCCTCTCGAGCGGTTCGCGGAGCCCCTCGAACCGGGTGACGCTGGCGAGCCAGGGCCCGAGGCGATCCCCTTCCAGGATCCGCTTCGCGATCGCGTCAGAAGCCCCGGGTCCGAAGCCTCTCAGAATGCTCGCTTCGATCGGGAGGTCCGCCCAGCGGTCACTTCCGCGTTCGCTCCGGACGCTTCGAGGGCGAGCGTCTCGTAGGCCCACAGGATCCCCTCGGCATCCCCCGCCGCAAAGGCGGCTCCCGCGCGCGCGGCCGCCGTGCACGACCCGCGAAGCCCGGGCGCCAGGGCCGCCAGCTTCCTCAGGACCGCGTCGGTTCGATCGGACTTCCCGGCCAGCTCGCCGAGGAGCCTCGAGGCCTCGAGCTTGAAGAACCTGGGGACCTCCTGGTCGCTGATCACGGGCCAGAGCCGCGCCAGCGCCTCCTCCGGCCTGCCCAGCCTGCCCAGCGCGCGGGCCACGTCGATCCTGGTCGAGACCGGGACCTCCATCGACTCGCCGCAGCAGGACTCGGGGGTCAGCGACTCGTACGCTTCCAGCGCAGCCTTCCAGTCTTCGTTTTCCTCGTAGATTCGGGCCAGGGTTTCCCAGGCCTCCCACCGTGCCCCCGCGTTCGGCGACCACCCGCTCCCCGGCCTGCGGGCAGGGAGCCTTCGTCGCCCGCTTCAGCTCGCGGATCGCGCTTTCCTCGCGGTCGTTGTCCTCGTGGATCCTCGCCATCCTGAGCCTCGCCCGGCCCTCCCAGGCTTCCGGCCATCCGGAGGCGAGCCGCTCGAAGTGTTCCAGCGCCGCCCCGGTCTGTTCCTCGTTGTCCTCCGAGTCGGCCAGCTCGAAGAGCAGGCTCCCGGATTCGGGCCGGCCGGGGTTGCGCGCCACGAAGGCCTCGATCTTCGCCGCGACGGAGGCGAGCCCCTCCTCCCCTTCCGCATCGTTCAGCTCCTGGATCAGGGACCACGCCTCGACCGCCTCCGGACCGGCCGTCTCGTCCGCGGGCCGGATGGCGGACGGATCGATGGCGACCACGCAGAGCGCCGTCGCCAGCCCGGCCCAGGGGTTCCGGATCGATCGCATCCACTGCTTCCGGAGGTCACTGCAGGTCATGGGGATCATGGGGCGCCTCCTTCGGCGCGCATGGCCGCGCCGCTGTCTGCCTGCTCCCCTGGTACCCCGGCGGCGGCGGCGCGGAAAGGGAGTCGCGGGGGGAGCCGCTGCGCCGGGTGCCGCGCCGGGCGCGGGGTCGCAGCAGCGCTGATAGACTAGGCGGGCATGTTCGAAACGATCGAGTGGACCGAGCGCGGTGTCGTGATGCTGGACCAGCGGCGCCTTCCGGGCGAGGAGCTCTACCTGACCTTCACGCGCCCGGAGGAGGTCGCCGAGGCGATCCGGAACATGACGATCCGCGGGGCGCCGGCGATCGGCGTGGCCGCCGCGATGGGGCTCGCCCTCGGCGCGCGGCGCCTCGCGTCGGAGAGCGGCACCGGCTCCGCCGACCGCGACCTCGTTTCTTTCCTCCGCCGCTTCGACGAGCTCTGCCGCCTGTTCGCCGCCACCCGACCCACGGCCGTGAACCTGTTCTGGGCGATCGAGCGGATGAAGCGGACCGCGGCCGCAGCCGCGGCGGGTGGCGGGTTCGACCCGGCGGAAGGCGAGCGGAATCGGGGCAGGCGCAGGGCTCCCTTCGAGCGCAGGGAGCGGCACCCGCACGGGGACCGGTCCCCGGACGGGAGTGTCCCGCCCGCCGGCCCCGCGCGACATCGCCGCGAGGCTCGTGGCCGAGGCCGCCCGCATCAAGGAGGAGGATATCGCCGCCTGCCGCGCGATCGGCCGGCACGGCGCCGCGCTCGTCCCCGACGGCGCCACGATCCTCACCCACTGCAACGCCGGGGCGCTTGCGACCGCCGGGTACGGGACCGCGCTCGGCGTCATCCGCGCGGCGAAGGAAGCCGGCAAGCGGGTCCGGGTCCTCGCCGACGAGACGCGCCCGTTCCTGCAGGGGGCCCGCCTGACCGCCTGGGAGCTCCTCAAGGACGGGATCGAGACGAGCGTCATCACGGACGGCATGGCGGGGCACTTCCTCCGGAAGGGGGAGATCGCCCTCGCCGTCGTGGGCGCCGACCGGATCGCCGCCAACGGCGACGTCGCGAACAAGATCGGAACCTACCAGGTCGCCGTCCTCGCGAAGGAGAACGGCGTCCCCTTCTACGTCGCCGCCCCGCTCTCGACCATCGACCTCAGCATCCCGGACGGGGAGAAGATCCCGATCGAGGAGCGCGCGCCGGAGGAGGTCTCGCGGTTCGCGGGCGCGCAGGTCACCCCCGCCGCCGCCGGGATCCGCAACCCCGCCTTCGACATGACGCCGAACCGCTACGTGACCGCCATCATCACCGAGCGCGGCATCGCCCGGGCGCCGTACGTGGAGTCTCTCCGGGGGCTCTTCGCCTCATGAAGGTCCTCGGGATCGAGACGTCCTGCGACGACACGGCGATCGCCGTCGTCGAGGATCGCCACCGCGTCCTCGCGAGCGTGGTGTCGTCCCAGACGGCGATCCACCGCGCGTACGGCGGCGTCGTGCCCGAGCTCGCCTCGCGCCACCACCTCGAGAACATCGAGCCGATCTTCGACCAGGCGCTCGCCGAGGCGGGAGTCGGCCTGCGCGGGGATCGACGCCGTCGCCGTCACGGCGGGCCCCGGGCTGATCGGCTCGCTCCTGGTCGGCGTCTCCTTCGCGAAGGCGCTCGCCTGGGCGGCCGGCAAGCCGCTCGTCGCCGTGAACCATCTCGAAGGGCACGTCCGGGCCGCATTCCTCGAAACGCCGGAGCTGCCGCTCCCCGCCCTCGCCCTCATAGTCTCGGGCGGGCACTCCTCGCTCTACCTCTGCCCGGTGGAAGGGGTCTACCGGCTGATCGCCCGCACCCGCGACGACGCCGCGGGCGAGGCGTTCGACAAGGCGGCGCGCCTGCTCGGGCTCGGCTACCCCGGCGGGCCCGTCATCGACCGGCTCGCGAAGGAGGGAAACCCGGAGGCCGTGCCGTTCCCGCGGGCGCGGATGTCGGACGGCTCGCTCGATTTCTCCTTCAGCGGCCTGAAGACGGCCCTCCTGCGCCACGCGCGCGCGACGGGCCTCGCCGTCGAGCGCACGGCACCCGCACCCGCCTACGATCCGCACGGCCCCGAGAGGGGGCCGGTCGAGGAGGAGCGAGGCGGGGCAGGGCCGGGCGCCGGACGGGGAACGGGGAGCCTGCAGGCCGTCCCGGCCGAGGTCTGCGACGTCGCGGCCTCGTTCCAGCGCGCCGTCGTGGACGTGCTCGTGGAGCGGACGCTCGAGGCGGCGGAGCGGGAGGCCGTGGCGTCGGTCATCGTCTCGGGCGGGGTCGCCTGCAACTCGCTCCTGCGCGCCGAGATGCGCGCAGCGGTGCGCCGGGCGCGGCCTCGCCGTCGCCATTCCCTCGCCGCGCTACTGCACCGACAACGCCGCGATGATCGCCGCGGCCGGCACCCTCGCTCTCGAGCGGGGCGAGCGGGCCCCCGCCGACCTCACCGCGCTTCCCGGCTGGCGGCTCGGCGGACCCGAGGCCGAGCGCACCTCGCACAGGCACAAGTGATGGCCAGGCGGAAGCTCGCGCTCCACACCCGGATGGCGATCGGCCTCGCGGCCGGCTGCCTCGCGGGGGTCGTCGCGCACTGGCTGCTCGGGGACGACCCGCGCCTGCAGGCCTTCGTCGCCTACGTCACCCAGCCGGCGGGGCAGATCTTCCTGCGCCTGCTCTTCATGCTGGTCGTGCCCCTGATCTTCTCCGCCCTCGTGCTCGGCGTGACGGGGCTCGGCGACCTTCGCAGCCTCGGGCGGATCGGCGCGAAGACGCTCGCCTACACCGTCGTCGTGTCGGCCATCGCGGTCGTCCTGGGGATCGTCCTGGTCAACCTGATCCGGCCCGGCGAGGGGATCTCCCCGGAAACGCAGGCGCGCCTCCTGCAGGGGGCCGCAGGGCGCGCGTCGGGCATCGCTCCCACGGGCGCCGCGAAGACGGGGATGGAGCTTCTCGTCCAGATCGTCCCCTCGAACCCGTTCAAGGCGGCGGCCGAGGGGGACATGCTCGCGGTCATGTTCTTCTCGCTGATCTTCGGCATCGGGCTGTCGCTGCACGCGGTCCGATCCGGCGAGGCGGCTCGAGGAGGCGATCGGCGGCCTGTACGACGTCACCATGCGGCTCATCCACATGGTGATCTCCCTCGCCCCCTACGGCGTCGCGTGCCTGCTCTTCACGCTCACCTCGCAGCTCGGCTACCAGATCCTCTGGCAGCTCGCGCGCTACGTCTTCGTCGTGCTGCTGGCCCTCTCGATCCACCAGTTCGTCGTCTACTCCCTGAGCGTGCGGCTGCTGGGCGGCATGAGCCCGGTCCGCTTCTTCTCCGGCATCCAGGACGCGATGATCGTCGCCTTCTCCACGGCGTCGAGCAACGCGACCCTGCCGACGGCGCTCGAGGTGGCCGAGGAGAAGCTCCACCTGCCCCCGCACGTCAGCCGGTTCGTCCTGACGATCGGCTCGACCGCGAACCAGAACGGCACCGCCCTCTTCGAGGGGATCACGGTCCTGTTCCTCGCGCAGTTCTACGGCGTGCACCTCACGATCGCCCAGCAGGCGCTCGTGGTCTTCATCTGCATCCTGGGCGGCATCGGCACCGCCGGCGTCCCGGCCGGCTCGATCCCGGTCGTCGCCATGATCCTCGGCCTCGTCGGCGTCCCGCCCGAGGGGATCGGCCTGATCCTGGGCGTGGACCGCTTCCTCGACATGTGCCGCACGACGCTGAACGTCACGGGGGACCTCGCCGCCGCGGTCGTCGTCTCCCGCGGCGAGGCGCACCACACCCCCGCCACCGCTCCCCACGTCCCCTGACGATCGACTCGCCACGCCCCCATCGCCCGCTCCCGCATTCCCCGGCGACCGCACCCCACCGCTCCCATGACCGCGCTCCGCTTCTCCCTGGGATTGGACCGCGCCGCCCCGGTCGGCGATAATCAGCGGGCCGTGGACGCCACCCGCATCAGGAATTTCTCGATCATCGCCCACATCGACCACGGGAAGATCCACCCTCGCCGACCGGCTCCTCGAGCTGACCGGGGCGGTCACCGAGCGCGAGATGCAGGACCAGCTCCTCGACTCGATGGACCTCGAGCGCGAGCGGGGGATCACGATCAAGGCCCACGCCGTCGCGCCTCGACTACCGGGCGAAGGACGGCCAGGACTACCTCCTCAACCTGATCGACACCCCCGGGCACGTGGACTTCTCCTACGAGGTCTCGCGCAGCCTCGCCGCCTGCGAGGGGGCGCTGCTCGTCGTCGACGCGAGCAGGGGGTCGAGGCGCAGACCCTCGCCAACGCCTACCTCGCCATCGAGAACGACCTCGAGATCATCCCGGTCATCAACAAGATCGACCTGCCGAGCGCCGAGCCGGACCGGGTCGCGCGAGCAGATCGAGCAGCGTGATCGGCCTCGACCGGCGGACGGCGCGATCCTCGCGAGCGCCAAGGAGGGGACCGGCGTCGAGGAGATGCTCGAGGCGATCGTCGCGCGCGTGCCGCACCCGAAGGGGACGCCGGACGAGCCCGCTCCGGGCGCTGATCTTCGACTCCTGGTACGACCCCTACCGCGGCGTCATCGTGCTCGTGCGGATCGTCGAGGGGCGTGCGGGGCGCGGCACGAAGGTCCGCCTGATGTCGAACATGGCGACCTACACGATCGAGGAGGTCGGCATCTTCGCCCCGAGAGCCGGCCCGCGGACGAGCTGACGGCCGGCGAGGTCGGCTGGGTGATCGCCGGCATCAAGAAGGTCGGGGACTGCAAGATCGGCGACACCATCACCGAGGAGCGGCGCCCCACGCCGAGCCGCTTCCCGGCTTCCACGAGATGAAGCCGATGGTCTTCGCGGCCTCTACCCGACGGACGCCGAACGCCTACACGACCTGCGCGACGCCCTCGAGAAGCTGCAGCCTCAACGATTCGTCGTTCACCTACGAGCCCGAGACCTCGGGGGCTCTGGGGTTCGGCTTCCGGTGCGGATTCCTGGGGCTGCTTCACATGGAGATCATCCAGGAGCGGCTCGAGCGCGAGTTCTCGCTCGACCTCATCACGACGGCCCCCGGCGTTCCGTACCGCATCACGGGGACGGACGGCGCCGTCAGGGAGATCGACAACCCCGCCCAGCTCCCGCACCCCTCGGAGATCTCGATGATCGAGGAGCCGTACATCGAGGCCACGATCATCACCCCCACGGAGTACGTCGGGAACATCCTGGCGATCGCCGAGGAGCGGCGCGGCGTGCAGAAGCGGCTCGCGTACGTCGACCAAGACGCGCGTCCTGATCACCTACGCGCTGCCCCTGAACGAGGTCGTGCTCGACTTCTACGACAAGCTCAAGTCCTGCTCGCGCGGCTACGCCTCGCTCGACTACCACGTCACGGGCTGGCAGGAGGGGACCTGATCAAGCTCGACATCCTCGTGAACACCGAGCCTGTGGATGCCCTCTCGCTGATCATCCACAAGGAGAAGGCGTTCCTGCGCGGCCAGCAGCTCCCGAGCAAGATGAAGGAGCTGATCCCCCGCCAGCAGTTCGAGGTGGCGATCCAGGCCGCCATCGGCACGAAGGTGATCGCCCGGACCAACGTGAAAGCCCTCCGGAAGAACGTCCTCGCGAAGTGCTACGGCGGCGACATCACCCGCAAGCGCAAGCTCCTCGAGAAGCAGAAGGAGGGGAAGAAGCGGATGAAGCGGGTGGGCTCGGTCGAGATCCCGCAGGAGGCGTTCCTGGCCCTCCTCCAGATCGAGTAGCGCGCATCCCCCCCGTCCGCCGGGGGACTATATTGGAAGGGATGAACGGAGGCCGCGCATGCTCCCGGACCTGACGCTCGATCTCGCGATCAAGGTGGCTGCGGCGATCTTCCTGGGCGGCCTGATCGGCTGGCAGCGCGAGCGGTCGCACAAGCCGGCCGGCCTGCGGACCCACATCCTGATTGTGCTCGGCTCGACGGTCCTGATGGAGACGTCGCACTTCGCGGGGGACGCCTTCGGCGGGGACCCGACGCGGCTCGCCTCGAACGTCATCGTCGGGATCGGCTTCATCGGCGCCGGCACCATCATGAAGGAGGGGCCGACCGTCTACGGCCTGACGACGGCAGCGACCATCTGGGTCGCGGGGGCCCTCGGCCTCGCCATCGGCGCGGGCTACTACGGCATCGCGATCCTCCTGACGGGGGCGACCCTGCTCGTCCTCATCGTCTTCGTGAGGGTCGAGGCGTTCATGCTCCGCAAGCACGCCGTCCGCCGGTACCTGGTCGTCACGGAGGAGGACGAGAAGGTCATCTCCCGCGTCCAGCAGGCGTTCGACCGCAGCTACTCCCGCCGCGGCGGGCTCGACTTCCGCCGCGAGGGGGGCCGTGTCACGCTCTCCTTCGAGATCGACGACGCCGCCTCCGCGCACGAGCGGTTCCTCCACGACCTCAGGGCCTTCAAGGAGGTCCACGAGGTCCGATCCTCCTGATCCGCTGCCCGCATTCCGCAGGACATGCCGCCGGTCGTGACCGCGGCGACCAGGCTGGTCTATCCTTGACCCCGTCCCTCCCGGGAATGACACCGATGCCTGACCTGCGCCGAGCTTCATGGATTCCCGGCGCGGTGCTGATCCTGCTCTTCGTGGGCTGGATTCGCGCCGTGGTCGCGGCTCCCATCGCTGCGCCCGAAACGGCGAAGCCGGGCCCGCCGCCGACGGAAGCAGGGTCGCCCTCCGCGGCGCCCGCGAGGGCGGCGAACCCGCTGCGCCGGCTGCCGCCCCGACGCTGCGCCCGCTGCCGCTCCGCCTGCTGCGCCCGGCTGCCGCCCCGCCTGCTGCGCCGGCTGCCGCCCCGGCTTCCACCGCGGGTCAGAAGAGCCGACCGCCGCGAGCCCGCTCCCGGCGTCTCCCTCAGACGCCGCCACCCGCAGGCAGCGGGCCGCCGACCTCCTGCGGGCCGGCAAGGCCGACGAGGCGGCCGCCCTGTACGCCGAGCTGGCCGGGGCCGACCCTTCCGACTCCGACAGCGCCTGCGGGCGCGTGCGCGCGCTGCTGCGCGCCGACCGGTGGCGGGAAGCGCTCGCGGACGCGAGGCGCTTCAGCGCGGCGAGGCCGTCCGATCCCCTGCTCCAGGCGGCGCTGGGCGAGGCGCTCTACCGCGCGGGCTCCCTCTCCGAGGCCCGATCCGTCCTCGACCCGCAGGGGCGGCTCCCGTCACCGCCCGCGCGCGCCCTGATGGCGCTCGGGATGCTCCGCGTCGCCGAGGGGCGCGAGGACGACGCGGCCGGCTTCCTGGACCGCGCGCTCGCGCTCGCCCCCGACGATCGCGACGTCCTGTTTCTCGCCGCGGGCGCGGCCCCGACCCGCGCGGAGGCCGTCAGGCGCCTGGAGTCCTACCTCGCCCTGAGCGGGGGGGACGACCCGGACCGGATCGAGGGGGCGAAGGGAACGGTCGGTCTGTACAGGATCCTGGGCGAACGGCGGGTCTGGATCCCCGTCGAGCGGCCCGAGAGGCTCGAGCTTCCCCTGCGCGCCTTTCCGGACCACGCGGGCCGGACCTCGGGCTACTACGTCGAGCTGCGCGCGGGCGGCGGCCGGCCGATCCGCGTCCTGCTCGACACGGGCAGCACGGGGCTCTTTCTGCTCGAGCGGATCGCGGTGAAGGCGGGCTTCGCGCCGCTCGCCGATCAGACCACGTTCGCGGGCGGCGGCGACGGGCGGACGCCGTCGAAGCGCGGCCTGCTGCCCGAGGTCGCGCTCGGCGCGCTGCGGTTCCAGGACGCGCTCGTCTCCACGACCACGCAGGAGCTCGATCCGACCGGGCGCTACCATGGGGTCCTGGGGATCTCGATCTTCCAGGGATACCGGGTGACGCTCGACCTTCCGCGCGAGCGGCTGGTCCTCGAGCGGGCTCCGGGCTCGGCGCTCGCCGAGGGAGCCCCCTACTGGTCGGTCTCGAGCCAGATGCTGATCGAGGCGGCCACGACGGACGGGTCGGCGGGCCTGTTCCTGTTCGACACCGGCTCGCCGCGGAGCCTGCTCTCCCTCGCGTTCGCCGAGTCCCGCTACGCCGGCAGGCTGGGCCCTCCCTCACAGGTCCGGACCTTCGGCGGCCTGATGAAGGGGGCGAGGAGCGTCCACGGCGTGCGGCTCCGCTACCAGGGACGCGAGAACGCGGAGCCGGTCCTCAACGCCGGCGACCTCGACCAGCGCAGCCGCCTCGGCGGCGTGGAGGTGTCGGGATTCCTCGGGCTCGACATCCTCGACCGCACCCGCATCGTCATCGACACGGTCTTCCGCCGGGTCACGCTCAGGAGCTCGGAGTAGCGCGGAACCGATGCGGCAGGGCCCGACGAGCGCGCCGGTCACGTTATGTCATGATGACGGGTCCGCGATGGGCCGGCCTCTGGCTGGATCCCGCGAGCGGGGGGCGCATGATCCGAATCCGGAAGGCCGCTGAAGGGGATCTGGCTGGGATTCTCGCGCTCCTGGAGGCCTCCGGGCTGCCCGGGGAGGGGGTGCGCGAGCACCTGTCCCTTTTCCTGGTCGCCGAGAGCGAGGGCCGGCTGGCGGCTGCCGCCGGGCTGAAGCTGGGGGATGGCTGTGCGCTGCTCCGTTCCGTGGCGGTCGATCCGGCGCCGCGGGACAGGTCTCGGAGTCGAGATCGTCAGCCAGGCCCTGCGCCTCGCTGCCACTCTGGGCGCGCGGGAGGTCTACCTGCTGACGACATCGGCCGCCGGGTTCTTCCCCAAGTTCGGCTTTACCCCCGCTCTGCGGACGGAGCTCGACGCCCTGTTCCCCGACGCGCCCGGCGCGGGGCCGGGTGGGCGCTGCGCCTCGGCGCAGGCGATGGTGCTGCGCGACCTGTCGCGCGTGCTCGACCCGCGTCCGCGCGCGTGACGCCGTCAGGACGCCGCGTCGAGCAGGTGGGGCAGGATCGCGCGCAGGTCCCCTCCCTGCAGGACCACGTCCGAGGCGGCCACGATCTCCTCGCCCTTCGGGTTGAAGGCGATGGCGAGCCCCGCCTCGCGCGCCGCCGCGACGTCGTTGCGGTGATCGCCCACGAACGCGCACCGCTCCAGGGGGATCGCCTCGCGCTGCGCGATGTCGCGCAGGGCGTGCGCCTTGCCGTCCATGTCGAACGGGGTCGCCTCCCAGCCGCTGATCGTCCCGTCCCCGTCGAAATGGATCCGGTTCGTGTAGACCTCGTCGAACGGATGGTCGGGGAAGAGCGTGTCGAGGCAGATGTCGAGGGTGCCGGAGATCACCGCCAGCTTGCAGCCCGCCTCCTTGAGGGCCCCGAGGGTCTCGCGGGCCCCGCCGATCAGCTGCAGCGCCCCGATCTCGCTGACGATCTGATCGCGCTTCGCGCCGACGCGGACCCAGTCGCCGATGTCGAGCGCGACCCACTCCGGGTAGGAGATCTCGCCGTTCCTGTAGAGCCGGTACCGCTCCTCGTTCAGGCGGTCTGTGCCGACGAACCGCAGGTTCAGGAGCTCCCAGACGGTCTTCTCCTCCGGGTGGATGACGAGCGTGCCGTCCACGTCGAAGCAGACGAGGTCGAAGCGCCTCACGGCCGCCGTCCCGTGACGACCAGCGCCCCCTCGCGCTCGTAGATCTCGCGCGCGAGGTCGATCGCCTCCTGCGGCTGTCCCTGATACAGGGCGGGATCGAACGGCTGGCGGTCGAAGAACCGGTAGCGGCGGACGTCGGAGTAGCCGGCGCGGTCGAGCAGCGTGCACCACTGGATGCCGCTCAGCAGGTGCGCGTAGCCGTGCTCGCGGGTGACGAAGTCGATGACCCGGTCCGCGAGGCGGCTTTCGCGGTAGAGGTGGGAGATCATGACGAGCAGGCCCCCCGGCTCGAGGGCCCGGTGGATCGAGGCCAGCACCCCCTCGATGTCGGGCACGAAGTGCAGCGTGTCGAGGGCGAAGACATGCGTGAACTGGGTCCGCGTGAGGGCTCCCTCGAGGGTCTCGCCCATCTCCATGCGGTGAAAGTGGATGCCGGGCCCGGAGTGCTCCCTTTCGGCGATGGCGATCCCCTCGCGGGAGGGATCCACGCCCAGGTAGCGCCCGCCCCGGGCCGTCAGGATCGGCGCCGCCCAGCCGGTTCCGCACCCGAAATCCAGGATCCGGCCCGCCGGCGAGGTGTCCATCAGCAGCTCCGCGACCTGCGTGACGACATCCGCCTTCCCGCGCTCCCAGCGCGCCGCCCCGCCCGACTTGTAGAACGCCTCGAAACCCGTGGTCAAGCCCTTTGCCTCCCCGCCCTTCCCGGCGCCTGCCCGCTGATCGTGCGCACCATCAGCCGCGAAGCACCGTCACCTGATTCGCCCGCCCTGGCACCCTCATGCGCACCATCAGCCGCGAAGCACCGTCACCTGATTCGCCCGCCCTGGCATCCTCATGCGCACCATCAGCCGCGAAGCACCGTCACCTGATTCTCCCGCCCTGGCATCCTCATGCGCACCATCAGCCGCGAAGCACCGTCACCTGATTCGCCCGCCCTGGCACCCTCATGCGCACCATCAGCCGCGAAGCGGCGCAGCCGCTTCGCCGGCTGCATGAGCGCCGGGCGAGGCCCCCTCTAACGCTCTCATTTTAGACCACCCCCACCGCCTGTCTGATCCGGCTTGTCTTTGCACACTCGAAACGCCAGAATCAGGCGCGCGCTTCGCTTCGGCGCGCACACCGGAATGACGGCCGCCGAGAAGAACCGACCCAGGCCCGCGCCCCGGCCCGGCCCCGATCCCCGGCGGGACCCCGCTCCGGACGGGACGGCCCCCGCCGCGTCCGGCGCGGCGCTTCGCTGGATTCTCTTCGGGCTCCTCCTGGCGGCCTGCGCGTTTCTTCTCGCGCGGCCCGTCGACCTCAGCACCGCCGACCTCGGCCGGCACCTGAAGAACGGCGAGCTGCTCGCGACCTCCTTCACGATCCCCGGGACGAACCTCTACTCGTACACCTATCCCGACTACCCGTTCGTCAACCATCACTGGGGAAGCGGCGCGGTCTTCTACCTCGTCCAGAGACTCGCGGGGTTCGCGGGGCTGCAGGTCTTCTTCATCCTCCTCAGCCTGGCCACGCTCGCCGGGTGCTTTCTGATGGCCTGGCGCCGGTCGACCTTCGAAACGGCGGCGATCGTCTCGCTGCCCGCGCTCGGCATCCTCGTCACGCGCCCCGAGATCCGGCCCGAGGCGTTCAGCTACTGTCTCGCGACCATCTTCCTGTGGCTCCTGTGGCAGCACCGCTCGCGGGAGGTCGCGCCGCGCACGCTGTTCGCCCTTCCCGCCCTCATGCTGCTCTGGGTCAACCTCCACATCTACTTCTTCTTCGGCCTTCTGCTGATCGGCCTGTTCCTGCTCGACGAGCTCTGGACCCTGATTCGGGCCCGGACCGATCCCGCGCGCGCGAAGACGCTCGGCATCGTCCTCGCAGCGGCGCTCGTCGCAACGCTCGTCAATCCCTCGGGCCTGCGGGGGGCGCTCTATCCGCTGCGGATCTTCGGCAACTACGGCCACACGATCTTCGAGAACCAGTCCCTGCCCTGGGTCGAGGCGAACTACGGCTTCCCGGCGGGGATCTATTTCAAGCTCGCCTTCGCGCTGCTCGTCCTCAGCTGGGTGTACGCGCTCGCGGCGCGCCGCGAGCTCTCCCCTGCCCTCCTCCTGCTGAGCCTCGTCCTCTCCGTGCTCGGATGGCAGGCGATCCGCAACTTCGGGATCTTCGGCTACCTCACCCTGCCGATCACCGCCTCGAACTTCGCCGGGCTCGAGAAGAAGCTCCCGCGCGCGGCGGCGAAGCCCGCGGTCTCGGCGCTGCTCGTCGTCCTCGCGGCCTGCGGGATCGTGGCCCTCCGGCCCGACTACTGGACCAGGCGGGGCCCCGCGGGGATCGGCCTGCGTACCGGCGTGGACGGCGCGGCCCGCTTCTTCGAGTCGAAGCGGCTCGCCGGGCCGGTCTTCAACAACTACGATCTCGGCGGGTACCTGATCTACTACCTCTACCCGCGCGAGCGGGTCTTCGTCGACAACCGCCCGGAGGCCTACCCCGCCTCGTTCTTCACCGACACCTACGTGCCCCTGCAGGAGCGGCCGGCCGAGTGGGAGCGCGCGATGGGCAGGTACGGGTTCAACACGATCGTCTTCACGCGGGCGAGTCTCGCCACGTGGGCCCGGCGGTTCCTGGCGGACCGCGCGGCGGACCCCGCCTGGGCCGCCGTGTACGTGGATTCCTGGAACGTGGTCTTCGTCAGGCGCGACGGCCCGGACCGCGGGATCGTCCGCGACTACGAGCTCTGCCTCGCGGGGTACCGCCCCGCGGGACCACCCCTCCCGGCAGGGCGCTGACGGGGCGGCCCCCTCGAAACCGCCCGGGCTGGCGGGCGGATGAGCGGCCGCAGGAGCCGGTTCACCGATACTGCGAGCCGATGAGCACAAGCGCCCCGCCGGGCCGTGCGGGATAATCGAGCGCATGGACCGTCCCGCCGCCCCCCGCTACCGGGTCACGTCGCCTCCGCCGGAGAAGCCGCTGTTCGTCTACGACGGCTCGTGCGGGTTCTGCCGGTCCTGGATCGGGCGCTCGCGGCGGCTCACGGAGGGGACCGTCGTGTACGCCGCCTCGCAGGAGATCGCGCCGCTTCAGGAGGGGATCCCGGCCGAGGCCTTCGAGCGCTCCGCCATCCTGATCATGCCGGACGGGGAGGCGTTCAGCGGGGCCGAGGCGGTGCTGCGCGCCCTCGCGCTCGTCCCCGCGCGACGTCTTCCCCTGGGGATCTACCAGCGGGTGCCCGGAGCCGCGCCGGTCGCGGAAGCGGTCTATCGCCTCGTCGCGCGCCACCGGCCGCTCCTCACGCGGCTGACGAACCTCCTTTCACGCCGCACGGAGGAGCCCGAAGAAGGCGGACCTCCCTGCGGATTGCCGGGTGGCGCCGACCGGCCCCCACGCGATTCGTGACTGCGGCCGATCGGTCGGAACGGTCCCGGCGACGGCGCGCAGGACCGGGGTCCAATATCCCGGGACGGTCGCCCGCACGAAGAGGCTCCCCGCCGGTGGATCAGGCCGGTCGCGGGCCGGCGACTGATCCGCCTCCCGGCGATGGCCCGCGGTACAGCGGGAGGGCGGGGTCGCTCGCGGCCCCGAACGACAGGGTCTCCATCGGGCAGACCGTGACGCAGATGCCGCAGCCGATGCAGGAGGAGGTGGCGTTGTCGAGCGGCTCCTGCCTGAGGGCGTACTGCATCACGTCGATGCCGACCTGGCAGTTGCGCGTGCACTCATTGCAGGCGATGCACTTGTCGCCCGCGACGATCCGGAAGCGGGAGAGCCCGGTGCGCGTGAAGATCCACGACTCCATCTGCATCAGCTTCGCGAGCGGGCACCAGTAGCGGCACCAGATCTTGCCCCCGAGGAAGGGGTAGAGGGTGACCGGGAGGATGCCGACGAGCCAGACGTCGGCCACCATCCGGTAGCCGTGGATCCCCCAGTCCGCCGGCTTCGCCAGCAGGTTCCAGGCGTCGCGCCCGAGCATCGCGGCCGTGACCGCCCCCGCGAAGATCAGGACCGCCCCGTTCATCCACTCCCAGCGGATCGATCGTCTTCCCCTTCGGGGCCAGGTGCCGCCAGCGGTCGCCGAGGGTCTCGGCCAGCCCGCCGCAGCCGCAGATCCACGAGCAGTAACGCTTGCCGTGGAACAGGACCAGGACGGGAATGATCACGAAGGTCAGGACCAGGCCCCAGACGACCCAGATCTTGTGGGGATCGTAGAAGAACGTGTAGAAGAACAGCGGCCACGCGTACACGATGCCGTACGAGCGCCAGGCCTGGTCCGCGAACTGCGGGTCGCTCGCCAGCCTCTCGCCGATCCACTGGTAGCGGACCGCCCACTGGAACAGGAACTCGGGCACGATGAAGAAGAAGCTCCACTGGAAGGAGATCAGGCTGGCGTAGCGCCAGAGCTGGAACCGGTCCTGCCGGTCGATCCCCCAGCGTTTCAGCGCCTTGAGCCCGAAGGCGGTCATCAGGACCGTGTAGAGCACGGTGTACCAGAACGACCACGGCCTGCCGAAGAACGACAGCGCCTGGTAGCCCCACCCCCGGAACGGCCAGAACTCCTCACCCGCCCCGTACTTGATCCCGTAGATCGAGTAGCAGACGAGGAACGAGAGGCCGAGCCAGGACCAGCGGTCGCCCCGGCGCCCCGTCACCGCCAGGCCCGCGAGGCAGGCGAGCGCCCCGAGCGCCCCCGCCCAGGCCGCCGCGGAGCCCGGGGCCGCCCCCGTCCCCGCGAGCCCCCCGCCGAGCAGCCGCAGGCACAGGAGCGCTCCGAGCGTCAGCGCGGCGGCCCGGAGCGGAGCGCCGGTCCAGTCGTTCTCGAGACGGATCCCGAGCGATTTCAGGAAGGTCGCGGGCAGCTCGGCGCCGATCAGGACGAAGACGTGGTCGGCGCGGATCGAGCGCGCGGCCGCCCCGCCGGGGGCGTCGACCTCGAGGACCGCTTCGAGAGGCGGCGTGGATGGACCGGGGCCGAACCGCTTCACGCGCGAGCGGAAGAGCACCTCGATCCGGCCCCGGGCGATCGATTCCTTCAGCTTCTCCCGGTTCTCCCGGTACAGCCGCGTGAATTCGCCGCCGCGGTAGGAGAGGACGACGCGGTTCCTCTCCGCGAGGGTGAGGGCCGCCTCCACCGCGCTGTTCCCCCCGCCGACGACCAGGATCGTCTCGCCCTCGTAGGCGCGCGGTGAGTAGAGGCGGTGGTAGACCCGCTCGTGCTCCTCGCCCGGGACCCCCAGCCTGCGCGGCACCCCGCGCTGGCCGCTCGCGATCACGACCTTGCGCGCCCTGTACGATCCCTTCGGCGTCCTGGCGGTGAAATGCCCGTCCTTCCCCTTCTCGAGGCCGACGAGCGGCTCCTCGGTGCGGACGTCGAGGCGGTTCTCCCGGATGATCGCGTGCCACCGCGCGACAAGCTCCTCCTTGCGCGCGCCGTCGAGCCAGAGCTTTCCTTTCGGAGGCTGCGAGTCCGGCTCGGCATAGATCCACTTCCCCTCGGGGAAGTTCTCGATGGTGTTGGCGATCTTCTCCTTTTCGAGGACGACGCAGCTCAGCCCCCTGTCCTGCGCCGCCAGCGCCGCGTTCAGGCCCGCGGCTCCCGCGCCGACCACGAGGACGTCGAGCAACGCGTCGTCATGGCCCTGGCCCCGCAGGCCCTTCTCGGAACCTAGGCCGCTCGCAGCAGGCAGCGCGGCACCCCTCGCTGCCGGATGCTGCGCGCCTGCCTGTCCGTGGCCGCTTCGGGCCGGCCTCGGCATCGCGGTCACCGCTTCCTCGCCTCCGACCGGTGTCGGCCCCTCGGGCATCGTTTCCCGGACGCAGGCCCGGTCCCGCATGTCGGGCAGGGAGGCGATCGTGTCGATCACCTTGACTCCCTGCGCCATCGCCAGCTTGATCACGGGCGCCCCGGCGAGATCGCCGATGACGAACAGGCCCCGGACCGAGGACTCGTGCCCCTCGCCGAGCTCCGGGCGTCGCTGATCGCCGTTTCCGCTCGAGAGAACGGCCTCCACCGCTTCGCGCAGACGCTTCAGCATTTCACCAGCCCGCCACCACGCCGTTCCCTCGCCGCTTCACCCGAGGCCGCCGATGCCGGCAGGGCCAGCGAAGCCTGCGGGGTTCACCCGGGACGCGGCCACCGCCCGCGCACGCAGCGGGAAGCGAGCATAGCCCGGGCCCCGGCGGCTGTCATCCGCTACTCCGAAACCGCGGAAAGCGATGGACCGCTGTCAGGATCGATTCCCCGCAGGGCGCGAACTTCGGAGTCGGGTGTCGTGCCCGGCGAACACAAAAAAAGGGCCCGGGTCGGCGTGCTGCCGGCCCGGGCCCTCGAGGCTTCTCAGCCTGGCGGGATTACCCGCTCAGACCTACCAGACCGCGGTCACCTCGTACTGGAAGGTGTCGCCGGTCGCGGTGTTGTCGATGAAGGTCAGGGTGCTGCCGGCAACCTGGCCGACCTGCACCATGGCCGCCTCACTCTGCGTCCGGCGGTAGATCCGGTAGCTCGTGGGCTGCTGCACGCCGCTCAGGCCGTCCGGGCTCGCGTACGGAGCGGTCCAGGTCAGCTTCACGGCGTCGCCCGACCGGTCAACGCGCAGCGAGTTCGCCCAGAGGGCCTGGCCGCTGTTGATCTGGTTCGAGGAGCAGATCGCGGAGACGCAGCTGCTGTGGTCGCGGGCGGGATCGCAGAGGAGGGCGTCGATCGCGGGAACGATCTGGCCGACCACGTTGTTGCCGCCGCACTGCGAGTCGATCATCTGGTTGGCGCTGACCCGGCACCGGCAGGTGTTGAGCAGGAGGGTCATGAAGTGGGCCTCGGCCTGCTCGCACTTGTCGCTGTGGGTGAACTGGTTCAGCTCGGCGCAGATGTCTGCCGGGCTGGCCACGTTCCCGAAGGTGCACGTGTTGTTGACGCAGTCAACGTCGACCATGGAGATGAACTCGCCAGAGGGGTGCGGGCCGCGGCAGAGACGCTTCCAGTAGCCGTAACCCTTCTGGTTTCCGTCGCAGGAGTGGTTGCACGTGTTCACGCACCCGATCATCGGATCGCACGTGTCGTCGCTGCAGGCGTTTCCGTCGTTGCAGTTCGGCGGAGCGCCGCCCACGCACACGCCGCCACCGCAGGTGTCGTTCGTCGTGCAGGCGTTGCTGTCGTTGCAGGGATTCGTGTTCGCGCCGCCCGGCGTGCAGACGCCGTCCACGCACATGTCGACGCCATTGGCGTCGCCGGTGCAGATGTTGCCGTCGGTGCAGGGCGCGCCGGTGTTCGGCGTCCAGACGCAGCCGATGGCCGGGTCGCACGCGTCGTCGGTGCAGGTGTTGTTGTCGTTGCAGTCGAGAGCCGGGCCGCCAACGCAGGCACCCGCCACGCAGTAGTCGTTCGTGGTGCAGGCGTCGCCGTCGTTGCAGGTCCCGTCGTCCAGGACGTTGACGCTCCAGGCGCCGAGGTTGTTGCTCTGGTCGGGATCGCCCGTGTTGCTTCCGGCGATGGCGAGGTTCTCGATCACGCCGGCGCCGAAGCACTGCGGGACGTTCACGGTGACGGTGAACTCGGCGGTTCCGGTGAAGCAGCCGGTGCCCACCTCGACGCAGTCGAGCTCGCCGGCGGCGTAGAAGCAGTCCCAACCGTCGGGAGCGGTGAAGTCGACGAGCTCCGTCCCGGCCGGGATCAGGTCCGCGAAGAAGGCGGGGTAGGCCGCCGCGTTCGGACCGTGGTTGATGACGGTGACGTTGTAGACGACGTTCTGGCCGGCAACCACATCCGCGGGCCCGGTCTTGATGAGCTCGAGGTCGGCGGCGGGGACGGCGCAGTTGAGGGACATCTGGACCAGGTAGTCGCCGACGCTCGGCGGCTGGCCGGTGGCCGGAGCCTGGCCGTTGACCGCGATCGCCCACAGGCCGGTGTTGCCGGCGATGACGTTGATCCCCTGGGCGGGCGAGAACGGCGTCGTGGCCGCGAGGTTGCCCGAGGTGATCACCGTGCTGGAGGTGCCGCCCTGGGCGAACGTGTCGGCCTGGCCGTACAGCTGGGTGCCGGTCGCGTTGAACACGAACAGGCCCGTGTAGAACGGCGTGTTGTCGCGCATCGGGTCGGCGTCCAGGCCGATGAACACCTGATCGCCCTTCGCCGCGCAGAAGTAGTAGAAGTCGATGTCGCTGATGCCGTCACCGGCGATGTTGCCGGCGGTGCCGTACCAGTAGTCGCCGACGATCAGGTCGGCGTCGTTCGGTTCGGGCGGCTCCTGCTGGGCCGAGGTGCCCAGGGGACCGGCGCCGGAGGGACGCACGGTGGAGAAGAGCCTGTACGGCTCACCCGTGAAGGTCGTGGTGCTCGCGTTCACGCGGGCGTACGTCATGGCGCCCGGGAGCGGCAGGCCCGCGATGTTCGGGCAGAGGCCGCCGAAGCGGGAGCCGTTGTTCGCGTCGTCGTATTCGAGGGTGTCCGTCGTGGTCGTGATGCGCATGTCGAAGTTCACGCCCGAGGCGCTGCTCGAAGACGGGTTGGCGCCGTTGCCGTCGGCCATGACGAACAGGCGGTCGCCGGCGTTCTGCTGCCCCATCCACCAGAAGTCCACGTCGCCGGGCGTGTAGATCGAGCCCTCGACCGGGCAGCCGCCGAACAGACTGTTCGGGATGCCGTCGCCCTGGGGATCGTCCGCGCCGGCCGGCGTGTTGTTGAGCTCCAACTCGTCCACGCACTGCGTGACGGCGATGTTGAAGGTGGCGTTGACGATGCCCGACAGGAAGACGGTCGTGTCAACAACGACGTAGTAGGTCTGGCCGGCCGTCAGTTCGACGCACTTGATTTCCTCGGCGCCGCCCGTGGGGGCCGCGAGGTTGTCGGCGTTCCTGTTGGTGGCGTAGATGCAGGGAGGCGTCGTGACGCTCGCGGGCGCTCCCACCGGGCAGCTGTCCATCAGGTACAGGACCGTCGGGACGGCGCTGACGGCGGAGGAGTCCACGATGTCGATCGCGCGGATCGAGTAGATCCCGGTCGCTCGGAGGAGTAAAGGAGTAAACGACGTCGCGGCCGATCGCGGGATACCTGGTTCGCCGCGGTGGTCCCGATCTGGCCCTGGTTGTAGCAGGCCGTCCCGGACAGCTGGAAGTCGTTGTTGGTCAGGGCGTTCATCACGCCGGGGACCGGGGTGTTGAGCTGGAGAGCCTCGGCGCCCGTGCAGTTGTCGTTCGGGGGAGGCGTCGCGACCTCGATGCGGATCTCGACCTGGTTGACCGCTCCGGCGGAGGCGGTCCCGTTGGACCAGTTGCCCGCCGCGATGTAGTAGGTCGTTCCGGCAGTCGCCAGGAACGGACCGATGCGGGACGGGCCGGCAGCGCCGCAGCCGTCGTCGTTGCAGTCGAGGAGCGTGAAGGTGCCGCCGCAGCCGCCCGTGCTGCTGTACAGGCTGAGGACGGAGTCGCTCGCCGTGGTGCGGGTCGTCTGGTTACTGCAGGACGTACCGCTGCACATGAAGAGCATGTAGTACTGGCTGACCGTGGGCGTCCACGTGTACCACACGGTGTTCGACACGAACTGGCCGGCCGCGAGGCACGAGGCCGGGTCGGTCGCGCTCGGCGTGTCGTACGGAGGCGTCGCCTCGAGCACGCTCGTCGTGATCGGCGAGCAGACCGGATAGTCGGCCGCGCCGGTCGCGCCGTCCGGAATGAGGAAGGCGCCTGTGCACTCGTCGTTCGCCGGCACCGCAAAGGAATGTGCGGGCGTCGGAACGGCGGTCTGCGGCGTCTTCATCTTCCCAAGCACGGGCTCGTCTTCGTCCGCGAGCACCATGCTGGCAAAACCGAGCGCCAGCAGGCAGCACAGGAGGAGAAGGATCGGTTTACGTCGCAAGCTTTCCATGTAACCCCCCCGAAAGTGGTTAACTAACGACCTGTTAACGGTTGATAAATATCCCCTTACCCTACGCGTCTTCATTTCTATACCGTGTCGGGCAGGGTCGGTCAACCACATTTTTCCTGCCACGAGGGGTTTTTCGCGGCTCCGCCGGCCCCCGACCAGACCGGATCCGCGCCATTTCGACCCGCCCGGGGGCCCATCTGGACCTGATTTCTCGGGTCTCCCCTGGCTTCCCTGGCGCCCGGTTGCGAGGGGGGCGCTGGAGCCCAGGGGCGCCCTGGAGGCCGGCGTCAGGCTGCCCGGGCCACGACGTAAGTCGTTGCATTCAAAGGCCGGGGAATGCCCTCGCGTTCGAATCTGTCCGGAAGCTTTCGGCAGGGGGGCGGAAGCGCCGGCTCCTCGGGTCGGAGTAGGATGGTCGCCGACCTTAATTGAGGAGGCCGCATGCGCTCGCCCTTCCTAAGCCTGACCTGCAGGAATTCCCTGCGTCGCCCGGGACCGGTCCTCGGATCCCTCTCCATCCTCCTCGCCTGCTCGGCCCTCCTGCTCCTGTCCGCGAGCGCGGACTCCGCTGCTCGCCAGCGCCGGGCCGGTCGCCTCGGCCTCCGCGGACCGGTCGACTCCACCTCCGCCGGGCCGGTCGCCTCCGCCTCCGCCGGGCCGGTCGGCTCCCCCTCCACCGTGCCGGTCGGCTCCGCCCACGGTGCCGGACCGCCCCGGCGGGACAGATCGCGATGGAGCGCTCTTCCGCAGTCCTCCTCCGGAGACCCGTTCACACCTTCTCGATCGTGGCGCGCGACCCCGACACGGGGGAGCTCGGCGTCGCCGTCCAGTCGCACTACTTCTCCGTCGGCCCGACCGTTGCGTGGGCCGAGGCCGGCGTGGGGGCAGTCGCCACCCAGTCGCTGGTCGAAGTCTCCTACGGACCCGGGGGGCTCGACCTGATGCGCCAGGGGAAGTCCGCTTCGGACACGCTCCCCGACCTGCTCGCCAAGGATGAGCAGCGCGATGTCCGCCAGGTCGCGATGGTGGACGCGAAGGGGAACGTCGCGGCCTGGACGGGGCCGAAGTGCATCGAGTTCGCCGGCGGCGAGACGGGCGAGGGGTTCTCCGTGCAGGCGAACCTCATGGGGAGCGCGCAGGTCTGGCCCGCCATGGCGAAGGCGTACCGGGAAGCGAAGGGGGACCTCGCCGACAGGCTCCTCGCCGCGCTCGAGGCCGGCCAGAAGGCGGGAGGCGACATCCGGGGGCAGCAGTCGGCCGCGATCCTGGTCGTGCGCGGGACTTCTTCGGGCCAGCCCTGGAAGGATCGCCTCTTCGACCTGCGGGTCGAGGATTCCCCCAAGCCGATCGAGGAGCTGAAGCGGCTGGTCCGGCTCCGCCGCGCCTACCGCTTCGAGGACCAGGGAGACGATGCCGTCGCCGAGGCACGGATGGACGACGCGCTCAAGGCCTACTCCGAAGCGGCGCGACTGGCCCCGGACGTGCCCGAGCTGATCTTCTGGCAGGCGGTCTCGCTCTGGAACGCCGGGCGCGAGGCCGATGCCACGCCGCTCCTGCGCAAGGTCTTTGCCGCCGACCGGAACTGGGCCGTGCTGATCCCGCGGCTCGTTCCCCCGGGCCTTCTGAAGGCGGACGAAGCCGCCCTGGCGCGGATCGCCCGGCTCGCTCCCCCGGCCCCGCCCGCGGCGGGACAGAAGAAGACGGTTCCCCGCCCCACCCACCGGAAGTAGCCGGCAGCCAGGGGAGCCGCCCCCGCGTGCCGGTTCGGGCATCGGGCCCGCATCGGGCAAGATAGGACTGGTGCCGAACGCCGAACGCAGGAGCGCCCCGGAAGGGGCGGCGGCAGGCGCGTGAGCCGGATCCGCCTCTGGCGGGGAGGGGCGCACACGCGGGTGGGCCGCTACACCCAGCGCGGCCACGTGCGCGCCGCCTTCTTCGACGGCATCGCCCAGGGGGTTCTCGCCCTCAACGAGTACGTCGCGAAGAAGACGCTCGGCTCGGCCGACGCGGTGATCACCGCCCTGGTGATGGCCCAGCCGATCTCGCTCTTCTTCTCCGCCTACTGGTCCAATTTCCTCGTCGGACGCGAGAAGCGGTCCACCTTTCTTCTGTTCGGCGTCCTGGGGCGCCTGACCCTCTTCTTCGTCCTCGCGGTGCACGGCGGGGTCTGGTTCGCGATCGTCGTCGTGTCCGCGACGCTGATGGCCGGGGCGATCATCCCCGCGCAGAACGCGCTCTTCCAGGCGAACTACGACGTGATGGAGCGGGGGCGCGTCTTCGGGCTCGCGACAGCCGCGCAGTCGCTCGCGATCATCGGGGCCTCCGTCCTGGCGGGCCGCCTGTACGACTACCGGCCCGGCTTCTACCGCTGGACCTACAGCGCCGCGGCGATCTGCGGCTTCATCTCCTGCGTCGCCTATTACAGGATCCGCTACCGCGGGCACCGGATCCGGCACGACGGCCCGTCGCCGATCGGACGGCACCTGGCCCGGGAGATCCGCGGCTCGCTGCGCTCCCCGTTCGCCGGGTCGCTCACGATCCTGAAGCGCGACCGGGGGTTCCGGCGGTACGAGATCTCCTACATGAGCTACGGGCTCGCGTTCATGATGCTCCAGCCGGTGATCCCGATCTTCCTCGTCGAGCAGCTTCACGTGGACTACTCCCAGGCCTCCAACGCGCGCGGCCTGATCTACTTCGGGATGATGGCCCTGTTCTCGCCGGTTCTCGGGCGCATGCTCGACCGCTCGGACCCCGTGAAGATGTCCATGTTCGCGTTTCTCGTGCTGTCCCTCTTCCCGGTCGCCCTGGCCTTCGCGGGGAGCGTGCGGGAGGTCTACTTCGCGTTCTGCGTGTACGGCGGCGCGATGGCGGCCGTGAACATCGGGTGGACGCTGGGGCCGATCCACTTCGCGGGAAAGAGCGACTCCGCGGCCTACATGGGGGCCCATGTCGCGCTGGTGGGCGTGCGGGGGATGGTCGGCGGCCCGCTGGGGATCCTTCTTTACCGTTTCTCGGGGACGCCGCGCGCGACCTTCTTCGTCGCCTCGGCGCTGCTTCTGCTGGCTTCGTGGCTGATGTTCACGCTCGACCGCTCCCGCGAAGACCGCTCGGCCGCGGCCAGGGCCGCCTGAGCAGCGCTGCCTGGCGCTTCGCTCGGGCGGACCTCCGTCTGGATTAGCCGCTTCGCCGACCGGCGAGCAGGGGACATTCCAGGGTTTGCCGGCGCTCTCAGCGCCGGCGCGGCCTGCGTGAAGCGAAGGCCCAGGGGAGAAGAGTGCGGAACGGCGCCCTGGGGGGGGCCTGGGCGCCGGATCGAGGTTCCGCGGGGTCCACGCGGACGCGCGGAGTCGGGTGGCAGAGGAAGCGTGGGGAGGAGGAGACGCGCCGCGCAAGGACCGTAGCACGTGATAATGAGGTTCGGCGAGCGCGGGAGAGGGAAAGGGCCGGTCGGTCCAGTTCCCGCCCCCGCGTATCGCCCCGGGAGGGGTGGATATCCGCGCGGTCCCCGATCGGCCCGCGCGGAACCCTTCCGGCACGACCACACAGCAATCATCGACCAGGGCCACTTTCCTGCTCCTTCCCCTCACCAACTCTCTGGGCCTCCGTCGAGAGTCACCGTCGGAAGCTCGCCCACATGCGTAAAGCAGGGATCGACCGTCGTGTCCACGAGGGTCCCGCCCACGATCGAATTGTCGAGATCCACAATTCTTGACGAGGAGGTTCCACCCGGCCCTCTGCTGAACGAGGTTCTCGTGCGATCCCTCCATGTCCATCCCCATCCGGTGCCCGTCGCCGGACAACTCGAGGTCATAGACCCCGTTGCCGACCGCCGCGTTGTCGCTGAGCGTGTTCATGGATGACGAATCGAGAAGCAGGTATCCCCACAGGTTCCCCGCGGCCAGGTTCTCCGAAACGTGCCAGCCATCGCGCACGCCGTCGATCCGTCCAGGGCTTCCTAGATCATGAAGACCCGCTCGGGCACCCTGCAGAAGACCAGGCCGATCAGCCGTCAGTCATCGTGTTGCCCGTGGCTAATCCCTCGACGCCGGAAATCCAGAGGCCGTAGAGCCCGTTTTCAATGCGGTTCCCCGTGATTCTCACCGCCGAACCGCTGATGTTCACGATGCCGTACGAACCCGGCAACTCCATGATCCGCCACCATCGAGCAGCGAGATCGTGTTTCCCTGGATCACCGCGCGATCGCCCCTCTGGATCATGATGCCGATCTGGTGGGCGGAGATCGCGTTCGCAGAGATCAGAACATCGGTGGAGTCTTCGATCAGGACCGCCGTGTTCGCCTGCAGCCCGGCGGCGGGACTCAGGGTGAGCCCCGAAATCTCGACGCCGGTGGTTCCCTTGATATGGATTGTCGGCTGGACGCGCAACGGGAAAGTCATCGCCGCGGTGGACGCCGACTCGATGACGGCAGTGTCCCTCCCGAGAATCGAAACGGGCTCGTTGATGATCACCGTCCCCGATTCGTAGTGGATGCCGGGCTGCACGATCACCGTGCCTCCCGGTCCAGCCTTGTGGATCGCCCGGGCGAGCATGTCGACGGACCCGGGCTGCAGAACCGCGATTGACGACTTCCCCCCATTCGTGGCCGTCGCCCCCATCGCCCACGTGGCCATCAGTACGAACACGACAGCGACCAGCATCTTGCGGCGATGCCGCTCTTACCCGCGCTCCTCATGTGTCCTCCTTGCACGCGGGGCTAGGCACCCCCCGTGCCTCTGCCAGTTAACTGCTCCGTTGCACATCTGTAACAGCAATCGCGGTGCCAGCGCTCGCGCGGGGGGGTGTGCCGATCGAACTCCGCTCCGGGGGCCGTTTTCCCCGCCGGCGAAGCTCGGCGCGGCAGGATTGACGACGGGGCCCGTCACCGGTTCCTGGAGAGTCGGCACCGGAAGAAGGAGAGGGAGTGGTCCGACGACGGGCCTGGGCCCGTGGGCAGGTCAGTGCCCCCCCGCGGATTCACAGGTCGGCGGATTCGCAGCAGGCGGGCTCACGAACAGGCGGCGGGCGCGCGCGGGCTGCTCAGAGGCTGTGCGTCCGGGCGAGCTCTTCGAGCTTGTAGCGGTGGAGCTTCTCGTACAGGGTCGACTCGGCGATGCCCAGCCTGCGGGCGGCCGCGCGGCGCTGGCCGTGGCAGTCCCGCAGCGCGTTGCAGATCGCCTCCCGCTCGACTTCCTCGAGCGAGCAGGGGTCGTGCTCCTGCCTCCCCGCTTCAGCTCGGTCTCGGCCAGCAGCTCCTCCACGAGGGCCCCGTCCACGACTCCCCCGGCGCGGCAGACCACCGCCCTCATCACGAGGTTCCTGAGCTCCCGGAGGTTCCCGGGCCAGGAATGCCCGCTCAGGGCCTCCACGGCCGATGCGTCGAACCAGGTGGAACCGGCGCCCCGGACTCCCGTGTAATCCTCGGCGACCACGAGGAAGGCGTGCAGGAGGTCCGGCAGGTCCTCCAGGCGATCCGCCAGGGGCGGCATCGTGATCGGGTGGACCGCGAGCCGGAAGTAGAGGTCGCTGCGGAAGCGCCCCTTGATCGTTTCCCTCGCGAGGTCGCGGTTCGACGCCGCGATGACGCGAAAGTCGCTGTGGTTGGCGCCTCCTCCGAGGCGCGGCACCTGGCCATCCTCCAGCACCCGCAGGAGCTTGGGCTGAATGTCCAGGGGAAGCTCGGAGATCTCGTCGAGGAGAATGGTCCCGCCGTTCGCCTCCACGAAGGCCCCGCGGCGCTCGCTCGAAGCCCCGGTGAACGCCCCGGTCGCGTGCCCGAACAGCTCCGATTCCAGCAGCTCCTTCGGAACGGCCGTGCAGTTGATCGGGACAAACGGCCGTGCGGCGCGGGGGCCGAGGGAATGGATCGAGCGAGCGGCGTACTCCTTGCCGGTGCCGGTCGCCCCGAGGATCAGCACGGGGAGCCGGCTCGTCGCGGCCTCGCGCACGCGGGCGTAGACCTCCTGCATGGCGCGGCAGTGACCGGTCAGCTCGGCGAGCCCGGTCTCGACGCGGCCGGGAACGATCCCCGCCCGGGCCCGGCCCCGCAGGGGATCGCTCTCATTCCGGAGCTCGATCGTCGTATTCCCGGCGACGATCACGCTTCCCGGCAGCGCGAGAGCCGACTCGATCCTGTGCCCGTCCAGGTAAGTGCCGTTCCGGCTCCCGAGGTCGCGCACGCGCGTGCCCCCGGCGGTCGGCTCGACGGAGAAGTGCCGCCCGGAAACCGCGGGATCGGTGACGGCCAGCTCGCATCCCGCGTCGCGGCCGACCACAACGGCGGCCCGATCGAGCCGGCGCACCGTGCCGGCATCGCGACCGGAAAGAACGAAGAGGTCAAGCGGCCCCGCAGGGCTGTCTCTGCCCCGGACGTCGACCTGCGCAAGCGGCTCCGTCAGCTCGAGGCGGGGCGTCCGCTGCCCCCCATCCCCGGGGGCTTCGGGGGAGACGATCTCCCGGAACCACTGGAGCCGGTACCCGCCGATCGCGACCGTCTCGCCTTCGCCCAGCAGCGCTTCCGTGACGGGATATCCCTTCAGAAAGACCGTTTCGCCCGGCAGAGTCTTGAGCAGCCATTGATCTCCGGACCTCGCGATGGTCGCGTGGTGATCGGCGACTTCGGGCAGGGTCAGGACGATCTCGTTGTCCTTCCCCCGGCCGATGCGGATCCAGTCGCTCAACATCTCGACCGAAAACAACGGCAACGACCCCAACGCCACCGAAAGCCACATTGTCCTCGGCCCTCCACCGGGGGCTTCCCCCGTCCCCCGGATTCCCGCAACAATCGAGCGCCATTTTGAGGAGCGGCTGGCTTGCGCCTGTTATGAGCGTTGTTTACTCCCAACCGGGATGGTTTGCAAGGGTTTCGGGCCCCTTTCCTGCGGGCCACCAGTCATTTTTCAGCCCACCTGCACCTGAGATTTCTTCCCGCGCTGTGCCACGATTGGGTAATCCGCGCAGGGTTCCCGGGTCTCCGATTTTCGGAGACGCCCCTTCCCGTCCCCCAGGGGGGTTCAGGGCTGCCAGGGCTCCTCGACGGTTCCCGCGCGTCGATTGATGGCGCGGGCGAGAGTGAAGAGGAAGTCGGACAGGCGGTTCAGGTAGACGACCGCCCCCTCGCTCACGGTTTCCGCCCGCGCGAGGGCCACGACGGCGCGCTCCGCGCGGCGGCAGACGGAGCGGGCGACATGGGTCATGGCGGCCACGCTCTCCCCTCCGGGGAGGATGAAGCGCTGGAGCGGAGGGATCTCCGCGTCGAACCGGTCGATCGCCTCCTCGAGCCAGGACGCGTCCGACGAGGCGGTCCGGTGGATCTTCGCGGAAGCCTTCCAGCCCTCGGGCGTCGCGAGATCGGCTCCCAGCGAGAACAGCTCCGACTGGGCGCGCGCCAGCAGCGACGCGACCTCGCCGTCCCGCGTCATCGAGCGGACGAGGCCGAGGTGCGAGTTCAGCTCGTCCACCGCGCCGTACGCCTCGACGCGCAGGTCGCATTTCGGAACGCGGGTGCCCCCGAACAGTCCCGTCGTGCCGTCGTCTCCCGTCTTCGTGTAGATCTTCATCTTCTTCCGCCCGTCATTTCTTCCACTCGCGGCGCCCGTGCTCCGACCGGATCCGGCGCATCCACGAAAACAGCCCCGCGAACTCCGGGGCGCCCGCGAACTCCTCCACGATCTCGAGCGGGCCCACGAGCGACGCGACGGCGATGTCGGCGATCGTCAGGGTGTCCCCCACGAAGTAGGCCCTCCCGCCGAGCCGCTCCTGCAGCTCCTTCAGCACGTCGCCGAGCCCCAGCCTGTCCGCGCGCAGGCGCTCGCGCGTGATCCCGAAGTGCGACTTCAGGGTGAAGGCGACGAACCGGCGGCGCACCGGGTTCAGGAGCCTGATGAGCCCCTTCTTCGGCAGCAGCAGCCTGCCGAGCGCCTCGCGGTCCGCGAGGATCTCCCCGTAGGCGAGGCGCCGGACCGCCGGCGCAACCTCCTCGTCGGCGATCCGCTCGATCTCCAGGCAATCCGCCCGCTCGGGCTCCTTGGGCGGGACGAGGGGCGGATGCGGGCAGATCTCGTCCAGGTACTCGACGATCTCGCTCGAGTCCGAGACCACGCGGTTGCCGTCGCGGATCACGGGGACCTGCCGGTTTCCGCCGATCTCGGCGAGCTCCTTGCGCGTGCGCGGGTTCACGCAGACGGCCCTGTACTCGAGCCGCTTGTAGTCGAGGGCCCAGCGAATCTTCTCGCAGAAGTGCGAAATCGGCACCTGGTAGAAAACGATTTCCGGCAAGAGTCCCCTCGGCGTCATCAGTGTAACCCCGAACCCCGGGGTTCGCCCGCGCCGGCGACGCGGGCGCCGCAGGTGGACGGCGCGGCGCGGGGACTATAATTTACCCTTCGCCACAGCACAGAAAGGAGGCCCCTCGTGTCAGTGCGCATCGGCATCATGGGGTTCGGCAGGATTGGAAGGAACATCTTCCGCATCCTGCACGGACGTGAAGACGTCGAGGTCGCTGCGATCGTGGATATCGCCGACCCCCAGGCCCTCGCCTACCTGCTCCGCTTCGACACGGTGCACGGCCGCTTCCCGGAGCCGGTCACCGTGAAGGGCGAGTTCATGTACGTCCGCGGGCGGCAGATCAGGATGATCACCAAGCGCGAGCCCGGAGAGGTCAACTGGGGCGAGCTGGGCGTTTCGCTCGTGGTCGACTCCACGGGCCAGTACAGGCACCGGGCGCAGCTCCAGAAGCACCTGGATTCCGGGGCGGAGCGCGTCATCCTGACGGTCCCGCCGCGCGACGCGCTCGACGCCACCATCATCATGGGCGTGAACGACCACACGCTCACGCGCGAGCACAGGATCATCTCCAACGCCTCGTGCACGGCCAACGCCGTGGCGCCCATCGTCAAGGTCCTCAACGAGGCGTTCGGGATCGAGAAGGGGATGTTCACGACCGTGCACGCGTACACCAACGACCAGCGCCTCGCCGACGTACCCCACACCGAGCTGCGGCGCTCGCGCGCCGCCGCCGAGAACATCATTCCCACGACGACCTACTCGCCCCACGTCATCGAGGCGATGCTGCCCGGCCTCAAGGGAAGGCTCGACGGCATGGCGATGAACGTGCCCGTCCCGGACGGATCGATCGCCGACCTCGTGACGCTCATGTCCAGGCCCGTCACGGTCGAGGAAGTCAACGAGATCGTGAAGAGCGCCGCCGCGAACAAGTACAGGACCATCATCGAGTACACGGAGGAGCCGATCGTCTCCTCGGACGTCATCGGCAACCCCCACTCGGCGATCTTCGATGCGCTCTCGACGCAGATCGTGGGCGGGAACCTGCTCAAGACGCTCACCTGGTACGACAACGGCTGGGGCTACGCCAACCGCGTCGTCGAGCTGATCGGGCGCCTCGAGGAGCTGGACTGAAGACCCACGGACGTTGAGCCTGGCTCCGGAACGGAGCGAGAGGAGACCGGCATGCCGGTGAGAATCGCAATCAACGGGTTCGGAAGGATCGGACGGACGATGTTCCGCGTTATCGCGGAGCGCAAGGGAATCGAGATCGTCGCCATCAACGACATCATGGAGCCACGGAGCTTCCTGTACCTGCTCAAGTACGACACGGTGCACCGGCTCTTCCCGCACGAGATCAGGCTCGAGGGGGACATGCTGCTGACCGCAGGCCAGAAAGTGCGGCTCATCAGCCAGAAGGACCCCGCGAAGCTGCCCTGGAAGGAGCTCGGGATCGACGTCGTCGTCGAGGCGACCGGCAAGTTCCGCACCCGCGAGGCGCTGGAGAAGCAGCTCGCGGCCGGGGCGAAGAAGCTGATCCTGACCGTGCCCGCCAAGGACGAGATCGACGCGACCGTGGTGCTCGGCGTCAACGACCACCAGCTCAAGCCCGAGCACCGGATCATCTCGAACGCCTCGTGCACGACCAACTGCCTCGCGCCGGTCGCGAAGGTCCTCCACGAGAGCTTCGGCATCGAGAAGGGCCTGATGACCACGGTCCACGCCTACACGAACGACCAGCGCCTGGCCGACGTGCCGCACTCGGATTTCCGGCGCTCGCGCGCGGCCGCCGAGAACATCATCCCGACCACGACGGGAGCGGCCCGGGCCGTCGGCAAGGTCCTGCCCGACCTCAAGGGGAAGCTCGACGGGCTCGCCATGCGGGTGCCGGTCGTGGACGGCTCCACCGTGGACCTGGTGACCGAGATGAAGCGGTCCGTGACCGTCGAGGAAGTCAACGCGGCGATCAAGACCGCCGCGGAAGGCCCCCTGCGCGGGATCCTCCAGTACACGGAGGAGGCGCTCGTCTCCTCGGACGTGATCGGCAACCCGCACTCGTCGATCTTCGACGCGGGACAGACGCGCGTCGTGGGCGGCACGATCCTGAAGACCGTGTCCTGGTACGACAACGAGTGGGGCTACTCCTGCCGGGTCGTGGACATGATCGGCAGGATCGCGAGCTAGCGGGAAGCCGGGCTGAAGACCGAGCGGTGGTGCCGCTCCACGGCGGCATCCACCGCCATGTTCGCGCGCTCCTCGCGGAAGCGGTCGAGGATCGCGCGCACGTGCGGCTTCGCGGCGCTGATCGCCTCGAACGCCCCGCGCGGCCAGCAGAGCAGCTCGCCAGGGCTCTCCGCCACGAGCGTCGCGCGCGAGGACTGGCCGCGCAGCAGCCCCGATTCGCCGAAGAAGTCTCCGTTGTGCATCCGCCCGATGCCGGTCGCCCCGCCGCGGGAGTCCACGGCGACGATGCCGACGCTCCCTTCCATCACGACGCAGAGGGCATCGGCGAGTTCCCCTTCGCGCAGGAGGATGTCCCCAGCCTGGAAGCGCCGCACGGTCATCCCGCGCACGATCTGCCCGAGATCGGCGCGGGAGAAATCCGAGAAGAGCGGCGTCCAGGCGCGAAGCCTCGTGCGGATCGTCAGGTCGGGACCGCGATGGGCGGCCAGCTCTTCGTCCCGCGCGATGTTCGCGATGCGCGCCGGAGCCTCGGCGTTCTCCGGATCGAGCCCGAGCACGCTCGCCAGCACCGCGAGCGCCTTCACGGCGTACCCCTGGCCCATGTAGAGGTCGGCCGCCGCGAGCCAGTGCCGGATCGCCAGCGCGCGCTCGCCGCGCCGCGCCGCCTCGTCGCCGGCCTTGCGGCGCACCAGCGGCAGGCTTGGGTTTTCCTCGGCGCGCCGCAGCCAGTCGGTCTCTTCCAGGACCGCGGTCCCGCGGGAATCTTCCCTGAGGCTTCCCAACAGCGACGAAAGAATCGACATCGGCCCGCCCTTTCCAGTCCTGGGCCAATGTAGGTTCCGGCGCGGCGAGCGGCCAACGGGGCGCCCGGCGGCGGCCGGGGCCAGTGTCATGCAATTCCGCCGGCCCCCCCGCTGTCCGGCCCGGCCACGACCCGCAGCGGCGACGCCCGGGGCGCGACCTCGCCGGCAGCGCCCTCCCCCGCTGGTGGCCTCCCCGCCGCTACTTCGCCGGCTCGAACTTCATGGCGCCGGCGTCCGAGGCCAGCGTCAGGGTCAGCACGCCGTCCTTGATCACGAACGAGGCGGCCTTCTCGAGCGCCTGCGTGTACGGGTCGTAGAGCGAGCCCGGCGGGCACATCGCCTTCGTGTAGGCGAGCACCGTGAATGTCAGCGTGCCCCCTTCGAGCGCGTAGCGTCCCATCCCCCGGTTGCAGTCGGCGCGGATCCCGACCCGCCCGTCGGACTCGAGCTCGAAGGTGTACTTCTCCGGGTCGTCGGGCTTCACGACGGCGCCGTCCGCTCCGCGGAGCTCGACGAGGCGCCAGAGGGTGCCCCTGAGCTTCGCGGCGCTCCCCGCGGAGGCCCTCCCCGCCGTTCCGGATCCCGTGGCGGCTCCCGCCGTCGAGCCTCCCGTCTCTCCCCCGGCCGCCCCCCCTGAACCCGCCGTGGCTCCCGCCGCACCCTTTGCCCCACCAGCGGACGCTGCTGCCGCGCCCTCCGCCCGCCCGGCAGACGCCCCTGCACTATCCGCCGGCGTTCCCGCCCCGCCCTTCTTCACGAGGCGCAGGCCTTCCTTGCCCCAGGCCTCGGTGTCGTAGGCGAGCGCCGACAGCGCGTCGCCCTGCAGCTGGAACCGCAGCACTTCCGCCTTCGCTTCCGGGTTCGCCGGGGCGCCCGGCAGCGTGACCGTGATCGCGCCGCCCGGCTTCGCCTGCCAGGTGCCCGTCTTGACGACGGGAGGTTTGCCGTTGTGATGGTCGCTGCTCAGCTCGGCGCGGTCGGGGGCGGAGAGGGTGAGCGTGACCTCGCGGCCCGGGCCCGATGAGGCAGGGAGGTTCGCGCTCCACGCACCGACAGCCGCTCCCTCGACTTCCGCGGGAGTTCCGGCCGGGGTCCTGGCTGCGCCCTTCGCGGCTTCCTGCTTCCCCGCCGGCGTCCCCGCGGGCCGAGCGACGGCAGGGGCGGAGGCGACGACCGCGGCAGCGGGTATGGGCACGATGGAGGCCGCGGCCGCCATCGTGGGCGCCATCGCACACACCCCGGGCACCGCCGCTGCGGCCAAGGCGAGGACATTCAGGACAACGATCGCGTGCGTCAGTTGCTCATGCCGGGTCATTTCGTATCTCCTGTGCTCCGGGGAGCGCCATGCCGGCTCGCCCGCGAACAACCGGCACGGGCACTTGCCGGACCTGCTTGGCAGTCTAGCGCGAGTATGACCTTGCCCCACGGTCGCGACACGGAGCCTGCGCCCGGACCTCCCCGGCACGGCAAGGCCGCAGCTCGTCCTCCCGCCCCCGCTTCTACCGGGAAGCCTCTGCGATCCGTTAGACTCTCAGCCGCCATGGCCGCCAGGCACCGATTGCGAACGGAACGGCTCGAGCTCCTCGCCGCGAGCGCGGAGCTGCTCGAGGCGGAAATGCTCGGCAGGGAGGCGCTCTCCAGGCGCCTGCGGGCGCGCATCCCCGGGGACTGGCCTCCCGAGGGGTTCGACCGCCCGTTCGTCGAGTGGGCCGCGGGAGAGGTGCGCAAGCGGCCATCCGATGCGGGCTGGCTCGTCTGGTTCGTCATCCGCTCGGACGAGCCGGAAGCCGGCGCCGATCCGGACGCACCTGACGGAGAGGCCTTCCGGGACAGAGCCGGCGGCGCCCGGGGCGCGCCGGCCGGCGTCGAGCCCCCTCACGATCCCAAAGCGCGGCGGGCGGGAGACGGTTCCGCCACCGACGGGAGCGGCTCCGTCGCGGGATTCCAGGGCGCGGCCGGAACCGGCTCCGCCGGCCCGTCGGAGAGCGCGGCGGGCGAGCGGACCCTCATCGGCACATGCGGCTTCAAGGGGCGACCATCCCAGGAGGGGACCGTCGAGCTCGGCTACTCGGTCCTCGCCGAATTCCAGCGTGGCGGACTTGCCACCGAGGCGGTCGCCGCGCTCCTCGACTGGGCGTTCATCCATCGGAGCGTCAGCGCCGCGATCGCCGAGACCCGGCCCGAGAACGTGCCCTCGATCCGGGTGATCGAGAAGAACCGTTTCCGCCCCGCCGGTCCCGGCCGCGAAGCGGGCATGTCCCTCTACCGCCTCGCGCGCGCCGACCACCAGGCGGCCCGCCTCGAAAGGCAGGCCGCAAAGCGGAGCGCCGGAGAGCCATCCGCCGGGACCGCTCCCGCCGCGGAATCAGGACAGGAAGGCGGCTCGCGGCCAGACCGCGCCAAGACGCCCCCCTGCCCCCGGTGTGGATCACGCGACGTCGCGGCGATCGCCTACGGCTTCCCGGATCCGATGATGTTCGATGCCGCATCGAGGGGGGAGATCGAGCTGGGCGGCTGCATCATCTCGGACGACAGCCCACGCTGGCGGTGCCGCTCCTGCGAATCGGAGTGGGGGAGGCTGCTGGGCAGCGACGCCGACGACTGAACCGCCGGCGGGGTCATCCCGTCAGGTGCCCCGGGATCACCCCACCTGTCGCCCGATTCCCCCGACCAGACCGGCTGATCGCCCCGCCCCGGGCGCCAGTTGGGGGCTCCCCAATCGTTGCCCTTCCCTCGAACAGCCAGGCCGCCGTTTCCCGGGGCTGCGGGCAGCCGCCTGCCCACCGGATCGTGCGCGGCATGGTGCTACCATGAGGTCCGATCTGACCCGCGGAGGCTCCTCCCCCTGACGTAACACGGGCCGCCATGCCGAACACCCACATGAGTCAAGGCCGCGTTCTCCTGTCTCTGGTCCTGGTCCCCCTCCTGGGAACGCTCCTGATTGGCTGGACGATCTTCGAGGCGCGGCACCAGAGGCAGGAGGTCGAGAGCGCGCTGCAGGAGCAGGCCTCCGTACTGGCCCGCTCCCTTGGGCCCGCGCTCGCCGCCGCGGCGGCTGCCGCGAACGAACTCGATGAACTTGCCGCGCAGAAATTGCTCGACAACGCCAGACTCCTGGACCTGCTCGACCGCGCGGGCGCCCTGGACGATCCCGTTCTCCAATCGGTCATTGAAACGAATGGCCTGGATTCCGTGTTGTTCTTTGACAGGTCGGGCCGGGTCCGAAGAAGCGTAGGAACAGCGATCCCCCTTGAGTTGGTCAAGGAACCCGTGGATGCCTTGGTCAGCGGCGAAATCGAAGAGAGCATCCTGGGCTGGCGGCCGGAGGGCGCCGGGACCGGGCACTTCGCCGCAGCAGTGGCCCGCGGCGGCGGGGGTGCGATCCTTGTCCGCACGGATGCCGGAACAGCCTACGCGTTCGCGCGGCGGCTGGGCGTTTGGAATCTCCTCGACAGCATCGTCGAGTCTTCGGCGGTGCTCTACCTGGTCCTCTACGAAGGAGAATCGATGGGAATCATCGAATCCTCCTGGGACCATGGCCCCCCGCCAGCAGAACCTTTGCCCCGGGGATCCACCACGATCCTGCGTGGGCGCCAGGTTTACGAGGTTGCGGTTCCCCTCGCGCTCCGCCCGGGGAAGGAGGCGGAGCTTCGCGTGGGGCTCGATGCAGGCCCTCTGCTGGCTGCAACGGTTTCGGCGACGCGGCGCTCCATTCTGGTCAGCGTCGTTCTCGCTGCTCTTGGAATCGCGGGACTCGCGACGGCGCTCATCCATCGAGCCCGGACGCAGGAGAGAATCGTTGCCGCCGGGAGGCTATCCCAGCTCGAGGACAAGAGGCAGCAGGCGGAGAGGCTGGCCGCCGCAGGCGCTCTGGCTGCCGGCATCGCGCACGAGGTGCGCAGCCCCCTCAACGCGATCAGCCTCGCCGCGCAGAGGATCGAGCGGGGGCGTTCGAACGACAACGATTGCAGGCAGTTCGCGGAACGGATCCGCTCCGAGGTCGCGCGACTGGAGGAAATACTCAAGGGCTTTCTCGACCTGGCGCGCCCCTCGGGCGGGCCCCGCGTCCGGACGGCGCTTTGCCCTCTGCTCCGCGAGGTTGCCTCCTTCCTCGAGGTTGAGGCCTCAGCAAGGGGCGTGACGCTGTCAGTCGAGGATGCCGGCGATTCCGCCAGCGCCCGGATCGACCAGGCCGCCGTGCGCCGGGCTCTCATTAACCTGATCCGCAACGCCATCGAGGCCAGTCCGCCCGGAGGGCGCGTCACGGTTGCGGTGACGAGCGTGGGGCCGGGCGTTCGCGTCGTAGTGCGTGACCAGGGACCAGGGCTGGATCCGGGTCTTGAGGGGCGGGCGTTCGATCCATTTCGTGACGGGCCGGGCGCATGGGACCGGGCTCGGGCTGGCGCTCGTGCGAAGGGTCGCGCAGGAGCACGGCGGCACGGCGGAGTTACGCAATCTCGAAGGGGGCGGAGCCGAGGCCATTCTCGACCTTCTCGCGGGCGGGGATCGACCATGAACCTGCATGCGCGCTTCCTGGTCGTCGACGACGACCCCAGCCAGCGGGAGCTGCTCGCAGGCAGCCTGCGCGATCTGGGCGCGGATGTCTTCGAAGCCGACGGGGGCCTTCGTGCGCTCGAAGTTCTCCAGCAGGAGTTTCCCGACGTCGTGATCACCGATTTCCGGATGCCGGGGATTGACGGCCGGGAGCTCCTTCGCAGGATCAAGACTGTCAGCCCCGACGTCGAAGTCGTGATCGTCACAGCCTATGGGACCGTGGCCGATGCGGTCGCATGCCTGAAGGATGGCGCCGCCGATTACCTGCTGAAGCCACTCGATCTCGATTCGGTCGAGCACGTGCTTTCTCGTCTCGTCGAGCGCCGGCTGCTGCTGAGAGAGAACCGCGAGCTACGCCGGCTGCTCGGGCAGGTCGAGTCCATCCCCGGGATCATCGGGGGGGCGGACCGATGGCGGAGGTCCTTTCGACCGTGGCCCGGGTGGCGCCAACCCCTGTCTCTGTGCTGCTGCTTGGAGAGAGCGGCACCGGCAAGGAGCTCGTGGCGCGGGCGATCCACTCGGCGAGTCCCAGGAAGGAGAGGCCCTTCGTCGCCGTCAATGCCGCAGCGCTTTCTCCGACGCTTCTCGAGAGCGAGCTGTTCGGCCACGAACGAGGGGCCTTCACCGGCGCCGAGAGGATGCGCATCGGGCGTTTTGAGGCGGCTTCGGGGGGGACGATCTTCCTCGACGAGATCGGCGACATGCCCCCCGAGGTCCAGGTCAAGCTGCTCCGCGTACTCCAGGAGCAGACCGTCGAGAGGATCGGATCCTCGAAGCCGATTTCGGTTGACACCCGCGTGGTCGCCGCAACCCATCGGGACATCCTCTCCGACGTGAGGGACGGCCGATTCCGCGAGGATCTCTACTACAGGATCGCCGTCGTGACGATCGAACTTCCTGCGCTGCGCCGGCGGCGGTCCGATATCCCCCTGCTCGTCGAGCACTTCACCCGCAAGTTCACGGCCCTGGGCGGCCCCGCGAAGGTCTTCTCACGGGAAGCCATGGATCGTCTGGTGCGGTACGACTTTCCGGGAAACGTACGCGAGCTCGAGAACATCGTCCAGCGCGCGCTCGTCCTCTCCCGGGGTGACATGGTGACCACAGCCGACCTTCCCGGGATCGTGAGCGGTGCGGCCAGCGAGGAATCCCGGCGATTCCCGCGACCCGCGACGTGACCCTACCTTCCAGAGTGGCAGCGCTCGAACGGGAAGCCATCGCAGAGGCGCTCACCGCGGAGAACGGCAATCAATCCCGCGCCGCCGCGCGGCTCGGCATCTCCGAGAGAAACCTCCGCTACAAGCTCGCCAAGTACCGGGTCACACCTTGAACCCGGGGTGGATCGCTTTCCTCGGCATGCCGCTTGCAGATATCTCTCAGATGTAGAGCTGCGGGAGGTAGCCCCATGCCCCATGGTCACTCGTTCACTGCAGGCCTTGCTGCTCCCGCCCTGATCGTGGGTCTCGCTCTTCTCCCCGGCGTGGGGACGTACAGGCGAGGGCCCGAGGCATCGGGGCGGCCAGACCGATTCCGAGCTGCGCACCGTCACGGGGCGGGTCCTGGAACTGGCTCGCGCTCCAGGATGAGGGGGAATTGCTACTCGTCTCCGTTCGCATCGACCGGGGGGATCACGCCGAGGACGTGCTGCTGGCTCCCCCGAAGGTATTGGAGGAGACGGGATTCCGCGTCTCGGTCGGCGATACGCTGCAGCTGGTGCTCTTCCGCGGGACGAGCGGTAAGTCGAGCACCGCCCAGCGTGCCCGCAACCTCACGACGAAACAGTCCCTTCGGTTTCGAAGCCTGAACCAGATCCCGCTTTGGGATGAAACGGGGAAGTGGCAGGGCGAGCCTGGCTGTGCGAACGCCAATCCGGCCCAAGGCGACGATGCTGGTCGGCGAAACCGGGGGCGAGGGCGAGGCCACGATGCGAACGGCGTGAACTAGGCGATCGGCGCCTGAGAACAGATTCCTCCCGCCACGCCTCAGCGCCCGATAGGCTCTTCCTCCTCCTCGCGAACGTTCCCCTCACTCCACGTGAATCCCGGGCTGCGGCCGACTGGCCCTCCGCCGGCGAATGGCCGGGTCATTGGACCCTCTCACCGGGGATGTCCGTCAGGCCCCCAGAAAAAGGTGCGCCGCCGGGGGGCAGCAACCCGGCGGCGCTCGAGTCAGGCGGTGCGGGGGGAAGAGGGTTCTCTAGAAGGACAGTCCGAACATCGTCCGGAGTTGGCGCATGATCCGATGGAGACGACCACCCCGTCCCGGTTCCCCGTTGCCCGGCACGTAGTCGGGATCCTGGCCGTTGCAGATGCCATCACCGTCCGCATCGGGGCAGGTGGGGTTGTGACCACCGCAGTGGGTGCCGGGGATGTAGTCGGGATCCTGGCCGTTGCAGACGCCGTCGCCGTCGTCATCCGGGCAGTCCGGATTGCCCGTGCATCCCGTGCAGCCGGGATAGTCGGGATCCTGGCCATTGCAGATGCCGTCGCCGTCGTCATCCGGACAGTCCGGATTGCCCGTGCAATCTGCTCCAGTGCAGGGCGGTGGGTCCTGCGGGGTGGTTCCCGCGAGGGCCATCGGAGCGAGGGCGAGGAAGATGACGGTCGCTGCAAGGATGAGCAGTCTCTTGTTCATGACGTCCCTCCATCGGGTTCTTCGGAGTGCGCGTGAGTGCGCTTCCTCACGGCCTTGCATGGCAATGCCCGTGCCACCTCCTCAGCCAGCCGCCAACGTCATATTCTGCAAGGACTTGCCGTCCTTCCACGGCGTCGTAGGGGCGCCGGTATCGAACCATCGCGGCCAGTTTCGTCGAGTCCGGCCGGCACGATTCGTCGAATGCGGCGCTGTCCCGATCCGGATTTCACGCTGCGCAGGGTCCTCATGGCGGTGCGATGGACCGATGTGTCCCCGCCAAGATCCCGGGCCACCTGGTTCGGGATTCCGTTGTTTCCCGCTCCGGTTCGGCGTACGTTCTTGGGGATCGGGGGCTTGTCCCGGCGCTGGGGTGGGTTGGTTGCGCGCGCGGGCGAGAGGCCAAGGTGTGGGTCGAGGGGGGCCTCGCTCCTGTTACCGGAGGGGACGATGAGAACCTTCTGCGCCGGCGCGCCGGCGTGCGTTCGCGCTCTTGTTCCTGCTGTCAGCGTCCTGACGATTCTCCTCCTCGCGGTCCCGGCCGCGCGCGCCGCCGCCCCCCGGGAGGTCGGCGTGCTCGTGCCCCTCTCGATCGAATCGCCCCACCCGTATCCCGCGGCTGAGCCGGGGGCCGGCTGGGAGCGGACCATCACCTTCCCGGGCGCCACGTACATCCGGCTGCACTTCTCCAGGTTCGAGCTCGCGCCCGGCGACCGCGTCGAGCTCGTCTCGCCCCGCCGTCCCGCCCCCGTCGTCTACACCGGCCGCGGGCCGCGCGGCAGCGGGGAGTTCTGGGCGCGCACGGCGCCGGGGGACACGGTCACGGTCAGGCTCCATGCCGCCGTGGGCGGGGGCGGGGGAATCGTGATCGACTCCGCCGGTCGCGGCGTCGTGCCCGTTTTCGAGGGCGGGCTCGCGGGCGAGGAAGACCTGTCCAGGAGTCCCGGCCCCGGAGCCGACCCGGAGCGGAGACGCGCCGTCCGTTGCGGAAGAGGGCTCGACGGCGGGCGTTTCTCCGGACCCCTCCTCCGCCGCGCCGCTCGGCGCCGGGCTGGAGCCGGGGGCGCCCGGCCTCGTGTGCGGCGCGCGCGACTGGCAGGACGCGCGGTGCTACGAAGCGTCCCACCCCGACGAATACGCCCACGCGCGCGGGGCGGCGCTCGCCCTGGTCGGCTGCTGCTTCGCCTGCACGGCCTTCAAGGTTTCCGACAGCGGCCAGTTCCTCTACAGCTACACCTGCTCCCAGCAGAGCGGCAACGTGGCCGGGACCGAGCTCCTGCTCGACTACGAGAGCAACGAGTGCAACGGGAGCATCTCCGGCATCGCGGGCTCGGTCGAAGGCCGATCTGCTCTCGCCGCCGACTCGCTCGCCGGTCTCGACTACGTCCTCTTCGACACGATCGGCGATTCGAGCGCGATCCCGTGCCTGCAGCTCGACCCCCGCCCGCCGGCCCTGGGCGAGCGGATCTACATCCCGCACCATCCCGACGGGGGGATCACGAGGCTCTCCATCGAATCCGACCTGGACACCGGCGGCCTGTGCCGGGTCGATCCGCTCGGGATCGGGGGACCGAGCCCGGACACCGACTTCGGCTTCATGTGCGACACCGGCAACGGCTCGCTCGGCGCGCCGGTCATCTCGGCCGTCACCGGGCGCGTGGTCGGCATCAGCCACTGGGGGGACTGCCCGAACAGCGCCTCGCGGATGGACGTGATCCTCCCGCAGCTCGCGCCCGTGCTCGGCGCCTGCTCCGACGGCGTTCCCGTGCTCGCTGGTGAACGGCGGGCGCTGCGACTGCAACGGCGTCTGCTCGTACAAGGAAAGGCGCTACGTGAACCGGGGAGGCCTCTGCCCCGACTGCACCCCGGGCGAGCCCGGCGCCCTCGCTCCCGATCCGCGGGTCCGGATGGCGCTGGACCAGTAGGCGCGCCGGCAAGCTGCCCTTCGCGAGCTCCTGAGTGCCCGCCGAAGCAGGCGATCGGTCCTGGGTCGATGCGAGTGTCCTGCCGGCGCTCCCACCCGCGGGCTGAAACCGGCGATCAATCCCGGTTCGCGGCCGACAGCTCGATCGCCAGCTCGCGGACCTTCCTGAGATCGAGCTTCCCCGAGCCGAGCAACGGCAGCGCCTCCACGCGGAAGAAGCGGTCGGCGCGCGGCGTCCACAGGTTCGGAAGGGCCGCCTTCGGGAGCGCCTCGAGCACGGCGGACAGCTTCTCCTCCGGCAGCGTGGTGAGCACCACGAGGCGCTCCCCCTTGCGCTCGTCGGGAACACCCGTCACGGCGAAGCACTGGTCGGTCGCGCCCGCGAGCTCGTGGAGCTTCTCCTCGACCCTCACGTGCGGCACCATCTCGCCCCCGATCTTGCTGAAGCGGCTCAGGCGGTCGGTGACGACGAGGAAACCGTCCTCGTCCAGCGTGGCGATGTCGCCCGTGACGTACCATCCGTCGCGCAGGACCTCGGCGGTCTGCTCGGGCCGGCCCAGGTACCCCTTCATGACGTTGGGGCCGCGGACCAGCATCAGGCCGGCCGTGCCCAGCGGCAGCGGCTCGAACGTGGCGGGATCGACGATCTTCACGCTGATCCCCGGCAGGGGATGGCCGATCGTGCCCCGCTTCGCGCCGACCTGCCGGAAGCCCGCCGCGCGGAAGTCGGGCCGGTTCACCGTCACCGCGGGCGAGCACTCGGTGCAGCCGTACGCCTCGTACGGCCGGATGCCGAACCGGTCCTCGAACGCCACGGCGATCCGCTCCGGCAGCTTCTCCGCCCCCACCATGACCGCCCGGAGGCTGCCGAAGTCCTCGGGCGAGCAGCGGCGGATGTAGGCCTGCAGGAAGGTCGGCGTCGCCGCGAGGAACGTCACGCCGCGGCCGCGGACCAGGGCGCCGATGGCGCGCGCGTCGAGCGGGCTCGGGTGGTAGACGACGCCGATGCCGAGCGAGGCCGGCAGGGCGAGGGTCCCGGTGAACCCGAAGGAATGGAAGAACGGGAGGATGCCGAGGATCCGGTCCTTCCCGCCGAGCATGAAGACCTGCCCGGTCTGCTCGACGTTCGAGCCGATGTTGTAGTGCGTCAGCATCACGCCCTTGGGGTCGCCCGTGCTGCCGCTGGAGAAGATGACCGTGGCGAGATCGTCGAGCGAGCCGCGCCTCTTCCGGCCGAGCGCCCGCTCGAGGAGCCCGACGGGGGCGAGGTGGCGCAGCAGCAGCGCGGCGAGCTTCTCCCCCGTCCGCGGCCGCGCGGCCAGCTCCTCGAGCAGCACGGTCCGCCCCGGGACGCGCAGCTTGAGGCGGTCGAGCAGCGCCTGCGAGGTCACGACCGTGGTGATGCCGCACTGGCGCGCGCACGATTCGAGGAGCTCGTCCGAGGCGGTGTAGTTCAGGTTCACCGGGACCTTCCCCATCAGGAGCGCCGCCAGGTTCACGAGCGCTCCCCCGGCGGAGGGCGGCAGGAGGATTCCGACCATCTCCTGCCCTTCCCAGACCGGCCGCAGGCGCCGGGCCAGGTAGATGGTCCGCGCCAGGGCCGCCCCGAACCGCAGCCGCGGCGTTTTCGCGTCGCTCATCGCGACGCGCAGCGGGCGGCGCCGGGCCACGGAGACGAAGGCCCTGTGGAGAGTCTGCATGTCCGCCCGGCGGTGGCGGTACGCCCCCGTCAGGAGGGTCTGCACCGCCTCGCGCACCGCCAGGTGGTTCGCGTCCGCCGGCATCGGGCGGCCGAAGGCGACCGTCACCGGGTAGGGGACCTGCCGGGGCCACTTCCAGAAGAAGCGCCCCTTCTCGAAGCTGAAGATCGAGCCCCACACACCCTCGAGCGCGACGGGGATGATCGGGGCGTCGACCCCCTTCATGATCCGCTCGAAGCCGCGCCGGAACGGGAGGAGCGTCCCGATCCTCGTGATCTGCCCCTCGGCGAAGATGCAGACCACCTCGCCGTCCTCGACCGCGCGGCGGGCCTCGCGAAGCGCGCGGATCGTCTCCCGCGGCGTCGATTCGGCCGAGACGGGGATCGCCTTCATCGCCTTCGCGAACGGCTTCACCAGCGGGTGGTCGTACCAGCCCTTGTAGATCAGGAAGCGGATCGGGCGGTCGGTCGAGGCCCCCAGCAGCAGCGCGTCCACGAACGACAGGTGGTTCGAGACGAAGAGGGCGCCCCCCTTCGCGGGGACGTTGTCGCGCCCCTCGACGCGGATCCTGTAGATGCTGTGCGTCAGGAGCCAGAGCAGGAGGCGCACGAGGGAGTCGGGCAGGAGGTAGAGAACGTAGGCGGTCGCGGCGAGCGTCAGCAGCGCGCTCGCGAACACGATCGAGGGGGGCGAGAGCCTCCCCGCCGTGACCATCAGCCAGTAGGCGCCCGCGGCCCCGAAGACGCCGACCCACGAGAGCAGGTTCGCCGCCGCGATGACCGCCCCGCGCCGGTCGTCCGACGGGCGGTGCTGGATCAGCGCGTTGACGGGGACGGCGAAGAAGCCGGCGAACATGCCGAGCAGGGCGAGCAGCAGCGCGACGGCCCCGAAGCTCAGGCCCGGCGGGGAGAGGAGCAGGGCGAACGCCGAGATGCCGAGCGCCCCCAGCGGGACGAGCCCGTACTCGATCTTGTTCCCCGAGAGGTACCCCGCGGCGAGGCTCCCGAGGCCGATCCCGACGGCGAGCGTCGCCTGAAGGACGCTGTTGGACGACTCGCTCAGGTGCAGCACGTCGGTCCCGTACAGGAGCAGGACCGGCTGCAGGAGCGCGGCGAGGAACCAGATGTAGACGTTGCCGGCCACCGCGAGGGAGAGCACGCGGTCCGACCGCATGTGCCGCACTTCGCGCGCGAGCGAGCCCACGAAGTTGATCTGGAGCTTCTTGCGCGGGTCGGCGGGACGCAGGCGCGGGATGCCGAGGCTCGAGAGCAGGCCCGCGGCGGCGAGCCCGATCAGGATCGCGCCCGACCACGCCTGCCGGCCGCGGAACCACTCCGCCATCAGCGCGGCGCTCACCGTCCCGAGGATGATGGCGAGGAAGGTGCCCAGCTCGAGGATGCCGTTTCCCCAGGACAGGAGCCGTTCGGGGAGGAGCTCGGGCAGGATGCCGTACTTCGACGGCCCGAACAGCGCAGCCTGCGTGCTCAGGAGGAAGATCGCCGCGAGCTGCAGCGGGAGGCTCCCGAGCGCCAGGCCCGCCGCCGCGAAGACCATCACGCCGATCTCCATCCCCTTCGTGCCGACCGTGACGCTCCGCTTGCTGTACCTGTCGGCGAGCCACCCGCCGGTCATCGAGAAGAGGATGAAGGGGATCGCGAACAGGGTCAGGACCAGCGGGACCAGGCTGTCGCGCTTGTCCAGCGGCAGCCCGCTTCCGAGGATCAGGAAGATGACGAGGTTCTTGAGGGCCGAGTCGCTGAAGGCACCCTGGAACTGGGTGACGATCAGGCTCCAGAATCCGCGCTTCCAGGAGGGCCCGCCGGCAGGACCGCCTATCCGGTCGTCATCCACCATTCCCCCCTCGCCCCGCGGCGGGATCAGGCGCGGGAGCGCAGGACGCGGTCCGCCATGAACAGGGCGCAGATCGACTTGGCGTCGGTGAGCTCGCCCCGGGCGATCATCGCCAGGCACTCGTCCATGGGACGCCGGAGCAGCGTGATCACCTCGTCCGTCTCGTGGGCGGTCGCGGCCGGCGCCAGCTCCTCGGCCAGGAAGAGGTGGATCACCTCGTCCGTGAACCCCGGCGTGGTCACGATGCTCCCGAGCCGGGTCCAGCGGCCCGCAACGACCCCCGCCTCCTCGGTCAGCTCGCGGGCGGCGCACGCCTCGGGCGGCTCCCCCGCATCGAGCTTCCCGGCCGGGATCTCGTAGATGAACCCTCCGACCGCGTGCCGGTACTGGCGGATGAGGATGATCTCCCCCGCGGCCGTGAGCGGCACGATCGCCGAGGCGCCCGGATGGCGGACGACCTCGAGCTCCATCTCGTGCCCGTTCGGGAGCCGGACCTGCTCGGTCGTCAGGTGGACGATCCGGCCCTTGAAGATGTCCCGGACCCCGGGCTTTCTCCCCTGATCGCTCATGGGCGTACTTTAGCCCGAATTCTCCGAACCCCCGGCCCGGGTCCGTTGGGCTTCCCGCGCCCGGCTGCATCCTGGACGGCGCGACGCGCGGTCTTGACGCTCCCCGGGGGCGGCGATAGACTGCCCGACCTCGCAGGCCGCGGGCCGGCCGGCGCCTCGACCATGACACCCGGGACAGACACGATCGAGCTCGAACAGGCCTCCGCGCACAGGCGGGTGGCCGACTTCGTCATGCTCACGAAGCCGCGCCTCGTGACGCTCGTCCTGATCACGACGCTCGTCGGTTTCTACCTCGGATCCACCAGCCGGGTCGACCTGCTCGCTTCTCGCCCTGACGATCCTCGGCACGGCCCTGTCGGCCGCCGGCGCACTCGCGCTCAACCAGTACCTCGAACGGGACCTCGACGCGAAGATGGAGCGAACGCGGCTGCGCCCGCTGCCTGACCGCCGGCTCGCCCCCGTGGACGCGCTCGGGTTCGGGGCGCTGCTCGCCGTCTCCGGCCTCTCCGTCCTGACCCTCCTCGTCAGCCCGCTCTCCGGGGCCGTGACCGCCGCGACCCTCGCGATCTACCTCTTCGCCTACACCCCGCTCAAGAGACGGACCTCGCTCGCGACGATCGTCGGAGCGGTTCCCGGGGCCCTGCCTCCCGTGACCGGCTGGGTGGCCGCCCACGGGTCGTTCGGCGCCGGCGCGACGGCGCTGTTCGCGATCCTCTTCCTCTGGCAGCTCCCGCACTTTCTCTCCCTCGCCTGGCTCTACCGCGAGGAGTACTCCCGCGCCGGGATCGTCGTGCTTCCCGCCGCCGACCCCGACGGGGCGATCACGGGGCGGCAGATGATCGCGAACCTGCTGGCCCTGCTTCCCGCCGCCCTCCTGCCGAGCCTCATCGGCCTGGCCGGCCCGGTCTACTTCGCGGGGGCGCTCCTGCTGACGGGCGGGTTCCTCGCCGTCGGTGTCGGGTTCGCCGTGACCCGCTCGCTCGCGGGGGCGCGGCGGGTCTTCTTCGCGTCGCTCGCCTACCTGCCCGCGCTGCTCGCCCTGCTCGCCTTCGGCCGCACCCCCGCCTGAGCCGGGAAGGGGCGCCTCCCGGCGGGCTCTCACTTCTCCTGTTGGGTCCCGCCCGTGGCGTACGTCCCGCGATTCCTGCCTGGTCGCGCGGTTCCCGACCGGACTTGTCGCTTTCCGTCCGGCTCTGCGCTTCATGTCCGGCCAGCGCTTCCCGCCTGGTCCCGCGCCTCCCTCTTGCCCTCGTGCCTTCCGTTTGGTCCGGCGCCGCCGGTTGACGTAGAGTTTGTCACCCTCATGAACGCTCCCGACACCGTCCCCCGGCCCGACCGGAGGTCCGGTCTCATCTGGGCAGTGCTCGTCGTGACGCTGGCCGTGGTGATCTTCGCCGGAGTCCGCTCCTATCTCTCTCCGGGCCGCTCCGGGCGCGACACCGGTTCCCCGCCCGGCAGCGGATCCCCATCAGGCACTCGCACCAGCGGTCCCGCCGGGGAATCCTGGAAACCGGGCGAGCCTGGCGCGAGCGCGGCGGCGGGCGCGGGTGCAGGTGCGGGAGGGGGCGCGGATCAGGCAGGCGCCGCCGCGCAGCCGCTCCCCGTCGGCGAGGAGGCCCCCGCCTTCAGCCTGACCGAGCGCCGCGGCGGGAAGCTGTCGCGCGCCGACCTCGAGGGGAAGGTCTGGATCGCGAACTTCATCTTCACCACCTGCGGCAGCGTCTGCCCCGACCTGACGAGGAAGATGGCAGCCGTGCGCGAGCGACTGAAGGCGGAAGGGGCCGATGACGTCCTGTCGGTCTCGTTCAGCGTCGACCCGGTGAACGACACGCCCGCGGTCCTGACCGCCTACGCGAAGAAATTCCACGCCGAGACGCCGTCCTGGCTCTTCCTGACCGGCGACCCGAAGGAGATGCTCCGCGTGGTCAACAGGGGATTCCGCGTCCTCATGTCCGATCCCGCGGAGGGGATGCCCGCGCACACCGACCGGTTCATCCTCGTGGACGCGGCGGGGCGGCAGCGCACGACGCACCAGGGCTCCGAGCCGAACGTGGTGGACACGCTCGTGCGCGAGGCCCTGGCCCTGCGGAAGGAGAAGAACGGATGACGGAAGCGGACCGCGGTCTTCATCTTTACGCCAGCTTCACCGCCGTCGCGACCTTCCTCCTGATCTTCGCGGGCGGGCTCGTCACCAGCACCGGCTCGGGCCTCTCGGTGCCGGACTGGCCGCTGTCGTTCGGGACGCTGATGCCCGAGATGAAGGGCGGGGTCGTCTACGAGCACAGCCACCGGCTGATCGCGGGCAGCGTGGCGATCCTGATCCTCGTCCTGATGGTCTGGCTCGCCCTGCGCGAGCCGCGCCGCTGGGTGCGCGCCCTCGGCTTCACGGCCTTCGGCGCCGTCCTGGTGCAGGCGCTCCTCGGGGGCCTGACGGTCCTCTTCAAGCTGCCGACGATGGTCTCCTCGGCCCACGCGACGCTCGGCCAGTCGATCCTCTGCCTCACGGTCGTGATCGCGATGGCGACCTCGGCCGGGTGGGCCCGGACCACCTCCGGCGCGCCCGCAGGCTCGCGCCTTCCCCGCCTCACGGTCCTCGCAGCCGTCGCCGTCTACATCCAGCTGATGATCGGGGCCGTCATGCGGCACATGAACGCCGGGCTCGCCATCCCCGATTTCCCGCTCGCCTTCGGAAGCCTCATCCCGCCGCACTGGTCGAAGGAGATCGCCATCCACTTCACCCACCGCCTCTGGGCGGTGGTGGTCTTCGCCCATGTCGTGCTGCTGATCGTGCGCCTCTTCCGGGAGGGGCGGTACACGCGCCTCGCCGCGCTCCTGACCGTGCTCCTCCCGCTCCAGGTCGGCCTCGGCGCGCTGACCGTTCTTTCGGGCAAGCAGGTCATCATCACGACCTGCCACGTCTCGACCGGAGCCGCGATCCTCGCCGTCTGCGTGGCCCTCGCCGTCTCTCGCCCGCCGCTCGCCGCTCGGGGCCGGGCGCATGGCGCCGGCGGCGGGGCCCCGCAGCGCCGTCGCCATATGAGCCGCACCCCGCACTGCCGTGCAATCGGAGGCCCGGCGCGCTCGCGGGCGTGGAATTCGCTCGCCTCATCGACCGGGTTCCTGCGGTGACCGGCCTCTCCTGGCTCCCGCCGCTCAACGCCGTCCTGAACGGCACGAGCGCCGTCCTGCTGGTCACGGGGTTCGTCCAGATCCGCCGGGGGAGACGGCAGGCGCACCGCGCCTGCATGCTGTCGGCGCTCGGCGTCTCCGTCCTTTTCCTGATCGGCTACCTGACCTATCACTACGCCGCCGGCACGACCCGCTACGCCGGCACGGGACCGCTGCGCACCATCTACCTGGCGATCCTGATCACGCACACCATTCTCGCCGCGGCCGTGCCGCCCCTCGCGATCGTCTCGCTCGTTCAGGCCCTGCGCGAGAGGTTCGACCGGCATCGCCGGATCGCCCGCGTCACCTTCCCGATCTGGCTCTACGTCTCCGTGACCGGCGTCGTGATCTACCTGATGCTCCGCGGAAGCTACGCCGCGGCCGGCGGGCCCTGACCGATTCTCCTGCACGACGCCGCCTCATGGTCGAAAGTCAGGCGTCTGGAGAGCGATCCTGGCTTTCCATCCATCGACCTGCGCCCCTTCTCCGGGTCGACCATCAGCGTGAGGTCCGGAGGGTGAGCCTGTCCGTCCGGTGATCCTCGACGCCCACGAGCCTGCACGCACGGCAGCCCCGCACCGCGCGATCTGGCTCCGGCCCAGCCTGCTGCCTTCGACTTGCGCGGGTGGTACCCTGAGGTCGGTGGCTGCCGAGGACGATCGCGTGAGCACAGGCCCTGACGACGCCGGCGGACGGCTTCGCGGAAGGCGAACCGGACGGCTCACCGGGGGCCGAACCGGTCCGGCTGCCGATCGAGCCGGTCCTCGACCTCCATTCGTTCCTGCCCGCGGAGGTCGAATCGGTCGTGCAGGAGTACCTGGAGGAGGCTTACCGGGCCGGCTTCGAGGAGGTCCGGATCATCCACGGGCGGGGGATCGGGGTGCAGCGCGAGATCGTCCGGGCGGTCCTGTCGCGCACCCCCTGGGTGATCTCCTTCCGGGACGCCCGGCCCGAGGGGGAGGCTGGGGGGCCACCGTGGCCCTGCTGGCCAGGCCCTGAGACCGGGCGCCGGCCCCCCCGGCGCGCCCGTTCCCACGCTGCTGCGCGCTTTTTCCGCTGCTTTCCGCCCTGAGGACCCGGCCGGGACCGGGCCCGGCCGGCGGCGGCTCTGTCCTCCTCCCCTTCCTTGACAGGACAAATGCCGAAACCTACTATTCATAGCGATGAAAAATGAACGAGGCGAAGGCCGGATCGGCCTGATTTTCGCGCTGGCGGTCCTCGTGATCGCCATCTACGTCGGAGTCAAGGTCATCCCGCTCAAGGTGGCCCTGTTCGCCTTCTCGGACGAGGTCGAGCAGAGGCTGCAGCGGGCCTCCTGGCGCGTCTACGAAACGGGAAAGGCCGAGACGATCAAGTACGTCATCGAGCGGGCCGAGGCGACAGGGTATCCGACCGACAAGCTCAAGGTGACGGTGCCGCCCCCGCGGGGCGGCGACATGATCGTCGTCGTGGACTGGCAGATCCCGCTCGACTTCGCGGTCTACCAGTACACCTGGAACTACCACCTCGAGAAACACGCGCCGATGCTGGGGCGCGGCGGCCCGTCCTTCTAGCCCCGAACCGGCCCGGCTTCAGTCCCTGATCAGGGCTCCGTCGCGCGCGACGAGCTTCCCCTTCTTGAGCACCGCCGCGCAGGGGACCGGTCCGAACCGGTAGGCGAGGTGCCTGCGGTCGGGCACCTTCCAGACCGCGAGGTCGGCCTGCTTGCCGGTCTCGATCGTTCCCACCTCGTCCTCGATCCCGAGCGAGAGGGCGGCGTTGCGGGTCGCCGCGACGATCGTTTCGTCGGGCGTCATGCCGAACAGCACGCAGGCGAGGTTCAGGATCGGGGGCATGGCGAGACAGGGGGACGTGCCGGGGTTGAAGTCGGTCGCGAGCGCGACCGGCACGCCCGCCTCGATGAGCGCCCGGGCGGGCGGCATCGCCTTCTCGCGCAGGAAGTAGGCCGCGCCCGGCAGCAGGATCGCGACCGTGCCGCGCGTCCCCGCGGGACGGCTTCCCTCCCCGGCTCCGGGAAGTGGCGCGGAGTCGCCGCTGCCGGCGGCGCCCGCGGTCGATCCGGGCTGCGCGCGGAGGCCGCCGGCGCCACGCGTCTCCACGTCGCCGCGAGCGCCTCGATGTCCACCGGCTCGAGCCGCTCGAGGTGATCCACCGAGGCCGCGCCCATCGAGGCCGCGAGCCACGCCGCCCCCGTCCGGGTCAGCTGCTCGGCATGGACCCTCGTCCCGAGCCCGTTCGCGGCCGCCGCCTCGAGGATCGCCCTCGCCTCGTCGACCGTGTAGGCCCCTTCGTCCACGTAGACATCGCAGTAGCGGGCCAGGCGGGCCGCGGCGACCTTCGGGATCAGCTCCTCGACCAGGATCCGCACCCATTCCTTGCGGCCGCCGTCGCGGAACTCGGGCGGCACCACGTGCGCACCGAGCAGGGTCGGCACGACCTCGACCGGGTGATCCGCCGCCTGGGCGAGGGCCCGCAGGATCGTCAGCTCGGAATCGGCCGACAGGCCGTACCCGCTCTTGGCCTCGACCGTCGTCGTGCCCGCAGCGAGCATCTCGTCGAGCCGCTCGCGCACAAGGTCCGCGAGCCGCCCCTCGCCGAGCGCGCGGGTCGCGCGCACCGTCGAGAGGATCCCCCCGCCGGCCGCCGCGATCTCGAGGTAGGTCGCCCCCGCGATCCGCTTCTCGAGCTCGGCGGCCCGCCACCCGCCGAACGGCAGGTGCGTGTGCGGGTCCACGAAGCCGGGCATGACGACCCCGCCCCGGGCGTCGATCCGCGTCCCGCCCGCGTCGAGGACGACCTCGCGCTGGCAGGCCCCGGCGCTCCCGACGAACACGATCCGCCCGCCCGCGCAGGCGACGGCTCCCCCGGGGATGACGCCGGTTTCGGCCTGCGGGAGGAGGAGCGGGCGGCCGGCGTCCCCGGCGGGATGGGCGCCCGCCGGCTGGCCGGGCGTCGCGCGCGGGGCGCACGTCACGACCTCGGCGGCCCCCTCGATGATGAGCTCGGCGCGGATCACGCGCTCAGTCTACCGCGAACGGCGAGCCCCCAAGGAAGCCGGCGCCACAGGGAATCGCAGAGGGGGAGGCCCGAGCGGGGAAGCGGCGGTTGTCGGACTGGCCGCGGCCCCGCCCTGCCCTGAGGAGACTGCCCGGCGCCCGCGCGAGGGGAGCGGCGGGAGATGGACGGATCGCTGCCCGGCCGCTGCTCACGAAGTTGCCCGGGCACCCGCACAGGGGCCGGAGAGGGAATGCGCCCGGCCCGGGGCCGGGCATGAGGTCACTGTTCGGCTTCGGTGCCGCGCTTGATGACGGGGACGTTCCCCACGACCGCCGCGTCCTCGCGGCGCTGGGCGATCAGGCGCTGGTGCTCGTCGAGGAGCATGCGCAGGCGGTTCTCGAAGGTCTCGCGGTCGAGCCTGAGCTGCCCGATGTGGTTCTGGAGCTTCTCGGCCTCTCCGCGGGCTTCCTGGACGATCTGCTCGGCCTTCTGCCGCGCCTGCTGAATGGTCTGGTCGGCGTTCTGGCGCGCCTCCCTCAGGGTCAGCTCCCCTTCGCGCTTCGTCTCCTGCTTCATCCGCTCGGTCATGTCGCGCAGGGCGAGGATCGTCTCCTGCAGCTTCTTGTCCCGCGACTCGACCTCCTGGATCCGGCGCTTGAGCGAGGTGGTTTCTTCCTCGAGGCGGTTCTTCTCGGTGATGAGGGCCGTGGCCTCCTCGGCCAGGGCCGAGAGGAACTTCGCGACCTGGTCGCGGTCGTACCCTCGCATCTTCACGTCGAACTTCTGGTTCTCGATGTCGATCGGGGTGAAGCCCATCGTGTTCCTCCGCTTCTCGGTTCGTCCGCCGAAAAGTCGCGGGGCCGACGCGGCGTACATTAATACCCGCGCCCGCGCATGGCAAGCGGGGATGCAGCCGGGTCAGGCGGCGCGCTCGCCGAACAGGGCGCGGCCGACGCGGACGATCGTCGCGCCTTCCTCGATCGCGACCTCGAAGTCCTCGGTCATCCCCATCGAGAGCTCGCCCGGATAGCCGGGGCCGGCCCAGCCGGCGACCTTCTCTCCCAGCTCGCGGAGCGCGGCGAAGAGCGGGCGGGACAGCCCGGGATCGGGATCGTAGGGGGGGATCGTCATCAGGCCCCGCAGCTCGAGGTGCGGGAGGGCCGAGACCGCGTCCACGAGCGCGCGCAGCTCCCCGGCCGGGACGCCCGATTTCGTTTCCTCCCCCACGAGGCTGACCTGGAGGAGAACCGCCTGCCGCCGGCCCGCCTCCGCCGCCGCGCGGTCGAGCCTGCGCGCGAGCTCCGCGTCGTCCACCGAGTGGATCAGGTCGAACAGCGCGACCGCCGCCCTGGCCTTGTTGCTCTGCAGGTGGCCGACGAGGTGCCAGGAGAGGGGGGCCGCGACTTCCGGGACGAGGACTGGCCCGGCCGTCCTGCGCCGGCCCCATGGCCTGTCCGGGCCGCTCCTTCTGCAGGCCCCGCGCCGTCTGCTCCGCCTGCCCGGGCTCCCCTCGCTCCACCCACGCCCGCCTCGACGGCACCCAGCAGGCGCCCGACGGCCGGGATCTTCTCCGCCGCCTCCTGCACGCGGTTCTCGCCGAAGACGCTCAGCCCGGCGCGCGCCGCCTCGGCCACCGTCGCGGCGGTGTGCGTCTTGGACACGGCCACCAGCAGCGCCGACCCGGCGGGCCGGCCCGCGCGGGCAAGCGCGGCGTCCATCCTCGCCCTGACCGCCGCGATCCGTGACCCGAAATCCGGCATCGGTACGGGATTCCTCCTACGTATTGACGGTCAGCTCGAGGGTGATCTCGAGTTTCAGGACCTTCGAGATCGGGCAGCCCGCCTTGGCGACGGCGGCCGCGTCCTCGATCTTCGCCCTGTCGGCGCCGGCGGCCTTGACGGTCGTCCGGAGCGCGCTGCGGGTCAGCGTCAGGTTCTCGAACGTGACCACGCTCGTCGTCTCGATGGACTGGGGCGTGATACCCATCTCGCCGAGCTGCGCGCTGAGGGCCATGCTGAAGCAGCTCGCGTGGGCCGCAGCGATCAGCTCCTCCGGGTTCGTGCCCGGCTCGTCCTCGAACCGGGTATGGAAGCTGAACCTCTGGTCCTTCAAGGCGCCGCTGCCGACGCTGAATCTCCCCTCGCCTTCCTTCAGGCCTCCGTTCCAGGTCGCGTTCGCGTTGCGTTTCATCCGTTTCCCCTCCTTCTTCCGGGCGGGCCGCTCAGGCGCCCCGGTCCATCGCTTCGTTCGCCAGCCTGTCCGCGTCGCGGTTCTTCTCGCGCGGCACGTGGCGGATCCGGAAGGTCGCGAGGCCCGAGGCGAGGGCCTGCGCCTTCGCGAACAGCGGTTTCAGCTTCTCGTTCTTGACCTTGTACTGCCCGTTCATCTGCCGGACCATCAGCTCGGAGTCGGCGAAGACCTCGAGCGAGCGGGCCCCCAGCTCGCGGGCCGCTCCGAGCGCCGCCACGAGGCCGCCGTACTCGGCGACGTTGTTGGTCGTGTGACCCAGGAAGCCGCTCAGCTCGCGGACCAGGTTGCCGTCCGTGTCCTCGATGTGCGCGCCGAACCCCGCCGGCCCCGGGTTGCCGCGCGCCCCGCCGTCCACCCAGGCCCGCAGCGCGGGGCCCGCACTCGTCGCCGGGACGGCCCGCTTCTTCGAACTTCCCGCGGAAGCGCGTTTCGCGGCGGCCTTCCGAGGCGCCACCTTCCCGACTCGGCTCGCAGCACCCCTCGTCGGAAGTCCTGGAACTAATCCGGATCGCGGCCTCCGTGTCGAAGGCGTCGCCCCCGCCCCGGATCGTGTCACGGAAACCCGCTCGGCGAGCGCCGTCATCGGCCGGCCAGGCAGCCGGCTCGAAAGGCAGCGTCCCCTGCCCGTCGTGCGCCGGGACCGCCGCGCGGCTCGACACGACGCTTCCTTGCCCGCGAGCGGGGCGCTGCTGCGCTGGACCGGCGTCTTTTTCCCCGTTGCCTTCATGCTTCCGCTCACTTCGCGATTGTGCCACGCGGGGCATGGAGAAGTACCCGGGGATCTCAGGACAGCCGGGCGTGTGCGGTGGGACGATGCCGGACCCGCTCCTAGGCCGGCCCGGGACCGTACTCGTTCGGGGGCTCGTAGTAGAGGAACCGCTTGCAGGAGTCGCAGGTGAGGAGCTGGTCGCCCCGCTTCACCTCCGCGAAGACCTGCATCCGGAGCCGGACGTTGCAGGCCGAGCAGATCGCCTCGCTGACCCGGGCCATCGCCACGCCCTGGCGCGCCTCGGCGACGCGGTAGAAGGCGGCGACGACGTTCGCCGGGAGCCCGCCCTCGATCTTGCGCCGCTCGAACTCCAGCTCGGCGCTGCGCCGGTCGAGCGTGTCCATGGCGGCCACGATCTCCGCCTTTTCGCGGTCGAAGGCCTCGGTCTCGATGGCCAGCTTCGCCTCGACCTCGGGGAGGTCGGCCTGGAGGGTCTCCATCTCCTGCATGCGGGCGAGGATCCCCTCGTCGTGCCTGGAGATGTCGGCCTTCGCCTGGTCGATTTCCTTGAGGACCGCGCTGTACTCCCGGCTGTTCTTGACCTCCATGAGCTGGGCCTGGAACTTGCCGAGCTTGTGCTGGAGCTCTTTCTGGCCGGATTCGAGCTGGGCGGACTCGGCGCGCAGGGCGTCGTAGCGGAGCTTCACGGCTCCCACGGTCGAGCTGGTCTCGTTGAAGGCTTCTTCGAGGGCGGAGAGGCGGGCGGGGCCTTGCTGGCGTTCCTGTTCGAGTGCGCGGAGGGCGAGACCGACTTTCTGAAGTTCGATGAGGCGAAGAATCTTATCGTCCAACCGGCCTATGCCTCTCGCCCGTTTTCCGCCGCCCCAGGTCCGGCTTTGGTGGGCCCACCAGGACTTGAACCTGGGACCAACGGATTATGAGTCCGCCGCTCTAACCAACTGAGCTATGGGCCCTTGGCCCAAGCCGCGTATTCTAGCACCGTAACAGGCTGAAAAAGCAAGGGGCGGGATTTCTCCCGCCCCCGTTCTAGGCGTTCGAGCCCTCGAGGAACGCGCGCAACAGGCGCGACCGCGAGGGGTGACGGAGCTTGCGCAGGGCCTTCGACTCGATCTGCCGGATCCTCTCGCGGGTCACCGCGAAGGACTGGCCGACCTCCTCGAGGGTGTGCTCGGAGCCGTCGCCCACTCCGAAGCGCATCTTGAGGACCTTCTCCTCGCGGGGCGTCAGGGTCTTGAGGACCGCCTGGGTCTGCTCCTTGAGGTTCAGGTTGATGATCGCCTCGACGGGGGAGGCCACGGCCCGGTCCTCGATGAAGTCCCCGAGGTGGCTGTCCTCCTCCTCGCCGATCGGCGTCTCGAGCGAGATCGGCTCCTGGGCGATCTTGAGCACCTTGCGGACCTTCGCGACGGGGATCCCCATCTTCCGGGCGATCTCCTCCGGCGTCGGCTCGCGTCCCATCTCCTGCACCAGGCTCCGGCTGGTCCGGATCAGCTTGTTGATCGTCTCGATCATGTGCACGGGGATGCGGATCGTGCGGGCCTGGTCGGCGATCGCGCGCGTGATCGCCTGCCGGATCCACCACGTGGCGTAGGTCGAGAACTTGTAGCCGCGGCGGTATTCGAACTTGTCCACGGCCTTCATCAGCCCGATGTTCCCCTCCTGGATCAGGTCGAGGAACTGCAGGCCGCGGTTCGTGTACTTCTTCGCGATCGACACGACCAGGCGGAGGTTCGCCTCCACCAGCTCGGACTTCGCCTTCTTCGATTCGGCCTCGCCCCGCGCGATCTGGGCCGCGATGCCCCCCATCTCCTCGGGGGTCGCGTCCATCTCCTGGAGGATGATGGCGATCGCCTCGCGGGCCTCCTCGATCTTCTTGCGGATCTCCTTGCGGGCCGACAGGTCCTTGGTCTGCTCGAGGCGCCGGGTCAGGTCCTCGATGCTGCGGTTCTGGCGGCGGATCCTGTCGTCCGCGTCCTTGATCGCGCCGACGAAGCGGCCCTTGCGGCTGTTCGTCAGCCCGAGGCCGCGGATCTCCTGCGCGATCCGCACGGTGACGCGGTTCAGGGCGCCGGTCGTCTCCCGGTACAGGCGCGAGCCCGACTTCAGCCGCCGCAGCCTCTTGAGGTGCGTGTCGCGCTGGCGGCTCAGCCTGGAGATCCGGGTCACGGAGCCCTTGATGACGCCGAGCTTCTTCTCGATCGGCTGCTCGGCCTCCTCCTCGGAGACCGTGAACATCTCCTCGAGGGCGCGGCGGTCCTTCTTGATCCTGTCTGGCCCCGCGAGGATCTCCGAGATCACGTAGCGGTTGCGCGACAGCGCCTTCAGGACCCGCTTCTCGCCCCGCTCGATCCGGCGCGCGATCGCGACCTCCCCCTCGCGGGTGAGGAGCGGGACCGTGCCCATCTCGCGCAGGTACATGCGGACCGGGTCGTTGGTCTTCTCGAGGGTGCCGGGGCTCAGGTCGAGCTTCGTCTCTTCCTTGACGGTGAGCGCCTTCTTCGCCTCGTTCGCGGCGACGCGCTCCTTCCACTGGTCCTCGGACTCGACCAGCTCGATCCCGTGCTCGCCGAGGCGGTCGTAGAGCTCCTCGATGTCCTCCACGGAGGTGGAGATCTCCTCGGGGAGGATGTCGTTCACCTCGTCGTACACCAGGTAACCCCTCTGGCGCCCGATCGAGATGAGCTGCCGGACCTCCTCGTACTTCTCTTCAATGCCCGGCGTGGTTTCTCTGGACTGCTGGATCTTGGTCATGAAAGCTCTCGTATCCTCTGGCTCAGTTCAAATTTACGTGCAGCGAGGGTGGCGTGCAGCCGGTCATCCGACGTCGCCTCGATTCTGCGCTGGATCTTGCGGCATTCGGCCTGCAGGGCGTCGAGCTCGATCGTGTCGAGACAGTCCCGTCCGTGGGCGGTGTCGCCCACGGGATCGGCCTGCTCCGCTATCAGCGAGATGAGCCGTTCGGCGTCCTGGCCGCGCATCCGGTCGATCAGCGCGACGTAATCGATGTTCTCTTCCCGGGCGGCCAGCTCGCGGATCATCGCGAGGACCGGCCAGGTCTGGAGGTTCCCCAGCCACTCCTTCTCGAGGAGCGGGAGGAGCTCCGGGCGCGATTCCGGCACTTCGACGAGGACCCGGACGAGGCCGGCTTCCGCGAGCGAGACGGTCAGCTTCTCCTCGCGGGGCGGGGGCGGCGCGATCGTCGTCTTCCTCTCCCTGACGGCCTTCGCGATCTCCGCGTGGATCAACGAATCCTCCACGGCGAGCCTGTCCGCGAGGACCGGGACGTACCGGCTCCTCTCGATCGGGCTCTCGATCGCTCCCAGCAGGGGGAGAATCTCGTTCAGGATCATCACCTTGTTCCGCGCCGTCCTCTGGTCCTTGCCCGCGATCGCTTCCTCGATCGCGTAGTCCATGTACTCCGGGGCGGCCCCGAGCTGAGCCCGGTACTCGGCCGCGCCGACACGCCTGACGTACGAATCCGGGTCCTCGCCCGCAGGCACCCTGAGGACCCGCACCCTGAGCCCCCGCGTGACGAGAGGCGCCATCGACCTGAGGGTCGCCGCCCTTCCCGCGGGATCGGGGTCGTAGTTCACGACAACCCCATCCACGTACCGTGCGAGCAGCCGCGCGTGCCCTTCCGTGAAGGCCGTGCCGAGGCTCGCCACCACGTTCTCGATCCCGGCCTCGAAGAGGCTGGCGAAATCGAGGTACCCTTCGACAAGAACCGCGATCCCCTCCTTCTTGAGGGCGTCGCGCGCCGGGTAGAGGCCGTAGAGCGTTTCGCTCTTGCTGTAGATCGGGGTCTCCGGCGAGTTCAGGTACTTGGGCTTGTTGCCCAGCTCGCCGGGGGCCGCGATCGCTCTGCCCCCGAAACCGACGATCTTCCCGACCGCCGAAACGATCGGGAAGATGATCCTCTCCCGGAACCGGTCGTACGAGCCGCTTCCGTCGGCCCTGGGGACGACGAGGCCGCTCGCGGCCAGCTCCTCGGGTGAAAATCCCCGCGACTGGAGATGGCGCTTGAGCCCTTCCCAGTCGCGGGGCGCATAACCGATACCCAGACGCTCGATCGTCCCGGCCCGCAGGCCCCGCTTCGCGAGGTACTCGCGGCCCGGACGGCCGACCGTTTCGTGCGCGAGCGCGGCGCGGAACCATGCCGCCGCCGCCGCGTTCGCTTCGAACAACCGCTCCTTGAGCCCCTTCGCCACCACCTCGCGGCGGGAGAGCCGGGGGATCTCGATGCCGTTCTTCTCGGCGAGCGCCTCGAGGGCTTCCCGGAAGTCCAGCTTGTCGTGGAGCATCAGGAACTTGAAGACATCGCCTCCGACACTGCAGCCGAAGCAATGAAACAACTGCTTCTGCTCATCGACAGAGAAAGAAGGGGTCTTCTCCGCGTGAAAAGGACAAAGACCCACCAGGCGCCTGCCCGCCCTGCGGAGCTGGACGTACTCGCCGATCGTCCGAACAATGTCGGCCGCCGATCGAACACGATCGACGAACTCTCGGTCGGAGTTCATCCCTTTCCCCACGGCCGGGCCGAAGCCCGGGCCCGCCAACTACTCTCCCAGACGTCGTTCCTGGGCGAGTCGCTTCAGCGCTTTCTTTCTGGCCGCGAGAGCCTTGCGCTTGCGCTGCGCGCTCGGCTTCTCGTAGTGCTGGCGCTTCTTCAGTTCGGAGAGAATCCCTGACTTCTCGCACTTCCTCTTGAAGCGCCTCAGGGCGTTCTCGAGCGTCTCATCTTCCCGAACCTTGACCAGCGGCATTCAGTCATCCCCCCTCTCTGGTCAGGCTAGACACAAACCACTTATTCTAAAGGGCATAGCTTTGTTCGTCAAACTCAGGGCCCTCCGCGCCGGGGACCGGCGGAGCGGGTTCCCCCTCGACTGCATTCTCGTTACCCTGTTCAGGACACTGACACCCTGCGGGACGATCGACCCGGATGGTCCCTGGGGAGGACGCCGGGAATATATTTCGGCCCCAGGGGTCTGTCAAGGTAACTCTGCTGTCAATTTAGGTCCCATGCTGCATCCGTGCAACTGCTTGTTTATTCAAAACTTATGCCTGTAGGGGGCGGGAGGGGCCTCGGGAGGCTCCCCCCGGCGGGGTAGCCCGGGCGGGCTGTTCCGGACAGGCCTCCGACCCGGTCCAGATCGAGGCTGGGCGCGGGTTTCTGGGCCTGGACGGCGGAGTCCCCGGGGGCCGCACCCGGGAAAATAAAGGTGAGAAATTTCAACTATTGATCCGCCGAACGGCGGTCGGCCACGTCACCCCGGCAGGGCGTCTGTCTCAGAATGGTGCGCCAATCTGGCGGAGCGGTAAGAAAGGTCTGGATTGATCGTCCCCACCAGAAGGGGACCGCGCGGATGTTACAGGGTTCCAGACACCCTCCGGCCTGCCTGCATGCCAGGCGGCGAGGTCCCCGGAGTGTCGGCGTCGGTCTTCTTTATTAATGCATCCGGCGGGCGAGGAGGGAGGCGGCGAAGCCGGCGCCGAACCCGTTGTCGATGTTGACCACGGTGAGTCCTCCCGAGCAGGAGGTCAGCATCCCGAACAGCGCCGTCAGTCCGCCCAGCGAAGCCCCGTACCCGACGCTCGTCGGAACGCCGATGACGGGAGTCCCGACCATCCCCGCGACGACGCTCGGCAGGGCCCCCTCCATCCCGGCCACCACGATCAGCACCTTCGCCGCCTCGAGCCTCGGCCGTCTCGCCGACGATCCGGTGCAGTCCGGCGACCCCCACGTCGTAGATCCGCTCCACCGAGGTCCCGAACAGCTCGGCGGTCAGGGCCGCTTCCTCGGCGACCGGGATGTCCGAGGTGCCGGCGGTCAGGACCAGGACCTCGGCTGCGGCCTTGTCACCCGATGCCGCCCCCTTTCTCCCACCGCTTCCCCCGCGGACCGTGGGACCTGAACCGGAGTCGGGGCAGAAGGGACGGACCCGGCCGATTGAGCTGCAGACCCTGCGGCGCCCGGCCCCGCCCCGGCCACCCAGATCCGGATCACCCGCGCCGCCTCGTGCCACTCCGCCTTCGGGTGCTTCTTCCTCACCGCCTTGAACTGCTCGGCGCTCGCCCGGGTCACCAGGACCGGCTGGCCGGCCTTGACGATCCGCTCGACGATCGCGGCGCACTGCGCGGAGGTCTTCCCCTCCCCGTAGACGACCTCGGGGACTCCCCGCCGCATCTGGCGGTGGTGGTCCACCCGGGCGAAGCCCAGGTCCTCGAACGGCAGGCTTCTCAGCCGCTCGATCGCGGCGGGCACCTTGACCTTGCCCGAGGCGACACCCTGCAGCAGTTCCTGTAGGTCCCGTGGGTTCATGCGTCACAGCCTCCTGGAAGGGGAAGGATATGCCGGGGACCCGGATGGTCCAAGCCCGGACCGCCTGCACGGAACGGGTGGAGCTCGGCGGACCTGCGACGACGCCCTGGCGGCTCCAGCCGGACCCGGCGACTCGAAGCAGCCCCTCCGACAGGCTGCGATCCCGTTGAAGTCGCGCCGGTTCCCTGTCCTGCTCCAGTCGCCTCACGGGCCTTGACCCGGTCCCGCGGGGACGCATAGACTTCGCCCGCCGGAGCCGGGAAGCGCGCGTCCCCCGCGGGTTTCCCTGACCACCCGTTGCCGGCGGAGGGAGATTCGCGTGGCCTCAAGCCTTCATCCTGTGAACCGGCCCCTTCCCGGCGATGCCGAGCGACGCCGCTACGCCCGCCGCCCGGTCAACCTTCCGATCTCCGCCACGCTCTCCGGCGACGAAATCCGGATTGTTTGTTCGAACCTCAGCGTCGGCGGCGCCCGCTGCCACAGCGAGTCGCCGATCCCGGTGATGACGCGGCTCGATGTCGCGCTGGCGCTCCCGACCGACGGGGGCGCCGGACCAGGCGCCGGCATGGCTGCTGTGGGCTCGGGCGACGGCGCAGACTCCTCCCCGAATCGCGAGGGCCGAGGGTCGGAAGGCACGCTGGCCCGGGACGGTGGCCCACTGCGCGGCCGGCATGGAGGAACTGCACCTCCACGCGGTCGTCGTCCGCTGCGAGCCGGACCCCTCCGGACCGGGCTCCTGGAACCTCGCCCTCTTCTTCGTCGAGACCGAATCCACGCCTCTCGAGCGGCTCTCCCGCTACCTGCACGAGCACCACGACTCGCATCATCCCTGAGCCCGCGCTCCTCGGAAGCGCCCGGTTATGGCGCAACGCCATGAGGCGCCCCGTCCGGAAGCCGGTCCCCGTGCGGGTTGCCGGTGGCATGCGCCTCGAAGTCCGCGCCCGGCGCGAATTTCGCGAGTTGCCGTATTGACTCCCGCGTGGGCGCGTGATATTTCTCAACGCGAATCACGGATTCGCATCCCGGCGAATCTCTCACCAGACATGGGACGAAAGGGGGTGACCAGGTGAACAAGACGGAACTGATCGACACCGTGGCGCACGAAGCAGGCATCACGAAGGTGGCGGCGGCGAAGGCGATCGAGTCCCTCTGCGGCGGCATCGAGAAGTCGCTGCGCAAGGGGAACAAGGTGACGCTCGTCGGCTTCGGCACGTTCGGCATCTCGAAGCGCAAGGCGCGGACGGGTCGCAATCCTCAGACTGGCGAACCGATCAAGATCAACGCGAAGAAGGTCGTGCGCTTCAAGGCCGGAAAGGCGCTCGAGACTTCGGTCAACAAGTCGAAGTAGCGCCTCGCAGGAAATTCCAATCCGATGACAGGAAAGGGCGGCCCAGGCCGCCCTTTTCTTTCTGGTCGAGACCGGCGCAGGTCGAGCGACGATCGGATTCGGAGGCGGGCGCGCCGGCCCGCCGGTGCCGGTCGAGCGCGCTCGCCCTGCGCATCGCCCTACGGGCAGGGCCTGCCGAGGATCTCCATCCCATCGCCGCGCCAGCCGAGCGGCCCCTCGGTCGGGCAGGCCGAATCGGCCCGCACGAGGTAGAACCAGCCCGTTCCGGGGGACGGGTACGCCGGGTCGGTGGTCGATTGTGGAACGATGTCGGACGCCACGCAGGTCGAGATCGTGAAATCCGACGCGACGGCGGTCCGCAGCACGTCGTAGCGAAGCGCCCCGGGCGCGCATCCGGGCGCCTGCGGCGCCGTCCATGAGAGCGCCGTCCGGTTCTCCATGTACAGCGTCGCGACGAAGCTGGGAATGCTCCAGACTTCCGGGTTGCCGTCGTCGCAGTCGCCGGAGTAGTCGCGCCCATCGAGGTCGTGATCCCAGGTCCAGGTCCGAAGGTCCATCTCCTGGGGCCCGTTCCAGACGGGGCTCACCCAGCGGCCGTGCCCCAGGTAGGGGACGTTCGCGGTGTCGTAGCGGCGGCGGACCCTCCAGTGGTACTTGCCGTTCGTCGAGAGGCCGCTGACCAGCTGGTGCAGGTCGAGCCCGGCTACGCCCGTGTCACTCCACGCCGCGGACCTCTGAAGGCCCGTCCCGTTGAACAGCGTCCCGAGCGGCTTGAGCTCCCACTCGAGCTTGAAGTCCCCCCGTCCGAACGGCGTGCGGCCGACCGCCGCGATCGTGAAGCCGGTCTCGCTCTCGGATGTCCCCATCGGCCCGATGTCGAGCGTGTCGACCTCGTTGCGCTGCCGGTCCCTCACGGGAACTCCGGGCCCTCCGTTGCCGTAATGCAGGTAGGCGCGCCCTTCGTCCGCCTGGCCGTTGTCGTGGGTCTTCGCCGTGACGATCAGGTCCGCGAAGCCGTCGCCGTTCACGTCCCCGGCCGAACCCACGCACCCGCCGTATTGAGAGCCCGCCTGGTCTCCCTGGCCGGTCCAGGCCGGCGTCAGGGACGGTCCCATCGCCGACCCGAGGTAGAGATAGGCAAGCCCCTCGTCTTCGAGATCGCCCTGCGCGTGGGGCGCCCCGACGAGGATGTCAGCATAGCCGTCGCCGTTGACATCCCCCGCCGCAGCGACCGACTCGCCGAACCTGACATCGTAGTAGGGCCCATCAACAGTCCAGACAGGCCCCGCTGCAAGGCCCGTGGCAGAGCCGAGATAGACGTACGCGCGCCCGGCCCTCGCCATGGGGGCTGCCGCCATCGGCGCGCCCACGATGACGTCCGAGTACCCGTCGCCGTTGACGTCCCCTGCCCTTCCCACCGCGAACCCGAACCACGCGTTCGGCACCTCCTGTTCCTGCACCCAGTTGGCGGTGGCGGGAAGCCCCGACAGCGACCCGTGGAACACGTACACCCGTCCCTCGCGATAGAGGGTGTTGGCGTATCCCGGAGCCCCGACGATGACGTCCGAGAAACCGTCGCCGTTCACATCCCCGGCCGACCCCGCGCCCAGCCCGAACCACGCGTTCGCCTGGTCCGAGTCAAGGATCCTGCGCGGCTCGGGTGAGAGCTCCTGGTTGATGCACGCGTAGACGTAGACGCGCCCCGCGTCCACCAGCGCCCCGTTGTCGTAGTAGGGCGCCGAGACGAGCAGGTCCCCTCCGCCGTCGCCGTTGACGTCCTCGAGGCCGGCCACGATTGTCCCGAAGGCGGCTCCGGCCTGGTTTCCTTCCGCGGTCCAGAGCGGCACGCTCGGCGGCCCGCCCCCTGATCCTGCATAGACGAAGGCTCTTCCCTCGAGCGCTTCGCCATTGCTCGCGCCCGGGGCGCCGACGATCAGTTCCGCGAAGCCGTTCCTCGTGACGTCCGCCAGGGCGACGGAGCTGCCGAATAGGGCGCCCGCCTGGTTTCCCTCCGCTGTCCAGGCGGGGCTCGTGGCGAGACCGCTCGAAGAGCCGTAGAAGAGCTGGACGCGCCCCTCGTCCGCCTCTCCTCCATCGAAGCCCGGGGCTCCGACCGCGACGTCGGAGTAGCCGTCGCCGTTCAGATCGCCCGCGGCCACCGAGGATCCGTAGCGCGCCTCGGAACTGTTCCCCTCGGTCACCCAGCCGGCAGCCGTCGCGATCCCGGAGGTCGTTCCCTGGTAGACCAGCGCCCGTCCTTCCTCCGCCTGGCCGTTGTCATAGCCGAATGCCCCCACGATGATGTCTCCGAGGCCGTCGCCGTTCACATCCCCCGCCGTCCCGGCCGAACACCCGTAATAGGCCTGCGCCTGGCCCCCTTCGCCGGTCCAATCCGGCGAGGGCCTCGGCCCCGACGCGGAGCCCATGAAGAGCAGCGCCCTGCCCTCGTCCACCCCATCGTCGTCATAGCCCGGCGCGCCCACGATCACCTCGGCGTATCCGTCGCCGTTCACGTCCCCCGCGGTTCCGACCGAGGTCCCGAGGGCGGCGTTGGCCTGCCCTCCTTCGACAGCCCAGGCGTGCGTGGCGGCGAGCCCGCTGGCTGAGCCGAGATAGACCAGCGCGCGCCCTTCACTCGCTTCGCCGTTTCCGTATCCGACGGCGCCGACAATCACGTCCGAGTACCCGTCGCCGTTCACGTCCCCCGCTGTCCCCACCGAGGAACCCAGCGACGCCCCCACGTGGCCACCTTCCACGTTCCACACGGCGGCGCCGAGACCGGTCGCCGAACCGTGATAGACAAATGCCCGCCCTTCGTTCACCGAGTCGTTGTCGTACTGATCGGCGCCGACGATCACGTCCGAGTACCCGTCGCCGTTCACGTCCCCGGCGGTCGAGACGGAGTACCCGAGGCGGGCCTCGCCCTGGTTCCCTTCCACCCACCACAACCCCGTCGAAACCAGGCCCGTGGCCGAGCCCCGGTACACGAAGGCCCGCCCTTCGTTGGTCTGGCCGTTGTCGTACTGGTAGGCGCCGATGATCACGTCCGAGTAACCGTCGCCGTTGACGTCTCCCGCGGTCGAGACCGACACGCCGAACGAAGCGCCTGCCTGGTTCGACTCGCCGATCCACGCGGGCATCGTGCCGAGGCCCGTCGCCGAGCCCATGTAGACGTAGGCGCCCCCTTCGTCGGTCTGCCCGTCGTCGTACCAGGGAACGCCGATGATGACGTCGGAATAGCCGTCGTGGTTCACGTCCCCGGCAGTCGCCACGGAGCGCCCGAACCCGGCGCCGGCCTGGTTCGACTCCGCGTACCAGGCCGGCGAGGTCGCGAGCCCCGATGCGGAGCCGTGGAAGAGATAAGCCCGCCCTTCGTCCGTCTGCCCGTAGTCGAACGCGTAGGCACCGACGAGAACATCGCCGTAGCCGTCGCCGTTGACGTCGCCCGCCGCCGCGACCGCGTTGCCGAGGTACGCGGAAACCTGGTTCGACTCGACCGTCCAGGCGGGCCCCGTGATCACCGGGTCGACGGTGATGGGGTAGGTGGCCGTCGCGTCGTCGATCAGGATCCGCAGGCCCCGCACTCCGTCGGCGGCGAACCCCTCGATCCACGCGGCGAGCGGGCGACCGAGGGCGTCCGTCACCCGAAGGTCCCGGTGTAGCGCAGGGCGAGGTCGCCTTCGTGAGTTCGGAACGCGACGCTCTGCCCGTCCTCAGCGACGTACGGCGCGAGCGTGCCGGTCAGCTCGAGCTCGAGGGCGAGGGGCGGGGCGGTCGAATCCGACGGCTGCGTGAAGACGGGGACCGTCGTCGGGGGAGATATCGGCCGCCCCGGCATGTCGGCTGCGGCGCGGCCCGGCGAGGCGACGGCGGCGAGATCCGTCCCGCCCGTCGCCGCCAGGTCGATCGGCGGGCGGGCCGGAATCGTGAATCCCTGCTCGAGACCGCGGGCGTCGTTCACGTACCACTCGTCCACGAGACCGCGCCGGTACTCGACGCGATGCCCCGCCGCGGAAGGCTCGACCTCTTCCAGGTCGAGTCGCGCGCTCCCGCGCGCAATCGCGCGAAGCGCCAGCCCCAGCTCCCACGCGGGGGCCTCGCCGGCCCGCGGGACGATCCTCGGGCCCCGGGGCGCGAACCAGGTCCTCAGGCCGTGCGCGCGGTTCGGCGCCTGCCAGCCGGCCGCCAGGTCCGCGAACGGCGCGCGAGACTGCCACGACGCCTCGTATTCTGCTTCGCGAATCCCCTCCTGAACCTCATCCCGCCAGCCCGCGGGCGGGACGAAGGCTCCGGCAGAGCCGGATTGTGGAGGACCTGCGGCAGTCGCTTCACCCGGGGTCGCGGTATCCGGCGCGGCCGCGGTCGGCACGGCGAGCAGCGCGAGCGACAGAGTGCAGAAAACCAGCATGGCTTCGTGGCGTCTCATGGCCTGGTCCCCCTTTGCGGCGCCGCCAGGGTGGGAAAGCGGCGAGGATGGGCGGGCGCCTGCCCGGACGCGATCGCCCGGCGGGCAAGGCTCTCCCGCCGGGCGCACAGCGCCCCTCGCCGCCACGCTCAACGGCGGCTCCTGCGTTCAGTGAAGCATGATGAGCATCTTCGGGCGCGAGGACCCCTCCCTTCGCAGCCCAGCGGCTTCCGGTCCACCGACCGGCGCCGCAGTTGCCTAGAACATACGCCGATTCCGGGCGGTGGGGGTAATCGGCAGCGCGGGGGAGGATTCCCGGGTCATCCCCAGGCGAGGTACTGGGGAAGCGCAGGCCGAGGGCCGGGGAAAACTGACCGTGCGCGGGCTCAAACGGTGCTTTCAGCCCACGATGGCGAGCGTCCCGCCCGATTCGACGGCTTCGCCGGGCTGGACCTTGAGCTCGAGCACCTTGCCGGCGCGGGGGGAGGCGACGGCGTTCTCCATCTTCATCGCCTCGACGACGACGAGCTCCTGGCCTTCCTGGACCTCGTCCCCTTCCTTCACGAGAACGCGGACCACCTTGCCCGGCATCAGCGAGACGACCGTTTCGCGCCCGCCGGCGCGCCGGCCGCCCGCGCCGGGGCCGGCGTCGGCCTCGGCCTGGCGCAGGGGATCGAGGAATCGGACCTTCATAGCCTCGATGCCGACCTGCACGCGCCAGTCGTCCGCGTCGGGCTCGACCGTCACTTCGTAGGCTTTGCCGTCGATCAGGAGTGAGAGGAAGAACCCGTCCATGGGGCGGGCGTCGAGCGGGATCTTCGCGCCGTCGAGGGAGACGGAGAGGTCACCCTGGTAGCGGTCGATGTCGACGTGGTGCCTCGCTCCGCTGATTTCGGCTTCGAGTTCATCGTGGATTCCTTTTCAATGTGCTGCCCGCCACCGAACCGTTCGGGATGAATTCTCCCGCATGCTGCACACACGTGCGATGGCTTCGGAAGAAGCCTCCGGAGAGTGGTACCCGCCATCCCTGGCAAGGCCCGAACGATGATTAGGGAGCATCATCTCAGCGCGTCCTCAGTCCGGCGAGGCGCGCGGCGAGCTTCCAGCCGCTGCCGCGCAGGGGGTTGCCGGGGCTCGTGAAGCCGGGCGGGGGGGATTCCCGCCGCGGCGCTCGACGCCGGGTCCCACACCGCCCGCGGCCGCCACTTCGGCCTTCCGGTAGGCGGCGATCGCGGCTGCGATCACGGCCACCTGTTCCTTGGAGAGCGGAGCGCCGTCGGCGCGGGGCAACGCCTGAGCCGGCGTGGCCCCGGCTACACCCGCGGCCGAGCCTGCTGCTGTGGCCGCGGCCCCTGCAACAGCGGCAGCCTGGCCTGAAGCTGCACCCGCCCCGCTGCCAGCCCCTCCTGCTGCACCGACTGCAGCCCCTCCGCTTGCTACTCCTCCCGCCGCAGCTCCAGCCGCCGGAGCCGCCCCCGGGATCACCTCGCTCCGGTACGTCTCGACGAAGGAGGTGTCGATGTCGCCGGCGATGAAGGCGGGGTGGCGGAAGACGCGGCGGTGGAACGGGATCGTCGTGCGCACGCCTTCGATCCGGTACTCGTCGAGGGCGCGGCGCATGCGGGCGATCGCCTCGTCGCGCGTCTGCGCCCAGGCGACCAGCTTCGAGACCATCGGGTCGTAGTGGACGGGGACCTGGTATCCCTGGTAGACGCCGCCGTCGTCGCGGATCCCCGGGCCGGCCGGGATGCGCAGGGTCCCGATCCGTCCCGGCGAGGGCATGAAGTTCCGCGACGGGTCCTCGGCGAAGATGCGGCACTCGAAGGCCCACCCGCGCAGGACGACATCCTTCTGCTCGAACGGGATCGGCTCGCCCGCCGCGATCCGGATCTGGAGCTTCACGAGGTCGAGGCCGGTCACCATCTCGGTCACCGGGTGCTCGACCTGCAGGCGCGCGTTCATCTCCATGAAATAGAACGAGCCGTCGGCGTCGCGCAGGAACTCGCAGGTGCCCGCGCCGACGTAGCCGGCCGCCTGCGCGGCCTTCACCGCCATCTCGCCGAGGCGGGCGCGGATCTTCGCGTCCACGACGGGCGAGGGGCTTTCCTCGATCAGCTTCTGGTGGCGGCGCTGGATCGTGCACTCGCGCTCGCCGAGGTGGACGATCTTCCCGTGCGTGTCCGCGAGGACCTGCACCTCGATGTGGCGCGGGCGCGTGACGTACTTCTCGGCGTAGACCGACGGGTCGCCGAACGAGGAGCGCCCCTCGGAGCGGGCCTGCGTGAAGAGCGACTCGAACTCGGCCGCCGAGCGGACGATCCGCATCCCCTTCCCGCCTCCACCCGCCGCCGCCTTGAGCAGGATCGGGTAGACCTCCGGGTGCGCGGCCTTGCCGCCCTTCTTCCCGCCCGCCAGCGTCGCCGCCTTCGCCATCGCCTCGCCGACGACCTTCTCGACGATGGCGCGCGCCTTCGCGGGGTCCTCGGGCAGGATGTCGGTGCCGGGCGTCACGGGGACGCCGGCCGCCGTCATCGCCTCGCGCGCGGTGACCTTGTTCCCCATCAGGCGCATCGCCGCCGCGCCAGGGCCGATGAAGACGATGCCGGCCTTCTCGCAGGCCTCGGGCAGGAGCGGGTTCTCCGAAAGGAACCCGTAGCCGGGATGGATCGCCTCGGCGCCCGACGCCTTCGCGGCCTCGATGATCTTCGGGATCGAGAGGTACGACTCGGCCGGCGCGGGCGGTCCGATCGGCCGCGCCTCCTCGGCCAGCCTGACGTGCAGCGCGTCCCGGTCGGCCTCGGAGTAGACGGCAACCGCGGTGATCCCCATCTCGCGGCACGCGCGGATGACCCGCACCGCGATCTCGCCCCTGTTGGCAATGAGTATCTTCTTGAACATTAGAGTGGGATGTTCCCGTGCTTCTTGGGCGGGTTGGAGTCGCGCTTGCCCTCGAGCAGCGAAAGGGCGCCGATCAGGCGCTGGCGCGTCTCGGCCGGCTCGATCACCTCGTCCACGTAGCCGCGCTCGGCGGCCACGTAGGGGTTCGCGAACCGGTCGCGGAACTCGGCGATCATCTTCTGGCGGATCTCCTCGCGGGCCTTCGTGTCCTTCTCGGCCAGCATCTCCTTGCGGTACAGGATCTCGACCGCTCCCTCCGGCCCCATGACGGCGATCTCGGCGCTCGGCCAGGCGTAGTTGAAGTCGGCGCGGATGTGCTTGGAGGCCATGACGCAGTAGGCCCCGCCGTAAGCCTTGCGCGTGATGACGGTCAGCTTGGGGACCGTCGCCTCGGCGAAGGCGTACAGGAGCTTCGCGCCGTGCAGGATGATGCCGCCGAACTCCTGCGCCGTGCCGGGCAGGAACCCGGGCACGTCCTCGAAGACGATGAGGGGGATATTGAACGCGTCGCAGAAGCGGACGAAGCGGGCCCCCTTCACGGAGGCGGCGATGTCGAGGCACCCCGCGAGGTGCGCGGGCTGGTTCGCCACGATGCCGACGGAGCGGCCGCCCAGGCGCGCGAAGCCGACGACGATGTTCCGGGCGAAGTGCTTGTGGACCTCGAAGAAGTACCCGTCGTCCACGACGAGCGCGATCGCCTTCAGGATGTCGTACGGCTGGTTCGATGACGGCGGGACGAGCGTGTTGAGCGCCTCCTCGCGCCGGTTCAGCGGGTCCGTGGTGTGGATCCGCGGCGGCTCCTCGAGGTTGTTCGACGGGAGGAACGAGAGCAGCTCCTTGATCGTCGCGAGCGCCCCGCGGTCGTCCTCGGCCGCGAAGTGCGCGACGCCCGAGGTGCGGTTGTGCGTCATCGCCCCGCCGAGCTCCTCCTTCGTCACCTCCTCGTGGGTGACCGTCCTGATCACCTCGGGACCGGTGATGAACATGTAGGAGGTTTCCTTCACCATGACGGTGAAGTCGGTGATGGCGGGCGAGTAGACCGCGCCGCCCGCGCACGGGCCCATGATCGCGGAGATCTGCGGCACGACGCCCGAGGCGATCGTGTTCCTGAGGAAGATGTCCGCGTAGCCGGCGAGCGACACGACCCCTTCCTGGATCCGCGCGCCGCCCGAATCGTTGAGGCCGATGACCGGGGCGCCGACCTTCATCGCGAGGTCCATGATCTTGCAGATCTTCGCGGCGTACGTCTCCGACAGCGACCCGCCGAAGACGGTGAAGTCCTGCGCGAAGATGAAGACGTCGCGGCCGTCCACCTTGCCGTGCCCGGTGATGACGCCGTCGCCGGGGTACTTCTGCGACGGCATGCCGAAGTCGTTGCACCGGTGGACGACCAGCGCGTCCATTTCGCGGAAGGTGCCGGGGTCGAGCAGCAGCTCGACCCGCTCGCGGGCGGTGAGCTTGCCCGCCTGGTGCTGCTTGGCGATTCGATCGGTTCCTCCGCCCAGGCGCGCCTGCTCGTTGCGCTTGCGGAGATCGTCAAGTCGTGGGTTCGTCAGGGTCAATCCTCCCCTTCGTCGTCGCCCGGGCCGCCGGGGCCCGCGTCGTCGCTGCCGCCCGCTCCGCCCCATCCATCTTCGTCCCCCTCGCCGGCGTCGAAGCGGTCGCCGCCGCCCGCGGACCCGGCCCCGCTCCCGTCATCATCCCCGAAGGAGTCCTCTTCGCCGAAGTCGCTCCCGCCGCCGAAACCCCCGCCGAGCCCGCCACCGGGGTCTCCGAATCCGCCCGAGCCCCCGAAGTCCGATCCGTAGCCGGACCCGAACTCCTCGCCCGCGTCGTCGCCGAAGCCGCCGGACCCGCCGCCCCAGTCGTCCGATCCGCTCTTCGCCGTGGTCGCGAACCGCGAGACGAGCCGCTCGGCGCCGCTCGCGCCGCACCTGGGGCAGTCGGCCGTCGCGCTCGCCGCGCTCGCGCTCAGGACGATCTTCTCGAACTGGCGCCGGCACTTCGCGCAGCGGTACTCAAAGATCGGCATGGGCGGCCCCTACTTCTTGAGCTTTTCCCAGTCCTTGAGGAAGTTCGTCAGGCCGACGTCGGTCAGGGGGTGCTTGATGAGCTGGTCGATCACCTTGTAGGGGATCGTCGCCACGTCGGCTCCCATCAGCGCCGCCTCGAGGACGTGCACGGGATGGCGGACGCTCGCGACCAGGATCTGGGTGTCGAAGCCGTAGTTGTCGTAGATGGTGCGGATCTGCTGGATGAGCTCCATCCCGACCTGGCCCACGTCGTCCACGCGCCCGACGAAGGGGCTGATGTAGGTCGCGCCCGCCTTGGCCGCGAGCAGCGCCTGGTTCGCGGAGAAGCAGAGCGTCACGTTGACGCCGATCCCCTTCGCGCGCAGCGCCTTGCAGGCCTGCAGGCCCGCCTTGATCAGCGGCACCTTGATGACGATGTTCGGGTGGATCTTCGCGAGGGCCTCGCCCTCCTTCATCATCCCCTCGAAGTCGGTCGCCACCACCTCGGCGCTGATCGGGCCGTCCACGATGGTGGTGATCTCCTTGAGGACCTCGATGAAGTCCCGCCCTTCCTTCGCCACGAGGCTCGGGTTGGTGGTGACGCCGTCGAGGACGCCGAGGCTCGCGGCCTCGCGGATCTCCTTCACGTTCGCCGTATCGATGAAGAATTTCATTCTGCGCTTCCTCCTTCGCTTCGCCGCCCGCATCGTCCTCGGGCTCGGCGCCGTCGATTTCCTCGTCCTCGTCGAGCGGCTCCTCGACCTCGTCGGGCGCGGCGGCCAGCGGCTTCGCGGCCTCGGCCTCCTCGTCCCGCTCGGGCAGGCGGACCACCGACGTCACGGCGTCCCCCTCCTCGACGTCGAGCAGGCGCACGCCCTGCGTGGCGCGGCCGATCGCGCTGATCTCGTCCGTCTCCATCCGGATGATCTTCCCGCCCTGCGTGACCATCATGATCTGGTCGCGCGGGCCGGTCTCCATCGTGCCGACCACGGGGCCGTTCTTCGGCTTCACGCGGATGTTGATGATGCCGCTCCCGCCGCGTCCCTGCAGGCGGTACTCGTCCACGGCGGTGCGCTTGCCGTAGCCGCGCTCGGTCACCGTCAGGATGTGGCCGCGCCCCTCGAGGACGTCCATCTCGATCAGGTCGTCGTCCTTCCCGAGCCGGATGCCGCGCACGCCGCGCGCCGTGCGGCCCATGGGGCGGACCCCCTTTTCGTGGAAGCGGATCGCCTTCCCCTTGCGCGTCGCGAGGAAGATCTCCTGCTCGCCGCCCGACAGCTTCACGGTGAACAGGTCGTCCCCCGCGTCGATCGAGAGCGCGATGATGCCGACGGCGCGGACGTTCGAGAAGGCCGACAGCGGGGTCTTCTTGATGATCCCCTTGCGGGTCGCCATGACGACGTAGCGCGAGTCGAACTCGCGCACCGACAGGAGCGCGGCGATCGTCTCCCCTTCCGCAAGGCGCAGCAGGTTCACGATCGGCTTGCCGCGCGCCGCGGGCCCGATCTCGGGGATCTCGTGCACCTTGAGCCAGTGCAGGCGCCCCTTGCTCGTGAAGGCGAGGATGTAGTCGTGCGTCGAGGCGACGAACAGGGTCTCGAGGAAGTCCTCCTCGCGCGTCGCCATCCCCGTCCGCCCCTTGCCGCCGCGCTTCTGGCTGCGGTAGGTGGACAGCGCCGTCCGCTTGCAGTACCCCGCGTGCGTGACGGTGATGACCATCTCCTCTTCCGCGATCAGCTCCTCGATCGTCAGGTCCTTGACCCCTTCGAGGATCTGCGTGCGGCGGGGGTCGGCGAACTCGTCGCGGATCTCGGCCAGCTCGGCCTTGACGATCTGGAGGACGAGGGCCTCGCTCGAGAGGATCGCCCGCAGGCGCTCGATGAGGGCGAGGACCTCCTGGTACTCCTGGATGATCTTGTCGCGCTCGAGGCCGGTCAGGCGCTGCAGGCGCATGTCGAGGATCGCCTGCGCCTGGATCTCCGAGAAGCGGAAGCCGCCCGCGTCCGCGTCCGACGGGGCCCCGGTCAGCTTCGCGAGCGCCGGCGTCACGTCCGCCCAGACCCTCGCGCACAGGGCCGCCTTGGCTTCCGGCGGCGTCTTCGACGAGCGGATGATCGTGATCACCTCGTCGAGGTGGTCGAGGGCGATCTTCAGCCCCTCCAGGATGTGGGCCCGCTCCTCGGCCTTGCGCAGCTCGTAGGCCGTGCGGCGGACGATCACTTCCTTGCGGAAGTCGATGAACGAGGTGAGCAGGTCGCGCAGCGGGAAGACCCGCGGCTGGTTGTTCTGGATGGCGAGGAAGATCATCCCGAACGACTGCTGCAGCTTCGTGTGCTTGTAGAGGTTGTTCAGGATGATGTCGGCGACCTCGCCCCGGCGCAGCTCGATGACCATCCGGATCCCTTCGCGGTCGGATTCGTCGCGGATGTCCGAGATGCCGTCGATCTTCTTGTCCTGGACGAGGCGCGCGATCTCCTCGATCAGCTGCGCCTTGTTGACCTGGTACGGCAGCTCGGTGACGACGATCTGCTGGCGGTCCTTCTTCGGGATCTCCTCGATCTCCGTCTTCGCGCGCATCATCACCTTGCCGCGGCCGGTGCGGTAGGCTTCCCGGACCCCTTCCATGCCGTACATGTAGGCGCCCGTCGGGAAATCGGGGCCGGGGATGATCGCCATGATGTCGTCCACCGTGGCGTGGGGGTTGTCGATCAGGAGGGTCAGGGCGTCGCAGACCTCGCCGAGGTTGTGCGGCGGGATGTTCGTCGCCATCCCGACGGCGATCCCCGACGACCCGTTGACGATGAGGTTCGGGAGCCGCGCCGGCAGGACCAGCGGCTCCTCCTCGGAGCCGTCGTAGTTCGGCCCGAAGTCGACCGTCTCCTTGTCGATGTCGGCGAGCATGGAGGCGGCGATCTTCGCCATGCGGATCTCGGTGTACCGCATGGCCGCCGGCGGGTCGCCGTCGATCGAGCCGAAGTTCCCCTGCCCGTCCACGAGCATGTAGCGGAGGGAGAAGTCCTGCGCGAGCCGGACGATCGTGTCGTAGACGGCCGAGTCGCCGTGCGGGTGGTACTTGCCGATCACCTCGCCGACCGTCTTCGCCGACTTGCGGTACGGCTTGTCCGCCGTGTTGCCCGACTCGTGCATCGCGAACAGCACGCGCCGGTGCACCGGCTTCAATCCATCGCGGACGTCGGGCAGGGCCCTGCCGATGATCACGCTCATCGCGTAATCCAGGTAGGACTTCCGCATCTCGTCTTCGATGTTGACGGGCGTCTTCTGCTCTATCGTTTCCATCACTCCCCTATGAACGCGCGAGGCCTATGGCCTGTTTCATCCAACCACGGGTTGAGCAGCTGAAGCCGGGCGAGTGGCAGGCGCGCGCTGCGGGCCTTCGCGAGCGAGCGAGGGCCCGCCCGCAAACTCTCGCCTCGCGAGCTCGCGATGGAGCGAGCCGTTCACTCAGGCCGACCGGGCTCAACGGCGAGCGTCCCGCGAGCGCGCCTGCCCGAGCCCGGCCCCTTACCGTCGAGGAGATGAATCATCACGCTCAGATGTCCAGGTTGACCACGTCGAGCGCGTTCTGCTCGATGAACTCGCGCCGCGGCTCCACCTCGTCGCCCATCAGGACCGAGAAGATGTTGTCGGCCGCGACCGCGTCCTCGATCCGCACCTGCAGGAGCTTGCGGGCCCTCGGGTCCATCGTCGTCTCCCAGAGCTGCTCCGGGTTCATCTCGCCGAGACCCTTGTAGCGCTGGATCACGAGCCCCTTCTTGCCCGACTCCATCAGGTGCTCGAGGAGCTTCTCCTTGCTCTCGAGGCGCGTCTCGGTCCCGTTCTCCGCGACGACGATCGGGGCGTGGAACAGCTCCGCGATCTCCCGGGAGAGGTACCGCAGGTTCTTGAACTCGACGCCCGAGACCAGCTCGTGGTTCACCGCGAACTCGCGCTTGCCGCGCGTCGCGGACCGGATCTGCAGCTCGAACAGGCCGTGCGCCTCGTCCTTCTCGATTCCCTTGACCGTGTGCCCGAGCGCGGCGGCCCGCTCCGCCAGCCGCTCCAGCTTGTCCGCGGTCTCGAAGTCCTCCCGGACGAGGATGCCCAGCTCCAGGACCGCCTCGACGACGCCCCGGTCGATGCCGTACCGCTCGAGCAGGTCGAGGTACCGCTCGTACTCCGCGAGGCGGCCGACGATGTGCGTCAGCTGCTTGCCGCTGAACTCGACGGGGCCGCCGGGGCCCTTGCCGTTGCCCGGCTTCGTGATCCGGACCACCTTCTCCTCGCTCGCCTTCTCCATCAGGAACTGGTCGAACTCCTTGGCGCTCTGCAGGTACATCTCGCTGCGCCCCTTCTTGACCTTGTAGAGGGGCGGCTGGGCGATGTAGACGTAGCCGCGCTCGATCAGCTCCTTGAACTGCCGGTAGAGGAAGGTGAGGATCAGGGTCCGGATGTGCGAGCCGTCCACGTCGGCGTCGGTCATCACGATGATCTTGTGGTAGCGGAGCTTGGAGACGTCGAAATCCCCCTCGCCGATGCCGGTCCCGAGGGCCGCGACCATCGTGCGGATTTCCTCGTGGCCGAGCATCTTGTCGAAGCGGGCCTTCTCGACGTTCAGGATCTTCCCCTTGAGCGGGAGGATCGCCTGGTTGCGCCGGTCGCGCCCCTGCTTGGCCGAGCCGCCGGCCGACTCTCCCTCGACGAGGAACAGCTCGGCGAGGGCGGGGTCGCGCTCCTGGCAGTCGGCGAGCTTGCCGGGGAGCGAGCCGGAATCGAGCGCCCCCTTGCGCCGCGTCAGGTCGCGCGCCTTGCGGGCCGCCTCGCGGGCGCGGGCGGCGTCCACGACCTTGAGGACGATCTTCCGCGCCTCCTGCGGGTGCTGCTCGAGCCACGCCGAGAGCTTCTCGTTGGTCAGCGCCTCGACCAGCCCCTTGACCTCGCTGTTGCCCAGCTTGGTCTTCGTCTGCCCCTCGAACTGCGGCTTGGGGACCTTCACGGAGATGACGGCGGTCAGGCCCTCGCGGATGTCCTCGCCCTGCAGGGAGAGGTCCTTGGCGTCCTTGCCGAGGCTCGCCGTGGCCAGGTAGGAGTTGATCGTGCGCGTGAGGGCCGCCTTGAACCCGATCAGGTGGGTGCCGCCCTCGATCGTGTTGATGCTGTTCGCGAAGGAGAAGATCGTCTCGTTGTAGGTGTCGTTGTACTGCAGCGCGATCTCGAGGCGGACCCCTTCCTTCTCGCCCTGGATGAAGACCGGCTCGGCGTGGAGGAGCCCCTTGGCGCGGTTCAGGTGGGCGACGAACTCGACGATCCCCCCCTGGTACTGGAAGGTCGTTTCCTTGGGGCGGTCGGACCGCTCGTCGCGCAGGACGATCAGCACGCCGCTGTTCAGGAACGCCAGCTCGCGCAGCCTCTGCGCCAGGTTGTCGAAGGAGAACTCGATCGTCTCGAAGATCTCGGTGTCGGGCGCGAAGGTGATCTTGGTGCCGCGGGTGCGCGCGACGCCGGCCGAGATCTTGCCGACCTGGCGGAAGTCGGTGCTCGGCTTGCCGCGCTCGTAGGACTGCTGGAAGACCTTCCCCTCCCTCCAGATCTCGAGGTCGAGGGTGCGGGACAGCGCGTTCACGACCGAGACGCCGACCCCGTGCAGGCCGCCCGACACCTTGTAGGCGTCGTTCTCGAACTTGCCGCCGGCGTGCAGCTTGGTCATGACGACCTCGGCGGCGGACTTCCCCTCCTTTTCATGGAGATCGGTGGGGATGCCGCGGCCGTTGTCCACGACCGTGACGCTGTTGTCCACGTGGATCGTGACGTCGATCCGGTCGCAGAAGCCGGCCTGGGCCTCGTCGATCGAGTTGTCCACGACCTCGTACACGAGGTGGTGGAGCCCCAGCGCCGAGGTGGAGCCGATGTACATCGCGGGGCGCTTGCGGACCGCCTCGAGCCCCTCGAGGACCTTGATCTTGCTGGCGTCGTAGTCGCGGACCGCCTCGGCCTGGGCTTCGACCTGGTTGTCGAGAGGCGTTCGCGGCGTTTCGCTATCCGAATTCATGTTCCTCCTGCGCTGCCGGAGGCAACGCGGCTGCGCCGATCCTTCTGCTTGCGCCGGCGCGCCCGCCCGGTCGTTCCGGCCGCGCGCCTCCGTCGTCCTGGGTGGTTTCAGGGGGCCGCGGAGCGGGCCGATGGGGCTCCCCGAAACCTGTCTATTTTACCTTTATTTATGCGGGTTTAGCCAACGTTCGGCGAGCTCTTTTGCAGGCGTCGGCGGAGGCGCTCCGGCGCCGTTTTGCCGCTGAAAAAGAGGCCCGCTCGCGACGACACCGGCACGCCGGCCGCGGCACCGCACCACACCCCGCCGTGATGCTCGCCGCACCGGCACGCTGCCGTCACAACCCCGCTCGCCGCCCGTCCCATCACCTTGCGATCGATTCACTCCCCCGTGACGACCCCTTCCGAGACCCGGTACCGGCGCGCCCTGCCGGCGAGGCCCGAGGCGAGGGCCGGCTTCGAGGTCGCGGCGAAAACCTGCGAGCCGCCGCCGACCTCGGAGAGGAGCGCGGCGTATCGCCCTTCGTCGAGATCGGCGTCCACGTCGTCGAGGAGAAGGACGGGGTAGGCCCCCTTGAGCTCGCGCAGGCGGGTCATCTCCGCGAGGACCGCCGCCGTCAGGAGCGAGCGGACCTGGCCCGCCGATCCGTACCGGAGGAGGTCCCGCTCCTCGATCTCGATCGCCAGATCGTCGCGCGGAGGGCCGGCCGGGGTCTCGCGCCGCCCGGGCGAGGCCTCCTGGGCCTCGAAGATGGCGGCGAGCTCGGCGACGTAGGCGTCGTCCTGGCCGGGAGTGAAGGCGGGCCGGGACACGAGCCGCACGTGGGCGCCCTGCCCCTCGGGGAAGATCCTCTTCGACGCTTCCCGCAGGTGAAGCCCCAGGGCGGCGGCCATCTCGCGGCGCCGCCTCACCACGGGCAGGGCCAGCGCCGCGCACCGGGCATCCCAGGCCTTTCTGTCGGGACCGCGCCCGCCCGCCGCGGCGAGAAGCCCCCGCTGCGCGCAGGCGCGCCTGCAGATCCGACAGCTCATTGAGATAGCCGGGCCAGGTGGCGAGCGCCATGCGATCGAGGAAGCGGCGCCGCTCGGCCGGTTTCCGGCGGAATCCCTGGACCAGCTCGTTCGACAGCGCGACGACGTCCATCGCGCCGATGTAGTCGGCCGCTCCGACCGCCTTGCCGTGCCTGAGGTACTTCTTCTCGGTCCGGGAGATCAGGACCGCGAGCGCCTCTCCCGGAATCTCGCCTTCCCCGGCCACGCGTGCAGGCCCGCCCCCGATCCGGACCACCTCGGCGAGCTTCGAGGTTCGAAAAGAGCGCGTCGTTCCAAGCAAATAGACCGACTCGAGGACGCTGCTCTTCCCCTGCCCGTTCGCTCCCATGAGGAGATTGAGGCCCGGGTCGAACGGGATCTCCTGGTCCGCGAGGTTCCGGACCTGGGAGACCTGCAGCCTGGCGAGGCGCAAGGAGGGGTCAGATCCTCATCGGCATGACGACGTAGCGGTAGTCGGTCCCCTGCTCGTCGGCCGGCTTCAGCATTCCCTGGGTCTCGCCGTCCTTCAGCTCGAGCAGGACCTCCTCGGTCCCGAGAACCTGGAGGAAGTCGATGAGATACCGGGCATTGAAGCCGATTTCGATCCCCTTGCCCTTGTATCCCTCGATGTCGACCGTCTCCTCGGCTTCCCCGAACTCGGGGTTGCTGGTCGAAACGACCAGTTTTCCTTCTTCGATCGCCAGTTTCACGGCCTTCGTGCGCTCCGCCGACAGGAGCGAGACGCGCTTCAGGGCGTCCAGCAGGCTCCCTGTGGCGCAGCGGACCACCTTGTCGTTGCCGACGGGCATCACTTTCTCGAAGTTCGGGAAGGTCCCCTCGAAAAGGGATCCCTGGATCGTCCGCAGGCCGGTCCGGACGAAGATGTGGTTGTCCTTGAGGCCGATCTTCATCTCCCCCTCGGGCCCCGGCTCCAGCTTCACGATCTCCGCGAGCATCTTGCTGGAAACGATGACCCGCATTTCCTCTTTCGGGGCGACATCGGCCTGCTTCTTCACGTAGGAGAGGCGGTGGCCGTCGGTCGAGACCATCTCCAGGCTCCCCTTGCGCACGATGAAGAGGGCCCCGTGGATCGCGTAGCGGGGATCGTCCATCGTGATCGCGAACGAAACCCGGTCGATCATCGTCTTGACGAAATCGAAGGGAACCGTGACCGCCCCCTTGAAATCGTACTCACGCAGGGTCGGGAACTCCTCGGTTCCCTGTCCGGCCACCTTGAATTCGGACTTCCCGCACTTGATCTGCACGCGGTTCGACTTCTGGAGCGTGAACTTGACCTCGGAGTCGGGCAGGGCCCTGACGATGTCGTAGAGGCGGCGAGCATGGATGGTGACCGCGCCTTCTTCGTCCACGGCAGCTTCGCAGGTGCTCTGGATCCCGAGCTCCATGTCGGTCGCGATGATCTCGAGTCCCTCGCGGTTCGCTCTCAGGAGGAGATTGGAGAGGATCGGTATCGTGGCCTTTTTCTCGACCACACCCTGGACCAGCTGAAGCTCGCGAAGCAGATCGGCCTTCTGTACGGTGAATTGCATGGAAGCTCCGAGCGCGGTTACTGACCGCTAGTCAACCTTAGTCATGAGAGAGATCAGAAGAAGCAGTAGTGACGTGGATACTGATCATAACCCGATCAAGGCTTTCGTTCAGCGCAGTTAGCATGTGGATATTCGCGTGGACGGAATGTCGGCGCGCAGACCATGGCTGCGGAGGGGAGCAGGCTGGCCACCCTATCCACAGGTTGTCCACATCCCCCGGGTGCCCGCGCTGTGGAAAAGTCCTCGAAGTCATTGAAACATCTCGGTGAAGGTCGTGATCAACCTGTCGAATTCCTGTTCACGCGACCTCTTGTCCTCGATCTTCCTGATCGCGTGAATGACCGTGGAGTGGTGCTTGCCTCCGAAGCGTCGCCCGATCTCGGGAAGCGACTTGTCTGTCAGCGACTTGCAGAGGTACATCGCGATCTGGCGGGGGAAGGCGAACTCCTGGGCGTTGTTCTTCGACTTCAGCTCGCTGACCTTGAGATTGTAGTAGTCGGCGACCACCTTCTGGATCGACTCGACGGTGATCACGGGAGGCTCGACATGGAGGACATCCTTGAGCGCCTCCTTGACCAGTTCTAGCGAAACCGGCCGGCGATGCATCGAAGCGAAGGCGCAGACCCTGTTCAGGGCCCCTTCCAGCTCCCGGACGTTCGATTTGATCTTGCTGGCGATCAAAAGGGCGGCGTCGGAGGGGAGCTCGACCCCCATGGCAGCCGACTTCTTGCTCAGTATGGCGATCCGCGTCTCGAGGTCGGGGGGCTGGATGTCGGCCAGGAGCCCCCACTCGAAGCGCGAGCGGAGCCGGTCCTCGAGCTTCGGGATGTCCTTCGGGGCGCAGTCGCTCGTCATGACGATCTGGCGGCCGGTCTCGTAAAGTGCGTTGAATGTATGAAAGAACTCCTCCTGGGTCCTCTCCTTGCCCGCCAGGAACTGGATGTCGTCGACCAGGAGCAGGTCCACGTTCCGGTACCTGTCCTTGAATTCCGGGGTCTTGTCGAACCGGATGGCGTTGATCAGCTCGTTCACGAACGTTTCGGTCGTGATGTACTTGAGCCGAAGCATCGTGCCGCAGCGGGAAACGGCGTCGCCGATCGCCTGCATGAGGTGGGTCTTCCCCAGGCCGGTCCCGCCATAGATGTAGAGCGGGTTGTACGCCTTGGAGGGAGACTGGGCGACGGCAAGGGATGCCGCGTGGGCGAAGCGGTTGGCGGCGCCGACGACGAACGACTCAAACGTATAGCGGGACTCGAGTTGCGGCCGGAGCGCCGGGACGGCCGACCCCGCGGACGGGGCGGCCTGCGGGCTCGAGAAGACGATCTCCCAGGCTTTTCCGTCCACCTCGAGGACGGTTTCCGCGATCAGGCCCTGGTAATTGTTCCGGAGCCATTCGGCGAAAAGGGGGTTTGGAACCCCCAAAGTGAGCTTTCCGGCGTCGCGGGAGACCAGGCGCGTCGGCTTGAACCAGGTGCTGAAGCTGGGGGGGTTGACCTTGTGACGGATTCGCTCGAGGACTTCATTCCAGAGATCCTTGGCCATCCTGATAACACCCCTGTTTCTAAAGGCTTATGACTGTGTAGGGGCATTGCGTCCACAGGTTATCGACAGCTGTGGAAAACCGAATCGCGGTTAAGTCCAATCGGAGGATACTGTTACAGCGATGTAACCGCGAAGCCACTTGGCATTATGTCAACTTGTGGTGAGCCCACGATATGTGGGGTTCCCGAGAGGAAAAAGACCACTATCTTGTGTTCCCACCATGCCCGCAACCCATTCAAAATCAAGGGCTTCACTCTATCATCCGCACCCCGAACTGACAAGACGGAGATAGGGCAAAAGGGAGCCTTTTCCTTGGTCCGGGAGCGGGGAAAGGTCAAAGTGGCTTGGGTGGGGGGCGGGGGATCGACGGAGGCATTGGAATTCCGGGGTACGGAAATGGTGGATTCGTTCAAGCAGGACCGGGCGAACCCTCCCCCTTCTGCCGGTCAGGCCTGTCGAGTCCCCTTGTTTCCAGTCCTGCCCATTGAACACCACTGAACCGCCCCGGGCTGTCGGACGCCCCTGCCCAAACGTTCAGACAGGAGGCCCTCCCCTGCTTTGGTCCGCCTGGGCCCTCGGGTTGAGCCCTCCTGAGGAGTCGCGGCGGGAGTCCGCCGGGGGAGGGGCGGCCCAACGGATGTTTGACAACCGGGCCCGGGCCGCTTAGGATAAGCGCTTTTCCGGTAAACTAAGGACTCGGTAAGCGATATGAAAAGGACTTTTCAGCCGAACAATCGGCGAAGGAAGCGCACCCACGGATTCCTCGTCCGGATGCGCACCGCGGGTGGCCGCAACGTCATCAGACGACGAAGGGCGCAGGGACGCAAGCGCCTCGCGGTCTAGCAAGACCCGACCCGACAGAAGGTTCCGGCCCGAAGACCGGATCCTCCGGTCGTCAGACTTCGACCGGATCTATCGAAACGGCAAGAGACTCACGAGCGCAGCTTTCGCGATCTTCGTGCTTCCGAACGAGGCGGGACGGTCGAGGCTCGGACTCACCGTGACACGCAAGTTCGGGGGCGCTGTCTTGAGAAACCGAAGCAAGCGGGTCATCCGGGAGATCTTCCGGAACAACCGCGAGACGTTCGGAGACTCGCTCGACTATGTCGTGAACGTCAGGGCACCCGCCGCGGGACGCGACTACGCGTCGCTCGAGCGGGAGCTGCTGAAGCTCGCGGCCCGCGCGAGCGGACGAGCGTCGTGACACACAGCACCTCGATGGGGATCGCCGCAGTGCAGGTGGATTCAGTCCCGAAGGCCGGCCTCGCTGGGCGCGGGCTGATCGTCCTGATCGGAGCCTACCGGCGCTTCGTTTCCCCGCTTCTTCCCCCTCTCTGCCGCTTCTACCCTTCCTGCTCCGCGTACGCCCAGGAGGCGATCGCGCAGCATGGCCTCGCGCGCGGGCTCTGGATGGCCGCGGCGCGGCTCGCGAAGTGCCATCCCCTCCACCCGGGCGGATACGACCCGGTGAAGAAGTAGACAAACTCGATGGACAGACGCGCCATTCTCGCCATTGTTCTTTCCTTCGCGGTGCTCGCGGTGTGGAGCTTCTTCTTCGCGCCCAAGCCGCCGCAGGTCCCTCCTCCGGGAAGCGCCGGATCGGTCACGCCGGCCGCGGAGTCGGGCGCGGTGCCCGGCGCGGTCGCGGCCGCGAAGGGAGCCGCTGAGCCCTCCGCGGGAGGTGGCCAGGACGTGGGCAGCGAGCCCGGACAGCGCCTCCGCGGCCGCCGCCGGCGGTGGCGCGGCTTCGGGTCCGCCGGCGCCGGAGAAGCAGGAGGCTCCCGAGGGGGCTCCGCCCGCCGTCGTGGAGACCGACTTCGTGCGTGTCGAGCTGGCGAGCGTCGGGGGAAGCCTCACCTCCTGGACGCTGAAGAAATACAAGGACTACGAAGGGAAGCCGTACGAGCTGGTCAGCCCGGACTCGATCAGGTCGAAGAACTTCCCCCTGCAGTTCCGGCTCTCCGACAAGCCGCTCGAGGCGTTCCTGAACACGCGGGCCCGGTTCGTGGTCGAGCGCAAGGAGCTGTCCGGCGACGGGGGCGAGGCCCCAGCGGGCGCAGCGCCGCTCGGCGGGCGCCGGGGCGATGGAAGAGGTCCGCCTGGTCTATTCGGACGGCCTCGGCCTCGTCGCGACCAAGACCCTGGTCTTCCGGAAGGACTCGTACCTGGTCAGGGTGAGCGCCTCGATCACGCGCAAGGGCGAGACCGTGCCCGGCCAGCTCGTCTGGGGACCCGGCATCGGGACTCCGAGCCCCGACGATCTCGCGAACACCTACTTCGAAGGGGGCCGCGCGATCGCGGACTCGGGTCTCGGGGCGAAGCGGTACACGGCGCGCAAGGTCGTCTCCCCGACGAAGATCGAGGAGCAGGTGCGGTGGGCTGGCGTCGAGGAGCAGTACTTCGCCGCGGTCTTCATCCCGTCCGACGGCCTCGCGGGGACCGAGATCGTTCCGACGCTCCTTCCCCCGGCTCCCCCTCCCCCGCCCGTGGCGGGTGCGCAGCCGTCTCCCGCGCCCTCCGGCAAGGGACCGGCGGCCGTGAACAGGCTGTCCATGGCCGTACCGCTCGGGCAGACCTACACCCTGTACGCCGGCCCGAAAGACTACGGTCTGCTGGTCGGTCTCGGACGCGGCATCGAAGAGCTCGTGAACTTCGCCCCGGGCGTCCCGCTGGTCGGCCCGCTCGTCGGCGTCCTGGCCAAGCTCCTGTACGCCGCGCTGCGCTGGATCTTCTCGTTCATCCCGAACTACGGGGTGGCGATCATCCTCATGACGACGGCCATCAAGATCCTCTTCTACCCGGTCACCCAGCGGACCATGGTCAAGATGAGGGCCGTTCAGCAGCAGATGCAGAAGGTCCAGCCCAAGGTGAAGGCGATCCGCGAGAAGTACCGCAAGTCGAAGGACGCCGCCTCCAGGGCCAAGGTCAATGAAGAGATCATGGCGCTCTACCAGAAGGAGGGGATCAACCCGATGGCCTCCCTGGGCGGGTGCCTTCCCCTGCTGCTGCAGCTGCCGATCCTGTACGGGTTCTACAGCGTGCTGACGGTAAGCATCGAGCTGCGGCAGGCCCCGTTCTTCGGCTGGATCAGCGACCTGTCCCGGCGCGACCCCTACTACATCACCCCGCTCCTGATGGGGATCTCGATGTTCGTCCAGCAGAAGATGTCGATGACGAACGTCACCGATCCGCAGCAGAGGGCTCAGCAGCGCATGATGCTGATCATGCCGTTCATCTTTACGTGGACGTTCCTGCACCTGCCCAGCGGTCTCGTCATCTACTGGTTCGTGAACAACATCCTCGGGATCGTCCAGCAGGTGCTGATCAACCGGCAGGCGGCCGCGATGGAAACGTCGGGCGCGGAGGCGGCCGGCAAGGCGTGAAACCTACCCGTCGCGCCGACAGCGGCGCGGCGGTTCTCATCAGCGGGTCCTCTATGGAGTCGAGCCAGGAATTTGAGGGACGCAGCCTCGAGGAAGCGCTCAGGCGGGCGGCCGCAGCGCTCGGACGCGAGCCGGGCAATCTGAAATACGAGGTCGTGGAGGGAGGCCGGAAAGGGTTCCTGGGAGTCGGGAGCCGTCCGGTGAAGATCCGCGTCGTCGTTGCCCGTCCCGTGCCGGCCGCTGCGCCCGATGGGGCGGTGCCCGACACCGGCCGGCCGCTTCCGGGCGGGCAGGCGCCGCCGGGGGGCCCCGGGGGGGCGCGCGGGGGCCAGGGGCAGGGCCGCCGCGAATGGCGCGGCGGGGGGCAGCCCCGGGGGCGCGACGGCGGTGGCGGCGGGCGCCAGCGTGGACGCGGAGGCGAGGGACAGGGCGCACAGTCTTCCGGGACACGGCTCGGCGGCTCGCAGGATGCAGGCGCCGGCGGCGGCCAGGGCCGGCGGCGGCGGCGCGGGGGGCGGGACAGGCGCGGCGGGCAGGATGGCCGCGAGGCCGGCACCCGGCGCGAAGGGGGAGGCGTCCGCGACGGACGCGACGACAACATCGGCAATAGGCGCGAGGACCGCGGCCCGCGCGGCGGGCAGGAGCGGCGCGGAGATCGTGGAGATCGCGGCGCGCAGCACGGGCGCGTGAGCAGTCCCCTTCCTCCCCTCCCCTCGACGCCGAGCGACGTCCCCTACTCCCGCCAGGAAGCGCTCCGCCACGTGGCGAGCCAGGTCCTCGGCCACATGAAGCTCGAGCTGCGGGCGAAGCTCCGCGAGCGCGAGGAGACGGTCGTGCTCGAGCTGAGCGGTCACGACGCGTCGTACTTCCTCGAGAACGACGGCGAGGCGCTCGAGGGGCTGCAGCACATCCTCAACAAGATCCTGGCGCGCGACGAGCGGTTCGGAAAGCGCGTCGTCGTGGACTGCGAGGGATTCCGCTCGCGGCGCGACGAGGAGTTGCTGGAGAAAGCGCGACGGGCCGCCGACGAGGCGCTCAGCACTGGCGAGGCTGTTCACATGGATGGGCTGAATCCCTACGAGCGGCGCCTGATCCACGTGGAGCTCGCCGGACGCGAGGGGATCCACACCTACTCGACGGGCGACGGCGCGATCCGTCGCCTGACGATCGAGGCCGGCACCGGTGGCCAGCCGGCTGGTGGGGAGAACCAGGGCGGGGACGACACCGGGAATCCTTGAGGCTGCCGTCCGACGAGAGGCTCCGCAAGGAGCTCGCCGGCGCGCTCGAGGCGATCGGCGAGACGCCGCTTCAGTCCATCATCGAATCGCTCTGTTCCCATCTCAGGCTCCTGGCCGAGTGGAACGAGCGCTATCACCTGACCACGGTCACCTCGTGGCCCGAGATCCTCGACCGGCATCTGAAGGAATCGTTCCTCCCGCTCCGCTGGATCGGACCGGCCGGGCGCCTGATCGACATCGGCTCGGGGAACGGATATCCCGGGATCCCGATCCTCGCGTGCCGGCCGGAGCCTGGAAGGCTGGCTCGCCGAGCGGTCGGAGAAGAAGAGCCTGTTCCTCGCTGAGGCGCTCCGCCTCGCGCGTCTGCCTCGAGCCCGCGTCCTCACCGCTGACCTGGGCGCCCCCGGTGCGCGCACGCCGGCAGAGCGGTTCGACTACGTCATCAGCCGCGCGACGCTGCCGCCGGAGGAATACCTCGCTCTGGCGGCTTCACTGGTTGCGCCCGGCGGCCGCGTCTTCATGTACGCGGGTTCGGAGGGAGGGCCCGCCGAGGTCGGCGCGTCGATCGAAGGCGCGTCCGGCGCCGCGGCTGAAAGCAGGTCCGGCGCTCCGGCTGAAGGCAGGCCTGGCGCCCCGGGGGAAAGCACGTTTGGCGCCTCGGTTGCGAAGGTCCCCGGCACCTCGGCCAGTGTGTATGTCGGCGGCACACATGGTCCCCTCCGGCTCCTCGAGCGCGAGCCGATCGCGGGGCGCCGCGATTCCTTCCTCTTCGTCCTCCAGGCCTGAGCGAAAGGCCCGCCGCGCTCGCCTGCCTCCTCGCCTGTCCTCAAGAACGAGTGAAATGTCATCCGGCCGCCGTGATCTGGCAGTTGCCCGGGCACTCCGGACGTGATGGCTCTCAGCGGCCTCGGTGCGGAGAATGGCGCACTGATGTCGGCCGCAGACATTCCGGGGGATGGTCCCGTCCTGGGTGCAGCCGAGCGAAGGCTCTTCCGATGTCTGCCGCAGACATTCAGCGCCAGGACTCGGCAGACCTACCTTCTCACGCCCAAAGCAACTATTACAGCATATATGTACCAAAATATTATATACATGCAGAAAAAGAGTAGTATAATCACCGCTAATGCAGGGAAAGGACGAATTGTCAGAGTTCGAGTTCAGAGGCAGGCAGTTTGGGAGTGAGGTGGACCTCTCTGCCGAACTGATTGGCGGCGTCTGGAAGATCTCGATTCTCTGGCGACTCAAAGAGAGGGTCTGGCGGTACGGGGAGCTCAAGAAGAGCCTGGGCCGCATCACGCACAGGAAGCTGACTGGCAGCTACGCGAACTGGAGCGGGATGGCCTGCTGGTCCGGACCGTCTTTCCAGTCGTGCCTCCCAAGGTCGAGTACTCCCTGTCGGATCTGGGGCGCACAGCAATACCGGTCATCCAGCAGCTTCATGCCTGGGGTTCGGCCTATCGCCAGAGCTCGAGCCAACCGGAGTCCCGGGGGAGACGGGCAGGCATCGTGAGCCCGGATCAGGTGCTACCGGAGTTTCGAGCTCACAGCGAGATGTGTCGCACGTGGAACCCTCTATTGGGCCGCCGCTCTGGACAGCGGGACTGCTGGGCCGGTCGGCAGAAGAACCAGCGCGGGGCGTAGGAGGCATCGCGCCAGCGAATTCTGGGGCCATGCCGGTCTGGATTGAGATCGTCCAGTGTCGGAAAGCGGGACCGATGTGCGTTCCACGTGAGAAACATGCGTGTGACTGATGGCACGTCGGATCAGGACGAATCGACGTGTGTTAATGTCAGCCGAGCCACGCGGAGATCAATTCATTGGGTCGAGTCATCGCAGTCGTCAATCAAAAAGGCGGGGTCGGCAAGACCACCACGACGATCAACCTGGCGTCGGCCCTGGCGATCGAGGATAAGCGGGTGCTCCTGGTGGACATCGATCCCCAGGCCAACAGCACCCGTGGCCTCGGGTTCGGGAACGATCCCCAGCGGGCTTCGATCTACGACGTCCTGATCGGCGAGACGCCGATCCAGGAGGTCTACCTCCCGACCGAGATCGCGAACCTCACGCTCGCCCCCTCCGATCCGCATCTCGCCGGCGCGGAGGTCGAGCTGGCGACCTACCCCGAGCGGGAGTTCCGCCTGAAGCGTGCCCTGATCGGCGCACGGGAGAACTACGATCACCTCTTCCTGGACTGTCCCCCGTCGCTCGGATTGCTCACGATCAACGCATTGTCGGCCGCCGACAGTGTCCTCATACCCGTCCAATGCGAATACCTGGCACTCGAAGGGATCACCCAGCTCGTCGAGACTCTCCGCCGCGTGAAGGAGGCGCTCAACCCGGAGCTGCGAGTCGAAGGGGTCCTCATGACCATGTTCGACGAGAGGACGAACCTCTCCCGCCAGGTCGTCGACGACATCCGCGCCTACTTCAAGGAAGCGGTCTATTCCACCATCATTCCGCGCAATGTCCGCCTCGGAGAGGCCCCTTCGTTCGGGAAGCCGATCTTCCTGTACGACAGCCGTTCGAAGGGGGCAGAGGCCTATTTCAATCTCGCTCGGGAGCTGTTGAGAAATGAAACGACAAGCACTGGGTAAGGGTCTGAGCTCGCTGATTCCGGACAAGGCCGGCCTCACCACGCTGAACCCCCAGCCGGCGGGGACTGCAAGGGGTGGCGAGGGGGCTCTGCCTCCAATGTCGGCCGCCGACATCGAAAAAGCGATGAAACGGCAGGGATCGAGCATCGAAATGTCGGCCGCCGACATGGCCGGTGCCCTGGCTCCGGCGGCTCCCGCGGCCGCTGCCGCTCCCGCCGCGGCGTCCGGATCGAGTGCCCTGCAATGGGTCGACATCGACCGGATCAAGCCGAACCCCGCGCAGCCGAGGAAGAACTTCCCCGAGGACGAGATCGAGGAGCTGGCGGCGTCGATCAGGTCGAGCGGCATACTGCAGCCGGTCATCGTCCGGCGGATCGAGGGGGGGTTCGGGCTGGTGGCCGGCGAGAGGCGCTGGCGCGCCGCCCAGCGGGCCGGCCTGCACAAGATCCCGGCCCTGATCCGGGAGATCCCGGAGGACCGCCTCATCGAGGTGGCGCTGATCGAGAACATCCAGCGCCAGAACCTGAACCCGATCGAGGAGGCCCGGGCCTTCTCGACCCTGATCGAGGATCTTGCCCTGACCCAGGCCGAAGTCGCCGAAAGGGTGGGCCGCCAGCGGTCCACGATCGCGAATTCCCTGCGGCTTCTCGCCCTTTCTCCCAAGGTGCAGGCCCTCGTCGAGGCCGGGACCCTGTCCGCCGGACATGCCCGGACCCTTGCCAGTCTCCCCGGCCACCGCGCCCAGGAACTTGGCGCCGAGATCTTCGTGAAGCGGGGATTCTCGGTCAGGGAGGCCGAAGCCTGGGCCTCGAAGCACACGGGCGAGGAAGAACCCCGCGAGGTCACCCCCCGCAAGGTCGACCCGAACGTGCGGGCTGCCGAAGAGGGGCTCCAGAAGCACCTGGGGACGAGGGTCAGGATCGTGCAGGGGCGGGGCCGACGGGGCCGGATCCAGATCGAGTACTTCTCCCCGGAGGAGCTGGACCGGATCTACGACCGCCTGATCAAGGCCTGAGGAGGTGGGGACTCGCCACCGCGCAGCGGTTCGGAGAGGCGGCAGGGAGATCCATGCGCCCCTGCACGGAGACAAAGGATGAAGGACCAGACCCTCCCGCCATCACCCCGCCGGGGAAGTCGGTTTTCCTTTGTCTGCTTGCGGTTTTCATCCTCTCCGCGAGCTCGGTCGGCCTCGCAGCCCTGCCGCATGGTCACGGTCGATCAGGGGTCCGACCAGGGTGCGAAGATCTCTCCCTGGCTCGCGGGCCGGCTCGAAGCCAGCGCGGCTCCCCAGGAAATGCTCGTCGTTCTCGACACCGAGGCGGACCTCGGCGCCGCGGCCGCTCTCGATGGCGGCTCCCGCAGGAGAGGGTTTGCCTACGACGCCCTGCGCGGGGCAGCCCTCTCGTCCCAGTCGAGCCTGGTCGCCTGGCTCAAGGGGCGCGGGATCGAGGTCGAGCAGCGGTTCTGGATCGTGAATGCGGTCCTGATCCGGGGCGACCTGGACCTGGCCCGAAGTCTCGCGGCCCTCCCGGGCGTCGCCCGGATCGTCGGCAACCCGGTGCTCAAAGGGCTCCCCTCCGAGCCGGCGACCTTCGGCGCCTCGATCCAGTCCTGCCCCGGCGAGGATCCGTTCGGGTACCCCGACCTCTCACCCTGGCCTCCGGACCGGGGCCGGGGCCGGGGCGGGGCCTGGACCCGTCGCCGCCGGCGGCGCTCTCCTCAGCGCGGGACGTTCGGGGGCACGGGCCTGACGGCCCAGGCCGCACTTTCCCCGGGGTCGGTCGAGACGATCGAGTACGGCGTCGCGATGGTCAACGCCGACGATGTCTGGACGATCAAGGGAGTGCGGGGGGAGGGGATCGTCGTCGCCTCGATGGACACGGGGGTCGACTGGACCCACCCCGCCATCCAGTCCAAGTACCGCGGCTGGAACGGCGGCAGTCCCGATCATTCCTATTCCTGGCACGACCCCGTGCAGCACACGACGGTCCCCCTCGACGACTACGGCCACGGAACCCACACGGTCGGCACGATGGTGGGGGACGACGGGGTGGGCAACCAGGTGGGGGTCGCGCCGGGGGCGAGGTGGATCGGCTGCCGGAACATGGACCACGGCAACGGCACCCCGGCCCTCTACCTCGAGTGCATGCAGTGGGGCCTCGCCCCCTGGCAGGAAGGATCCGACCCCATGGCGGATGGCCGGCCCGACCTGGGGGCCGACATCACGAACAACTCCTGGACCTGTCCGCCGAGCGAAGGGTGCGACGCCCTGACGCTGCTGAGCGGGTTCGAGCACCTGCGCGCCGCGGGGCAGCTGACGATCGCCGCCGCCGGCAACGCGGGCTCGGCCTGCTCGACGCGTGAAGGACCCCCCGGCGATCTACGACGCGGTCTTCTCGGTGGGCGCCGTGAACAGCGCCCGCAGCCTCGCCAGCTTCAGCGGCCGCGGTCCCGTCACGATCGACGGCAGCAACCGCCTCAAGCCGAACGTCTCCGCTCCCGGGGTCTCGGTCCGCTCGTCCGTCCCGGGGACCGGCTACGGCACCTCGAGCGGCACCTCGATGGCGAGCCCTCACGCGACCGGCGTCATGGCGCTTCTCTGGTCCGCGAAGCCGGAGCTGAAGAGGCTGATCCGGATCAGCCGGTGCTACCTGCAGGAATCGGCGGGCGCCGGGGCAGGGACGGTCGCGACCTGCGGAGGCACTCCGCCGGCGAGCCGGCCGAACAACATGTTCGGCTGGGGGATCGTCGACGCCCTCGCGGCGATCGACCTCGGGCCCGACACCGATCATGACGGCATCGCCGATCCCTGCGACTGCGATCCGGCGGACGGCGGGGCCTTCGAGGAGCCCACGGAGCTCGGGGGGGACCGTTTCGCGGCCGAGCTCAAGACCTACTCATGGGATTCCGTCGCCGCCGCCACGGGGCAGGGGATCATCTACGTGGTGGGACGGGGCCTCGCTTCGCAGCTGAGAATCGACGGCGGCTTCGCGAGCGCGTTCTGCGTCTCCGACGGCCAGTCGAGCCCGTTCATCGTGGACCCGCAGGTCCCCCCGCCGGGAGAGGCCTTCTACTATCTCGCCCGCGCTCAGAACGTCTGCGGCGACGGGTCGTGGGGCGCCGCGAGCAACGGGACGCCGCGGCGATATCGCCAGCTGCCGATAGGATTCCAGTCCGATGGCTTCGCGGAAAGGACCACAGGACATGCCGGGTGCAGTGAGCGGCCTCGCCGGATTTCTGGAAGCGACTCTCCTCTCAGCCGATGCCCGCGCCGGAACAGGTGAGCGCCATGGTCCGCGAGGCCGCCGCGCTCGGACTGCGCCGGCGCCTGCGTGAATCCCGTCCACGTCGCCGCCGCCGCCCGCGCGGGAGCGGAAGCCCGATCCGGATCGTGAGCGTCGCCGGGTTCCCCCTGGGCGCTTCGCCCGTCGCCGCGAAGATCGTCGAGTGCCGCCACGCCCTCGACCACGGAGCGGGCGAGCTCGACATCGTCATCCCGATCTGGGCCGCCGTCGCCGGGGAGCTGGCGCTGGTCGAGGAGGAGCTCGCGCGGATCCTCGAGGCGACGAGGGGCGCGACGCGGAAGCTGATCCTCGAGGTGGCGCTGCTCCCCCCGCCGGTCCTCGAGCAGGTCGCGGGGATCCTCAACCGGCTCAAGCCCGAGTACGCCAAGACGGGAACGGGGTACTGCCGGCCGGTCACGCCCGGGGACGTCATGAACCTGCGGCGGCTCCTCGATCCCGCGATCGCGATCAAGGCGGCCGGAGGGATCCGCACGCGCGAGCAGGCGGAGGCGCTCGTCGCCGCCGGCGCAGCGCGCCTCGGCACCTCGCGGGCGGCCGCGATTCTCGCCGGGGATAGGGTCAGCTCGGGACGGCCACCTTCGCACAGCATGCCCCGGTCGGAGCAGGAACCGCCCCGCCGAGACGGAGAGCCGCAGCGAAACACGGAACGACGGGACCGGAAGGACGAGCCGAACAGGGAGGAGCTGGGAACGGAACCGGCGTGGGATGACGACGCGATCGACGGGGACCGGGACGAACGAGGGCCGCGGGACGCAGGCTCCGCGTAGAGATCCGCCCGCTCACGCCCGAGCGGTGGGACGATCTGGTGGCGCTCTTCGGAGAGAAGGGGGCGTGCGCCGGCTGCTGGTGCATGTACTGGCGGCAGAAGCACTCCGAGTTCGCGCGGCTGAAGGGAAGCGGCAACCGGAGCGCCCTGCGCCGGCTGGTCTCGTCGGGCGATGAGCCGGGCCTGATCGCCTACGCCGGGGGCAGGCCGATCGGCTGGTGCGCCATCGCGCCGAGGGAGAAGTACATCCGCCTGGAGGGATCGCGGGTGCTGGCCCCGATCGACGAGAACCCCGTCTGGTCGATCGTCTGCTTCTTCGTCGCGAAGCCGTACCGCCGGAGCGGGGTCACCCCGGCGCTCATCGAGGCGGCGGTCGCGTTCGCCCGCAAGCGCGGGGCGCGGATCGTCGAGGGGTATCCCGTGGAGCCCGGAGGGGGCGCGGTGCCGGACGTCTTCGCCTGGACCGGCTTCGCGTCGTCGTTCCGCAAGGCCGGCTTCAAGGAAGCCCTCAGGCGATCACCGACCAGGCCGATCATGCGGAGGGTCCTGATCGCGGGCCCGAACCGATCGTCCCGCCCGATCCGAGGGGCGCCCGCGGAACCCCAAAAAACCGTAGAAATCCAAAATACCGGACGAAAGGCGGTCTGCGATAGATCGGGGCGAAAGTGGTGTCTAAGTCTTTGTAATTAAATAAGTTAGCACAGAATATTGAATTCTCCGCTGCATCGGCACCGCTCTTGCAAAGAATAGGGCCGGTGGGAATCAAGACATCGTGTCTGACCCGGGAACTAGAATACGAAAAGGAGATAGACGCATGCGTAAAATGTTTGCTCTTCTGGTTGTCCTCACGTTCGTCTGCGGCGCGGTCGCCATCGCGGACCCCCTCGACAAGGGTGACAAGGAACTGAACTTCTCGTTCGACTACTCCAACGTGGAGCACGGACGAGGGCGACGGCCAGACCAACTGGGCCCTGAACGGAACGTTCGGGTACATGATCACCAAGGGGAACGAGCTCGGCTTCTCGCTCAACTACTCCAAGGTGGACAACGACCTGGTCAGCGTCGACGGCATGGGGATCGGCCTCTGGTACAACTACAACTTCCGTGCCGGCGACATGTTCAACCCGTACCTGGGCGCCAACTACATCTTCTACACCGGTGACATCGGCGACATCTTCGACTCCAGCTACGGCGTCCAGGGCGGCGTGAAGATCTGGCCGTGGGAGAATGCCGGCATGAACTTCGGCATGCGCTACCAGTGGAACACGGGCGCGGGCGACATGGCTGGACGGGACCCAGTACACCTTTTCGCGGGCGTCCTGATCAAGTTCTAACCCGCAACGAGATTCACAGTGGCCGGCGCGCGCTGGCGGGATCGTATCCCGCTACCGCGCGCCGGCTTTTTTTGTGCCTGCCGCGTCGCCTGAAGGAGACCTTTGCCAGGAGGCGGGGAGCCGCCGTCACGCCCGCCCTGGCCGGGGATCGTGGGGGTGACAACCGGCGAAACCCGTCGTCGGCTAGCGGCGGGGGGGACCTCGCCGCGCGGGGGGCTGGGGCGGCGCATGCCGCGGCCGGGGCAGGCGGTCGGGGACCCCGCGGAGCGGCCGAAGCCGCGGGAAGAGGCTCCGGCTCGACCGGGACGAGCGGAGCGATCGGGGGGAGGGGCGGATCGCCGGCGTAGATCACCCGCTCGAGGAACAGACCCGAAGGCGGGGCCGTCCACTGGGCGGGGTTGACCAGGCGGCCGGCGCCCGGCTGCGCCCCGAGGAGCTCCTCGAACCCGTCCGGTGACAGCTCCCCCGCGCCGACCTCGACGAGGGTTCCGACGAGGCGGCGGACCATCTTCCAGAGGAAATGCGAGGCGGTCAGCCGGATGAGCAGCAGCGCTCCGGTCCGGGCCACCTCGACCCCCTCCACGACGACCAGCGTGCTCGGCTGTTCGGACGGGCGCTCGCAGAACATCGCGAAATCGTGGCGCCCCGGAAGCAGGGCAGCCGCCCCGCGAACCAGCTCCCGCGTCGAGCGGCCGCTTCACCCACCAGACGAACTTCTTGGCGAAGGCGGTCCGCCGCAGGGCGACCTGGTACAGGTAGGTCCGCGAGACCGCTTCGTGGCGCGCGTGGAAGCGATCGTGGGCGCGGCTCGCCGCCAGGATGTGGATGTCTGCGGGGAGGAGCTCGTTCACCGCGAGTCGCAGCGGTTCGGCCTCCATGGGGCGGGCGAGGCGCAGGTGCGCGACCTGCGCGGCGGCGTGCACGCCGGCGTCCGTGCGCCCCGATCCGCCCAGGTCCTGCACCGGACCCGCGACCCGCTCGATGGCGTGGCGCAGCTCGCCCGTGACCGTCCTCGCGTTCTGCTGCTCCTGCCAGCCGCGGTAACGGGTCCCTTCGTATTCAACGATCAGCTTGTAGGTCGGCATCGGTGCAGGCTCTCCGCTCCCTTCCCGGGAGGTAGCGTAGGAAGTTGGACTCCACGGTCCGCGCCAGCACTTCCGCCGGCAGGTCCCTGAGCGCGGCCAGCCGCGCGAGGACCCGCGCGGCCCAGGCCGGTCGCGCCGCCCCCTCGGAGCCGTACTCGACGGGCGAATCGGTCTCGACGAGGAGGATCGGCGCCGCGATCTCGCGGGCCACCTCGGCGGCTCGCGGGTCGACCAGCACCGACGGGCCCGGGGAGATGAAGATCCCGCTGTCGGCGCACAGGCGCGCGAGCTTCTTCGAATGGGTGAACCAGTGCATCAGCGCCCCGAGGCCGGTCCTCGCGCGGAACGCGACGGCGGCCTCGAGGACCTCGCGGTCGGCCCGGCGCGAATGCAGGTTGACGGCGAGCCCCCGCGACGCGGCCCAGCCGAGCTGGAGGTCGAGCGCTTCGCGCTGGCGGGCCCGGTCGGCGTCGGCCACGGCGTCCTTGTAGTCGAGCCCGATCTCCCCGATGAAATCGGCCTCGGGCAGAAGCGCCTCGAGGCGCCGCAGCTCGTCGCGCTGGCCTTCGGGGGTAAGCCCGGGGATCCGTCCCGGGTGCAGGCCGATGCCGGCGAGGACCGCTCCCCGGTGACTCTCGCGCAGCGCCAGGGTCCGCTCGGCCGAGGCGGCATCCATGGAAACGGCCAGGATCGGCCCGACGCCGGCCGCGATCGCCTCCTCCACCGCGCGGTGCGGATCCTCGAGCTGGTCGAGGTGGCAATGCGCGTCGGGAATCACGCACCATCCTCGCCCGCGCCGCGAGGGTGGTCAAGCCGGGGCCGCTGGACCTGGATCGCCAAGCGCGGGTGCAGCCCACAAAGAGGCCGTTCGCAGTATCACTTTCCTCCGAGGCCAACGAAGCATCGCCTGTGCGACACTATCGGGGTGGCGCGCAAGATCCACTGCGTGACGTTCGACTGCTACGGGACCCTGATCGACTGGGAGGGAGGGATCCGCTCGGCCCTTCTGGCCCTGCCGTCGCTGCGCGGCGACCGCGCCCTGGTGGCGAAGGTGGTGGCGCGGCGCGAGGAGCTCGAGAAAGGGCTGATCGTGAGCGCCGTCGAGCTTCCCGACGAGGACAGCCCCGAGGAGCGGTACGAGAGCCTCCCGTACCGGCCATACCGCGAGATCCTGGCGGAGTCGCTCGTCCTGGCGGCGGGGGAGTGCGGGCTCGTCCTCGGCGACGACGAGGCCGCGGCGGCGGCGGCCACGATGCCGGATTGGGAGCCGTTCCCGGACACGCGCCGCGCGCTCGCCGAGATCCAGAAGCGTTTCCCGATCGGGATCCTCTCCAACGTCGAGGACGAGGTGATCGAGGCCGCGATCGAGAAGCTCGGCGTTCCGTTCGACCTCATCGTCACGGCCGAGAAGGTCGAGTCGTACAAGCCCTCGCCCGATCACTGGTACGCCGCCATGCACGAGCTCGAAGCCGACGAGGAGGAGCTGTTCCACCTTGCGGCCTCCCCCTTCCATGATCTCGAGACCGCCTCGCTCCTGGGAATCCCCTGCGGCTACGTCAACCGGACCGGGGCCCCGCTTCTGCCGGATGCGGCCCCCCTGTTCACGGTTCCCGATCTCGCGGCGGCCGCGGGGCGCCTGAAGGGGTTCGTGCCCGCCCGGGGGAAGGCCCCCCAGGCCGGGCCCGGGACGGCGGGGGGCCGGTTGGGGGGCGCCCGCAGGAAACCGGGCGCCGAGGGCGCGGAAACCGCCCCCGCAGGGTGCCTGCTGAGGACGGATCAGCAGTATCTCGCACGAAACGCTGGCCGGACGGCCGATTCTGTATCAATATTGTGGCTTCACTGAGCAGGGTCCGGCCGCGCAGGCGCGGCCGAGATGGCTGAGAAACGACCGGCAGCGGGCCAGTCCCGCCGGCCAGTCCGCTGACCGAGGAGAACGCGATGGGACGTAAGGGATTCCGCAGCTTCACGATTCTGATGATGGCCGCAGGGCTGGCATTCTGCCTGTCCGCCTTCCTCGCCGCCGCGCCCGCGACGGCCGAGGAGACGAAGGCCCCCGAGGGGCAGGTGACTCCGCCCGCGGAGGGAACGGCCGCCGAGGAGGCCCCTGCCGCCGAGGCCCCGCCGGCTCCCGAGCCGAGCCGGCTCGAGGGAAAGCTGACCAAGGTGGACGTCGAGGGGATGACCCTCACGCTGATGGTCGACCCGGACAAGGGAAGCAGCAACCGCGCGTACCGGAAGTACAAGATGAAGATGGACGAGAAGACCCTGGTCCTGATCGATCAGAATCCGGGCACACTGGCGAACCTGGAGTCGGGCCAGAAGGTCCAGGTCATGTACTTCAGGAAGGGGAAAGAGGACGTCGTCGACACGATCGTCGTGATGGAGAAGGCCCCCCAGTAATTCGCCCTTCACCCACGGCGGGATTGCAACGACCCCGGGAGGCCGCGCGGCCCCCGGGGTTTTTCATTGAGCGGTTCCGTCAGGGATGGATGCCGAGCCTGATCCGGGTCAGCGCCCGCATGGCCGGCATCGGCCCCGAGCCGCACCCCAGCAGGGCGTCGTGGAATCCCTTGATGGTGAATCGCGCTCCGAGCGCCTCGCGGCACTCCTCGCGCAGCTCGAGGATCTCCTTCTTTCCCAGCGTGTAGCGAAGGTAGAAAGGATCGAAGGCGCCGCGCTCCGCCTCGGCGCGTGCCACCGCCTCGGCCAGCCAGGCGCGCTCCTGGAAGAACTGCGTCCCCTGCTCGAAATCCCAGTCCGGTTGGGTGTGGAGCCGTATCCCGTTCACGAAGCGGCAGAGGCGGTTGAGCGCCTCCTGCAGCTGCACGACGTGCACCTCGGGGGACCCCGCGCCGAGCCCTTCCTCCACGGCCATCTGCTCGCAGTAGTGGGCCCAGCCCTCGCCGAAGACCCCCCACCAGAAGGTCTTGCGCATGGGCGAGTCGGCCAGGTTCTGGTGCAGACCCTGGATGAAATGGCCCGGGTAGGCCTCGTGGACGGCGAGGTTCTCCAGGCCGCGGTAGCAGAAGGCTGTCAGATGCTCGTCCTGCCGCTCGGGCGGCCAGGCGGGATCGGCGTCGGTCGCGTAGAAGGTCGCCTGCACGTCGGGCTTCTCGTACGGGCCCGGCGTCCACATGGACCCGAACGACCAGCTCATGAAATCGGGGGTGTTGGCGATCAGGACACGGTCGGGCCGCGGCACCGTGACGAGGTCCTTCCGGACCAGCCACTGGTAGACCTCCTCGGCGACCCGCGTGGCCTCGGCGACGACCTGCCCGGTCGGCGGGTGATCGGCGGTGATCCTCTCCACCACGGCCGAGGGCTCGGCGGAAGGATCGATCCGCGCCGCGTGCCGCCGCAGCTCCTCGCGGGTCGTCTCGATCGCGTCGAGGGCCCACCCTTCGAGCTCCTCGAGGGGCGTGGTGATCCTCTCGCGGGCCGCGAGCCAGCCGGAGTACACGTCCCGGCCGAGCGCGTAGGCCCCCTCGGGCCCGACGGGATATTCCTTCCTGAGCCAGGTGACGAAGCCCTGCAGGGCCTCGGTGGCGCTCGCCGTCACCTTGCGGAATTCCTCCTGCAGCGCCGCGGAGCCGGCCGAGCCGAATGCCGCCGGCAGGTCCTTGCGAACCAGCGACAGCGCCCCCTGCGCGCCCCGCATGCCGTAGCTCACCAGGATCGGCGCGGTCGGCTTGAGGTTCTTCTTCGCCGCCTCGAGAAAGCGCGGGATCTGCTTCTCCTTCGAGATGACGGAGGCGAGCCGCTGCTCGGGCGGGGCGTAGTCGAAGATCAGGATGATGTTGAGCTGCGAGGAGAGGATCTCGGCGTACGAGTAGGGATCACGCTCCCAGGCGCGGACCTTCCGGTATTCGAACAGGGTGCCCGTCGATCATCGAGAGAAGGATCTCCCGCTCGGCGAGGTCGGCCGCCGAAAGCCCATCCAGGGCCATGGTGAGTTTCCGGAGCGAGTCGAGCTCCGCGCAGTACGCCGCGATCGTCTGCGGCGTCAGCTCCTCGAGCCGGTGGTCGTGGTCGTGCATGCCGGCGAAGGCAGCGTGCCCGGGATGGAACTCCAGGTAGCGGGAAACGAACTCCTTCTCGAGCGCTGCCAGGTTGCCGTCCATGGAGCCTCCGGTCCTCGTACCCTTCGAGTGGCCGCGCCCTGAGGGCGCCTTGCGGATTCGGCCGAAGGATAGCACCGGCGGGCGATACCTCTGAGGCGGCTGCACGTGCCCCAAACCGGGAGCCGGCGCGGGTTTCCGAGCGGGCCCCTGCGCGCTGCCGGGGCGGGGGGGCGGGACGTGCGGTACCATCGGGCCATGGAATCGGACGAGAGCCGGCTCTATTTCAGGCAGCTCCTCGCGGGGGAGCAGTTCGCCGTCCGCCACCCCGTGGCGGGGCAGATGGCGAACTTCGTCTACCTCGTCGGGGACCGCGCGAAGGGGGAATGCTTCGTGGTCGATCCGGCCTGGGACATCCCGGGCCTGATCGCCGTGGCCGCCGCCGACGGCATGAAGATCTCGGGGGCCCTCGCCACGCACTACCATCCCGATCATATCGGCGGGGACCTGTTCGGGATCCAGGTCGAGGGGCTGCGCGAGCTGATGACCGTCCACCCCGTGCCGGTCCACGCCAACAAGGAGGAAGGCGCGGGGATCCGGGCGGTGACGGGGCTGTCGAGCGGGGATCTCACGCTCCACGACGCGGGTGAGACGATCCAGGTGGGAGACCTGCCGATCACGCTCGTCCACACGCCGGGGCACACCCCCGGCTCGCAGTGCTTCCTCGTCGGCAACCGTCTCGTCTCGGGCGACACGCTCTTCGTCGGCGGCTGCGGCCGGGTGGACCTGCCCGGCAGCGACCCGGACGAGATGTACTTCACGCTCACGCAGCGCCTGGCCCGACTGCCCGGGGACACGATCCTCTTCCCCGGCCATCACTACGGTCCGACCCCCACCTCCACGCTCGGCGAGGAGCGGCGGACCAACCAGTACCTGCGGATCGGCTCGATCGAGGACTGGCGCTCGCTGATGGGCTGAAAGCAGAACGGCCCCCGGCGTGAGCCGGAGGCCGTGGGGAAGCGCTCGATCGGTGCGGCGGTCTACAGGGTGACGTCGACCTTGGCGGCAGCGCGCAGGGTCTGGGCCAGCTTCTGCAGGTCCTGCTGGGTCATCTGCATCGTCAGGTACTCCTTGATCTGGGGCCGGACCTCCTCGATGGGGGCGTACCCCTCGGCCCTGCGGTCGGTCACCTTGATGACGTGGAACCCGTAGTCGGTCTGGACGACGCCGGAGACCTCGCCCTTCTTCAGTCCCCAGGCCGCCTTCTCGAACTCGGGCACCATCTGCCCCTTGGAGAAGAACCCGAGGTCCCCGCCGTTCTGGGCCGAGCCCGGGTCCTGCGAGAACTCCTTCGCGAGCGCCGCGAAGTCGTCCCCCTTCTTCGCCTTGGCGTCCACTTCCTCGGCCTTCGTCTTCGCGGCCTTCGTCTGGTCGGCCGGGGCGTCCTTCTGGGCGCGCAGGAGGACGTGGCTCGCCCGGATCGCCTCGGGCCGCTTCATCTTCTCCTTGTTTTCCTCGTAGAACTTCGCCTCCGCCTCGGGGGTCACCTTCACCTTGCCGGCGACGTCCGTCTTGACGTACTTGTCGATCACCATCGCGTGACGGACGATCGTGGTGATCCCCGGGAGGTCCATGTTGTCCTTGGCGAGCTGCTCGATGAAGGCTTTCTCGTCAGGGAAACCCGCCTTGATCTTCGTCATGGACTCGGCGAGCTCGGCGTCGGTGATGTCCATCTTGCTCGCGATCGCCTTCTGATAGAGAAGCTCGCGGTCGATCATCTCGTCGAGGACCCGGCGCCGGAACTCGGCCTGCTTCTCGGCCGGGACCCCCTGGTCGCCGACGATGTTCTTGACGGTGAAGTCGAGCTGGCCGCGGGTGATCTGCGTGCCGTTCACCTTCGCGACGATCTGGCCGGGAGGGCCGGAGGGGGTGATCGGCGGAGCCGGGGGCGCGGAGCCGGGGCCACCCACCTGGGGATGGCCGGGGGGCAGCGCGGGGGCGGTCCCTCCCTCGGGGGCGGTCCCGGCGGGCGCGGCGCCGCCGGCGGGGGCGGGGGCCGTGTCCGCGGCGGGAGCGGCCGCGCTGGCCTGCGCATCGCCGGCCGGGGCGGTGGAGGCCGCTTTCTCGCTGGCCTTGCACCCGGCGAACGTGGCCAGGGACAGGATGGCGAGGAGGGTCAGGAGCTTCACGAAGGGGAGCTGTTTCATCGTAATCCTTTCAATAGCAACGTTTTGATCCAGCCAGTAAAACACCGAACGGCGGGAAGGTCAAAACCGCCGCCGAGCGGCGTCGGCCCGCGGAAAGACGAGTCTCGGGGCAGGGCGATGCCGGCGCGCCCTAATCGATCCGGGACAGCAGCTCGGTCAGGCGCGATTCGATCAGCGGCTTCATCAGGGAGGCCATCGGGCCCAGGGTGACGTCCACGATCATGAGCCCCGGCCGGGCCTCGACCTTCCCGCTGATCCCCTTCGACCCCTCGAAGGTGATCGTGCTGTCGGTGATCTCGTAGCGGTCCACGAACATCTTGAAGTTGGGCAGCGAAAGCACGTCCGCCTCGAATTTCCTGAGAAGGGCGGCGGGCTCCGATTGGATCGGCTTTTCGACGTGAATGGTCGCCATGGACTACCTCCGGAGCAGGAGAGAGTACCACTCCCAGAGGGTTTTGACACGCCCTTCCGGGGCGTGTTAACTTACGCGGCTCAATCACTTAGGAGCGCAGACCAGGCCCATGAAGGACCGCACCGCCGCCCTCCGCTACGCTCGCGCCCTGGAAGGTGCCGTTGACGGCGACGAGGAGCTCATCCGCGCGGCCGACGAGCTGGCCGCCGCGGCGCGGGTGATCGCGGGCGATCGCACGGTGGAGGTCGCCCTCGAGAGCCCGGCCCTCGACACCCCGCGCAAGAAGGAGCTGCTCGGGACGCTCGTCAAGGGCGCCGGCCTTTCGGGGAAGACGGCGATGCTGCTCGGGATCATGGCCGATCACGGGCACCTGCCGCTCATCGCGGGGGTCGCCGCGGCGGTGGCGCTGCTTCGCGACCGCAGGCTCGGCATCGTCGAGGCCGAGGTGACGACCGCCGCGCCGCTCAGCGCCGAAATGGCGGAGCGGACGAAGCAGGCGCTCGAAAAGAAGACGGGCCGGAAGATCCGGCTTTCGATGAAGACCGACCCCTCGATCATCGGCGGGATGGTCGCCCGCATCGGCTCGACGGTCTACGACGGGAGCGTCCGGACGCGGCTGGCCGCGCTGCGGTCGCACCTGGTCGGCCATTAAAGAGGAACGGGAAGCGATGGACATCAACGTTGCCGAGATCACGAAGGCCCTGCGCAAGCAGATCGAAGGATTCCAGCAGAACGTGGACGTCGCCGAGGTCGGCACCGTGGTGTCGGTCGGCGACGGCATCGCGCGCCTTCACGGCCTCGAGAAGGTCATGGCGGGCGAGCTCCTCGACCTTCCGCACGGGGTCACCGGGCTCGTCCTGAACCTCGAGGAGGATTCGGTCGGCGCCGTGCTCTTCGGCGAGGTGCACCGGATCAAGGAGGGGGACACCGCCCGCCGGACCCGCAAGATCGCCTCCGTCCCCGTGGGACGCGGGATGATCGGCCGCGTGGTGGACCCGCTCGGCAACCCGGTGGACGGCAAGGGGCCGATCGAAACGACCGGCGTGTCGCCGGTCGAGAGGATCGCCCCCGGCGTGACCGACCGCCAGCCGGTGAAGGAGCCGCTCCAGACCGGCATCAAGGCCATCGACGCCATGATCCCGATCGGGCGCGGACAGCGCGAGCTGATCATCGGCGACCGCCAGACCGGCAAGACGGCCATCGCGATCGACACGATCATCAACCAGCGCGGCGCCGGCGTCATCTGCATCTACGTGGCGGTCGGCCAGAAGAAATCCACGATCGCGCAGGTCGTCAAGACGCTCGAAGAGTACGACGCCATGGGCCACACGATCGTCGTGCAGGCCTCGGCCTCCGAGCCGGCCCCCCTGCAGTACCTCGCCCCCTATTCCGGCGTCGCCATGGGCGAGTACTTCCAGTTCACGGGCGCCGACGGCAAGCCGGCCTCGAAGACGAACCCGGGCGGACACGTCCTGTGCATCTACGACGACCTCTCCAAGCAGGCGGCGGCCTACCGCGAGATCTCGCTCCTGCTGCGGCGCCCGCCGGGACGCGAAGCCTACCCCGGTGACGTCTTCTACCTGCACTCCCGCCTCCTCGAACGGGCCGCCAAGCTGAACGACGACCTGGGCGGGGGGTCGCTCACCGCCCTGCCGATCATCGAGACCCAGGCGGGCGACATCTCGACCTACATCCCGACGAACGTGATCTCGATCACGGACGGGCAGATCTTCCTCGAATCGGACCTGTTCTACTCGGGCGTCCGCCCGGCCATCAACGTCGGCCTCTCGGTGTCGCGCGTCGGCGGCAACGCCCAGACGAAGGCGATGAAGCAGGTCGCGGGGCGCCTGCGCCTCGACCTCGCGCAGTACCGCGAGCTGGCGGCCTTCGCGCAGTTCGGCTCGGACCTCGACAAGGCGACCCTCGCCCAGCTCGAGCGCGGCAAGAGGCTGACCGAGATCCTCAAGCAGCTCCAGTTCGACCCCGTTCCGTTCGAGCGCCAGGTCTTCGTCATCTACGCCGGCACGAACGGCTGGTTCGACGACGTCCCCGTGGAGAAGCTCCGCAAGTGCGAGGCCGAGCTGACGCGCTACTTCGACCTGCGCGGGAAGGAGCTCCTCGGCGAGATCCGCGACAAGAAGGCGCTCGACGACGCGATCAGGGAGAAGATGAACAAGTTCCTGGCCTCCTTCAAGGAGGAGGTCTGGTCCACGGCGGGAGCGGCGGCCTAACGTGCCCAGCACACGGGACATCAGGCGGCGGATCCGGTCGGTCCAGTCGACCCGCAAGATCACCAAGGCGATGAAGATGGTGAGCGCGGCGAAGCTGCGCCGCGCGCAGGAGCGGATGCTGGCGGCCCGCCCCTACGCGCACCAGATGGAGGCGGTGCTCCGCTCGCTCGCGGCGCGCGCGAACCCCGAGGCCCACCCGCTGCTGGCCGTGAGGCCCGAGGAGCGGGTCGAGCTGGTCGTGATGACGGCCGACAAGGGGCTGTGCGGCGCCTTCAACACCAACATCGTCAAGACGGCGCAGGCGTTCCTGCTCGAGCGCCGCGAGAAGACGCGGGGCGTCCACTGCATCGGCCGGAAGGGGCGCGACTTCTTCCGCCGCCGGAGCGTGCCGATCGCCCGCGAGTACACGGACGTCTTCGGCAAGCTGGACCCGGGCCAGGCGCAGGAGATCGGGGAGGACCTGATCGCCCGCTTCACCGGCAACGAGCTGGACGCCGTGTACATGGTCTACAACGAGTTCAAATCGGTCATCCAGCAGCGGGTCGTGGTGACCCGGCCTTCTCCCGATCGAGCGCGGCGAGTTCGGCGAGGGCGACACGCGGGAGGACTACATCTACGAGCCGGACGCGCACACGCCTCTTCGACGGGCTGCTCCCGCGCTACATCGGGTGGCAGATCTGGCACGCGCTGCTCGAGTCGGCGGCCGCGGAGCACGGCGCGCGGATGGCGGCGATGGACGGCGCCACGTCGAACGCCGACGAGATGATCGAATCGCTCACGCTGTTCATGAACCGGGTGCGGCAGGCCTCGATCACGAAGGAGATCATCGAGGTCGTTTCGGGCGCGCAGGCGCTCTAAGGATTCGCGGCGAGTATGGAGAAGATCGGAAAGGTCGTCCAGGTCATCGGTCCCACGTTGGACGTCGAGTTCGAGGGCGGGCACCTGCCCCAGATCCTGAACGCGCTGCGCGTGCAGGTGTCGAAGGCCGAGTGGGGCGTGGACATCGACGTCACGGCGGAAGTCCACCAGCACCTCGGCGAGAACCGGGTGCGCGCCATCTGCATGGAGCCGACCGACGGCATGGTGCGCGGCATGCCCTGCGCGGACCTCGGCCGTCCGATCACCGTCCCCGTGGGGCGGGCGACGCTCGGGCGCGTGATGAACGTCATCGGCAAGCCGGTGGACAAGCTGGGGCCGATCCCGACGACCGAGGAGTGGTCGATCCACCGCACGGCCCCGACCTTCGAGCAGCAGTCCACGAAGGTCGAGATGTTCGAGACGGGGATCAAGGTCATCGACCTGCTCGAGCCGTACACGAAGGGCGGCAAGACCGGCCTGTTCGGCGGCGCGGGCGTGGGCAAGACCGTGCTCATCATGGAGCTGATCAACAACGTCGCCCTCAAGCACGGAGGCTTCTCCGTCTTCGCCGGCGTCGGCGAGCGCACCCGCGAGGGGAACGACCTGTGGCGCGAGATGCGCGAGTCGAACGTCATCGCGTGGCCGCTGCACGACGAGAAGCCCGGCTCGCTCGAGAAGCTCAACAAGGAGTCGAAGGTCGCCCTGATCTACGGGCAGATGACCGAGCCGCCCGGGGCGCGCATGCGCGTCGGCCTGACGGGCCTGACGGTCGCCGAGTACTTCCGCGACGTCGAGGGCCAGGACGTGCTGCTGTTCATCGACAACATCTTCCGCTTCACGCAGGCGGGCTCGGAGGTGTCGGCGCTGCTCGGCCGCATGCCGAGCGCCGTCGGCTACCAGCCGACGCTCGCGACCGAGATGGGCGAGCTGCAGGAGCGGATCACCTCCACCGCCAAGGGCTCGATCACCTCGGTGCAGGCGATCTACGTTCCCGCCGACGACATCACCGACCCGGCCCCGGCCACCACCTTCGCGCACCTGGACGCCGTCACGATCCTCTCGCGCCAGATCGTCGAGCTGGGGATCTACCCGGCGGTGGACCCGCTGGCCTCGACCTCGCGCATCCTCGACCCGCGCATCCTGGGCGACGCGCACTACGGCACGGCGCGCGCGGTGCAGGGCGTGCTGCAGCGCTACAAGGACCTGCAGGACATCATCGCGATCCTCGGCATCGACGAGCTCTCCGAGGACGACAAGATCATCGTGTCCCGGGCCCGCAAGATCCAGAAGTTCCTCTCCCAGCCCTTCTTCGTGGCGACGCCGTTCACGGGCCAGGAGGGGCGCTACGTGGAGCTCAAGGACACGATCCGGGGCTTCCAGGAGATCGTGGACGGCAAGCACGACGAGGTCCCCGAGCAGTGCTTCTACATGTGCGGCGGGATCGAGGAAGTGCTCCAGAACTACGAGAAGATGAAGAAGGCGGCCTGATCGATCGGGCAGCGGGCCGCTGAGGCGGCGGGCGGCGCAAGGTGGACAGAACGATGCTACCGACGAAACTCCAGCTCGACGTGGTGACGCCCGAGAAGAAGCTCCTCTCCGAGCAGGTGGACGAGGTGGTCCTGCCCGGGCGCGAGGGGTATCTCGGCGTCCTGCCCGGGCACGCGCCGCTGCTCACCTCGCTGACCGTGGGGAAGGTCCAGTACCGGCAGGGGACCGAGGTCCACTACCTCGCCCTCGCCTGGGGGTTCGCGGAGATCCTCCCCGCGAAGGTCACGATCCTGGCCGACATCGCCGAGGACGAGAGCGAGATCGACCTCGAGCGGGCCGAAGCGAAGAAGGCGGAGATCGAGCGGGCCCTGAAGGCGCCGGGGGAGGACTTCGATTTCGCGAAGGCCCAGCTGAGCCTCCAGAAGGCGGTCATCCGGATCGAGGTCGCGAAGGCGGGGATGCAGCACCGCCGGCCCGGCGACAAGGAGCGCCGGGGCGCGCGCGGGCCTGTCCCCAGGTCGAAGATCGGTGAGTGAGGATTCCGTGGCGGCGGCGTGAGCGCTCCCTACCTTTCGATCGTCGTTCCTTCCTACAACGAGGAGAAGCGGCTTCTCCCGACGCTGACCTCGATCCTGGCCTACATCGACGCGCGCAAGCTCCCCGCCGAGGTCATCGTCGTGGACGACGGCTCGGTGGACCGGATGGCCGACCTCGTCGAGGCCGCGCGCCGCGACGAGCCCCGGATCCGCCTGATCCGCTTCCCGGCGAACCGGGGCAAGGGGGCGGCGGTCCGCGAAGGGGCCCTCGCCGCCTCGGGGAGCCTCGTGCTGATCTCGGACGCCGACCTTTCCACGCCGATCGAGGAGTTCGACCGGCTTCTCGCGAGGATGCGCGAGACGTCGAGCGACGTCGTCATCGGCTCGCGCGCCCTGCCGACGTCGAACATCGAGGTCCCGCAGCCGTTCTTCCGCGTCCTGATGGGGAAGGTCTTCAACCTGCTGATCCGGACCGCCACGGGCCTCGAGTTCAGGGACACCCAGTGCGGCTTCAAGCTCGTGGACCGCGAGAAGACCGCGCCGATCTTCCGCAAGATGGTCGTGGACCGGTTCGCCTTCGACGTCGAGCTGCTGGCCCTTGCCCGCCTCGCGGGGCTGAGGATCCTCGAGGAGCCGGTCACCTGGCGCAATTCCGCCGATTCGCGGGTCACGCCGATCCGCTCCTCCTGGAACATGCTCCTCGACGTCCTTCGCCTCCGCCGCCGGATCCGCCGCGGCTTCTACCGCGAGCGCGAGAAGGCCGCCCAGGCCTGAAGGCCGCGCGCCCCTCCCCGTTGCCTGCGGGGGGATCCCTTCCGTTTCCCTTCGCGCGTTTCCCGCGACCGGCGGGATCATGCCATCCGCCCCTCCCGCCCGAGGGCGGTGCGGGGCGCGTGCGATCCGCGGGGCTCAGCGGCCGGCGGGAGCGGGGAGCGACGGGGGCGAGACGGTGAACGGAGCCTCGACCGAGACGGCGCGGTCCTCGCCCGCGGCCTCGAGCCGGAACGTGTAGGCGTAGGTTCCCGGCTCGAGCTCCGCGGTCTCGATCCGGTCGCCGATCCGGAAGCACTCGCCCGCCGGATCGACCATCGGCTTCTCGAGGCGGTACACCGGCGCTCCGCCACGCGTGATGAAGCGCGTCACGCTCGGGGGTCCGTCCTGCTTCGACGGACCGTTTCCCGGGCAGATCCAGGTGAGAGCCTCAAGCGCCTCGCCGCGGGGAACCGATCCGGTGGGAATCGGCGTCCAGCCGCTGCGGGAAGCCGTCACGCGCGCCTCGTCGGTGGTCCTGCCCTTGGTGAAACGGGGCAAGGGAGCGAGAAGGTGCCGCCGCGAGGCGAGCAGCAGGACCGGCCCCGCCACCGAGCCCGATCCGACCCTTGGAAGCTCGATGCTTGCCCCGGAGCCCCCGAACGACGAAGAGGTGCGGTCCCGGACGAAGGAGGCGAGCGTGTAGCGGCCCGGCGCCATCTCCTCGAGCAGGAGCTCGTGGAGGACGACCTCTCCCGCGGAATGGGAGCCGGCCGAGGCGCCGGCAGGGTCCGCCGGGGCTGCCGCCGTCCGGCCCGTTGCGCCGCCGCCGGTCTCGTTGCTGCCGGCTGCCGGGCCTGGCTCGCAGACACGCCGCCGTTCCCACCCCCGGCGACGTCCGCGGTCCTGCCTGCTTCCGGCCGCGCGCGACGCGCGCTCGATACGCTCAGCATCTCCCAGTACTTCCCATCGTCCTCGCGCGTGACCAGCGCGCCCGCCTCCCACGATCCTGTGGCTCCGCCCGGCGTCGCGGCGGGTTCGCTCCCCGCGCCCGCGCTCGGAACGTACTCGATGGAATCCAGGTCGAGAGCCACCTGGACGGCCACCTCCCAACCACTGCGCCAGCCCCGGACCGGCAGCAGCGCCGCCCCCACCCCGAGCTGGTGCGCCCGGGACGGGTTGCGGAGGACCGATGTCGCCTGCCGCACCCACCGGTCGAGATCGTCGAGGAACTGGACCCGGTAGCGGTAGGGGATCTTCCGGCCGCGCGCATAGACGGTCGCCTCGTAGACCCTGGCGTGACGGGTCGTCTCCCCGGCCTGAATGGCAACGCGATAGATACACGAGCATTCGGGGCGGGCGCTGGCGGTCAGGGACCCGAGATCCTGCAGGTCGAGGTTGTAGCCGCCCCCCGTGTACTCGGCGAGGCTGGAACCGAGCGCCACCGCACCGTCGGCCAGGGCGACCTGCCAGCTGGCCTCGGCGCCCAGGCGGTCCCCGACGTTCGCCGTGTAGACGCTCGTGCGCACGAGCGTCGCCTCGGCGCCGATCTGCTCCAGGAGATGCAGGTGGTCTCCAGGCGGGGAGGTTCCCTTTGGATAGATCCGGCGGGGGAACGGTGTCCCGTTCTCGTTGAAGTAGATGAGCGCCTTGCGCCCGGGAACCGCCTCGAGCGACGCGAGGAACTCCTGCAGCGCCCGAAGGGAGCGCGCCCCGTGGCGGTACTCCTCCTGGCTGTAGGTGTCGCAGAGCGTGGTGGGGGGAATCAGCATGCGGCCCGTCACCACGCCGGGCGGGTTCTCGCAGTCCTCCGCCCGGCGCCTGACCTCGACGGGCCAGGAATCCTCGAGCGAGGGGTCTTTTCCCGCGGCGTCGATCGCGGCCGTGAGCCGCGCCGGATCCACGGTGAACGGGCAGAGCTCGCGAAGGCCGGAGGCCGTCGAGTAGGCGGCGATCATCACGAGATCGCCGGCCTGCTTCACCTGGCCGATCCAGCGGCGGGCCTCGCCAAGCGCGCGCACCCGTCCCCCCTGACCGAGCTGGCTCATGTCCAGGTAGAGGATGTACCGGAGCTGCTGCGGTGGCGTCCGCCGATACCGCGCCGTTTGGAGCCGCCACCGGCGGGGGCGACTCGCCGAGGTCTCTTGCCAGATCCTCGAGAAAGGCGTCGTCCTGAAGGGAACCGTCGGGGGAGCCGGCGCTGTCTCCCCGGCGGGGAGCGGCCTCTTCGACCTTTTCCCCGGTGGCTGGCGGAGCTGCCTCCGCCGCGGGCTCGGGGCCGCGCTGTCCGTTCCCCTGCCCGGGGACGGAACCTCCGGTCGCCTCCCCGCCCTCGGGGTTGGATCCGCTCGCCCCGCTCGAGGGCTGCGCGGCGGAGCCCCGGCCCGCAGCGCGGGCCGCGACGACGGCCGGAGGTTCGCAGGCGCACAGGTCATCCACGCTGTAGATCGGCCAGGGCTCGCCGTCGAGCCTGACGCGGAAATCGCCCTTCGTCAGGCCGGGCAGGGGACGGCCGTTGCGGTCGCGCACCTCGACGTCGAGGAGCGTCAGCGAGACTCCGGCCGTCTCGGTGAACTGGGACAGGCCGGGCAGTTTGGCGATGGCTGGGCCGGCCTTCTCCTGGCCCGCCGCGCCCGCCCCCAGGACGAGGGCGAACCCGACCGCCACGGCGCAGACCATCAGGGTCCCGGCCAGGGTGCGGCGCGCGAGGGGGGGAATCGCCGCCCGGACAGGCGGGGCCGCGGACCTGCCCCCATCCCTGGAGGCCTGCCCCCTGCTGCGGCGATCGCGCGGTTCCTTTCCCATGGCGCTTTCCGGGGCTTTCGCCGGCCCGGAGACGGACTCCTGATTCTACGGAGAAAACCCGGACAGGTTCACCCAGCTCCGCCGCCGGCGGCGCACCGTCAACAATCTCCGCGCCACCATGTACACTTTGGTTCCCGATGTCCTTCGACTTCTCCCTGTTCGATCCGCTGACCGGGAACGTGGAGTTCCGGCGGCTCGCCGAGGCGGTGCGCGGGGCGGCGCCTGCCTCCGTCGCGGGACTCGTGGAGAGCAGCAAGGCGCTGGTGCTCGATCTCGTGCGCCGGATGACGGGGCGCCCCGTCCTGCTCATCGTCCCCGACGACGCCCGGCTCGACGAGTACACGCGCGACCTCGCCGCCTTCTCCCGCCTCCTGGGTGGAGCCGACGGCGCCGCGCGGGTGCTCCGCTTCCCCGCGCTCGGCGCCGACCCCTACCAGGGGATCCCGCCGCATTTCCGGACGTCGTGCGAGCGCGTCACGGCGCTGGCCGCGCTCGCCGCGGGCTCGTGGGACTGGCTGATCGCGCCGGCCCGGGCCCTCACGACGCCGCTTCCCCCGCCCGAGCGGTTCTCCGCGCACGCCGCGCGGCTGCGCGTCGGCGAGAGCGTGGACCTCGAGGCGTTCCTCGCGACCGCGGTGACCGGCGGGTACCGGCACGAGGAGATGCTCGCCGAGCCGGGCGAGTTCTCGCGGCGGGGCGGGATCCTCGACATCTTCCCCGCGGGCGCGGAGCGCCCGTACCGGATCGAGCTCGACGGGGACGAGGTCGCCTCGATCCGCACCTTCGACGTGGACTCGCAGCGGTCGATCGACAGGGTCGGGGAGGCGGTCGTCCCGCCGGTCGTCGAGGCTCCGCTCGGCGCGGGCGAGCGCGAGAGGCTCGCGATCGCGGCCGCCCTGTGGCGCGACCGGCTCCCGGACACGCAGGAGGCGCGGCACTGGGCCGACCGGCTCGACCGGCTCGAGGCGGGAGAGTACGTCCCGGGCGCGGAGGCGCTCTCCCGCGTCTTCCTCCCGGCGACGGCCGACCTCACGGCCTACACGCGCGGCGCGATCCGCGTCGTGGACGAGCCGGACCGGACGGGGGAGGAGCTCCTCAGCGCGGTCTCCGAGATGGAGGCGAGCCGGCGCTCTTCGCCCGGCTGCCCGCTGCCGGGGGCGGGGGAGATCTTCCTCGACCCCGCGGCGATCCTCGCCCAGCTCAAGCGGGCCGACGTCCGGCTCTCGGAGCTGCGCGTGGCGGGCGAGGCCTCGATCACCTTCTCCAGCCAGCCCTCGCGCAACTACGGGGGACGCGTCCTCGACTTCCTGCGCGATCTCGCGGCGCACCGCACGGCGGGGAGGCGGGTGATCGTCTTCATGAGCACCCGCGGGACGCGCGAGAGGCTCGGCGACATCCTCTCGGACTACGGCGTGACCTTCCGGGTCGCGGCTCCGCACGAGCCGGAGGCGCCGAAGCCCGGCCCCGCAAGGCCGCAGGGGCGGCCCGGCACGAAGCGGGGCATCGTCCGCGAGACCGGGGAGGAGGAGGGGCCCGGGGGCCCGGGGCGCGGGCCGGCCGGGCAGGCGCCCGGCTCCGCGGCGCGGATCGCGCGCGCGCGGCACGACCCGTTCGAGCCGAAGGACGAGGACACGATCGACCCGGACCTCGTCGTGCAGCAATGGCCCCTCCGGCCGGGGACAGAGCCTCCCGGCGAGCGGAGGTGGGCCGGGGCCGAAGGAGCAGCCGGGTCGGCGGACGACGCGACCTCGGGCGATGCCGTTCCGGGTCGCGTGCAAAGCCGCGAAGGGGAAGAGGACGGCCCGCACGGGGACTGGGCCGCCCACCGCGCCGGCCCGCCGGCGGTCCAGGACCGGTGGGGAAACGCTCCCGCGTTCGAGATCCCGCCGGGCGAGCCGATCGTCCTGCTCGAGTGCCATCTCAACCACGGTTTCGTCCTGACCGAGCTCGGCCTCGCGGTCGCGACCGAGCGGGAGATCTTCGGCGAGGAGGTCCGCCCGGCCGCCGCGAAGAGGCACAAGGGCGCGGCGTTCATCTCCGATTTCCGCGACCTGCGCCCGGGCGACCTCGTCGTCCACGTGGACCACGGCGTGGGCCGCTACCTCGGGCTCTCGCGGCCGGCCGGCTCGCCCAGGGATTTCATGCTGCTGCAGTACGCGGAGGACTCGCGGCTGTACGTGCCGGTCGACCGGCTCGACCTCGTCCAGAAATTCGGCGGCGGCGACACCGAATCGCGCTCGCTCGACAAGCTGGGCGGGCCCGGATGGGAGCGGGTGAAGACGCGGGTCCGCAAGGCGATCCGCGACATGACGAAGGAGCTGCTCGACCTGTACGCCAAGCGCAAGGCGGTCCCGGGCCGGGCCTTCTCCCCCGACACCCCCTGGCAGCGCGAGTTCGAGGACGCGTTCCCCTACACGCTGACGCCCGACCAGGAGCGGGCGATCGCCGACGTCAAGGCGGACATGGAGTCGGAGCGGCCGATGGAGCGGCTCCTGTGCGGCGATGTCGGCTACGGGAAGACCGAGGTCGCGATGCGGGCCGCCTTCAAGGCGGTGCAGGACGGCGCGCAGGTCGCCGTGCTGACCCCGACCACGGTGCTCGCGTTCCAGCACTGGAACACCTTCCGCGCGCGGTTCGCCGCGTTCCCCGTGACGATCGAGGTGGTCAGCCGGCTCCGGACCGCGAAGGAGCAGAAGGAGACCCTCGCGCGCCTGGAGCAGGGGAAGGTGGACATCCTGATCGGCACGCACCGCCTCCTTTCGAAGGACGTGCGGTTCCGCGACCTCGGGCTCCTGGTGGTGGACGAGGAGCAGCGCTTCGGCGTCGCCCACAAGGAGAGGCTCAAGCAGCTCTCCTCGGGGATCGACACGCTGGCGATGAGCGCGACGCCGATCCCGCGCACGCTGCAGATGTCCCTCGCGGGGGTCCGCGACCTGTCGATCATCGAAACGCCGCCGATGAACCGCCTCGCCATCCAGACGAACCTGATCCCGTACAACCGGGGCACCGTCGCGGCGGCGATCCGCGGCGAGCTGCGCCGCGGCGGCCAGATCTACTTCGTTCACAACCGGATCCAGTCGATCCACCGGATCGCGGCGAAGATCCGCACCCTGGTCCCGGAGGCGCGGATCGCGGTGACGCACGGGCAGATGGACGCGCGCTCGCTCGAGGAGGCGATGGTCCGCTTTCTCCGCGGGGACTTCGACGTGCTGGTCTCCACGACGATCATCGAGAACGGCCTCGACATCCCGCGCGTCAACACGCTGGTCGTGAACCGCGCCGACAGGATGGGGCTCTCCCAGCTCTACCAGCTCCGCGGCCGCGTCGGGCGCTCGGACGTGCGCGCCTACTCGTACTTCATCGTGCCCTCGCGCCGCACGCTCACGCCGATCGCGCGGCGCCGGCTGCTCGCCCTGCAGGAGTTCAGCGACCTCGGCGCCGGGTTCCGGATCGCGGCGCTCGATCTCGAGCTGCGCGGAGGCGGCGAGCTTCTCGGGGCGCGCCAGCACGGCCACATCGCGGCCCTCGGCTTCGACCTGTACCTCAAGATGCTCGAGGAGGCCGTCCGCGAGTACCAGGGGGAGGCGCCGGCCCCCGAGGCGGCCACCTTCAACCTGGGCGTCGACATCCGCCTGCCGGACGCCTTCATCCCGGAGCCGAACCTGCGCCTCGCCATCTACAAGCGGATCGCCTCGGCGGCGGGCGAGGACGAGCTGCGGGAGATCCGCGCCGAGATCGAGGACCGCTACGGCAGCCTCCCGGCGCCGGGCGAGAATCTCTTCTCCGTGGCCGCGCTGAAGATGGCGGCGGGGCGGCTGGGAGTGAAGAGCGTCGAGTTCGGCGAGGGGAAGCTGGCCTTCCGCTTCCACGAGAAGCCGCTCGTGAGCCCGGACCGGATGGTCTCCTTCCTTCGCAGGCAGGGGTTCGCGACGCTCACCCCGACCGGCGTCCTGCAGGTCCCCGCCCCGGCGGCCGCCCCCGCCAGGATCGAGGCGGCGCGGCTCGTCCTCCAGACCCTCGCGTCGTGACACGCAAGGGTAACCCCCGGCCCCAAAACGTAATCGCGGCCTGCCCACCGCTGGGGTGAGCGTCCGGTACCCTCCGGCGATAACCCCGCCGCCGCTTCGTTCCCTGGAAAGGGGATCATTCCGGTGCGTTTTCTCTGGCCGGATCCTGGATTGCGCCGTACCATCTCGTGACCGGGGCCTGGTGGCACAGGCGTTGCTCCGGGTACCGCCCCAAGGTCCTGAAACAGACGAACGGAACAGACACCAGGAAAGGGACGACATGAGAAGAATGCAGCGGATGGCGGCGGCGCTCTTCGCGGGCGCGCTCGTGGTTGCGGCGGCGGCCTCGCTCTCGACGGCCTCGATCGCGGCCCCCACGGGACCGAAGACTCTCAAGGTGTGGCTGGCTCCCGCGGGCGCGGACGCGAACGCCTGGGGCAAGGCCAGGTACACGTTCACGAAGAAGTTCAGCAGGCTCCAGGTCGTCACCCACAACCTGGCCCTCGGCACCTACAACGTCGAGGTCGGCGGCGCGCTGGTCGGCTCCTTCGACGTGCGGGCCAATCGCCGGACCGGGATGAAGGTCGGCAAGTTCGTCATGGACTCGCGCCAGGCCGGCCTGGTGATGCTCGACCCGCGGGGCGTCTCGCTCGAGGTGGTCGCCCAGGGGACGGGCGCCCCGGTGCTCGCGGCGGACAGGTTCCCCGCCTCGGCGCTCGAGCAGACGTCGAGCACCGGGCTCGAGGCCCATTTCGAGAACACGGGCGTTCAGCCCACGGCCCGGGGCGAGGCCGAGTTCAAGGATCGCGAAGGGCGGATGAAGTTCAAGGTCGAGGTGGAAGGCCTGACGCCGGGAGCCTACGACCTGATCGTGGGCGGCGTGGCGCAGGGCCAGCTCCAGGTCGGGTCCGACGGCGAGGGCGAGCTCTCGTTCGACTCCGTTCCCGTGGGCGCCGATGACGACGACCAGGGCGAGGACGACCAGGGTGAGGACGGCCAGGGCGGTGACGACCAGGGGGACGACGACCAGGGCGACACGGTCGGAGCCGACGAGTCGGGCGGCGACGGCGAGGACGGCGACGGCGACCTGCTGCTGACTTTCGATCCGCGCGGCCTGGACGTGCTGATCTCCCTCGAGGGGGTGACGGTCCTGCAGATCGTCCCGTTCCCCGCCGGCTAGCTCCTCGAGAAAAGGATGTTCCCGTCACGGGGCCGGCGCGCAAGCGCCGGCCCTTTTTCGTTCAGGCAGGGCCTGCCCGGGCCGCGGTTGTGGCGCGTCGGCTGCCCCGCGGCATAGAATGGCGGCCCTGGACCGGGCTGCCCGGCCCGGAGCGGAAGGCCCGATGAGACGAACCAGAGCAGTCCCCGTCGCCGTGGCGCTCTTCGCCCTGCTGGCGGTCATCACCCCCGCGCGCGCCGAGATCATCGAGCAGATCGTCGCCCGCGTGAACGACGATCCGATCACGCAGACCGACCTGCGGGCCGCGGAGCAGGAGGCGGTCGAGCAGATCTACTCCCGCAAGGCGGGCGAATCCCTGGACAAGGACCTCGCGAAGGCCAGGACGGAGCTGCTGCGCGACCTGATCACGAGGAGGCTCCTCATCCAGCAGGCCGAGCGCCTCTACGACATCACGAAGATGCAGGACGCGTTCATCCGCCAGTTCAAGGAAGGCCAGAAGATCGCGACGAACGCCGAGCTGGAGAGGGCCCTGAAGGCGGAGGGATACTCGCTCGAGGAGTTCAAGAAGAAGATCATCGAGGTGAACGCCCCCGCCTCGGTCATCAACATGGAGGTCCGGGACAAGGTCTCGGTCTCCGAGGCCGAGGTCGAGGCGTACTACAAGGACCACGCGGCGGAGCTGTCGAGCCCGGACACCGTCTCGTTCCGGGAGATCATCCTGAAGAGCGACGCGCGCTCGAAGGACGAAACGCTCGCGCTCGCCCGCTCGCTCGTCGAGCGTGCCCGGGCCGCGGGAGCGTCCTTCACGGACCTCGCCGCCGAGGCCTCCGAGGTGGATCCGAAGCTCCGGGGGGTCCTGCTGGGACCCCTCAAGAAGGGGGAACTCGCCCCCGCCCTCGAGGCCGCGGCGTTCTCCATGAAGCCGGGAGAGGTCTCCGATCCCATCGAGGTCGGCGCGGTGGTTCACATCGTCCGGATCGAGACCCGCGAGGCGAGCGTGACGCCGCCGCTCGACACCCTCCGGGAGAAGATCTACACGACGATCGAGCAGGAGAAGTTCGGCGCGGCGCTCGACCAGTACATCCTGAGCCTGTGGGGGCGCGCGGAGATCCACGTCCCGGACGAGTTCCTCTCGAGAATCCCGCCGGATTTCAGAAAATTCATCAAATAGGGCCCGGGGACGGCCCGGCTTGCCGGGCGGGGGCGAGCGTGGTACGTTTTAACCACGGTTCTTGAAGGCTCACTCGCCCTCACAGCAGACGCTGTCGCGCGACAGCGGAAAGTCGAACCGCAGGAAACAGAGCCTCCGCCCGCAACCGCGGCGGACGCTCCCTTGTCACCGAGGCCCGGAGTCGCCGATGACGACCCGCAAATTGATAAGACCCAACCTGACCGAGATCAAGGAGAAGCTCGCCCAGGGGCGCGTCCAGAACAACCGCCGCAAGGCCGCTCCCCCCGAGCAGACCGCCGCCGAGGCCTTCTACTACCTCAAGCAGATGAACGCCAAGACGCCGATGGTCGTCATCCTCAACGACGGCGAGCAGCTTCGCGGCGTCATCGAGTGGTACGACAAGAACGCGATCAAGGTGAACAGGATCGGCGCGCCGAACCTCCTCGTGATGAAGCTGGCCGTGAAGTACATGTACAAGGCCGAGGAGGAGGGAGGGGCTTCGGGCAGGGACCACTCCGCCAGCACGGACCTGGACCTCGACACCTAGCCGGCGTGAAAGAGGTGGTCCACCCTGCCCGGGGTGGCAGTCTCAGCCCGGTAGCCCAAGCGCAAGGAGTAGGGTCGGGGGGGCAGGCGAGACGCCCCACCTGGAAGGGTCGGTTCTTCTCGTCCGAGGCAGGGGCGCTCGCCGCAGGGCGAGGTCGCCCTCAACGGTGAGGGACGCGCGGGCCGTCAGGCCATCGTCTGGCGGATCACCTCGAGCATGGCCGCGTGAATCCGGCGATTCGCTGCCACCACGTTCCCCGTCTTGAGGTAGCCGTCCCCCCCGAGGAAGTCCGAGACCGCGCCCCCCGCCTCCTTCACGATCAGCGCCCCGGCCGCGATGTCCCACGCCGAAAGGGACATCTCCCAGAACCCGTCGAAGCGCCCGCAAGCCGCGTAGCAGAGGTCGAGCGAAGCGGAACCGGCCCTGCGAACCCCCGCCGTCTCGAGGATGAACGTCTCGAGGCAGCGCAGGTACTCCTTGAGGCGGGCGTGGGCGCGGAACGGGAAGCCCGTCGCGACGAGGGCCCCCTTGAGCGAGTCGCGCTCCGAGATCCGGAACCGCTGCCTGTTGAGGAAGGCGCCCCCGTCGGCGATCGCGTGGAACATCTCGTCGCGCGTCGGGTCGTACACGGCGCCCGCCACCAGCCTTCCCTCCACCGCGAAGCCGACCGAGACGGCGTAGACCGGCACCCCGTGGATGAAGTTCGTCGTCCCGTCGAGGGGATCGATGTACCACTGGAAGCGGCGGTCCCGGGTCTGCTCGGCGGACTCCTCCGCCATGACGGAATGGTCGGGGAAGCGGCCGGACAGGTAGGAAACGATCGCCTGCTCGGAGGCGCGGTCGACCTCGGTGACGTAGTCGTTCAGGCCCTTCAGGTCGATCGCGATCGAGCCGGCCCTGCCGGCGTAGTCGCGCAGGATCGAACCGCCGAGCCGCGCGGCCTCGACGGCGGCTTCCACGTAGATGATGTTCGAATCGTCCATGGGACGATTATAAGACCCGCGCGCGGGAACGGGCGGCGCGGCCTCTCAGTGCGAAGCGGCGGATTTCTTGCCGACGCATACCGATCCGACCACCTCGTTCAGGTCGTTCCGGACCACGGCGACCGTCAGGTCGAGGGTCCGCCGGGATCCGTCCCTCGCGCGCATCGCGGCTTCGCGGTGGTGGATCTCCCCCCGGCTGCGCAGGAGCGCCAGGAACTGTGGCCGGTCGCCGGCGCCGCCGTAGATCTCGGTGAGGGGCTGGCCGACGACCTCCTCGCGGCGATAGCCGAGGGTTTCCTCGGCGGCGCGGTTGAATTCCGTGATTCTCCCCTCGAGGTCGGTGGTCACGATCAGGTCCATCGAATGCTCGAGGATGTTCTGGAGCTTCTCGATCGTGCCCCGGTGCCGGGCCGACTCCTCCTTGACCTGGCGGTAGAGCAAGGCGTTCTTGAGGGCGTTCGCCGAAGCCCCGGCGACGGTCTGGCAGAAAGCGACCGTGCGCGGGTCGAACCCGGGCTCTTTCGAGGCCGCGCGGAGCATGAGCGTGCCCACAAGGTCGTCCTGGTGGATCATCGGAACGACGAGGATCGAATTGAAGCCGGCGCCGCTCAGGAACTGCCGGACCTCGTCCATGAGGGGATGGCTCTGGACGTTTTCGACGACCACGGGCTCCCGCCTCTCGATCGCCTGCCGGACCTCGGGGTAGCGGGACAGGTCGATCTCGAGCCTGTCCACTTCGGGCTTGTCGCTGGAGGCGAGCACGAGGCCGCTGTCGTCACGGTCCACGAGGAGCACGGAGCAGCGCTCGGCCCCGACGGCGCCGGCGATCCGGGTCGAGATCGCCAGCATCACCCGGTGCAGGTCGAGCGTGGAGTTGACCGTGTCGAGGATCTCCATCAGGAGACGGTGGTCCCGCCTCTCGCGGAGAACCGCCCTGGCCTCCCGCCGCTCCGCGCTCACGAACGAGGCGAAGTACCCGAAGTAGAGGGCGACGCTGTAGATGAACGGGATGCGGATGAGGAAGACGGGATCGAGCAGCATCCCCTCCGGGCGCAGGGAGGCGGTCATCCAGAGGTACAGGAAGCCGACGGCGACCGCGGAGGCGACGATCTGCTTGATCGTCCGCCCGAAGGAAACCAGGAAGACGACGAGGAAGGAAAGGACGAGCAGCTCGGCGGGAGCGACCCCGGCGACCGTGATGACGAGGCAGACGAACAGGGTGTCTACGATGGCGAGGATCGTCTCGAACCCGCCCCGGGCCTCGAGCCGCTCCCGGAAGAGATAGAGCGCTACGTTGGACAGGGCGAACAGTGCGACCATGCCGAAGTCCAGGACGGCTGTCGGCTCGTCGGGGCGGTTAGCGAGGAACAGACCCGCGGACGCGAGAATGAGCATCCACCGGAGCAGAATGAGGGAGCGGTGCTCGGCGGCGGCGCCGGTCTCCTCGTCGCGATAGGCCAGTACCCGGTCCATGGGTGTCGTCGGCGAATATAGGTCCCACTAAGAGGATGTCAAACGGGCCATGCGGGGCGGGGCGGACCGGGCGGACCGGGGTGACCCGGGGCGGCCGGTGTGACCGGGGGGACGGGGGGGCATCGGGGGACCGAGTGGACCGGGGCGACCGGTGTGACCGGGGGGACGGGGGGCATCGGGGGTCGCCCGGCCGGTCTACCGCTTCTTCTCGAGGTCCGCCCGGGGGTGACAGCGGTCGTAGATGGCGGTGATCTGCTCGATCCCGACGTGTGTGTACTTCTGCGTCGTGGAAAGAGAGGCGTGCCCGAGGAGCTCCTGGATGGCCCGCAGGTCGGCCCCCGCGCCGAGCAGGTGGGTCGCGAAGGAGTGGCGCAGAACGTGGGGCGAGATCTTCCGCTCGAGCGATGCCTTGCGCACGCACGCGTCGAGGATCCGGCGAACCGACCGGTCCGTGAGACGCCCCCCACGCAGGTTCACGAACAGCGGCTCCCCGCGCCCGTCCCCGTCCGGGGCCCGCAGCGGCGCGGAGGCGGGCAGCCAGGCGGCGAGCGCCTGGCGCGCCTTCGATCCGAACGGAACGATCCGCTCCTTGCTGCCCTTCCCGAGCACCCGGACGGTCTCGCCCGCGAGGTCGAGATCGTCGAGGCCGAGCCCGGCCAGCTCGCTCACGCGTATCCCGCTCGCGTAGAGAAGCTCGAGCAGCGCCCGGTCCCTCAGGCCGGCGAGCGTCGAGGTATCGGGGGCTTCCACGACGGCGAACGCTTCGTCCACCGTCAGGTGCCTTGGGAGCCGCTTCTCGAGCCGCGGGGTCGGGACATGCTCGGCGGGGTTGCGCTCGACCAGGCCGCGCCGCTTCGCCCACCGGCCGAAGGAGCGCACCGCCGACAGGCGGCGGGCGATCGAGGATTTCCGGTTGCCGCGGCGATGCTGCCCGGCGACGAACGCGCGGACCGCGATCGGCTCGAGCCGCGCGGCATCGGGGCTCGACCGCGGGTCCCACTCGCGCAGGAACTGCTCGAACTGGAGCAGGTCGCAGCGGTAGGCCACGACGGTTCGCGGCGAGAGGTTCCGCGACAGCTCGATGTGCTGAAGGAACTCGGCGATCTGGGCGAGCAGGGGAGATCCGCCCTTCTCCTTCACGGGGCCGCCTCCCCGATCCACCGGTCGAGCGCCGCGATCGCGCGCGCGACCAGGAGCCTGCGCCTGTCCGTCTTGTTCCGTCGCCGGCCCGTCTCGGGCTCTTCGAGGGGCGGGAGGAGGCCGAAGGCGATGTTGGTCGGCTGGTAGTGGGCGGGGTCGGCCGAGGAGATGTAGCGGCACAGCGCGCCGAGGGCCGTCTCCGGGGGGGGAGCGACCGGCTCCCGGCCGGCGAGGAGGCGGCACGCATTCAGGCCGGCGAGGATCCCCGACGCGGCCGATTCGACGTACCCCTCGACGCCCGAGACCTGGCCCGCGAAGAAGAGCTCCGGCCTGCGCCGGGCCTGGAAGGTGGGCCTCAGGATGGTCGGCGCGTTGATGTAGGAGTTCCTGTGGATCATCCCGAGCCGCACGAAGACGGCCCCCCCGAGACCCGGGATCATCCGGAAGATCCGGGTCTGCTCCGCGAACTTGAGCTGGTTCTGAAACCCGACCATGTTGTAGTGTTCGGCCGCGAGGTTGTCCTGCCGGAGCTGGACGACGGCCCAGGGGCGGCGCCCGGTGCGCGGATCGCGCAGACCGACCGGCTTCATGGGACCGAACCGCAGGGTGTCCTCGCCGCGAAGCGCCAGCTCCTCCACCGGCAGGCACCCTTCGAAGAAATGCGACCGGTCGAAATCGTGGAAGTCCACCCGCGCGGCGCCGGTGAGCGCTGCGTGGAAGGCGCGGTACTCGTCCTGGTCCATCGGGCAGTTCAGGTAGTCGGCCCCCTCCCCCTTGTCGTAGCGGGAGGCCCGGAACGCGATGGCGGGATCGATCGAGCCGGCCTCGACGATCGGCGCGACGGCGTCGTAGAAGTACAGGTACTCGCGTCCCGTGAATGCGGCGATCGCCTCCGACATCGCGGGCGAGACGAGCGGGCCGGTCGCGACGATCACCGGTCCCTCGGCCGGGAGCTGCGTCGCTTCCTCGCGGATCAGCTCGATGAGCGGCTCGCCCTCGATCGCGCGGGTCATCTCCGCGGCGAACGCGTCGCGGTCCACGGCCAGCGCGGCCCCCGCGGGCACGCGCGAGGCCGCGGCCTTCTCGAGGACGAGCGAGCCGAGGCGGCGCATCTCGGCCTTGAGGAGGCCGTGGGCGTTGCCCAGCTCGTCGGACTTGAGGGAGTTGCTGCAGACCAGTCGGCGAGCTCGCCCGTCTTGTGGCCGCCGTGGGAACGCGCGGCCTCATCTCGTAGAGGCGGACCCGAACGCCGCGCGGGCGGCCTGCCACGCGGCTTCGCAGCCCGCGAGCCCTCCGCCGATCACGGTGATGAAGTCGCGCATGAATTCCCCGTCCGTTTCGAGTATAGCAAACGGCTCCACGCCGCCCCGGCGCTGCGGAAACGCGCCGGGAGGAATATCGCGCGGATGGAGCGGGGCGGCGGGCCCCTGATTGTGGTGCCGATGATGCGCGACCGCGAAGGAGCGGTGAGGGGAGGGGCGGCAGGGGCGGGTTGTCCCCCTACTACCAGCCTCCGTCCCAGGAGATCCCATAGAGTTGCCGGCCGGGATCGGCGATCGGGTGCAGATGCAGGAGCGCCGAGGAGAAGGCGCGCGCTCCTCGCCGGCCGCGGCTCCGCTCGATCACGAACCGTCCGATGCTGTTGCCGATCAGCCCGCCGACGATGACGTCGCTCGGGAAGTGGCGGTGGAGGGCGACGCGGGAGGCCGAGATCAGCGTGGCGGTGCCGTACGCGACCCACGGGACCCACTTGTGGTCCTCGTAGATCCCGGCGAACACGGTCGCGACCATGAAGGTCTCCTGCGCGTGCCCCGAGGGGAACGACCCGAGCTCCTGACCCTCGGGCGCGCCGCCGTAGTTGAAGAACTGGCCCTGCGAATCGCCGGCGGGCCGCGCGCGCGCGAAGAGGAGCTTGAGCGCTTCGTTGTAGATCGCGGTGTCCCCCAGAGCCTGGGCGGACAGGCTCACCGCCTCGGAAAGGCGGTCGTGATGGGTCCACCTGGACGAGCCACGCGATCCCCAGGCCGGCCACGACCACCGGAGGGTTCCCAAGCGTGGTGAGCTTGCTCGCGACATCGTTGCACGAGCCCGAGCACCACGCGTCGAAGTGATTCGCCCAGGTCACGTCGAGCCCGCCGTCGGGCCCCCGCGTCGAGGTCGCCGCGAGAAGCGAGGCGGCTCCCAGCGGAACGACGAAGGCCGGCCGCTCGAACTCGGACGGCCACCAGTCGAGGAGGAGCGGCTTCTGGTCCTTCCAGATCCGGACGAACAGGTTCTGCCGCCAGTAGGGCCGCTCCTCTCGCGCCGCCTCCGCGGGAGAACCGGCCACGGCGGAAGCGGACGGCGCTGCGGGGGCTGGCGGCTGCTGCGCCTCAGGGGTGGGCTGCTGCTCCGCCAACGCTGGTGGCTGCTCGGTCGCGGGAGCGAGCGGTCCCTGTGCCGCTGGCATGGGCGGTGCTGCGGGGGC
>CAVVHA010000009.1:0-31798 GCA_963747925.1 uncultured Acidobacteriota bacterium
GAAGCAGGCGCCCAGGGCCATGGCCAGGGTCGTCTGCCCCGTGAAGTACCAGTGGTGCGCGGTTCCAGCGATCCCCGCCCCGAGGTAGAGGATGGCGTCGAGGTAGACCACGCGCGTCGCCGTCCGCGAGGTCACGAGCCCCATCTGGGCGAACATCACCGCCACCAGCACCGTCGCGAACAGCTCGAAGAACCCTTCCACCCAGAGGTGGATGATCCAGAAGCGCCAGTTGTCGATGACCGAGAAATTGGTGTGCTTCCCGAACAGGAACGCGGGCAGGTAGAAGAGCGGGATCGCGACGGCGGCGTACAGGAACAGCGACGCCAGCGTCGAGCGCGACCTGTCGGCGAGCGCCGGGCGAAGCGCCCGGAACATCAGGAACAGCCAGAAGACCAGGCCGACCGCGAGCAGGACCTGCCAGAACCGGCCGAGGTCCAGGTACTCGGATCCCTGGTGGCCGAACCAGAACCAGAGGCTGCCCAGCCTGTCGTTGATGCCGAGGTACTCTCCCCCGAGCGAGCCGAAGACGACGACCGCGAGCGCCCCGAGGAGCGCGAGGACCCCAGCCTTCTGCCCCTTTGGCTCGCGGCCGCCCACCATGGGCGCGAGGAACAGGCCGCCCGCGACCCACGCCGTGGCGATCCAGAAGATCCCGAGCTGGAGGTGCCACGTTCTCAGCAGGTTGTACGGGAGGATCCGGGAGATGTCGTAGCCGTAGAAGGCACCCGTCTCGACCCGGTAGTGCGCCATGCCGCCGCCGACCAGCGACTGCAGGAGGAAGAGCACCGCCACCACCACGAAGTAGAGACCCGTGGCCCACTGGCTGGGCGTGAGCGTCCACCCCGCGGCCGGGGCCTCGCGCAGGGCGGTCTCGCGGTCCCCCTTCCACCCCAGGAAGTCGAATTTCCCGAAGGTGAAGAGGATGAGGCCCAGCGCGCCGAGCAGGAAGACGAGGCTGATGGCGCTCCAGAGGTAGGCCGCGCGGCTCGGCCCGTTCCCGGCGAGCGGCTCGTAGGGCCAGTTGTTCGTGTACGAGTAGTCCCTGCCGGGACGGTTGGCCCGGGAGGCCCAGGAGGCCCACGCGAAGTAGGACGTGAGCGCCCGCAGCTCGTCGCCGCTCTTGATGTAGCGCGCGGGGAGGCCGGGCGCGGCGTCCTTGTTCGTGAAGTAGTCGGCCCACTCCTTCTGCTGCAGCCGGTACGATTCGGCCTCCATCGGGGTGAAGGTGAGCGACGAGGTCGTCGCATCGTACCGATTCCGCTTGAGGGAAGTCCGGACGGTGTCGGCCACCCCGGCCTGCTCCTCCGCGGAGAGCTCCGCGAACGGCCTGCCATGCCCGCTCGAAGCGAGGGCATCCCTCGAGATCAACGCCTCACGGTGCAGGTAGTTGGTCCCGTAGTCCGGCCCCAGGTAGGCCCCGTGTCCCCAGAGGGTGCCGTGCTCCATCAGACCGTACTTGAAAAAGACTTCCTGCCCCTTGAGGATGTCGGCCCCGGTGAACAGCGTCGCCCCCTGCTCGTCCACGACCTTGTCCGGGATCGGCGGCGCGAACTTGTAGGTCCTGTAGGTCATGATGCTCAGCAGGGAGAATCCGAAGATCATCACCAGGATGGCCGCGCTCCTCCACCAGGGAGAGAGCGGCTTTTCCGTCGTCGTATCGGTCATGTCACACCTTTCCTGATCGGGCCCGGGGACGCGTCGTCCCGAACCTCGGTGAATGGAATCCGGGTCAGCATCCGCGGCGGGTGAGAGCGCAATCGGCGCGGCCGGGATTGCGGCCGCGGGCGCTCCCGCTACTTCTGGCCCCCGCAGGCGCCGCAGGCCGCCTTGGCCCCCGCCTTTCCGGCGGGCGGCCACGCCGCGATGAGCCTTTCGGCGAGAGCGTGGAATTTCTCGTGGGCTCCTTCGCCCATCACGTCCCGCTCGAAGGCCTCGAACTCCTCCGCGAGGCGGTCCATCTCGGGCGGGGGGACGGCCCGCAGCGCCATCGGGTAGAGGACCTGGTCCTCCTTCTGGATATGCTCCCGCAGAAGCGAGATGAAGACGGCGGCGTCGCGGTGGACCTCTTCGCGCTCGCCGGGCTGCAGGGGGCCCTGCCCCGCGCCGACGGCCGCGAGGGTCCTGACGCAGCGCCGTCCCTCGTCGTGCTCCATCAGCATCACGGCGATCGGTCCCTGCTCCTTCGGAAAGCCGTGCTCGATCATCTTCGCGAAGAGACGATCCTCTTCCTTGCCGTGATGGCAGGCGTCGGCGAAGTTGCGGAAGAACTCCGCGTACTCGCGCACCGCGGCGCGCCCGCCTTCGCTCCCCGGTCCCCTGGCCGCCGATGAAGGTCTCGAGCGAGTCCAGCACCTTCTCGATCAGGCGGTGCTCGGTCATCAGTTGTTCGATCGCGTCCATCCGGTCTCTCCTTCTTAGATCATGCGATTATGCGTTGAGTGGTCGAAAAAAAATCAGCGTCGGACGACCGACAGGCCTCCGATCGGCGTGTTCTGGAGCATTTCCAGGTAGGTGCTGCGGATCCGGCCCCAGTAGGGGTGGAGGGGGCACGGGTTCTCCTCGTCGCAGCTCGGCAGGCCGAAGGCGCAGGCATAGGCCCGGCTGCCATCGATCCCGTCGAAGATCGCGACGATCTCCCCGATGGGGCGCTTGAGCGCCTCGGGCTTCAGCGTGAACCCCCCGCCCCAGCCTTTCCTCGAATCGACGACGCCGCTCTTCCGGAGGCGGTTCAGGATCTTGGAAAGGTAGTTGGCCGGGATTCCCGCCTGCCGGGCGATCTCGTCGCTCCGGACCAGTTCCCCCTGGCGGGCGACCAGGTAGCCGAGGATCTGGAGCGCGTAGCTGGCTGTTTGAGTGATCATTTCAAAATCTCAGGACATGACGATATCCCTTGAGTTGATTCGATGTCAAGACCTCCCTTGTGAATTTTTTCTCTGCTCCGGCCCCGGGCTCGGCGGCCCTCCCCGCCGTTTCCCAGCCACTATCTGCCCCGAGCCGGCACCGTCTATCGTGGGCCTGTTCAAACCGCCCCTGGATCCGAGGCAAGCACTCCAGCCTGCTTGCCCGTGTCACGGTGCCACCCCCTGATTTGGCCGTATCCTCGATGGCGCGACCGCCCCCGTCCTGGCTGCGCCCCGGACGGGGTGATACGGGTACTTGCAGGGCGGGGGCCAGCAATGGTAGATTCCGCCGGTTCGACGACGAGTACCGGGGCGGTTAGCTCAGCTGGGAGAGCGCCTGCCTTACAAGCAGGAGGTCACTGGTTCGAGCCCGGTACCGCCCACCAGGTTCCTCAGGCCCGGGACGATTCGGGGCGGGGGGCCGAACGAGGCCGCAGGTGGCGGCCGATCACCGGCGGGATGAACATCCGCCGGCCACGTCCTAGCGGGGCCGTGGTGCAGCTGGTTAGCACGCAGGCCTGTCAAGCCTGAGGTCGCGGGTTCGAGCCCCGTCGGCCCCGCCACTCCCGACCACAGAGAGGTTCCGCATGGATTGGCGCGCCCTAGCGACGACGTTCGGACTGATCTTCATCGCCGAGATGGGGGACAAGACCCAGCTCGCCGCCATCAGCATGGTCGGCAGGACGCGCGCCCCCTGGTCGGTGCTCGCGGGCGCCTGCGCCGCCCTGTGCCTCGTCTCGGCCCTGGGCGTCTTCGGCGGCGCCGTCCTGGTCCGCTACGTCCCGCAGAAGTACATCGAGAAGGTTGCTTCGCTCGCGTTCATCGCGATCGGCCTCTGGATGTTCTTCGGGAAGGACTGACCCCCCGCTCCACCAGCCAGCACGGTTCGAGCTGCCGAGCGTGGGTGCAGAGGCCGCGTCCCGCCGCCCCGCGACAGCCCCCGATCAGTCGGCGCGCAGCGCTTCGATCGGGTCGAGGTTCGCCGCCCGCCGCGCGGGCAGCACGCCGCTCACGAGGCCGACCACGAGGCTGACGGCGAGCGCGGCGAAGACATAGGGAAGCGGCGTGACGACCGGAAGGCCCGGCAGCAGGAGCTGCCCGAGCCTCGCGATCCCGACCCCCGTCGCGACGCCGGCCGCGCCGCCGAGCGTCGCCAGCAGCGACGCCTCGGCGAGGAAGATCGCCAGGATCTGCCGGCGCGTCGCCCCGATCGACATGGCGAGCCCGATCTCCGAGATCCGCTCGTTCACGCCGATCCACATCATGGTCAGGATGCCGATCGCGCCGACCACCAGCGAGATCCCCGCGATGCCCCCCACCGCCACGCTCACGATGTTCAGCACCTTGCCGAACACGTCGAGCATCTCGGCCTGGGTGGTCACCGTGAAATCCTCCTCGCCGCGGTGCCGGTCGATGAGCACCCTCCTGGCCGCCGCCGCCACGTCGCGGGGCTCGGCCGAGATCCGGAAGCGGATGTCGATCTCCTGGATCGCGTCGCGGTTGAACAGCGTGATCGCCTGCGCGATCGGGATGTAGGCGCGGTCGTCCAGGTCGAACCCGAGGATCTGCCCCTTGGGCTCCATCACGCCGATCACCTGGAAGCGCCGCCCGCCGATCCGCACGTACTGCCCGAGCGCGTTGGCGTCGCCGAAGAGCTCGCGCTTGAGCTTCGGCGCGAGGACGGTCACGGTCGCGCCGGTCCGCGGGTCGCCCGGCGGGAGGAACGACCCCTGCCGCACGCCGATGGTGAAGACCTGGGGCAGCTCGTCGTTGGTGCCCGCGATCAGGACGCTGCGCGCGCGCCCGTTCCCCTCGACCCGCGCCGTGCCCGCGATGACGGGGACCAGGCTTTCGACCTGCGGCAGGCGCCGCAGCGCCTCGGCGTCGTCCAGGGTCAGCTTGCGGATCGTCGCGCCGAGCGCGCCCGGGATCCCCGTGGTCCGGGTGCGCCCCGGGTTGATCGTCATGATGTTCGTGCCGAACTGGGTGAACTGGTTCAGCACGTACTGGCGCGTCCCCTCCCCGATCGAGGTCAGGAGGATCACCGAGGCGATGCCGATCAGGATGCCGAGCATCGTGAGCAGCGAGCGCAGGCGGTGGAAGCGGATCGTCCCGCCGGCGAGGCGCGCCAGGTCCGCCGCTCTCACCGACCCCTCCGGGCCAGCGCCATCACCGGGTCGAGGCGCGCGGCGCGCCGGGCCGGGACCGCGCCGAACACGAGTCCGACGGCCACCGCCACCACGAGGGCGGCGGCGATGGCCCAGGACGGCGCGTAGGCGGGCAGCGCGGGCCAGAGCCAGCGCGCGACCCCGGACAGCGCGTATCCCCCCGCGACGCCGAGCGCGCCGCCCGCGGTCGAGAGCAGGGACGCCTCCGCGAGAAAGGCCCCGAGGATCTGCCCCCCCTCCGCGCCGAGCGCCTTCAGCAGCCCGATTTCCCCCGTGCGCTCGGTCACGCTGACGAGCATGACGTTCATGATCCCGATCCCGGCGACGCCGAGCGAGACCGCGGCGATCGCCGCGAGGGCCGCCGTCAGGACCCCGAGGATCTTCCCGAACGCCTGGACCATCGAGTCCTGCTTGATGATCGTCACGTCCTCGGTGTCGTCGTGCCGCTCCTTCAGGATGGACCGGATATCGGCGGCGGCCGCGTCCAGCTCCTCGTGGGCGCGGACTTCCAGCAGGATCCGGAAGAGCGAGGAGCGGTCGAAGAGCCCCATCGCCGACCGGACCGGGATCTCGATCACGTCGTCGAAGTCGAACCCGAGCGACATGCCGCGCGGGGCGAGGACGCCGATCACCTTGTACCGCTCCTGCCCGACGCGGACGACGGCGCCGAGCGGGTTCTCGTCCGCGAACAGCTCGCGCTGGATCTTCGAGCCGATGACGCAGACCCGGGCGCTGCGGTCGAGGTTCCCCTCGGGCAGGAACCTCCCGATCGACAGCTCGATCCCACGGATCTTCCTCATCTCGGCCGTCGTGCCGAAGACGGCCACCTCGCGGCGGCGCTCGCCGTAGGCCGTCACGGCCGTGCCGAGCAGGACGGGGGCCGCCATCCGGATGCGCGGCGAGCGGCGCACGAGCGCCTCCATGTCCTCGAGCGTCAGATCGTGCGGCGCCTGGCTGAGCAGGGGCGCTTCGCCCTCCGTCTCCGTTTTGCCGGGCACCACGATGATGAGGTTCGAGCCGAGGGACTGGAACTGCCCGGTCACGTACCGCCGCGCCCCCTCGCCGAGGCTCGTCAGGACCATGACGGAGGAGATGCCGATCGCCACGCCGAGAACCGAGAGGGCCGTGCGCAGGCGGTGCCCCCGCAGCGAGCCGGAGGCGAAGCGCATCAGGTCGAGGAAGGTCATGGCTCCGCCGGCGCGGCGGCCCCGTCCACGAGGCGGAGCTGACGGCGGGCCCTGCGGCCGATCGCGGGGTCGTGGGTCACGACGATCAGCGTCAGGCCCTCCGCGTTCATTCTCTCCAGCAGCTCGATCACTTCCCTGCCCGACTTCAGGTCGAGGTTTCCCGTCGGCTCGTCGGCGAGGAGGATGGACGGGCCCATGACCGTGGCCCGCGCGATGGCGACCCTCTGGCGCTCTCCCCCCGAGAGCTGCGCCGGGCGGTGGTCCATCCGGTCGGACAGGCCGACCGCCGCGAGCGACGCCTTCGCCCGGGCCGTCCGGTCCCGGGGCGGGACCCCGGCGAAGAGCATCGGCAACTCGACGTTCTCGAGCGCCGTCAGCCGGGGCACCAGGTGAAAGACCTGGAAGACGAAGCCGATCCTGTGCCGGCGCACGAGCGACAGCTCCTGGTCCGTCAGTCCCGCGACCTCGCTCCCGTCCAGCCGGTAGGAGCCCGAGGTCGGACGGTCCAGGCAGCCGAGGATGTTCAGGAGGGTCGATTTCCCCGAGCCGGACGGGCCCATGACGGCGAGGTAGTCCCCGTCCGCGATCTCGAGGTCGATCCCGCGCAGGGCGAGAACGGGCCGGCCCCCCACCTCGTAGGTGCGGGCGATGCCGGTGAGGGAGATCATTTTTCCGTGACGGCGGACTGACGCGCCCGCGCGCCCTCCTTCACTTCCGCGCGGTCGAGCGAGACGACCACGCGCTCGCCTTCCTTGAGGCCGCCGGTGACCTCGGCGAACTCCCAGTTCCGAAGGCCCGTGCTGACCGTCCTGGAGACGAGGCACCCGCCGCCGCCGGACAGGATCCCGCCGAGCAGCCGCCCCGCGCCCCCGCTCCCGGCCGCGCACTCGGGCTCGAGGACCAGCACGCGCTTCCCCTCGAGCAGGGCGTAGGTGGGGATCCGCATGACGCTCTCGCGGGCGCTCAGGATCACCTCGATGTCGGCCGACGCTCCCGGCGGCAGGGTCCTCGCGAACTCCGCGTCGTCGAAGGTCGACTCCACCTCGAACGTCCGGCTCTGCTCCGTCAGGTCCTCGATGTACGGCGCGACGCGCGTGATCCGCCCCGGGAACGACCGGCCCGGGTAGGCGTCCATCGTGATGCGGACGGGCTGGCCCGTCGAGACCTTGGCGCTGTCCACCTCGTCGAGCGGCGCGCTGACGTAGATCGAGTCGGTGTCGATGAGATCGAGGACCGCCGGCATGGGGATCCCCGGGGGCGAGGGCATCACCCACTCGCCCCGCTCGGTCTTCAGCTCGGCCACGACGGCATCGAAGGGGGCGCGGACGACGGTCTTCGCGAGCTCGTCGCGCGCCGCCTGGAGCTGCGAGTCGAGCCCGCGGGTCCGCGCGCGCGCGGCGTCGCAGGCGGCGCGGGCGATGTCGCGGCGGTTGCGCGCCTGGTCGATCATCTCGGCGGAGATGATCTGGTCCTTCGCGAGCGTCTCCGCCCTGGCCAGGTCGCGCTCGGCCTGGCTCATCGACAGGCAGGCCTCGTTCTCTCCCGCGCGGGCCGCGTCGAGCGCGCGCTCCGCGTTCTGGACCTGGGCGCGGTACTGGCTGTCCTCGATGCGGACGAGGACATCGCCCGCCTTCACCCTGTCCCCCGTGCGCACGGGCAGCTCGGCCACGCGCCCGCCGAGCTCGGGGCTGACGCGCGCCCGGCGGCGCGCCTTGACGGTGCCGGCCTTGCTGTTGGTGACGGTCTCCTCGACGCGCCCGCGCGCGGCGAGATAGACGGTGACGGGGACCGGATCGGGGCGCAGGGCGAGGACGTAGACCGCGACGCCCGCGGCGATGAGGACGACGACGACGGCAATCCTGAGAGCCCAGCGGCGCACGGCCCGATGATAGTCCATCAGCGGCCGGCCCGGTGAGGGGCCGGCCGGGCGCGTCGCGGGCCGCTCACGGGAATTGCCTGGCTGATCGGCCCGGCGGGGAGGTCAGCGCCGGGCGGCGCCGGGGCTCCCCGCCCTAGCTCTCTCCGGGCCCCTGGGGATCGTCCCTGCCCCCCTGGCGGTAGCGGGAGATGTCGATCCCGTAGCGGCTCAGGAGCTCGTAGAAATCGCTGCGGTGCTTGGCCGCCAGCTCGGCCGCGCGGCTGATGTTCCCGCCGACCCGCTCGAGCAGCCGCTCGAGGTAGACCTTCGTGGCGGAATCGCGGGCCTCGCGAAGGGTCATCCCCTCCATGGCGGGCCAGGCGGCCGCCCCCGCCGCCTGGAGCGCGCCGGGCGTCAGGCCGGGGGTTCCCTGCGGGCCGAGCCGCACCTCGGCCTCCTCCTCGTCGAGCACGACGTCCGCGGCCTCGATCCGCTCGCCGGAGCAGCGCACCATCGCCTGCTTCAGGGCGTTCTCGAGCTGGCGGACGTTGCCCGGCCAGGAATAGGCGCGCAGCTTGTCGATCGCGGCGCGGGAAATCGAGCTCACGTCGCGCCCCAGCTCGGGGCGCGACTTCGCGATGAAGTACTGGGCCAGCGGGAGGATGTCGCCGGGACGCTCGCGCAGGGGCGGGATCAGGACCGGGAAGACGTTGATCCGGTAGTAGAGGTCCTCGCGGAACTGGCCCTGCTTCACGGCCGCCCGGAGGTCCCGGTTCGTCGCGCAGATCAGGCGGACGTTCACCTTCCGCGTCGTCCGGTCGCCGACGCGGCGCACCTCGTTCTCCTGCAGGACCCGCAGCAGCTTCACCTGGTTCTCGAGGGCGACCTCCCCGATCTCGTCGAGGAAGATCGATCCCCCCTCGGCCGCCTCGAAGAGCCCCTTGCGGTCGGCGTGCGCGCCGGTGAACGAGCCGCGCACGTGCCCGAAGAACTCGCTCTCGAACAGCTCGGTGGGAACGGCCGCGCAGTTGACGGCGATGAACGGCCCCTGCGCGCGCGTGCTGCGGCGGTGGATGTGGCGCGCCACCATCTCCTTGCCGGTCCCGCTCTCGCCCAGGATGAGGACGGGGAACTCGGTCGCCGCCACGGTCGAAGCCTGGTCGAGGAGCTTGCCCATCACTTCCTGGTCGCCCACGATCAGCTCGGGCTCCTCATCCGGGACCCGCAGCCGGAGCCTGCGGATCTCGCCGCTCAGCGCTTCCTTTTCCAGGGCGCGGGCGACGCGCAGGAGGAGGTCCTTCTCCGTGTACGGCTTCGAGACGAGGTCGTAGGCCCCCTTGCGCAGCAGGTCCAGGCCGCGCTCGACCGTCCCGAACGCCGTCAGGAGGATCACCGGCGTGGTGGGCTGGATCGAGAGGAACCTTCGCAGGAGCGCTTCCCAGCTCAGCCCCGGCATCTGCATGTCGGTGACGATCAGGTTGAAGAGCTGCTCCTCGGCAAGCGTGACCGCCTCGTCCCCGGAGCCCGCGGTGGTGACGACGCACCCCTGCCGCTCGAGGATCGGCGCGGTGATCTCGAGGATCTTCTCCTCGTCGTCCACGAGGAGGATCCTCTTGCCCTTCATCAGCGCTTGGGCTTCCAACTCTTCAGGACCTCCCGGACCTTCTGGAGCGCTTCATCCTTGGCCTTGTTGTCTTCCTTCAGCTTCGCGGACTCGGCGCGCGCGCTTCTCGCCTCCGCCTGGGCCGTCTTCAGCTCGGCCTGGGCCGTCCTTCAGGCTCGGCCTGCGCGGCCTCGAGCTTCCCCGCGAGGTCGGCCTTCTCGCCGGCGCAGGCCGCGCCGGCCTGCGCCTCGGCGGCGCGCGCCGCCTCGGCCTCCCGCCCGCATGCGTCCAGGTCCTCCGCCAGCGCAAGGCCGAGGACCGCTTCCTGCCGCCGGCCGAAGGCGGGCCAGCCGGTCGTGAGCTCCCCGAGCGCGCGGCGCGCGCGGCCCAGGTCGCGCAGGCCGGGGTCGGGCGAGAGGCGGAGCATGCCCGCCCAGTAGAGCGCCTCGGCACGGCGTCCGTCGGTCGGCAGGGTCGCCTCGACCGCCTGCTCGTAGAGCGCGACCGCCTCCGCGAGGTGCCCCCCTCCGCGGGCCTCGGCCGCGCGCCGCATCAGGGTCCCCACGCCGGGCGCGGAGCCTTCGAGTGCACGGGGCCGCAGCCGGCGAGCGCCGCCGCGACCGCCGCCGCGAGAATCGCCAGGACCGTACGTTTCATCTCGTCTCCTCCGGCGCACAGCTCGTTCGGAGGGGCGCGCGGATCCGCGTCCCCGTCCCTGGCGCGCGATCCGGCGCGGCCGCCGGCGTCCGCGCCCCGCCGCTCACGCGACCGCCTTCTCGCCCGGCCTGCCGGGCGCGGAGCTCACGGGAAGGCGGACGGTGAACCGGCAGCCGCGGCCAGGTTCGCTGGCGGCGGTGATCGTTCCGCCGTGCGCGGTCACGATCCCCTTCGCGACCGCCAGGCCGAGCCCGGTCCCCTTCTGTCCCCCGTCCCGCCCGGGCGCACGCGCGCGTACTTCTCGAAGATCACGGTGAGCTGGTCGGCCGGGATCCCCGGGCACGTGTCGCTCACCTCGATCTCGATCATCCCCTCGCCCGCCCGCGCGGCAAGTAGGACCCGCCCGCCCGCCGGCGTGTACTTGAAGGCGTTGTCGAGGAGGTTCATCAGCACCTGGTTCAGCCGGTCCTGGTCGCCGTCGAAGGTCGCCGGCAGCCCCTGCAGGTCCGTGCGGAACTCGATCCGGCGCTCCGCCGCGATCGGCTTGAACGCCTCGCAGGCCATGACCAGGAACCCTTCCGTCGGGATCTCCCGCCGCTCGAGCCGCAGCTGGCCTGCCTCGATCATGCCGAGCGTCAGGAGCTCGGAGACCTGCGCGGTCATCAGATCCGCCTCGCGGTCGATCCGGTCGAGCCAGCGACCGGGGTCCGCCCCGCCGGCCGGCCCTTCCGGGAGCGAGGCCCGCAGGGCCATCACGTACCCCTTGATGCAGGTCAGCGGCGTGCGCAGCTCATGGGCGGCGATCGAGAGAAAATCGGCCTTCAGCTTCTCGAAGAGGGCGAGGTTCTCGCTCATCCTGTTGAACGCCTCGGTCAGGCGCGACAGATCGTCGCCGCCTCCCCTGACCGGCACCAGGATGCCGTACTTGCCGGTCGACACGGCCATGGTGGCGGAAGCGAGGCGCCTCAGGGGCCGCCGCACGCTGCGAACGATCAGGAACGTCGAGACGGCAGCGAGGAGGACCGCGATCGCGAGCGCCGCCAGGCTCGCCTTGATCGCCCCGCGCCCGTCGGCCTCGGCCTTGTCGGTCTCCTGCAGGAGGCGCACGAACGCCTCGTGATAGATGGTGTCGAGCTTGCTCTTGGCCTCCGCCACCTCGAACTCGCTCCAGACCTCCGGGATGGGCGTGTCCGCTTCCGGCTGTCCGGTCGCGCCGTTCGCCGCCACGGGAGGGGGCTCGATCTGCCGCGACAGCAGCCCGTCGAAGTAGGCGGCCTGCCCCTCGAGGTTCAGCTCGATGAACTGCGGGCGCGCGTCCTGCCAGTTTTTCCTCAGCCCCTGCAGGGCGATCGCCGCGCCCGCGGCGTAGTCCGGGTCCGCGAGCGCGTTCGCGAACCCGGTCATCTTGGCGATCTTGTCCAGCTTCGATTCGAACTCGCCGCGGAACTGGTCCAGCGCCGACAGGCGCTGCATGCCGGTGTTCAGCTGCTGCTGGGTCCGCTCCGCCACCTGCGCGAGGTACCACGTCGAACCGATCGTCGGGATCACGAGCATGCAGGCCACCGCCAGGTGGCCGGTCAGGATCCGGCCCTGGATCGTCATCGCCCCGGCCCCCGGCGCCGGGACAGGGCGATGGCGCCGATCAGCTTGTAGAGCACGCGGGCCCCGACGTTCGCGTCCCACTCGTCGCCGCGCGGCCCCGGGCTGACCTCGCACAGGTCGGCGCCGACGATCTCCCGTCCCGACCGGGCGACGGCGAGCAGGACCTGCACGGCCTGGTGGAAGGAGAGCCCTCCCGGGACCGGCGTCCCGGTATGGGGGCAGAGGGAGGGATCGAGCCCGTCGATGTCGAACGAAACGTAGACCTTCTTCGGCAGCGCGGCGACGATTCCCCGCACCAGGCTCGCCCACGTGGCCCCGGCCGCGAGGCGCGCGGCGAGCTCGGCGTCGTGGTGGAGCCGGATCCGGCCGCGCGAGCGGCGGATCAGCTCCTCCTCGCGCGCGCCCATGTCGCGCACCCCCACCTGCACGAGCCTGCCGACGGCGGGGATCCCCGTCATGACGTTGTGGAAGATCGAGGCGTGGGACCAGGTGAACCCCTCGTACGCCTCGCGCAGGTCGCAGTGCGCGTCGAAGTGCAGGATGCCCAGGCCGGGCCAGCGGCCGGCGCACGCCTCGATGGCTCCGAACGGGACCGAGTGGTCCCCCCCGAGGATCACGGGGACCCTGCCGGCGGCGAGGATCGCCACCGTCTCGCGCCGCACCCAGGCGTTGAGGGCCCCCCCGATCGCGTTCACGCGGGCGAGCGCGCGCGCCAGGCGGGCGCTGCGCGCCGTTTCGCCCCCCGCGGCGATCACGCCCGCGGCCAGCCTCTTCGCCTCGCGGTTCCACGCGAGCACCTTCCCCGGGACGGGAAGCATGGCGATCCCCTCTTCCCAGGGCCGGCCCGTCTCGCGGTCGTGGAGGTCCACCTGCCGGCTCGCCCGCAGAACGGCCGCGGGGGCCCGCGACGCTCCTCCCCCGTAGGATGTCGTCGCCTCGAACGGGACGGGCAGGACGATGATCCGGCTCTGCCTCGGCGTGAACGGCAGCCCGAAGATCCCCGATCCGGGCGCCGCCGCGGCATCCGGATCGAACAGCGCGGTTTTTCTCATTGCACCGAGTTTAGTCGAGAGGCGGCCCGCCCGGGTAGAACCCGGTCCCGCCGCTCCCTACTCGGGAACGGGCAGGTTCTGGCTGGTCAGCCACTCCGCGTTGAACAGCTTGGAGATGTAGTTGCGGCCCGTGTCGCTGAGAATGACCACGATGTTGAGCTCGCGGTCGGCCTGCCGGTTCGCCTTCGCCCAGGCGACGGCGCCGGCGACCACCATCCCGGAGCAGCCGCCCAGGAAGAGCCCCTCGCGCCGGGCGAGCCGGTGGACCATCCGGACCGCGTCCGCGTCCTTGACCGTCACGACCTCGTCGAGCACAGCCCCGTCATAGTTTCCGGGGATTCTCCCGATGCCGACCCCCTCGATGATCGAGCTCCCCTCGGCCGTCGACTCGCCGGTGTAGAAGTACGATCGGTAGACCGAGCCCTCGGGGTCGAGCGCCACCACGCGCGTGCGCCCGCGCCCCTCGCGGATCCCCCCCTTCGCGGCCGCCTTCTCGGACACTTCGCGCAGGTACCGCCCGGCGCCCGAGATGGTGCCCGCCGTCCCCATGCCGGCCATGAAGACGTCCACCTGCCCCTTCGTCTCTTCCCAGATCTCGGGGCCGGTCGTCTCGTAGTGCGCCTGCTGGTTGGCCTTGTTGTGGAACTGGTTGGCCCAGATCGCTCCCGGCGTCTCCTTCGCGATCCTCTCGGTGACGGCGTTGTAGTGCCCGGGATCGCCCCAGGGCTTGCGCTCCACCAGCCGGACGTCGGCGCCGAAGGCGCGGACGATGTCCACCTTCTCCTTCGCCATGTTCTCCGGCATGACCACGATGCACTTGTACCCCTTCACGGCCGCGACCATCGAGAGGCCGATGCCGGTGTTGCCGGCCGTTCCCTCGACGATCGTCCCGCCGGGCTTCAGCGCCCCGGACCGCTCCGCCTCCTGCACGATGTACATCGCCGTGCGGTCCTTCAGCGAGAGGCCGGGGTTCGAGAACTCGCACTTGCCGTGGATGTTCGCGCCGGCCTCCTGGCTCGCAGCCCGGAGGTGGATCAGGGGGGTGCGGCCGACCAGGTCGAGAACGCTCGATTTTCCGTAGGATGTGGGTGCCATAACCGCTGGATTTTACACCGTATCCGGCGGGCGGGGCGTGCCCTCCTGCAGGAACTCCCGGAGCATCGGCGTGAGCGCCTCGACCTCCACGAGGAAGGAGTCGTGGCCGTGCGGCGAGTCGAGCACGCGGTAGGTCGCGTCCCGCCCTCGGGCCCGGAGAGTCGCGGCGATCTCCTCCTGCAGGCGGATCGGGAAAAGCAGGTCGGTCGGGACCCCCACGATCAGCGCACGCGCATGGATCCGGCCGACCCCCTCCTCGAACGAAGGCTGCCCCTCGCCCATGTCGAACAGGTCCATCGCCTTGGAGACGTACAGGTACGAGTTCGCGTCGTAGGACCGGACGAACTTGTCCCCCTGGTGCGCGAGGTACGACTCGACCTGGAAATCGACGCCGAAGCGGCGCCGGTGGGCGGCGCCGACGCCGGGGCGGTCGGGGAACTGGGGCGCGCCCTCCCGGGCCCGCTCCCGGCCGAAGCGCGGCTCCCATTCCCCCGGCCCGCGGTAGGAGATGGTCCCGAGCTGGCGCGCGGCGTGCATCCCGTTCAGCGGACCGCGCCCGCCGTAGTAGTTCCCCCCGTTCCAGTCCGGGTCGGCGAGGACGGCCTGCCTCTGGATGAAACGGATCGCGATCGACCACGGAGAGGAGCGCGCGGCGGCCGAGATCGACACGACGCGGGCGACCTCCCCCGGGAAGAGCGCGGCGTAGGCGAGCGACTGCATCCCTCCCATCGAGGAGCCGACCGCAGCGTGGAGCCGCTCGAGCCCCGAGGTGCCGCACGAGCAGGCGCTGAGCCGCGACCATGTCCTCGATCGTGACCGAGGGAAAGTCCAGCGCGAAGGGGCGGCGCGTGCGCGGGTCGAGCGAGGAGGGGCCCGTCGAGCCGTGGCAGGAGCCGAGCACGTTCGAGCAGACGACGAAGAACCGGTCGGTGTCGAGCGCCAGTCCGGGGCCGATGAACTCCTCCCACCATCCCGGCTCCGGGGCGTCGGGGCTGCTGCGCGCGTGCGACCCGGGCGTGAGCCCGGTCTGGAGGAGGATCGCGTTGTCGCGCGCTTCGCTCAGGGCGCCCCAGGTCTCGTAGGCCAGGTGGAACCCCGGCAGGGAGCCGCCCAGCCTCATCGGGAACGGCCCGGGGTGCTGGAAGAGCCGGTAGCGGCTCACCGGAGGGTTCCCTTCCCGGCCTGCCCGGCCGGCGCTCTCTCGAACGCGCGGTCCCGGGAGGCGGGTCGTCGATCGCGGGGCATCCGGGGATTATATGCGCCGGGAAGTTCGGGCGTCGGGCGATGCCCACCCGCGACCGGCAGGCGGGATCCTGCAGCGGCCCGCACAGAGGACGAACGCTCCACGATCAGCCGCGGGCGCCTCCTGTCGGGGCAGGCACGCGGCGACGATCGTGTAGAATCGGCTCGCCCGGCGCGCAAAAACCAGCTGTGTCGAGGAAGGCAGGGTCGCAGGATGGGCCGCACGAAGAGAGCCGGCGATGCCAGGCATACCGGCGCGGGCGCCGCGGCCCCCGCGGCGGCGCCCGTCCCCGGGGAGGCCGGCCAGGCGCAGGCGGGGGCGGCGCATCCCTCCGGCGACGGGCGCGGCGAAGCCGGCCGAGCGCAAGCCCTCGGGCTTCTCGAACCTGCTCCTCCACCTGCACCCGAGGGTCGTGCCCGCCGAGGCGCTCGCCTTCCCCCGCACCTTCGGCCTCGGCGGCATCGCGGTCGTGCTGTTCCTGCTGCTCCTGGCCACCGGCGCGCTGCTGCTCTTCGGCTACGAACCGTCCCCCGAGCGGGCCTATGGCTCGGTCCGGGAGATCATCGACCGGGCGCCGTTCGGGGAGTTCGTCCGCAACGTCCATCACTGGGCGGCCAACGGCTTCCTCCTCGTGGCGCTTCCTGCACCTGCTGCGGGTCTTCTACACCGGCGCCCACCACCCGCCGCGGCGCGCCAACTGGATCGTGGGGCTCGTCCTGCTGCTGCTGGTGGTCGCGTCCAACTTCACCGGCTACCTGCTTCCCTGGGACCAGCTCGCCTACTGGGCGGTGACGATCGCGACCGGGATGCTCGAGTACGTGCCCCTCGCCGGCGGCACGCTGCTGAGGGCGGCGCGCGGAGGCAGCGAGGTCGGGTCGAAGACGCTCGCGCTGTTCTTCGTGATGCACGTGGCGATCCTCCCGATCCTGCTCTTCATGCTGACCGCCTTCCATTTCTGGCTGGTGCGCAAGCGCGGCGGCGTGATCCTCCCCGTGCGGGAGGGGGAGGACGCCGCGCGCCGCACGCTGGTCCCGACCTCGCCGCACCTCGTCGCCCGCGAGGGCGCGGCGGCGCTCGCGACGATGGCCGTCGTGCTCCTCGTCGCGGCGGTCTCTCGAAGCGCCGCTGCTGGCGCAGGCGAACCCCGGGATGAGCCCGAACCCGGCCAAGGCCCCCTGGTACTTCATGGGGCTGCAGGAGCTTCTCGTCCACCTCCACCCGGCGTTCGCCGTCTTCGTGGTGCCGCTGCTGGCGGGGGCGCTGCTCGTGGCGCTGCCCTACCTGCGCTACGGCGAGGCGCCGAGCGGCGCCTGGTTCCACTCCCGGACGGGGGCCCGCAGCGCCCTGGCCGCGGCGGGCGCTGCCCTCGCGCTGACGCCGGCCTGGGTGATCGCGGACGAGGCGATCCGCCGCACGCCGCCGTGGCTGCCGTCCCTGCCGCCGGCCGTCCGCTCCGGCGTCGTCCCCCTGGTCCTCGGCTGCGCCGTCCTCGCGGCCTGTATGTCTCGGTGCGCCGGCTGCTTTCCGCCTCGCGGCTCGAGGCGGCGCAGGCCCTGTTCACCTTCCTGGTGGTCGCGTTCGTGGTGCTGACGGCGATCGGCTCGCTGTTCCGCGGCCAGGCGATGGCGCTCGCCTGGCCCTGGGCGGCCGCCGCGGTGCGCTTGCGTTGGGGAGGAACTCCGTGACGGAGGCGCCGCTCGACATGCAGAAGGGTCCGCCGCCGCGGGACCGGCGCCGCTTCCTGGCGCTGGCGTGGAAGATCCTCGGGTTCGCCGCGCTGGCCGAGCTCCTCGGCATCGTCGGAGCCTACCTCTGGCCGCGCGGCGGCGAGGGGGAGGCGGGCCGCGGCATCATCGAGGCCGGGCCCGTGGGCGAGTTCACGCCCGCTTCGGTGACCCCGTTCCCGCAGGGACGCTTCTACCTCGTGCGGCTCGCCGACGGGGGGTTTCTCGCGATCTCCTCCAGGTGCTCGCACCTCGGCTGCACGGTGCCGTGGAACGAGAAGGACAAGTCGTTCCCGTGCCCGTGCCACGCGTCGGTGTTCGACATGAGGGGGAGCGTTCTCTCGCCGCCCGCGACGCGCGCTCTCGACCTGTTCCCGATCACCATCGAGAGCGGGGTCGTGAAGGTCGACACCGGCCGCCGCATCCAGCGCGAGCGGTTCGAGGACGAGCCAGGTGGCCTACCTGTGAGACGCCCCGATCGTTCCGGGCGGGCCGTGGCCGTGCGCCCGTTCCGTGCGCGTGCCCGGCGGGCGGTTGCGGCGCACCGGTTCCGCTCGCCTGCCCGGCGTGCGGTTGCCGCGCGCCCGTTCGACGCGTGGCCGGCAGCGGCGGAGCGCCGCGGCAGCGCGCGGCCCTCCGAACCCCCTGCTTCCGGCTGGACCAGGCGCATGAGTGAGCTCGAGGGCCGGGCGCCGACCCCCGACGCGCCGGAGCGCGATCCGCTCCGGCGCTGGCGCCTCGTGGGCCTCGCGGCCCTGGCCGCGATCGTGCTGTCCGCGCCGCTCCACCTCGCCGTCCGATCGCTCCGTGGACCGCGCCTCGCCGGACCGGCCGAGGCGCTCTACGTCGGCAGCGAGCGCTGCGCCTCCTGCCACAAGAGCGCCTACGGCAAGTGGAAGGGATCCCACCACGAGCTCGCGATGCAGGCCGCCCGCGAGGGCACGGTGCTCGGCGATTTCAACGACGCGACGTTTTCCCTGCGGGGGAAGACCTGGCGCTTCTTCCGGCGCGGCGGGAAGTTCCTGGTCCTGGCCGAGGGCCCGGACAACGCCCTGCACGAGTACGAGGTCGCCTACACCTTCGGCATCGATCCCCTGCAGCAGTACCTGATCCCCTTCCCCGGCGGGCGCCTGCAGTGCCTCTCCGTCGCGTGGGACACCCGCGCCAGGCGCTGGTTCTTCCTCTACCCCGGCAAGGAGATCCCGCCGACCGACTGGCTGCACTGGACGCGCCAGGCGCAGAACTGGAACACCATGTGCGCGGACTGCCACTCGACGGCCGTCCGCAAGCGCTACGATCCGTCCACCGACACCTTCCAGACGACCTGGTCGGAGATCATGGTCGGCTGCGAGGCCTGCCACGGACCGGGCTCCCGCCACGCGGCGTGGGCCGACCAGCCCGCGATGGCCCGGCCCCAGGTGGAGAACTTCGCGCTGATCACGCGGACCTCGAACCTCACGAACCGCGAGGTCGTCGGCCTCTGCGCCCCGTGCCACGCCCGCCGCGCCCAGATCGCCGACCAGGGCCTTCCGGGATCCCCCCTGCTCGACCGCTACCTGCCGGTGCTGCTCGGCCCGGGCACTTTCTGGCCGGATGGCCAGATCCTCGACGAGGACTACGAGTACCACTCCTTCGTCCAGAGCAAGATGTACGCGAACAACGTCTCGTGCCGGGACTGCCACGACGTGCACAGGGCCAAGCGGCACAAGGACGGCAACGAGCTGTGCACCCGCTGCCACCGCGCCGACACCTACGACACGGAGACCCACCATTTCCACAAGAAGATCTACAAGGGCGCGCCGAGCGCGGGGGCGCTCTGCACCTCGTGTCACATGCCCGGCCAGTACTACATGGTCGTCCACTTCCGCCTCGACCACTCCATGCGCGTGCCGCGCCCGGACCTGTCCGCCTCGATCGGAACGCCCAACGCGTGCAGCGCCGCCGGCTGCCATGCCGACAGGACGGTGGCCTGGGCCGTGGAGAAGTACGACACGTGGTACGGCCGCAAGCGCAAGCCCCACTACGGGACGGCGCTCGCGGCGGGGCGCGAGGCTCTGGCGGGAGCGGGGCCCGAGCTGGCGCGGCTCGCGCTCGATCAGCTCCGGCCCGCGATCGCCCGCGCCACCGCCGTCGATCTCCTGGGCCGCTACCCGGGCGGGGACGGCGCCGCGGCCATCGAGAAGGCGCTCGCCGACGAGGACGCCCTCATCCGCCACACCGCCGCGGGGATCGTGCAGCCTCCCGACGCCAGCGCGGCTCGTGAAGCTGCTCGCGCCGCTCCTCAAGGACCCGGTGCGCGCCGTGCGCGCGGAGGCCGCCGCGCGCCTCGCGGAGGTCCCGCCGCAGCTCCTCACCGAGTCGCAGCGCAAGGCCCAGGCCGGCGCCCTCGAGGAGTACGTCGCGATCCAGCTCTACTCGTCGGACATGCCGTCCGGCCCCTACAACCTCGCCAACCTCGAGGCGGTCCAGGGCCGCGACGCCGAGGCCGAGAAGCACTACCGCCGCGCGCTCGAGATCGACGACCAGTTCTTCCTCGCCAAGGTCAACCTTGCCCTCCTGCTCAACCGGGTGGGCCGCAACGCCGAGGCGGAAGCTCCTCCTGCGCGAGGCCGTCGCGGCGCAGCCCGCCAACGCCGGGGCGGCGTTCAACCTCGGGCTGCTCCTCGCGGAGGAAGGAAAGAGCGCCGAGGCCGAGACGGCGCTGCGCGCGGCCCTCGCCGCGGACCCGACCCTCGCCCCCGCCGCCTACAACCTCGCGGTGCTGGTGGCGCCGCGCCAGCCGGCCGAAGCAGTGGAGCTGTGCCGCCGGGCCGCCGAGGCGAGCCCGGACGATCCGAGGTACGCCTGGACGCTGGCCTATTTCCAGAACGGGACGGGGGACCGCCCCGGAGCGACGCGCACGCTCGAGGACCTGCTGCGCCGCCGCCCCGGGTACGGGGACGCGGCCCTGCTCCTCGCCGAGATCCTCGAGCGGGAGGGCAGGCGGGCCGAGTCGGAGAGCGTCCTGCGGCGGGCCCTCGAAGCGAAGGACCTTTCCGACGCCGACCGGGCCCGCGTCCTTTCCCGCCTCGGCGGGACGCCGCTCTCACCACCGGGTCGTTGATCAGCCTGCCATCCGGGGCCCTGGCGGGGGGGCGCCTCCGGGGCATCATCCGGGGAGGGACATCGCGCAGCAGGCCCGGGGACCTCCCTCTCCCGCGGGATCCGGAGACACCGCGGTGCGGAGGCAGCCACCATCCCTCTCTGCCGGTCCGCCGACAGTGTTGCAGGAGGGAACCGGGAATCGGGCCGTTTCTCGAACATGGGGGGAGCCGCGCCCGTGTCTTCGCCGTAATTTCAGGGGCTCGATCGCGCAAAGGACCGGCGGAGCGGCCATGGTGCGGGACGTGCTGCGTCTTGGCGCGGCGCGGGAAATCTGTAAAATGGGCGCCCCCTGCTTCGAAAACCTATGAATCGGAGAGACATGCAGCGCGACAAGGGCGGTTTTTCGGCCCCGGCGGCGACGGGCGAGTTCCTGCAGCCGGGGATTCCCGGGTTCTCCTACGAGGACCTCCACGACCCCCTCCGGCTGCGCGACCTCTACGAGGTCTTCGTCACGCGGCTGCGCGCGTCGGATCCCGGGCTCGCCGGCCGCTACGCCGCATGGCGCGCCGCACCCGACTCCCTCGATCCGAAGGCCGCCTCGGCGCTCCTCGTGGAGCTGGCCCCCGTCGTGTCCGCCCTCCTCGCGCGGCTGTTCGGGATCGAGGAGGCGCGCGAGCTCCTGCGCCTCGGGGTCCGCGTCCACGACCCGGTCTTCCGCTTCAAGATCGACTTCGTGCGCCGGCGCGCGCTCGCGCACTTCAAGTCCGCCGCCGACCTCGACGCGGGCGCCGTGCGCGACGCGGAGCGGGTCCTCGCCGGCCTCATGGCGCGCCCCGGATGGCCGTTCCTCGAGCCGGGCCCCGCGCCCGCCGCGGGAGCCTCCGCGGACCATGCGGCGGCGACCGCCGCCGCCGGAGCGGCCGGGGCCCGCCACGCCGGCGCCCCGACGTTCTCCCCCGTTTCGGCCCGCCGCGACCCCGAAGGCGCGATGGCCCGCTTCGCCTCGCTGCTCCTCGACCTCGAGGCGCATCACAAGGCCCAGGGCGGCGCACAGCCCCTGGCCGCGCCCCTCGCCGGCCCCCTCGAATCCCTGAGAGCCGCTCTCGGCGCCCTGCCCGACGGTCTCCCCGCGATCGTTCACGGACCCGGACCCGGGCCCGCATCGGCTCCGGCCGGCCCCCCCGCCGCCGGCGGGAAGACGGGAGCCGAACCGGCGCGCGCCGGCGCCCCGGCCTCGCCCGAGGCCGTGCCCGCTTCCCTGGTCGGTCGGCTGCTCGAGCTCCTGGAGCTCTGGTGCGCCGCGCGGGTGCACGACCCCGCGAAGCGGGGCGAGGTGCGGGGCTGGGTCTCCTTCCGGTTCCCCGAGCCGGTCCGCCACGACGCCCTCGTGGAATTCGTCCGCCCGGACCCCGCGGCGCTGCCGGAGCTGTTCACCGGCCCCGGCGGCCGCCTGCGCCGGCGGGACGGGTTCGCGCTGACCGACCCGCGGATGGACCGGCGCGAGGTCCTGTCCGAGGTGGCCTACTGCATCTACTGCCACGACCGGGACAAGGACTCGTGCTCGAAGGGGCTGCGGGCCAGGGACGGGGCCTTCAAGAAGAACCCGCTCGGCATCGTGCTCGAAGGGTGCCCGCTCGACGAGAAGATCTCCGAGGCCCACACGCTCGAGCGCGACGGCGACCCCGTCGGCGCCCTCGCCCTGATCACCGTGGACAACCCGATGTGCCCCGGCACGGGGCACCGCATCTGCAACGACTGCATGAAGGCCTGCATCTACCAGGCCCAGGAGCCGGTGAACATCCCGCAGATCGAGACGGGGGTCCTCACGGACGTCCTGCGCCTGCCCTGGGGCATCGAGCTCTACGGGCTCCTGACCCGCTGGAACCCGCTCAACGTCCGGCGACCGTACCCGCTCCCGTACAACGGCCTGAACGTGCTCGTGGTCGGCCTCGGGCCTGCCGGCTACACGCTCGCGCACCACCTCCTGAACGAGGGGTTCGGCGTCGTCGGCGTGGACGGGCTCAAGATCGAGCCCCTTCCCGTGGAGTGGACGGGGGACCCGGACCGGGACGCCGCGCCCCTTCCGATCCGCTCGTGGGACGCGATCTACCGGCCGCTCGGCGAGCGCGTGCTCGAGGGGTTCGGCGGCGTTTCCGAGTACGGCATCACCGTCCGGTGGGACAAGAACTTCCTGACGCTGCTGCATCTCACGCTCGCCCGGCGCGACAAGTTCCGCATCTTCGACGGGGTCCGCTTCGGAGGGACCCTCACCGCCGAGGATGCCTGGGACATGGGCTTCGACCACATCGCCATCGCCGCGGGCGCCGGCAAGCCCACGATCATCGAGATGAAGAACAACCTGGTCCGCGGGATCCGCAAGGCCAGCGACTTCCTGATGGCGCTGCAGCTGACGGGCGCGGCCAAGAAGGACACCCTCGCGAACCTCCAGGTGCGCCTGCCGGCCATCGTCATCGGCGGCGGCCTCACCGCGATCGACACGGCGACCGAGCTGGCCGCCTACTATCCGCTCCAGGTGGAGAAGCTCCTCTCCCGGTTCGAGGAGATGGCGGCCGCGGGGCGCGAGGAGCGGATCCGGAAGAGCCTCGACCCCGAGGAGACGCTGATCCTCGACGAGTACCTCGAGCACGGACGCGCGGTCCGCGAGGAGCGCCGGCGCGCCGCGGCGGCGGGCGAGCTGCCCGACTTCGCGGCGCTGGTCCGCGCCTGGGGGGGCGTGGCGGTCGCGTACCGCAAGAGCCTCTCCGAATCGCCCGCGTACCGCCTGAACCACGAGGAAGTGATCAAGTCCCTCGAGGAAGGGATCTCGTACCTCGAGTGCCTCGACCCGGAGGAGGCGATCCTCGACGAGTTCGGGGCCGTGCGCGCGGTCCGCTTCCGCGGCCAGGAGCTGCGCGACGGCAGGTGGGTCGCGGGGGCGCGCACGCTGGAGCTGCCCGTCCGGAGCCTCATGGTCGCCGCGGGGACGACGCCCAACACCAGCTACGAGAAGGAGCACGAGGGGACCTTCCGCCTCGATTCGCGGGGGAAGTTCTTCAGCGCCCACACGGCCCGGCGCGGCGCCGACGGGAAGTTCCACCCCGCTCCGGCCGGGCAGGCCGACGATGCCTTCTTCACCTCCTACGACCGGGACGGGCGCCTGATCAGCTTCTACGGGGACAACCACCCCGTCTACGCCGGCAACGTCGTGAAGGCGATGGCGTCGGCGAAGCGGGGGTACAGGCAGGTGGTCGCCCTGTTCGCCGGGGAGATCGCCTCCCTCCCACCCCACACCCAGTCGGTGCGCGAAGAGCGGTTCCGCCTCCTCGCGGCCTACCTGCACGACGAGCTGACGGCGCGCGTGGAGTCGGTCGCGAGGCTGACCCCGACGATCGTCGAGATCATCGTCCGCGCGCCCCTGGCCGCCCGGAAGTTCCAGCCGGGCCAGTTCTACAGGTTCCAGAACTACGAGACCGCGAGCCCGCTGATGGCGGGCACGCGCCTCATGATGGAGGGGCTCGCGCTGACCGGCGCGTGGGTGGACAAGGAGGCCGGCCTTCTCTCCCTGATCGTCCTCGAGATGGGGGCCTCGAGCCGCCTGTGCGCCACGCTGAAGCCCGGGCAGAAGGTCGTCGTCATGGGCCCGACCGGCTCGCCGACCGAGATCCCGAAAGGGCGGAACATCCTCCTGGCGGGCGGCGGGCTCGGCAACGCGGTCCTGTTCTCGATCGCCCGCGCCATGCGCGACAACGGGAACAAGGTCGTCTACTTCGCCGGGTACAAGAAGGGGGAGGACCTGTTCAAGCGCGAGGAGCTCGAATCGGCGACCGACCAGGTGATCTGGTCCACCGACTCGGGGGCAGCCATCGAGCCGAGCCGCCCGCAGGACCGGCATTTCCGCGGCAACATCGTCCAGGCGATCCTGGCCTACGGCGAATGCCAGCTGGGCGAGCCGCTCGTCCCGCTGCCGACGGTGGACCGGATCATCGCTATCGGCTCGGACCGGATGATGCGCGCCGTGCGCGACGCGCGCCGGACGGTTCTCGCGCAGTACCTCCGGAAGGACCACGTCGCCATCGGGAGCATCAACTCCTCGATGCAGTGCATGATGAAGGAGGTCTGCGCGCAGTGCCTCCAGAAGCACGTGCACCCCGAGACGGGCGTCGAGACCTGCGTCGTCTTCTCGTGCTTCAACCAGGACCAGAACCTGGACGAGGTGGATTTCCAGAACCTGGAGAACCGCCTGAAGATGAACTCCGTGCAGGAGAAGATGTCGAACCTCTGGCTCGAGCACCTGCTCGCGGCCGCTCCCCCGCTCTGAACCGGCCCTCGACCCCGCTCAGCGCGCCCCTGCCGGCGCAACGGCCGGAGGGCGGTTCCGATACTTCTCGTACAGCCGCTTCTGGCGGTCGTCGAGGCTGACCTCGCGCCCGTCGATCCAGGCCCGCAGGATCTGGGTCCGGACCTCGAGCGGGTCCCCGTCGGCCACGAAGAAGGTCGCGTCCTTGCCCGGCTCGATCGAGCCGAGCCGGTCCTCGACGCCGAGGATCCGCGCCGGGTAGAGCGTCACGCCCTTCAGCGCCTCCTCGCGGGGCAGGCCGAAGGCGGCCGCGGCGGAGGCCTGGTACGGCAGGTTGCGCACGTTGCTGGCCCCGCCGTTCGAGAACGCGAACAGCACCCCGGCCTCGCGCAGCTTCTCCGCCGCGGTGAACGGCGCGTCGTACGGTTCGTCCTCGCGCGCGGGCAGCGAGAGCACGGCGCCGAGGATCACGGGCACGTGCTTCTTCGCGAGAAGCTCCGCCACGCGCCACCCGTCGCGCGCCCCCGAGATGATGATCGGGACCTTCTCCGCCTCGGCCCACGCGACAGCGTCGCGGATCTGCCGCGTATCGGCCGCGTCCACGATCATCGGGAGAGTCCCCTGCAGGACCGGGATCATCGCCTCCCACTTCGCGTCCACCTCGGGCGCCTCCGCCCGGCCCTCGGCCGCCGCCTGCTTCGCCTTCAGGTAGGCGCGCGCCGCGGCCATCGCGGTCCGGAGATCCTTCAGGGAATCGTCCTTCTCCTTGCGGATGTCCTCCTCGGTCTTCCGCGGCTCGCGCCCGTCGGTCGGGACCTTCACGTAGGGCCAGGTCAGGTGCATGCCGACGGGTGCGCGCAGGGTCATCTCCTCCCAGGTCCACCCGTCGAGCCGCATCAGCGCGCTCGTGCCCCGCAGGAGCGCTCCCTGCGGGACCGTGAGGGCCACGAGGACGCCGTTCGACCTCGTCACCGGGATCGCCTCCGAGGAGGGGTTCACCGAGGACTCGACGCGGATGTCGGGATTGATCCTGCCGATCTCGGTCGTGTCCACCGTGCCCCTCACGGAGCCGATCTCCACGAGGCCGAGGGTCGTCGCCGGGTCGATCATCGAGGGGTAGAGGTGCCGGCCCTCGAGGTCCACCGTCTTCGCGCCGGGAGGGACCGCGATCCCCTGCCCGACCGCCGCGATCTTCCCCCCGCGGACGATCACGGTTCCGCCGGGGATGTCGGCGCCGCTGACGGTGTGGATCGTCGCGCCGACGAGCGCGGTCACCGGGCCTCCTTCGGGAGCCGGTCCCGGCTTCACGGGGAGGGTAGATGGGCTCGACCTGGGCCTCCGCGATCGGCGCGCGCCGTCGCGCGCCCGGGCCCCCGGGCCGGCAGTCTCCCCTCCCGTGGCGTCTCCGGGGTCCTGTCCTTCCCGTCGCCGCCGCTTCCCTGGGCCCCCTTCCGGGCATCGTTCGCTTTCGAGGGATTCAGGATCCGCTCGATGAGCGCCGCGCGCTCCTCCTCGACCTTCGCGCGCCCGGCCAGGTCCTCGGCCCGGTCGAAGTACTTCACGCCCTCGATCCAGGTCGATTCCACGATCGAGTAGACCGAGGTCGGATCGCCGCTCCAGACGACGAAGTCGGCGTCCTTGCCCGTCTCGAGCGACCCGGTCCGCCCGTCGATCCCGAGCTGCCTCGCGGGGTTGATGGTGACGAGCGCCAGCGCCTCGACCCCCGACAGGCCGCCGTACTTCATCGATTTCGCGGCGTCCACGTTCAGGTGCCGCGCGAGCTCCTGCGAGTCGCTGCCGATCGAGGTGAGGACCCCGCGCCGCGTCATGAGCGTCGCGTTGTAGGGGATCGCGTCCCAGGCCTCGTACTTGTACGCCCACCAGTCGGGGATGCTCGAGGCCCCCGCGCCGTGCGCCACCAGCTCGTCCGCCACCTTGTACCCTTCGAGGACGTGCTGGAAGGTGTGGACCTTGAAGCCGAGCGAATCGCCCAGGCGCATGAGCATGAGGATCTCGTCCTGCCGGTACGCGTGGCTGTGGATCCAGAGCGTCCCGTCGAGGATCTCGTTCAGCGCGTCGAGCTGCAGGTCCCGGCGCGGCGGCACGCGGTGGTCGTTCTTCCTGCCGAGCGCGTCGCGCTCCTTCGTCCACTCTTCCCGGTTGTCGCGCGCCGCGAGCAGCGACGAGCGGATCGACTCCTCGACGCCCATCCGCGTCTTCGGGTACCGGTCCAGGGTCTCGCCCCAGGAGGCCTGCTTCGGATTCTCGCCGAGAGCGAACTTGATGCTCTTCGGCGCGCCGGGGAACAACAGCTCCGCGGCCGGCCGCCCCCACTTCAGGCGGATCACGGCGTTCTGCCCGCCGATCGAGTTCGCCGAGCCGTGCAGGGTATGGATCGTCGTCACGCCGCCTGCGAGCTGGCGGTAGATGTTGATGTCCTCGTGGTCGATGACGTCCCCGATGCGGACTTCCGCCGTGACGTTGTGGGTCGCCTCGTTGACGTCGCCGTCGATCGCCGTGTGCGAGTGGCAGTCCACGATCCCCGGCGTGACGTGCCTGCCCGTCCCGTCGACGACCAGGGCGTCCTTCGGCGCGGCGATCGTCCCGCCCACCTTCACGATCTTCCCGTTCTCGACGAGCAGGTCCCCCTTCTCCAGGACGCCGGCCGGTCCCATCGTCCAGATCGTCGCGTTCTTCACGAGTATCCGCGCGGGGGCGGGGCTGGCTCCCGTCGCTGCTCCCGCGGCGAGGAAGGACAGGAAGATCAACGGCAGCGCGGCGGCGCCGAGTGCCCTGGCCCCGTCGCGGGAGGCCGGCGCGCGGGAGGGCAGGTTCGGCCGGGGATTCCGGCCCGCGGGTCGGATGGCGCTCACCGGCCACCTCCCCCGGGCTTCCCGGTCCGTCTGCCGGAATACGAGAACCTGTTCCCCCCGGACGGGACGGAGGTCCCGGAGAACTGCTCCCCCTTGATGATCCAGGTGAACTCAACGGTGGCCCCCCCGGCCGCGTACGAGCCGGTCAGCTTGTTCCCGACCAGCGACAGCGAGGACAGGGGCACCGTCCCGGACTGGATCTCCGCCGTGCCCGCCAGCGCGCCGGGGGTCCCTTCGATCTTCCAGGTCCGGGTCAGCGTTTCGCCCCGGAAGGAATAGACGACCTCCCAGGTCCCGCGCGGGTCGATCTTCGCGGCCGGGTCGAAGTCCCGCGATTCCTGCTCGACCTCGACCGGCTCCCCGTCGATGAAGAGCCTGCGGACCGCGGTCTTCTCGTCGAACAGGTCCCCGTCCGCGATGACGAGGTCCGCGATCTTCCCCTTCTCGACCGTTCCCAGCACCGCATCCACGCCCAGCAGGCGGGCCGGTCCGATCGTGACCGCCTCGAGCGCCGCGTCCTTCGACAGGCCCGCCTCGACGGCGCGGCGCACGTTCTTCCGGAAGTCGGAGACGCTGCGCAGCCTCCAGGCGGTGATCGCGAACGGAATGCCGGCCCTCTCCAGCAGCGCCGGATTCCCCGGCGCCAGCTCCCAGCGGCGCAGGTCCTTGAGCCGGACGCCGAGGGCCGCGTCGGCGTCCTCGACATGGGGCGCCTCGGGGAAGGCCACCGGCACGATCAGGGGCAGGCCCGCCTTCTTCACCTCCGCGACGATCTCGTACTCGAAGCCGCTGCCGACCACGATGGGCCGCAGCGAGAATTCGCCGGCCAGGGAGACGATCCGCGGGAACGCGTGCGTGTCGTCGGCCTCGAAGACGACCCGCTTCCCCCGCAGGATCTCCTCCGCGGCGTCGAGCGCCGGCGCGACGGGAGGCCGCTCGAGCCCTTTCGGGTCCTTCCTCCAGCGCTCCTCCCACAGGGTCTGCCGCCTCGCAGTCCTCGAACGTCTGGCGGATCAGCGCGATCACGCCCATGAGCGAGTTGGGGTAGACGTTCTCCTCCGCCGTCTCGAACGACAGGTGCGCGGCGACGTCGGGAACGAGGATGGCGCGCGCCGGGTCGTCCCCCCCGAGGTGCACCAGGGCGCTCGTCCCGCGCAGCGCTCCGCCCTCGGGCACCACCAGCGCGGAGGTGAAGCCCATCGCGTGCAGCTTCTCGAGCTCCTCGCGGGAGGGGGCCTGGTACAGGAGAGCCCCCCTCACGTCGGAGCGAACCTGCACGTTCGGTCGTCCCGGGCCGCGCTCCGCGGTCCCGGGCCGTTCCGCGGCGCGACCCGCCGCGGCCCCCTCGGCGCGCTTCGGCATCCCCAGGCGCGTGAACGGATCGATCAGGCCCGCGTAGACGGTCATCCCCCTGCCGTCCACGAGCTCCGCGTCGTCGGGCGCCCGCGTGTTCGCGCCGGCCTCCACGATCGTGCCCTCGCGGATCACGACCGTCCCCTTCTCCACGACCCGGCCCGGCGCGACGACGATCCGCGCGTCCGTGATCGCGTAGACGCGGGGGCGGGCGCCCCGCGCGGGGAGCGCCGCGACGGCCAGCGCGGCGGCAAGACCCAGGACGGCCGCGACCGTCCTGCTGCGGGCGGCGGAGGCCGGGAGGCGGAGGCCGCGGCGGCCCGCGGCCAGGGCCGCGCGCGCGTCCGTGCTCCCGTCCTGCAGCGGGGCCTTCATCCTTCGAGCGGCGCACCGGGGGATCAGCTCATCCACGAGTTCTCCGTTTCGGCGGCACGCGCGCGACGGCGGTGCTCCAGCAGATGACATGGGAACGGCCCGCTGATGCTAATGAGAGGCGCCTCCACTGTAAAGGGCTCCGGGGAGGAATGCGCGATGAACGCCCTGCGCGGGCGTCCCCCGGCGCGAAGCGTCGGCTCCGCGGACGACGCTCAGGGTCCGGACGACGCCGCCAGCCCGCGGCCCATCCTCGCCGGGGGGCGGTCCAGCCGGCGCTGCGCTCTCCTAACCGCCCTCGAGCGCCTCGATCCCCTCCCAGGTCAGGAGCCCCTCGTCCACCAGGTCTTCGAATGCGTCGAGGAATTCCGCCGAGGTGGCGGCGCCGGTGCGATGGAGCGATTCCACGACCTCGAGATAGATGGCCTTCGGCTCCATCCCTCGCCACCGCTCGAGCGTTTCAGGATCGAAGGTAGCCATGGGAACCCTCCGCCTGCTGTTCGCGCGTTGCTGCCGGTTGATTCGAGTTTAACCGAAATCGCAGCGCGCATCGCAGCCTCTCTCCACCCTCCCCGGCCATGTGTCGACTGCCCGGGCAACTCAGGAAGCGGTCCGGCTGCGGCGGCGTTCGAGGACCAGGTAGGCGACGGCCGCGATCCCCGTCGCCGCGAGCCCGTAGCCGACCTTCCACCCCTGGCTGTGCAGGACGTCCGCCGCGAAAGCGCCCCAGAGGACCAGCATCGCCAGCGGGAGCCACGGGTACAGGGGGCAAAGGAAGACGGATCCGGGGCCGGCCTCGGAAGAGGGCGCCGCGCCGCTCGGGCCAGGCCGGGGAGGGTGCGGCGCGCCGTCCGCACCGCGCGGCAGCCCCGGCGCCTCCGGCCCTTCGCCTATGGATGAAGATCGTCGCCGTCACGGCGACGTTGCAGAGCGCCCCGATGAAGATGCTGACCGATACCAGCCCCTCGAACGAGCCGAACCACGCGTAGAGGCCCCAGGCGACGGCGAACCAGAGCGTCGCGAGGTCAGGCGTGCCGAGCCGGGTCACCCGCGTGAGGGGCTCGGGACCCAGCCCCGACCGGCCGAGGGCGTAGGCGACGCGCGGCGCCGAGAGGGCCGCCCCGTTCAGGCTCCCCAGGGCGGCCAGGATCGCGAGGACGAGGAAGACCTTGGCGCCGGCGCCGTGGAAGATCCGGGCGATGAGGTCGGCGCCCGGGAGCGTCGAGGCGGCCAGGCCGTCCCTGCCGAGGACATGCAGGTACCCGGCGTTGACCAGCAGGTAGGTCACCGTGAGGGCGATCGCTCCGAGCACGAGCGCCCGCGGCAGCGTGCGGCGCGGGTTGATCGATTCCTCCGTCATCGTGGTCGTGTTGGCGTACCCCTCGAAGGTCCAGAGGACCCCTTGCAGGGCGAGCCCGAAGGCCAGCAGACCGGCCAGGGCGCCGGTCGCGACGGCCGGGGCGGCGGCCGGGGCGGCCGGCGTGGCCGGGGAAGCGAACAGGGCCAGGATCGCAACCGCCGCGAGGGCGAGCAGTTTCGTGTAGGTGAGGGCGTCCTGGACGCGGCTCCCGAACCGGACCCCGGCCAGGGAAAGGCAGAACAGCCCCGTCGTGACGGCGATCCCCGCGAGGCGGCCTCCTGTGGGGCCGAGACCAAACAGTCCGGCGAGGTACTCCCCGAGAGCCACGACGAGCGCCGCGCTGCTCGCCGGGTCCACGACCAGCATGTAGGTCCACCCGTAGACGAACGCCGGGAACCGCCCCCATCCCTTCTCGATGTAGACGTACCACCCGCCCGCCCCCGGCATCCGGGTCGCGAGCTCGGCCAGGACAAGGCAATCGCCCAGCACCAGGAGGCCGCCGACCAGCCAGGCGGCGAGGATCTTCCAGGGCGCGTCCAGGAACCCCGCGACGTAACCCGGCGTTCGGAAGATCCCCGCTCCGATCGCGACCCCGATCCCGATCGCGGCCCCTTCGGAGACCCCGAGCACGCGCAGCAGCCCCCTGCGGTGCGGTCCCGTCGCGGGCGTCGGGGGGAGATGGGCGCTCATGGGGCCCCATTCTGGGACCTCGGCCGGCTCCCGGGCAACGACCTTCATGAATGACCATCGGTCCGCCGGCGGTCCCAGGGAGCCGGCGAGCGGCCCGTCCTTTTCCATGAACGGGGGAACCGAAACGGGGCGGGCGTCGTTACATAGGGTGAACAACACGGAGGAGGAACCCCATGAAGAAGAGAATCGCAGCCTGGACAGCCGCCCTGGCCCTGGTCCTGCCGCTCGCCCTGTCCAGCGCGATGGCCAAGGACCTCTGGATCCACATCCGGGTCGAGGAGAAGAAGACCGAGCCGGAGACGGTGCGGATCAACGTCCCGATCTCGATGATCGAGAGCCTTGCCCCCGTCATGCAGGATATCCACGTCGACACGGAGCAGATGAAACTGGGGGAGAAGAACATCGATGCCGCGAAGCTGCGCGAGATCTGGAAGGCCGTCCGGACCGCGGAGGACGGCGAGTACGTGACGGTCGAGTCCGAGCACGAGAACGTGCGCGTCGCCAAGTCGGGAGAGTACCTCCTCGTCAAGGCCCGCGACGGGAAGGACCGGCCCGAGAACGTGGACGTGAGGATCCCCCTGGCGGTCGTCGACGCCCTGTTTTCGGGGACGGGGGACGAGCTGAACTTCGTGGCCGCCATCCAGGCCCTCAAGGCGCGTGGCGAGGGAGAGCTGGTCACC